>QBVH01000009.1 GCA_003284445.1 Prochlorococcus sp. AG-311-D23 | reverse complement strand
ATAAGAGCAGCTAATTAAACTGCCAGACGTGATAATAAAGGAGAATGCCCCCTTCCGTGACTAAACTGTAGGACAATTTATGAAGAGAATCAGCAGACTGAGCTTTCAAGGTGCTTAGAGTACCTTAATATTCTCTTAATGTTTAGGCTTCGAGGTCCCGCATTGGTTCTAATCAAGTGGCTCATTAATGGACATAGGCTTGAAGAGTGTGTTCCTCTAAGTGATGCTCGTCACAGAAAATATGAATTAGAGGCTCAAGGGGCAATTATTTATTGGAGCGAGAGAACTTACTTCTGATGTATGAGATCAATCAGAGATTGTTTCCATTCTTTTTTTAAATTCCATAATTCTCTTTTGGTAAAGCTCATAGCGATATTTTTTTCCACATACGCTGCTTCATTTATGAATACAGGAATATAAGTTTCATCTTCTTCAAACCTAATTATTTCACCATTTAACTTACAAAATAATTCATCGTTTTTCTTTAATTCTTGCCAATCCTTTGATTGCCTTTGAGAATGCAAATATCCATCAATATTGCCTTCTTCATCTCTAGGGAAATCGATACTTTTAATATGCCTATGAATTATCAACTTATTAGGAAAAAATTGATTTACGTTCTTAACTTTATAAATTTGCTCCATCAAAGACTCAAGAATCAATTTTGTTTGCGAAATAATTCTCGAATTCAAGAGACCCTGACCAATGGGGCCAATCTCTACGACAAGTCCACAAGGCCAAGATTCAACTAAAAAACCTGTTTGCTTTTGATCAGATTCGTGGAGATATATTGGTAAACCTAATTGATTTTGAATTAAAGAAGCTAAAGCCAAATCTGCATTTCTTCTCCCATAAACAACTAAGCAACTCCCCATGGAGGCAGTTGTTGTATGAAAATCTAATGCTATTTGACAGGGATTTTCTCCTGCCTCTCCATAAAGATTAACTAACTCATTTGCTCTAGCACTCTCACAATTTGAAGAGTTGATTGACAAAAATGATTCTTCTTGAAAACTCCGATTCAAATCATTATGAATGTATCTTTTTCCAGCCTTTTTCGCATCAGGATTTCCAATCACGTTACAAGTTTTTATCCCGTGAGTATTTATTAAAAAAGATGATTTATTCCATTCATCAAAAAGCCAAATACCATTTATTTCATTACCATGAGTACCAGCCACTAGAAGTACCTGTAGCTGCATAATTAATCAAAAACCCATAGATAAAGATAATCTTAAAAGAGATTCATGCCAATACCAACAATATTAGTACAAGCTGCGAGACAAATTTGGAGTTTTGAGTGGAAAGTTCTGATGAATGGTCTTGCCCCATCAGATCCCAATGGAAGTTACAAGAGGCCAAAAAATCTTCAAAAACAAATTCAAATCCCAACCAAGGAAGATTTAAGAAGTAGAGATTCAAATCGAATGCCAGGTTTAATTATTGGTAAAAGCTGCCCTTGGGCCCATAGAGCATGGATGCTTTACGAGGTCAAAGGATTAAAGAAATCAATCAATCTTCATATTGCTCAAGTAGACAATACTGGAGGGAGATGGATATTAGATCCTCCAATAAAAGGGTGTAAAACCCTTCAAGAGCTTTATCGAAAATGCGGAAATCATCAATCAAGAAGAGCAACAGTACCAATGCTTTTCGATCCAGGTAATGAACCCGAATCAAAATTCAGACTTATAAACAATGAAAGCGCTGAGCTTGTCGAAATATTAAACAACTGGCCAATATACGATAATGAAATAGACCTTAACCCAAGTAAATTTCAACAAAAAATAATTAACTGGCAGAATCTAATTCAAGAAAATATTAACAATGGAGTTTAT
This sequence comes from Prochlorococcus sp. AG-311-D23, assembly GCA_003284445.1. Classification (GTDB taxonomy): domain Bacteria; phylum Cyanobacteriota; class Cyanobacteriia; order PCC-6307; family Cyanobiaceae; genus Prochlorococcus_B. Next base: position 49,026 of record QBVH01000009.1, on the reverse strand, counting down.
AAATGTGGCTTTGCTAGAAATCAAAAAGCTTACGAAAAAGCTTCTGAAAATTTGTTCTCAGTTCTAAATATTATAGAAGAACATCTTCAATCAAATGGGCCTTGTCTCTGTGGGGATAATCTTTCAATTGCAGACATCAGACTTTTCCCTACCCTTATCAGATGGGAAGCAATTTATCACCCACTATTCAAATGTAGTAATAAATCAATTAAATCATTCCCACATATAATCAAGTGGAGAAAAAAGGTTTTCAATATGTACAATATAAATAAAACATGCGATGTTGATACTTGGAGAAAAGATTATTTTGGAGCTTTATTCCCTTTAAATCCAAGTAATATTGTTCCTAAAGGAGAAGATATTACAGCAATCATCAACTATTAATTATCAACTATGAAAGCAGGAAATTCTTATTTTTCATCCTCAAACCCCATTAAAGGAGTCTATGGTGATTTCATAGTAACTCCAAAAGACAAGAAAGAAGTTCTCTTTTATCGCTTATCTATTCTCTCTTGTGGCTTATTTTTTTCGTTAGGTCTAGTTCAATGGTTTACTAATGGATCTAGTCAAATATGGATTTATTTTGCTGGATTGGGAATCAGTCTAGGCTTAGGTCTTAAGTGGATACACATATATTTAAGACCTTTACACCAAGCACTTATATTCTTTTGGGCAGTTGGTTGCATTGGCCTAGGAATTGTTTCGTATCACTTTGGATTAACAAACTTAATCTATGGTCTTAAAGAAAATCCAAAGTGGGTATTTCTCGTTGGGCCACTTTTTGTATCCTTAACAGGAATAGGTTTCAAAGAGTTTTTTTGTTTCAGAAGAATAGAGGCAATAGGGATCACAATATTTATACCAATAGTTTTTATTGGACATTTGACTGAACTTACTGATGAAAAATTTACTTTTGCACTATTGGTTCTCTCTGCCCTATTTTTGTTGATATTGGGGATAAGAAAATTTGACCTTCCAGCAGAGGCTGACATAGGAGATAAAAGTGTGTTTGATTTTTTAGAGAGTCAAAGAAAGCTAAATACACCAGACATTGAAACGAGTTAGCCAGAGAGGTTTTCGCCTATGAACAATTTCTCAGGCACAAATATTTACTGATCCATGTCAGCAAATGGTGAGGAAATCCAACCAAATTTACAAAGCACGTGCAATATTCCCTCGCCATAATTATCTTGTACATAGTTAAAGATTTTGCTTCTTTAAGACGCTATGAAATCAATCGACGAGCATATTGAAAAGGATCAATCTGAGATCCAAACAGCTCAAGCTTCAGGTAATGATCCTAAAGTTAGGCATTTAAAAGAAGAGCTTCATTCTCTCGAGGAATACAAAGAGCACCATCCTGAGGACAAGCATGATCCAAACGCACTAGAACTTTTCTGTGACGCCAATCCTGACGAGCCAGAGTGTTTGGTATACGACGATTAATCATAAGAAGCCAAAAGAGAAATAAAAAGGGGCATTAGCCCCTTTTTATTTCTCTTAGTTAATTAATAATTGAAATTAAAATCTTAACGACTGCCAGTTAAAAAACATAAAACTTATTCCTCATTTTTCATTTTAGGTGCCTCGAAAATTGGTCTTGACATTATCTTTAGAACATAGAAATCTTGATCAGTATGGCAAGGGGAAACAATTTACCCTTTTTCATAAAACAACTGTAAAAATCCATAATTTTAAATACTCTTTTTAGTCATGACCAATGATTAGCTACAAGAAAAGCATGTATGATTGATTCAATAATAACAATTAATTAATATCCTAGTTCGTTCCAAATAGAACCCAACAAATCATCCAGACCAAATCTAGTTACTGCGGAAATTACATGTACATTTTTCCCAGTTAATTGCTCAATTTTATTTAAAAGTTTTTTAATCTCATTCTCATTTAATAGCTCTTTTTTATTAAGGACAAAAATTCTAGGCTTAAAGATCAAATCATGCCCATAAGACGTTAATTCCTCATTAATAGTTCTGAAATCATTTATTGGATCGTTTGATGCTGAATCAATCAAATGAAGTAACACCTTTGTTCTCTCAATATGTCGGAGAAAATCATGCCCTAGGCCAATCCCTTTTGATGCTCCAGAAATCAAACCGGGAATATCTGCAAAAACAGTTCCGTCTCCTGAGGGCCTTCTTACTACTCCGAGATTAGGAATTAAAGTTGTAAATGGATAATCAGCAATTTTGGGTCTTGCAGAGGAGAGTACAGAAATCAACGTACTTTTACCTGCATTTGGTAAACCAATAATTCCAACTTCTGCTAAAAGTTTTAATTCCAATTGCAATGTCCATTCTTCCCCATCTTTCCCCTCAGTGAATTTTTCTGGAGCTCTATTGTTATTTGATAAATAGCGAGCGTTACCGAAACCTCCTTTTCCACCAAACGCGACAATAAGTTGTTGACCTTTGTGAGTTAAGTCACCAAGAATGATATTTGTAGAGAGATGTCTTACCTCCGTTCCGCATGGAACTTTAAGTACAGTGCTATCTCCTGATGCACCAGTGCATTTATTGGGTCCACCTCTGTAACCATTCTCAGCAGAAATTAATTTCTGAAATTTGAAATCCAAAAGAGTTTGCAGATTATCATCAGCCTCTAAAACGACATTTCCTCCTTGTCCTCCATCTCCCCCTGCAGGACCACCTGCTGGAACATACTTTTCTCTTCTAAAAGCAGAGATACCATCACCACCTGAACCTGCTTTGACATCAATAATAGCTTGATCAATAAATTGCATTTAGAAATATTTTTCATCCATAAACTTGATAATAATTTTTAAATACATAATTGCTAAATAAAAGAATTTAAAAACACTGATTATAGTTTTTACTCAAAAGTCAATCAACCAGCCAAACAACACTACATCCTGGACCGCCATCATAAGGTTCAGCATCGGCTACTTTCTCAATATATGAAAGAGAATCCAACCATTTCCTTAAACCTTTTTTTAGTTTTCCAGAACCAATTCCATGAATAACCCATAAGGCGCCAGAACAATTTCTCAACTTTTCTTCAATTACCCCCTCGGCTTCATGAACTCGTAAACCTCTTACATCTAATGTATTTTTTTTAGTACGCACTAAGGATAAATTCTTTCTTACTTGCGAAGTTTTTACTTGCACAATTCGATTTATTTCCGCCTTTTGACCATCAAGACTTTCTACCTCAGTTAAACTGACTTTGCTTCGAAATACACCGCATAGAACTGTTAATTGCATTCCATCATCTGAAAAAGAAATAATTTCTCCTGCTTTACCAATAGAAGACAATCTAACTTTGTCGCCAATCTTTGGGGTCCAACTCTGTTTGTGCTGAATTCGCCTATCGCTTCGATATCCCTTTTCCATTTGCCGTAATCGTTGACCAGCGATTCTTGCTGTCTCACCACTAGCTTTTTGGTCGCGCAAGCGTTTAATTAAATGTCTAACTTCTTTTTGACCTTCACGAATTGATGACTCCAATTTAAACCTTCCTTGTTCATTAAACTCTTCTGATTGTTGACGTTGTTTCTGCCAACTATTAAGTAATTCTTCATGTAGTAATTCGGTTTTTGCCAATAATGCAGCAGCATCTTCAGCTGCTGCTTGTTGCCGCTCTCGTTGTTTTTCTAAGCCTTGAATAACTTGATTAACATTATCGACGCTTTCAGGATTAATAAATTTTTGAGCACTTTTAATTACCTGCTCGTCGAGACCAAGTCTCTTTGAAATTTCAATTGCATTACTTCGACCAGGAATTCCCCATTGCAAATGAAAAGTTGGTTGTATGGTTTCGCTATCGAAAGAAACGGAAGCATTTTCAAATCTTGAATCGCTATATTTGAGTGCTTTTAATTGTCCAAAATGAGTAGTTGCAATAGTTAATCTTGCTCTATCGGCCATTATCTTTAAAAGCGCCATAGCCAATGCTGTACCTTCAGTAGGATCAGTTCCTGCTCCTACTTCATCTAAAAGTACAAGAGTTGTCCCTGGGAATGAATCTATCGCATCAAGTATTCGAGTTATACGTAGAATATGTCCACTAAATGTAGATAAATTTTGCTGTAATGATTGCTCATCACCAATATCAGCTAAAATATTTTTACACCACGGTAATCTGGGTGAGCCTGTACAAGGCAGAAGCAAACCGGCTTTAGCCATTAAAACTGCTAAACCAATACTTTTTAAAGCTACGGTTTTGCCACCAGTATTAGGTCCTGTAATCGCCACCACTTTCAATTCAGTAGAGACATCAAAGCTAGTTGGAACAACTCTATTTTTTTTCTCATGCAAGTCATTCCATACCAATAACGGGTGACGAAAATCTTTAATCTCGAATAATGTATTTTCCTTTTCATCAAGTATTACTGGTACCCCCTCAAGCCATTTAGAGTAACGTGCTCTAGCTAATGCAAACTCAATCTGCAAAAGTATCTCTCCTAAATGAGCTATTACGTTTGCATTAAGACCAACCTCTTTACTCCAATTAGATAGAAGCCTCCTCTCTTCATCTGAGATTTCAGAATCTATCTTCGCTAAACGGTTTCCTATTGATATGACAACTTGTGGCTCGACATAGATTGTGTTCCCAGAAGCTGAACTGTCATGAACCATCCCTTTTATTTGATCAGAAGTCCCAGCCTTAAAAGCTAAAACAGGTCGACCATATCTCTCTGAGATAATATTATCTTGAAGTAATCCACCATATTTCCGGATAATATCTTGAAGAAAATCTTTTCTTTGAAGACGTACCGCGCTCCTATGGCGACGTAATTCGGAAAGCTTTGTGCTAGCACGATCAGCAATTCGCCCACCTTCATCTAGACCAAATTCGAGGAATTTTTGCAAATCTGGCAAAGTTGCAATATCTTTGAGCAATTCAGATAGTCCTGGACGTATAACTTGATCAAATATTAGTTTTCTTAATTTCCTAGCAGCTCTTAACGTATCAGCTACTTTTAATAAATCCTCACCCGTAGCGACACCACCTTTCGAGCATATCAAAACAATTTTTTCCAAATCATGAACACCTTCAAAAGATATTCCACCATCAAGTGAAATATCTAATGATCCAATTTCTAATGTTTGGCACAATAACTTTTGGCTTAAAGAGATATGTGATGGCAAATCAAAGCTTTCACATATTTTACGACCTTGCTGAGTAACCGCGAAAGTAGATAAATGGCTACAAACAGTTGGCCATTCAAGTAATTCTAAAGACTCTAAAATTATTTGTGTCTTTTCAGAATCATTCTGATTTCTTGTTAATCCCATTCTTCAATACGAGGTCTATTGATTTGTTGGTATTCCTGTTAATGGGTGATAGAGCATTTCCAACCAATTACCTTCTGTATCTTTTAAATAAAAAGAAGAAGTCCCATCTCGATGATCATGCAAAGCACCAACCTTTATTCCTTGATTTTTTAGAGAGTCATGAATTCTCTTTATCTCATCCTTGCTAGTGAAATGAAATGCGAAATGTGGACCGGCAGCTTTATAGCTAGGGCCAAGCAATGCTAGACCATCTTTACTCTCCCCCGCCTCTAAATAGCACCAATCAGTATCATCCCATATGAGCTTCATTCCCAAGCTCATATAAAAGCTTTTAGCTCTATTGACATCCTCAACTCTAACGGCAACATGGCCGAGACGATGAACACTTTCAGTATTTAATTCAGAGTGTTTATTTTGCATTACTTTTGATTGAAAGTTCAAATTTTTGATAATTTTCTTTTTTAATTTTATTATTCTTTTAACCATCCTGCGGCATCACATGCGTGATATGTAAGGACCAGGTTTGCTCCTGCTCTTTTAAAACTCAATAAAGTTTCCAAAACAATGGCTTTTTCATCTATCCAGCCTCTTTGAGCGGCAGCTTTGACCATTGCGTACTCCCCGCTTACGTTATAAGCAGCTATCGGTAATTCTGATTCTTCTCTCAAACGGTAAATAATATCTAAATAAGCCAAACCTGGCTTAACCATTAGGATGTCTGATCCTTCTTGTTCATCAAGTTGAGCTTCTGTTATTGCTTCTCTAGCATTAGCTGGATCCATCTGATAGGTGTTTTTATTTTTCGGAATAGGTTTATTAGATAATGCTCTAGGTGCAGAATCTAAAGCTTCTCTAAAAGGTCCATAATATGCAGATGAATATTTTGCCGTGTAACTAATTATTCCTACATGTTCAAAACCTTCATCATCTAAGGCTTCCCTTATTGCTCCTACTCTTCCATCCATCATGTCACTTGGGCCGATTAAATCTGCTCCAGATCGTGCCTGGACAACAGCTTGTTTACACAAATAATCAACAGTTTTATCATTCAAAATTATCCCTTCATCACTAACTATTCCATCATGACCATCACAAGAATAAGGGTCTAAAGCAACATCAGTCATGACACACATTTCAGGTATCTCTTTTTTCAATCTTTCAATAGTCCTTGGTATTAAACCTTTTTCGTTAAAGCATTCAGCTCCATCTTCTGTTTTTTGCTCGTCAGGAACTTTTGGAAAAATAACTACGCATCTAATACCTAGATTCCAAGCACGTTTAACTTCATCAACTAATCCATCTATTGACCAGCGACTTGAACCTGGCATCGCGGCTATTTCTTGAGTATCTGAACCCTCATGAACAAAAAGAGGGTAGATGAAGTCAGAAGCAGAGACAGTGTTCTCTCGAACCATTTCTCTTAAAGAGTCTGCTCTGCGGAGACGACGGGGCCGATAAGTAAGATCCATATGAACCAATCAAGATAACTACATTTTACTTCCTTTAAGTCCTAGCCTTCTCGAACCAACTTGATCGAGGTTCATCTATTCGAACAGATCTAAGCTTTTCTAGAAGTCTCAACTCATCAGCTGACCAATTTTTGGGTAGCTTTAATTTTAGAGTAAAAAACAAATCTCCTTGGGTATCCAAGTTATGTAATCCTAGGCCCTCTAATCTCAATTTTTGCTCGGGTAAACTTCCTGAAGGTATTGATAAATATGCATCGCCTTGAGGAGAAGCAACCGTAATATTTGCTCCCAAAGCAAATTCATCTAAAGAAAGAGGTAAATCTGCATAAACATCAAAACCTTTCAGTTTCCAAATCGGATGAGATTTAATACTGATTTCAATCAATAAATCTCCTCTTTTTCCTTTCCCAGAAAGTATGTTCCCCTTATTTTTAATACGTATTTTTGATCCTGTTTCAATTCCTTGAGGGATTTTTACCTCTATACGTTCATCATTCACCAAAAGATTCTTTTTTGCACCATTCAAAGCTTCTAAAAAACTAATCTGCAAATTAAATTCTGCATCAAGATTTAGTGATCGAGCATTCTTATCGAAAGATATATTTGAGTAAATATCTTGACTAGCCTCACCAAATCTTCCAATTAAATCACTCAAAAAATTATCAAAGTTTAGATATTCATCAAATTGCTTATCATTATTTTCTGTATAAAAATCTCTAGAATTTCTATCTCTATTTTTGAACCAATAATTTAGATATTGTTCGTAAGACTTTTTTTTAGCCTTATCCGAAAGAACCTCGTAAGCTTCATTGATTTCTTTGAATTCCGACTCAGCCTTCTCATCATGTGGATGTAGATCAGGATGAAATTGTCTAGCAAGTTTTCTGAATGCACTTTTGATTTCTTCATCGGTAGCATTTCTATTAATGCCAAGAATTTTGAAATAATCCTTAAAACCGTTTAATTCCATGAAAATAAAGCTTTTTCAAGTGCTAAGAGTCAATCTTTTAATGATTTTATCTAAATCTAGTGTGTAAAAATTCAGAATGCCGAGCGTAATTGAACCTTGAAGAGATAGGCTTATTCAAGTCAAATCAAGTAAGGAGAGTCGATTGGCGTTAATTAATGGCTTTCACCTGAAAAATATTAGAGGTGATGTTTTAGGTGGCTTAACAGCTGCAGTAGTTGCATTACCACTAGCTTTAGCGTTTGGTAATGCTGCTCTTGGTCCTGGAGGCGCTATTTATGGTCTTTACGGGGCAGTCGTAGTTGGCTTCCTCGCAGCTTTATTTGGAGGAACACCGTCTCAGGTTAGTGGTCCAACTGGGCCGATGAGCGTAACTGTTGCAGGAGTAGTAGCGAGCTTAGCCGCTGTAGGAGTACCTAGAGATTTATCTGCTGGAGAAATTCTTCCTTTAGTAATGGCTGCAGTAGTCATTGGAGGATTATTTCAGATTTTATTTGGCCTACTAAGACTTGGTAAGTACATAACACTTGTTCCATATTCAGTAGTTTCAGGCTTTATGTCTGGAATTGGAGTAATCATAATTACTCTTCAAATAGGTCCTTTACTTGGCATATCAACTCGAGGAGGAGTATTAGAGTCTCTTTCAACTTTAGTTAACAATTTCTCACCAAATGGGTCTGCAATAGCAGTTGCAGCTATGACACTTGCGATAGTGTTTCTGACCCCCCGTAAAATAAGTCAATGGGTCCCGTCTCCCCTTTTAGCATTATTAATAGTTACTCCCTTATCAATACTTCTTTTTGGCGATAGTTACTTAGACAGAATAGGGGCAATACCAGAGGGAGGTCTTTCTCTAAGTCTCCCAGATCCAAGCCTTGGCAATTTCTTCCCAATAATTCTTAAAGCTGGACTAGTCCTTGCTGTTCTTGGGGCTATTGACTCTCTTCTTACATCTCTTGTCGCAGATAATATTTCTCAAACTAGACATAATTCTGATAGAGAACTAATTGGACAAGGTATTGGAAATGCAGTAGCTGGAATTTTCACAGGTTTGCCTGGCGCTGGGGCAACCATGAGAACAGTAATTAATGTCAAATCTGGAGGTTCAACCCCAATCTCAGGGATGGTTCATTCAGTTGTATTGCTATTCGTTCTTGTTGGTGCTGGTCCTCTAGCCGCTCAGATTCCTACAGCTCTTCTTGCAGGAATTTTAATAAAAGTTGGCTTAGACATTATTGATTGGGGATTTCTATTAAGAGCTCATAAACTTTCGCTGAAAACAGCAAGTGTGATGTATGGAGTCCTCTTAATGACAGTTTTCTGGGACTTAATATGGGCTGTACTAGTTGGTGTATTTATAGCAAATATGCTCACGATCGATTCAATTACAGAGACTCAATTGGAGGGAATGGAAGCTGACAACCCATTCGACTCATCGTCAAATAAGAATGCAGCAAATGCACAACTCCCTTCAGATGAGAAAGCCCTTTTAGATCGTTGTGCGGGAGAAGTAATGCTATTTAGATTAAAAGGACCACTTAGTTTTGGAGCAGCAAAAGGAATTACGGAAAGAATGATGCTTGTAAGAAACTACAAAGTTCTAATTCTTGATATCACTGATGTTCCTAGACTTGGAGTTACTGCAACTCTCGCAATAGAAGATATGGTTCAGGAAGCGCTAAACAACTCAAGGAAAGCATATGTTGCTGGTGCAACAGGAAGAGTAAAAGACAGACTTGCTAAATTTGGAGTTGATGTAATTGGTACAAGAAAAGAAGCGCTCACAGCTGCAATTGACAGCCTGAATAGTTGATAATCAATATTTTTTTTATTGCTTGCTTTAAGAACTAACAAGAAATGGGACAAAACCTTTTCATCCAAAATGCTTTAAGTACGCCAATACTTTTTTTCTTTTTGGGCGCAATTGCATACGCATTAAAGTCTGATTTTGAGATTCCAGCTCCCCTACCAAAATTATTTTCGCTATATCTTTTACTCGCAATAGGCTTCAAGGGAGGTATTGAACTTCAGAGAAGTGGCTTCACTTATCCAGTTCTTCCAACTGTGGTTGCTGCAATATTAATGTCTCTTTTAATCCCTCTTATTTGCTTTGTAATACTGAGATTTAAATTCGATGTTTTTAATGCAGCAGCAATATCTGCAGCATATGGATCAATAAGTGCCGTAACATTTATCACTGCTGAAAGCTTTTTAGAAAGTCAAAATATACCTTTTGATGGTTTTATGGTTGCAGCTTTAGCACTTATGGAGTCTCCGGCAATAGTAATTGGTCTTCTATTAGTCAAGTTTGGAGCAAGCAAAGATAGGCCCATCAAAAGAAAAATGAAATGGGGCTCAATTCTTCATGAGTCAATGCTTAATGGTTCAGTTTATTTATTACTGGGAAGCCTTTTAATAGGTTTTTTAACATCAGCTGTTGATCCCTCTGACATTAAAAAAATGGAACCATTTACTGGAGAACTTTTTTATGGGGCTGAGTGTTTCTTTTTACTAGATATGGGAATTGTGGCAGCTCAACGGCTCGCTCGTTTAAATAAAACTGGTGCTTTTCTCATTATGTTTTCAATACTGATGCCAATAGTTAATGCAGTATTAGGTTCAGCCGTAGCAAGATTACTAAATTTAGAGCCAGGCAATGCACTCTTATTTGTTGTTCTATGTGCAAGTGCTTCATATCTTGCGGTGCCAACAGCAATGAGAATGACAGTGCCTGAAGCTAGACCTAGTTATTACATTTCAACCACTCTTGGATTAACTTTCCCTTTTAACATAATATTTGGGATACCAGTTTATATGAGCTTAGTAAACGCAATTATTCCTCAAATTTAATATTAAAAATAATGAAAAGACTTGACTTGATTTTTAGTGAAAGAGAACTAGATGATGTTCTATCAGCCTTAGAAAAGGCTGAAGTACCTGGCTATACAGTTATGAAACATGCAACTGGGAGAGGCCCAGAAAGAATTGTCACAGAAGATATGGAATTTACAGGATTTGGATCAAATGCACATGTAATTATTTTTTGTGAGGAAGAGATAATTGATAAAATACGAGAAAATATAAAATCTGTTCTGAGTTACTACGGCGGTGTTGCATATGTTTCAGAAGCAACACCTCTTTAAAAAATATTTTTCAAATGTTTATATCAAGCATGAACCCAATCGACACGAATTGATTTTCGACTATTTAAATATCTATCTATTGCCATTGCCGCTATACATCCATCCGATGCAGCCACAACAGCTTGCTTAAAAGGGGTATTTCTTATGTCGCCAATCGCCCAAACACCTTCGACTGTTGTCGACATAAAATCATCCACCAAGACCCCACCATCCTCCTTAAAAGCAACCTGTTCGCCAAGAAAGTCTGTAATAGGCTTTGACCCGCTCATATAAACAAATACTCCTTCAAGAGCTAAATCTTGATGAGTATCAATTGAACGATTTTTAACCTTAATGCCAGTTACACCAGCATCATTACCTTCAATCTGCATTAACCTAGTCTTACTCCAATGGTTGACATTTGGTTTTGATAAGAGGTCTTGCGCATGATGGTCATCTGGTTTTGGATCATTAGATGTTATCCAATGAACTTTGGAAGCAAATTTTGTAAGAACATTTGCTTCTTCGATTGCTTCTTTATTAATACCAACGACGGCAACTTCACGATCTCTATAAAAAGCTCCATCACAAGTCGCGCAATAGCTAACTCCTCTACCAAGAAATTCAGCTTCACCTTTAAATGATGCTGGCCTACCCATTGCACCACTTGCAACGACAAGTGCTTTCGCTTTAAAAGTTCCTTCTGGGGTATATATAGTTTTCCAGTCACCACTAGAATCAATTCCAAAAACCTGGGCCCTTCTATAGTCAGCCCCATATTGTGTAGCCTGATCTCTCATCAATTTCAACAAGGCCTCTCCACTCATTTCACTTGAAACTCCTGGATAATTGGCAATTTGATGGGTTATTGCTAGAGCTCCTACGTCAGGATTCTTATCGAGGATTACCGTTCTTAAATCTGCTCGGGAGGTGTAAAGCGCACAACTGCAACCAGCTGGCCCACCACCAACTATGACAACATCAGTTTCAATGGTTTCCAATGTAATTCTCTTAGTAGGTTTTGCTCTCTTTCAGGAAGAGAAAGGAATGTGTTGAGATCACTTGGGTTAATAGATTAAACTTTTTTCCCAAATCAAATCAAATGTTAGCTTGTCCAACTCTAATGAAATTTTTCTAAGATGAACAATAAAAAAACAATCTTCTAAATAGATTTAATTGATTAAGAGCAAATCTGCCTATACCTAGTTTCAATCCGAAGACACAAAGAAACCGAAATCTTCTAAAGTATAAGTTGATTATTTAGATTCTTGAGCGACTCAGAGATACTGCTTAAAGCAGCTATAAACCGAATTGCAGCTCGAATGACAGAGAAGCTGATAAATTCTGCTCAAGAATTTACCGAAATTGCTGAAGAATTGCCTCAAAAGCTCCAAAATGAATGGTATAGCTTCAAAGAAGAGGTTCTTGAAGAATCTGATCGTCTAGAAAAGAAGACTAATCAGTCAAAAGAAAAAAGTTCTGAGGAACAATTAAGTAAAGAAGATTTAATTCAAATTCAAATAGATAATCTCAGATCAAAGGTTATCGATATCAACAAAGATATTGAGGGGAAAAATTGATATTTCTAGCTAGTCAACTTCAAAGATTTGGCAGAGCCTTTAGGATTTGGACAATATTATTAGGTTTATTTTTCTATTTATGGCTTGATTCTAAAAAATGGACTTATTTAAAAGGATATACCACTAAAAGAAGAGAGAAAAGAACTACTTTAAGGGCAAAATGGGTTACAAAAGAATTAATTAATTTAGGATCAGCATTTATAAAATTAGGCCAACTTTTATCTGCAAGAGCTGATGTTATTCCATCTGCATGGGTAAATGAGCTTACCTCTCTACAAGACAGAGTTCCACCTTTCGCATTTGAAAAAGTCGATAAAATATTAAAGAACCAACTTGGAAATTCATATGAAAAAATCATAAGTATTGATAAAACTCCAATTGGCTCAGCATCACTTGCTCAAGTTCATAAAGCTAGATTAAATAATAAAAAAAATGTTATTTTCAAAGTCCAAAGACCAGATATAGAAAAGTTTTTTAGGCTTGACTTAGATGTAATGAATCAAGTTGCAAAAGTAGTGCAAAGGATTAAGTCTTTAAGTCGTGGCAATGACTGGATAGGTATAGCCAAGGAGTCTAAGAGAGTATTACTCAGAGAGTTAGATTTTCGAATTGAAGCTCAATATGCTGCAAGATTTAAACAACAATTTATAGATGACTCAGATATTTTAATCCCAAGTGTATTTTGGGATTTAAGCACCAGTAAAGTTTTATGTTTGGAGTATTTACCGGGAATCAAGATAAATGACATTAAATCTCTAAAAAGTAACGATATTGATACTTCTTCAATCGCAAAGATTGGAGCTACAAGCTATTTGAAACAATTGGTTAATTACGGTTTTTTTCACGCTGATCCTCATCCTGGTAACTTGGCTGTTTCTAAAAGTGGTTCTCTAATTTACTATGATTTCGGAATGATGGGTTTTGTCTCTGAGCGTATTAGAGGCAGGCTCAACTCAATGATAAAAGCTGCAGCGCTGAGAGATGTTAGTGGACTGGTGAAAGAACTTCAAATTGCTGGATTAATTGAGGAAGACATAGAAATAGGTCCAGTTAGAAGATTAATAAGAATAATGTTAAATGAAGCTCTCACTCCTCCATTTGATTCTCAAATCATAGAAAAGCTCTCTGGGGATATGTCCGAACTGGCTTATGGAAAACCCTTTAGAATACCAATTGAGTTGATTTTTGTTTTTAGAGCATTATCAACTTTTGAAGGAGTGGGAAGATATTTAGACCCAGAATTTAACTTAATAGCAATAGCAAAACCCTTCCTTCTCCCTCTCATGACTTCAAAGAATCCAGACTCTAATGATTTATTTAATGAATTAGGAAGACAAGTTACTGAAATAGGCAGTAAAGCTGTTGGGTTACCAAAACGCTTGGATGAAAATCTAGAAAGACTTGAACAAGGCGACTTACAACTTCAAGTACGAATGGGTGAATCAGACAGACAACTCAGAAGAATGATTAATGCTCAACAAACACTAGGTAATTCCGTTCTCCTTGGCTCACTTGCAATTTCGTCAGCCTTATTAGCCTCAAATAGTAACCAATATCTATTTTTCATCCCATTAATCCCAGGATTTCCAATAGCTCTTAACTGGATAACATTACAATTCAAAATGAGAAACGAAAATCGACTTGATAATTTTCAAGGAAGACGAAGCTCCCGCTAGTAGTTTCTTGAAATCACCCTTTCAAGCCTCCTCTTGGTCCCAATCCAACAAGTCCAGCGTATGTTGCTTGACTACCTAACTCATCCTCAATACGAAGTAATTGATTATATTTCGCGACTCTTTCACTGCGACTCAATGAACCTGTTTTAATTTGACCAGATTTAGTTGCTACTGATAAATCAGCAATAGTTGTATCTTCAGTTTCTCCACTTCTATGACTAATAACAGTTGTATAACTTGATCTTGTGGCAAGCTCTATAGCTTCAAGAGTTTCGGTCAAAGAACCTATTTGATTCACCTTAATTAATATTGAATTTGCAATATTTTCATCAATACCTCGTTGCAAACGAAGTGTGTTGGTAACAAATAAGTCATCTCCAACTAATTGCACACTTTTACCGAGCTTTTTGGTAAGCAAGCTCCAACCATCCCAATCATCTTCAGCTAATCCATCTTCAATAGATACAATTGGAAATGAATTAACTAATCCAGCCAATTCCTCAACCATTTGCTCGCTGGAGTAAGAATTTCCACCATAAGAATATTTTCCCTTCTCATAAAACTCTGTACTAGCAACATCTAAAGCTAGAGAGATTTGCTCTCCTGGTTGAAATCCCGCCTGTTCAATTGCTTGCATTAATAGATCGCCTGCTGCTTTATTACTCTCAAGATTTGGAGCGAATCCCCCTTCATCGCCAACAGCAGTTGATAAACCTTTCTGACTCAATAAATCTTTAAGAGTATGAAAGACCTCAGCTCCCATTCTTAATGCTTCTCGGAAGCTTTCAGCGCCATGTGGAACCAACATAAATTCTTGAAAATCTAAATTATTTGCTGCATGTTCTCCTCCATTAATGACATTCATCAATGGAACAGGTAATAATGATGACATCGGCCCTCCTAAATACCTATATAGAGGTAATCCCAATCCATTTGCTGCTGCTCTTGCAGTAGCCATACTGACAGCGAGGATTGAATTGGCACCAAGATTTGATTTGTTGTCAGTATCATCAAGTTGTTTCATTACAGAATCAACTGTGGCCTGATCTAGAGAGGACAAACCACAGAGGGCGGGAGCAATATTTTCCTCTATGTGATTAACGGCCTGCAGGACTCCTCTACCCATATAACGCTTACCACCATCTCTTAATTCATGGGCTTCATGAGCCCCAGTACTTGCACCACTTGGAACTATTGAGCGTCCAATAGCACCACCTTCTAAAAGCACTTCAGCCTCAACTGTTGGATTGCCACGTGAGTCCAACACTTCTCGGGCCATAATGGTATCAATTACAAGTTCAAGAGAGTCAGCCACGAATTTAAGAAAATTTTTAGATCTTATGAACTACATTATTCCTATATGTTCCTTAATTGCTAATCTAGCTTGCTTTCCAAGACCTAATCAATCAAATTTGTCTTAAGAGAAAATACACATATAGATAAAAAGGTCTCAACCAAAATTAAGTAGGCAAATGACCACTTTGAATCAAAAGTCATCAAAAATGAATGGAAGTCTAACTACAGAGCCAGATTCTTTTAGCGATGAAGCTTGGAGTCTTTTATTAATAGCTGAACAATCAGCCAGAAGATGGAGACATAAGGACTTGGATGTTGAGCATCTTATTGAAGTACTTTTTAGAAATAAGAAATATCAAAAATATACAAATTCCTTACCTGTAAACCATGAAGAATTAAATGAAATCTTAGAAAATTTTATCGCTGAACTACCAATAAACAACCAACCAGATTTATTTATTGGAGAAGACTTAGAAGTTCTTCTTGAAACAGCTGATGATTTTCGCTCTCGATGGGGATCTAATCAAATAGAAATATCTCATATCCTCATTGCAATTGGCAGAGATAGTCGCTTAGGAGAAGATCTTTTTTATCAAGCAGGTCTACCTAGTGAAATTCTTGAAGCGGAATTGAGACGACTACCAGCACCCAAATCTTTCAAACAATCAAAAAGAATTAAAGACAAACCAATAATAAATCGAACACAAAAAGATTCACAGTCTTCTATTACTACCGAAACCACTTCAAAAGATCCAAAACCCGAGCCATTTACTCCTCTTTCTAAAGAAGAGATCACATCAAAGCAAGAACCTTTAAACCTTAATGAAACACCAAGTGCATTAGATTTATACTGCAAAGATCTTACAACTGAAGCTGAAAATGGATTATTAGATCCTGTGATTGGTAGAGAGTCTGAAATAAAAGCAATCACAAGAGTTTTATCTAGAAGAGGTAAAAACAATCCGGTCCTAATTGGTGCTCCTGGTGTTGGGAAAACAGCAATTGCTGAATTATTAGCTCAAAAGATTGTAGATAACGAACTTCCTGATTCTCTACAAGGTTTAAGGCTAATTTCACTTGATATAGGTGCATTAATTGCTGGAGCCAAATTTCGAGGACAATTTGAAGAGCGTTTTAGATCATTGTTAAGTGAAATCAACAATAGTGAAAAAGGAGTAATTTTATTTATAGATGAATTACACACAATTGTAAGCAAAGACCGATCAAATACTGATGCTGGTAGTCTATTAAAACCATTATTAGCCAGTGGAGACTTACGATGCATTGGTGCAACTACTCCCGATAATTATAGACGTACAATCGAAAAAGACCTTGCTCTTAATAGACGATTTCAACAAGTATCAATCAAAGAGCCCAGTCAAGATTTAAGCTTGGAAATTTTAAAAGGACTTAAAGAAAATTACGAGGTTCATCACGGAGTAATTATCACCGATGAAGCACTAACCACAGCAAATCGTCTAGCCCATAGATATATAAGTGATAGATGCCTACCAGATAAAGCTATTGACTTGATCGACGAGGCTTCAGCTCAAGTAAGAATAGAATCTGTATCAAAACCAAAAATCATAGAAGCGAAAGAATCTCAGCTTGATCATTTGGAGTCATCAATTCTAAATGCAAATATAGAGACAACATTAGAGACAATAAATAATCTTCAAGAAAAGAAAGAGTTGCTACTTTTTGAGTTGGCTGAGCTCAAAGAAACATGGCAAGATCAGATTAATAAATCATCAGAATTACAAGAACTAAAAAAAAGCTTTAAAGAATTAAAAAATTTAATAAAAGAAGTCGAATTCTCTGGTGATGTAGAAGAACTAGAAAGACTTAAATATGAACAACTTTATCCAATGCAAGAAAGAATGAAAGAAATAGAAGTTTCTATTCAAGAAGATTATGAGAATGGTAATTCCTTGTTAACAGACAAAGTCAACCCAGAAGACATAGCTGATGTTGTCTCAAGATGGACAGGAATTCCTGTTAGAAAAGTTTTATCAGGTCAAAGACAGAAACTTTTAAATTTAGAAAAAGACTTAGAAAAAAAAGTTATTGGCCAATTAAATGCTGTTCAAGCAGTCTCAGCAGCAATTCGTAGAGCAAGAGCTGGGATGCAGGACATAAGAAGGCCCATTGGATCCTTTCTTTTTCTGGGCCCTACAGGTGTTGGGAAAACTGAACTAGCTAAATCACTAGCAAGTTCTCTATTTGATGAAGATGACGCTTTAATTAGACTTGACATGAGTGAATATATGGAGAGGAATGCTGTTTCAAGACTATTAGGTGCACCTCCTGGATACGTGGGTTATGAGGAAGGAGGCCAACTAACAGAGGCAATTAGAAAAAGACCTTATGCAGTTTTACTCCTTGATGAGATTGAAAAAGCTCATCAAGAAGTTTTCAATATACTTTTACAGGTACTAGATGATGGAAGGTTGACCGATTCTCAAGGTCGAACAGTCGATTTTAGAAATACAGTTATTGTTATGACAAGCAATCTTGCTAGCAAAGCGATCTTAAATAATTCACTTCAAATTCAAAGCGAAAAATCAAATAAAAATATTCTTTCACTTGAATTAGATCAAAAAATCAATGAGGCTCTAACAAAACATTTTCGACCTGAATTTTTGAACCGCATTGATGAAATAATAAGATTTAGTCCACTAAACCCGGAAAGCTTAGAGCAAATAGTTCGACTTCAACTTGATGAATTAAAGACGCTTCTAAAGCACCAAGATTTAGATCTCTATGTTGATGAAAACGTTATTAAAACTCTTGCTGAAGAAGGCTATGAACCTGAATACGGGGCCAGACCGCTAAGAAGAGTGATTAGAAGAAGATTAGAAAACCCACTGGCCACACAAATTTTAGAAGAGGCTTTTGAAGATGCAAAATCAATAAGAGTTGAGATTAAATATGATGAATCAAAAAAACTTCTTTTTTTAACAGATAACTAATCTATCAAACATAAGTTAGTGTAGGTTAATAGCCATTTTTTAAAAAGTACCTTCCTTTTAGTCTTCCCAAAGTGACAAGTCCAACCTCTAAAGAGGATCAAGAAAAGGTAATTCCTACAAAAAAGGAAAAGATTGCCTTAAAAAAGAGTTTTTTATCCTCTACAATTGATGAAATGAAACTTGTTGTATGGCCCTCACGCCAACAACTTTTCAGCGAATCTGTTGCTGTGATTTTAATGGTCACTTTATCAGCAGTATCAATAGCTGCTGTAAGCCGTTTTTATGGATGGGCCTCTACTCAGATATTCAGCTGAGTTGACTAACCTAAATTTTTAACCACTCACAATTTTTTCCAGTGTCAGATATTGAAACCACCCCTATTAAAGATTCAAAAATAATTGATAGATCAGAAGCAATTGAAGATGATCAATCACTTTCTTCAAACCAAGCAATTAAGACAAATATTGCACGTTGGTACGCTATTCAGGTTGCCTCAAGTTGCGAAAAGAAGGTAAAAGCGACGCTTGAGCAAAGAGCAATCACACTTGGTGTTAGTGACAGAATCATAGAGATAGAAATCCCTCAAACACCAGCAGTTAAGCTTAAAAAAGATGGTAGTAGGCAGACCACAGAAGAAAAAGTCTTCCCTGGATATGTGCTGGTTCGTATGGTTTTAGATGAAGACACAATGATGGCTGTAAGAAGTACTCCGAATGTAATTAATTTTGTTGGAGCAGAGGACCGCAGAGCTACTGGTAAAGCGCGCGGACACATAAAACCTCGCCCTCTTAGCAGACAAGAAGTTAATAGAATTTTCAAGAGAGCAGCTGAAAAGAAAACTGTTGTCAAGTTGGATGTAGAAGAAGGTGATCAGATTGTTGTAACTGCGGGTCCTTTTAAAGACTTCCAAGGAGAAGTTATTGAAGTTTCAGGAGAAAGAAACAAACTTAAAGCTCTTTTGTCTATTTTTGGTAGAGAAACTCCTGTTGAACTTGAATTCTCTCAAATAACTAAACAAAATTGATTTTAATTTCCTTTTGCTGTCTGGTCAGTCTAGGAGTTAAGTTTAATAGATAATTTAATCTGATTAATTTCAGGTTTTCCGCATTAGTTCAATTTTCAGCCGATGGCAAAGAAAGTAGTAGCCCTGATCAAGTTGGCCTTACAGGCTGGCAAAGCCAACCCTGCTCCTCCCGTTGGGCCTGCACTTGGTCAACACGGGGTAAACATAATGGCTTTTTGCAAGGAATACAATTCACGAACCCAAGACAAAGCTGGCTTTGTTATTCCTGTGGAAATATCAGTTTTTGAAGATAGAAGTTTTACTTTCATAACAAAAACACCTCCTGCTTCTGTTTTGATAACTAAAGCAGCAGGAATTGCGAAAGGTTCCGGAGAGTCAGCGAAAGGATCTGCTGGTTCGATAAGTAAAAGTCAACTTGAGGAAATTGCCAAAACAAAACTTCCTGATCTAAATTGCAGCAGCATCGATTCAGCGATGAAGGTTATTGAAGGGACCGCCAAAAACATGGGAGTTTCCATAAAGGACTAAATTAAATCGTAAAATCACTAAACGTTCTCTTATCAGGGGGAGACTAAAAGTCGAATGTACCCCATTTTATTATGAAAAATTTTTCTAAAAGGATGACAACGTTACTTTCCAAAGTGGAAGAGCGTTCATATTCTCCAATTGAAGCGATCAAACTAGTCAAGGAGAATGCCAATGCAAAATTCGATGAGACTATTGAAGCTCACATAAGATTAGGGATTGACCCGAAATATACTGATCAGCAACTAAGGACAACAGTTGCCTTACCAAGTGGTACAGGGCAGAAAATACGAATAGCGGTTGTTACACGCGGCGAGAAAGTGAATGAAGCAACTAAAGCAGGTGCTGATCTCGCTGGAGAGGAAGATTTAGTTGATTCAATCAACAAAGGAGAAATGAACTTTGATCTTCTAATTTCAACTCCAGACATGATGCCTAAGGTAGCCAAACTTGGAAGAGTGCTTGGTCCTAGAGGGCTTATGCCTAATCCAAAAGCAGGAACAGTTACCACCGATCTAGCAGGAGCTATTAAAGAATTTAAAGCAGGAAAACTTGAATTCAGAGCAGACAAAGCAGGAATTGTTCACGTTCGATTTGGTAAAGCAAGTTTTTCAGAAGAGGCGCTCCTTGAAAATTTAAAGACTCTACAAGCGACAATAGAAAAAAATAAACCAAGCGGCGCAAAAGGTAAATTCTGGAGAAGCTTCTTTATCACATCTACCATGGGGCCATCAGTGGAAGTAGATATAAACGAATTACAAGACTTGCAGAAAGAAAAGTGACCCTCATTGTTGTAAATTAGTCTAGTGGTATAGCCACAAGGGCATGCGCCCAGCCAAAGACAGCAGGTCTGAATTTATTAAACCTTCCGTTTAATAGAATCTTTAAACCCCGCCGAGGAATACGCAGGATTTATCTTTTTGGATTGAATCGTTAGCGGCCTCGATTCCCCTAAGGGAATATGGCCGCATGTCCAGTTCTTCCCCCGATTCGATCCAATTATTATGGGCCGCACGCTGGAAAGCAAAAAGCAGATCGTCAAAAAAATAGAGGATCTACTAGACAACTCAGAAATGGCATTAGTTCTTGATTACAAGGGCTTATCTACAAAAGAGATGTCTGACTTGCGCTCAAGATTGCAACAAAGCGATGGCGTATGCAAGGTCACCAAAAACACCTTGATGCGTCAAGCCATAAAAGGAAAAGATTCCTGGACTGGCTTGGATTCATTGCTTACTGGAACAAATGCCTTTGTTTTAATCAAAGGAGATGTTGGCAGTGCTGTTAAAGCTGTACAAGCATTTCAAAAGGAAACTCAAAAATCTGAGACTAAAGGAGGTCTTTTCGAAGGCAAACTCTTATCTCAAGATGAAATCAAAGCGATTGCAAAACTTCCTAGCAAGGAAGCACTTATGGGACAAATTGCTGGTGCAATGAATTCCATAACAAGCAAAATCGCCATTGGTATCAATGAGGTTCCCTCTGGACTTGCAAGGTCTCTTAAACAACATTCTGAGAGTGGCGAGAGCTGAGCTTCCTTTTTTAACAATTTGTTTTCTACTTACTTAGTTGCTGATTTAAACCATGTCTGCAAAAACCGATGAAATCTTAGATTCATTAAAAAGCCTCTCTTTGCTTGAAGCTTCAGAGCTTGTTAAGCAAATAGAAGAAGCTTTTAATGTATCTGCTGCCGCATCTGCCGGCGTTGTCATGGCCGCTCCAGGAGCTGCTGCTGGTGGCGATGGTGCTGATGCTGCTGAAGAAAAAACTGAATTTGAGGTTGTTTTAGAAAGCTTTGATGCTTCATCTAAAATCAAAGTCCTTAAAGAAGTTCGCAATGCCACAGGTTTAGGCCTTGGCGAAGCAAAAGCCTTAGTTGAAGCTGCTCCAAAGACAATAAAAGAAGGAGCAACAAAAGAAGATGCTGAGGCTTTAAAGAAAGCAATTGAGGCTGTTGGCGGTAAAGTAACTTTAAAATAAATTTAGTTACTGGAAAAACATCTGATTTCTGCTTATATGAAACCGGTCTATTCAGACCGGTTTTTTTATGTCTAAAGAAGAAAAATTTGCGATCGCTGCAGCAACAGATGGTGCATGTAGTGGTAATCCCGGTCCGGGTGGATGGGGAGCATTAATTAGATTCCAGGATGGAAGCGAGGTTGAATTCGGTGGAAACTCCCCCGAGACAACAAATAATCGCATGGAATTACAGGCTGCATTATTTGTTCTAGAAAAATTAAAAAACATAAAATTTGACCCTTCACTAACTATTAAAACTGATAGCAGATATTTAATTGATGGAATGGAAAAATGGATGCCAAATTGGAAAAAGAAAGGCTGGAAAACTGCATCTGGCAAACCAGTTCTCAATCAAGATTTATGGAAAGCTCTTGACCATCCTGATCTACCAAAAATCAAACTTCAATATGTCAAAGGTCATAGCGGAGAAAAGGATAATGACAGAGTCGATGCAATTGCGGTAGCTTTTTCTAAAGATAGAAAAATACAACTAAAAGATTTTGTCAACAACTAAAAAAAATGACTTATACAATATTCTCCTTGGTAAGCTTCTATCTCAAGACGAGGGTATTGATGCAGAAATACTTACTAACTCAGCCCTTAATGCAATTAAATTCGCATCAATAAATAGAAATTTTCCATTAATTTCTAATATCCTTTTAAAAGCAGCAAGTGATTTCCAAAGAAACAATTCAAGCTTAAATCAAATTGTTTTTGGCTCTCACTTTAAAAACCCTTTGGGACTGGCTGCTGGATTTGACAAGAATGGAGTAGGAGCAGGTCTTTGGAACTATTTTGGATTTGGTTTCGCTGAATTAGGAACTATTACTTGGCATGCCCAAGAAGGCAACCCAAAACCTAGACTTTTCAGAATTGCAAAAGAGAAAGCTGCTCTGAATCGAATGGGATTCAATAACGAAGGAGCAGAGAATTTTTTGAAAACAATAGAAAAGCAGAAAATACCTCCACCAAGGAATAGACCTTGTGTCCTGGGGATAAATTTAGGAAAGTCCAAAATCACACCACTTGATGAAGCCCATAAAGATTATTCCCTATCTCTAAGACTATTGGCACCTTTATCAGACTATGCAGTAATCAATGTTAGTTCACCTAATACCCCTGGACTGCGCTCATTACAGGAAACAAAACAAATAAAAAAATTAATAAGAACACTTAAAGATTTATCCAATTGTCCTCCTTTGCTTGTGAAAATTGCACCAGATCTTTCAAATGATGCAATTGATGAAATTGCAAGAGTTTCAATGGAAAATGGCATTGATGGAATCATTGCAATCAATACAAGCTTAAATCGATTTGATTTAAAAAATCTAAAAATCAAAACTGGCAATACTCTTGAACAAGAAAATGGAGGATTAAGTGGTCTCCCCTTGCAAAAAAGAGGACTGGAAGTTATGAGAAGGCTTAGAAAAAGTACTAATAATCATTTACCTCTGATTGGAGTAGGTGGAATTAATTCAGCGAAAGCGGCATGGGAAAGAATTACAGCTGGGGCATCACTAGTTCAGATTTATACTGGGTGGATATTTGAGGGACCAAATTTAGTCCCTGACATTTTAGATGGATTAACCCTGCAATTAAAAAAGAATGGATTCCGAAATATTAAAGAGGCAATAGGCTCCGAAGAACCATGGAAGTAAAGAAGAAAGGAGTTAAAGAAATGATTATGATTATGTTTTAAACTAAGAATAAAATTGTCTCACATATAATGAAAATAGACTTTGAAAGTCATGGAGGTAATGTTGAAAAAGAAGCAAGAAAATTAGGACTTTCCACAGAAAATATAATCGATGCAAGTGCATCAATAGTCCCATTCAAATTACCTGAAAAATTAAATAATTATCTTGTTAATAGTATAAAAAATGGGTCAATAAGGTCTTACCCAGATAGAAATTATTTTGAAGTGAGAGATGCTATTTCAAAATGGCATAATATTGAACCTTCAATGATTTTACCTGGCAATGGAGCTTCTGAATTATTTACGTGGGCAGCAAGAGATGCAAGTTCAATTGGTATAAGTTCTTTACCCTCTCCTGGTTTTGGAGATTATCAAAGAGCTTTAAAATGCTGGAATGCTCCTTATGTTAACAACCCTTTACCCTTATCTTGGACTAACAATAGTCCTCAATCATTTCCAATTAAACCAAAAGCAAAAGTCTTGTGGATTACCAATCCTCATAATCCAACTGGTCAACTATGGAGTCGTTCTTCAATAGAAAATTTATTAGCAAATTATAAACTTGTGATTTGCGATGAAGCATTTATTACTCTTGTACCTGGAGGTGAAAATCAATCAATGATAGATTTAACCAACAGCTATAAGAACCTAATAGTAATTAGAAGTTTAACTAAATTCCTTGGTATTGCTGGATTAAGGATTGGATATGCCGTAACAAACTCAGATAGATTGTTAAAATGGAAAGAGATAAGAGATCCATGGCCTGTCAATACCTTAGCTATAAATGCAACTAAGATGATTATGAAAGATTCTAAGATGCATAAGAAAAGATTAAAGAAGATACATAAATGGGTAAAAAAAGAAGGAAATTGGCTATTTCAAAATTTATCAGATTTTTCTACTATTAAGCCACTACCAACAACTACAAACTTTCAATTAATCAAAAGTGAAAGCTCTATATTAAATCTTCTTGAGAATTTAAAAAAAAGAGGAATTTTATTAAGAGACTGTAGATCATTTATAAACTTAGATGAAAATTGGTTCAGAATAAGTCTTCTAAAAAGAGAACAAAATATTGAAATCATTAATACATTAAAAGATTACATTAACTAATAGAATTTATTATTTCGAATATCTTTTTTTCAGGATATTCATAATCATACTTATGCATATTTAATTTCATTTCATCGAGAGAATTAGAATCTAACAAATTCGATACAATATTTTTCAATATAATTTTTTTTGGATCATGTTGATTAACTATTACAGCCCCTCCAAAGCTGGCCATATAAGCAGCATTAAGCTCTTGATGTTGATCGGTAGAGCTTGGAAAAGGTATTAGAATTGAAGGGGTCTTGGTTACCATTAGTTCACAGATTGCACCAGCTCCTGATCTACTAATTGCAAGATCAGCATTTTGAAGCAAGGCAGGTATTTCATCACTGAAGTGCCTTTCAACCAAATTAGGGTGGCTTTTATCTTTATTGAGATTTCTATAAAAGCAATCGTTCTTGCCAATCAAGTGAACAACCCTACAACCCTGCTCAATCAAGCTAGGCAAAATATTCCTTACCATCTCATTCATCTTGACTGCTCCTTGACTACCTCCCATTACCACAATTAATAAGCCCTCTCCCCGAGGGACCCAACTTGGTAAAGACTTGTCTAATAAAAATTCTGATCTTACAGGTGTTCCAGTAAAACTTGTTTTGCATCTTTGCAAATACTCAGATGCTGATGGGATCCCTAAAGCTACATGATCACAAAATCTACCCATCAGCCTAGTTACTTTTCCAGGGATAGCATTGGATTCATGGAGTAAAATCGGAATACCAGCCATTTTTGCGCCGATAATACTTGGAGCAGATATATAGCCACCTGTAGTGAAAATAACGTTAATTTCTTTTTGACGTAATAAGACAGAGACTTGAATAGAAGCAAAGAGTAATTTACATAAATCAAACATTTTTCTAAAAATGTTTCCTTGTAATCCTCCAACTTTTAACTTGATTAAATTGTATTTTTCTGGAACTAGTTCAACCTCGAGCCTATTTGATACCCCTAACCACTCTATTTCCCAAGAATTTGAAAGTGAATCGGCGAAAGATAATGCAGGATAAATATGCCCACCCGTTCCGCTTGCAGCAATTAAAAGGCGAGGCATAAATTAAACAACCTTACCATTTGAGGTTAAGTTATATTGAGTAAAAAAGGTAGGCGTGAGACATTCACTGATAACCAAATTAATAGGTTTTTTATTACTACATCCTCTATTGATCAATTGTGCTTTAAGCCAAAATATAAATAATCAGTTATTAAGCAATCAATTAGAGGAAATCCTCAATGAGCGAAAGGATAATTTACTGAAGGACGTATTTTCAAAACAATCATTTTATAAATTTAATAAACAGTCTTTAGCTTTTAGAGATAAATATAAAGATTCAAAATGGTCAATCAAAATGACTAGAAATGATCAAAAGAATTCAATCCTAGATGTAAAAATTAAATCTACCAGAGCAATCGGAGATCAAGTCTATAATCTACATACAAAACAAACTGTTGAAATTGAAACTGACAAAAATAAAATCAAAAATTATAAAGTTATCGATGAAGAATCAATTCTTAATAGTCAAGAATCTCCACTTATTGTAAAAGTAATTTCTCCTGACAAAGTTCTTACTGGTGAAAGATATGAAATAAATTTGATTATTGAAAAACCTTTAGATGATTCATTAACAGCTGGTGGAATGATTATACTTAAAAACAATGAGAAAATGAATCTATCGAATGAACCTTTTAGTATTATACCTAATCAATCAGGTGGTCTGTTTAAATATATTCAAGCACCATTAGAACCTGGTTCTCAAATTATTTCAGCAATAATTACTCATCCAAAAGGGATTTATTCCTTTACAAAAAAAATAAAAGTAGGTTCATAAAACCTACTTTTATTAATAAGCAAATTAAATTTAAATTATTAAGCATCATCTAGCGCAGCAACTCCAGGAAGCACTTTTCCCTCCAAAAGCTCAAGGCTTGCGCCACCCCCAGTTGAGATATGAGACATGTTTTTCGCTAAACCTGCTTTCTCAACTGCTGCTACTGAATCTCCACCTCCAATAATTGTGCAACATCCTTGAGCACTTAAGTCAGCCAAAGTATTTGCTATTGCATTTGTTCCGTTTGCAAATTTCTCAAATTCAAATACACCCATCGGTCCATTCCAAATAACCGTTTTGCAATCTTTCAAAGCATTCTGAAAAAGTTCAACTGATTCTGAGCCAATATCCAATCCCATCCAACCTTCACTAATAGCATCTACTTTTGAAAGTTTACTATTTGCATCAGGAGAAAAATTATCAGCCAACACAACATCACTTGGCAAAAGAAACTCAACTCCTTTCTCTTTTGCTTTCTTCTCCAAAGCACTAGCTAATTCAAGCTTATCTTCTTCTACAAGACTATTACCAACCGATAGTCCTCTAGCCTTATAAAAAGTAAATATCATCCCTCCACCAACGATAATCTTGTCGCATTTATCAATTAAAGATTCTAAGACACCTATTTTACTACTAACTTTTGAACCTCCAACTATTGCGGCTAAGGGACTTTTAGGTTGATCGATAGCTCCTTGAAGGTACTTCAGTTCTTTTTCCATTAAATAACCTGCCACGCAAGGACTTAAGAACTTTGTAACTCCTTCAGTTGAAGCATGCGCACGATGGGCAGCTCCAAAAGCATCATTAACATATACTTCCGCCAAAGAAGCTAATTCTTTTGCAAATTCAGTATCGTTTTTTTCTTCACCAGAAATAAATCGAACATTTTCCAAAAGGACAACATCGCCATTAGACATGGCATCAACTTTTGACTTAGCTTCTGCTCCTATACAACTTTCAGTTTTTACAACTGTTTTTCCAAGCAATTCACTAAGTCTTTGAGCAACAGCAGTCAAACGCATTGTTTCTTTAACCTCTCCCTTTGGTCTCCCAAAATGAGCTGAAAGAATAACTCTTGCACTCTTCTCCAAGAGGTCATTAATAGTTGGTAAAGCAGCACGAATTCTTGTGTCGTCAGTTATTTGCCCCTCATCTCCTAATGGGACATTAAAATCAACTCTCACTAAAACACGTTTGCCGCTTAAGTCTTCAGCGCCGAGACTTGACAGGGAACGCTTAGACATAATGTATGGATTCAGAAAGTAAACTGAGTGACCATAGCTCTTTAAAGGCACCAATTGGGTAATTACTAAGACATAGAAAAAATCTACATAACCCCTTGAGAACCTAAAAACGGGTTTCCAAATATTAAAAATCCATACTTTAAATAATTAATCACCCTTCCAACTACCTGCTGCTACTGATAAAATAAACTTGCAATGTAAAGCTATAGATCTAATTTGTTTTGTACCAGCAATATGAGAAAGTTTTTTTCATCGGTAGGTTATTAAATATTTCAATTCTATCAATCTAGGTTGATTAATAAAATTTAAGTCTCTTCAGGATATTATGAATAATTCAATTATTATTATCAACTTATTTAATCTTTTCAGATGATAAATTGAACTAAGGATTTTGAAAACTACACTTCCAAAATAAATCATAAATCAACTTTTACAATTTTTAGATTAATCAATTTCAACCAAATTATTTTTTAAATTCCGTGAACAAGCAACTCATACAATGGTATCCAGGGCATATAGCTAAAGCAGAAAAACAATTAAAAGAGCATCTAAATAAAGTTGATCTAGTTTTCGAAGTGCGAGACGCAAGAATACCACTTGCCACTTCTCACCCATATCTCCAAAAATGGTTAAAAGGAAAGAGACAAATATTAGTTCTTAATAGAAAAGACATGATCAATGTAGAGGCCTATCAAGCATGGGATAAAAAATTAAGATCAGAGGGCAAAGTCCCATGGTGGTGTGATGCAAAAGCTGGAACAGGCATTCTCCAAATAAAACAGGCCGCCATTCGTGCTGGGCAAGAGTTAAATCAAAGGCGTCTTGACCGAGGAATGAAAAACCGTGCAATTAGAGTTCTAACTCTTGGTTTCCCAAATGTAGGAAAATCTGCTCTCATTAACAGACTAGTAAAAAAAAAGGTTGTATCTAGCTCAAGAAAACCTGGGGTCACCAGAAGTTTGAGATGGGTAAGGTTGGGACAAGATCTTGATCTATTGGACGCTCCTGGAGTTCTTCCGCCTAGATTCGAAGATCAAAATGCCGCATTAAAACTGGCTATTTGTGATGATATTGGTCAGGCCGCATACGATACTGAACAGGTCGCCATTAGCCTTATGAAACTTCTTGAGAGATTAGAAAACATTCAAGAAGCAGGAATCAAGTCAATGTGTCTTCAAAACAGATATGGAATACTTGTCAATGAAAATATTAAAGACAAACATTTATGGCTACTTTCCGCAGCAAAACGTCACACTTCCGGAGATACTCGAAGAATGTCTCAAAGATTACTTGATGATTTTCGCAAAAATTTGTTGGGGAACATCTCTCTTGAACTCCCCTAATGGATAAAGAAATCAAACATGAATTTGGGCAGGGCCCAGGTGAATTATTTGAGGGTGAATATAAGAAACCTTTGCCTATGCGGCTTGATAGATGGCTGGTAAGTCAACGAACCGAACAAAGTAGAGCTCATATTCAGAAATTCATTGAAGCGGGGTTCGCAAAAGTAAATGGTAAAACTGGAAAAGCAAAAACTCCCGTTAGGCCAGGTGACATAATTCAACTTTGGGTTCCACCACCTGAGCCTCTTCCTTACTTAAAGCCAGAAGAAATTGATTTAGATATTTTGTATGAAGATGATCATTTAATAGTCATTAATAAAACAGCAGGAATTGCAGTTCATCCTGCACCAGGTAATAAATCAGGAACTTTAGTTAATGCATTAATCCATCATTGCCCAGACTTGCCTGGTATTGGAGGTAAATTAAGACCTGGAATAGTTCATCGCTTAGATAAAGACACAACTGGATGCATTGTCGTAGCAAAGACGCAAGAAGCCTTAGTTAAGCTGCAAATCCAAATACAAAAAAGAGTCGCCTCAAGAAATTATATTGCTGTTGTTCATGGAGCTATTAAAGACAATGAAGGCATGATTATAGGGTGTATTGGCCGACATCCAAAAGATAGAAAAAAATATGCTGTTGTTGATGAGGAATCTGGTAGATATGCTTGCACACATTGGAAATTAATTGAAAATCTAGGAAATTTTTCTCTTCTAAAATTCAAACTGGAAACAGGGAGAACGCATCAAATTCGTGTTCATAGCGCACATATTGGTCATCCTATTATTGGAGACCAAACTTATAGTAGATGTAAAAAATTGCCCATTAAACTTGGTGGCCAAGCATTACATGCAATTGAATTAGGTTTAATACACCCAATGACATTAGAGAAAATGAAATTCACAGCTCCATTGCCTAAAGATTTTGAACGACTTTTAACAGTATTACAACCTAAATATAGTATTACTTTGGAAGTCTAGGACAGGCCTTCACCATCTTTTTTGTTAGGTAATTTTTAGGATGACTTAACAAATTCCCACCAAAATTCTCTTCGATAATTTGCCCCTTATCAAACACTAATACTCTATGACAAAAGCCTGCCGCAACAGATAAATCATGGGTTATGAATAACATAGATAGTTTTAAATTCTCTTGCAAAGAGCGTAGTAACTCCAAAACTTCTGCTTGAATTTCTGCATCTAACATACTTACACTTTCATCACAGATAAGTATTTTGGGATCAAGTGCCAGTGCTCTTGCTATAGCAACTCTTTGCTGTTGTCCACCTGAAAGTTGAGAAGGTAAACGTTGTTCATACATTACTGTGGGCATTAAACCGACAAGTTCTAAAAGATTACGAGCTTTTTCTCTGGCTTGAGATCGACTTAACAATTTATGGATAAGAATTGGATCTATAATTGCATCAATTACTGACATCTTAGGATTCAAAGAAGCAGAAGGATCTTGAAAAATAATTTGAATATATTTACGTAGTTGTTTTAAAGATTTCCTATTGATAGTTGAAATATTCTTCCCAAGAAAAAAAACACATCCACCTCTTGTGGGCAATAAACCAGTCAACGCTCTACAGAGAGTACTCTTACCACATCCCGATGGGCCTACGATACCTAGAGTTTCACCTTCATACAAAGAAAAGGTAACTTCATTAACAGCTTTCAACCAAAAAGAATTGAAGGGCCAAAAGCCTGTGTTATGCCAGCACCGTAATCTATTGACTTTCAATAATGAACTTCTTTTATTCATTATTTCTCTCTCAGATCCCTCTAAAGTCCTACCTGAATTAACTAATCTTTGAGCAATATCAGTTTTTGGATTACCAATAATCTCTTTAATATTTCCAGATTCAACTATTTGCCCATAATCAACTATTGCGATTTTATTACACCATTTATATGCCATAGCTAAATCATGAGTAATCAATAGCAAAGCTGCACCAATCTCATCACAAATTAAACTCAATTCACTCATGATTTGATCAGCAATTATTGTATCCAAGCTAGTCGTAGGTTCGTCAGCAATTATCAAAGGAGGTCTTAAACAAATTGCCAAAGCAATTGCAACACGTTGTCGCATCCCCCCACTAAATTCATGTGGAAATGAGTTAAATCTTAAGGGATCTATTCCAACTTTTTCTAATAAGGTTTTAGCTTTTTTTACTAATTTATAAATTGGTTCAGAATTATCATGAGCTCTAAAAGTATCCACCAAATGATCACCAACAGTCATTAAAGGATTTAAACGTGACATT
This sequence comes from Prochlorococcus sp. AG-311-D23, assembly GCA_003284445.1. GTDB lineage: Bacteria > Cyanobacteriota > Cyanobacteriia > PCC-6307 > Cyanobiaceae > Prochlorococcus_B. The sequence goes on along the minus strand of QBVH01000009.1, from coordinate 17,609 downwards.
GGATCCTGAAATATCAATCCAACCTCTTTCCCTCGAATAGTTTGCAAAGAATCTTCTTCTAATTTTAATACATTTTTTCCATTTAAAAAAATCTCGCCATCACATACACATCCATTAGGAAGAAGCTGGATTACAGCCATAGCAACAGTACTTTTTCCACAACCTGAACTACCAACTAATGCAAGCCTATCGCCACGTTTCATCTGCAGATTTAACCCGTTTAATACGTCATTAGTGCTATCTGGATAAATAGCATGCAAATTATTTATCTTTAAAACTTCTTTTGAGTAATTATTCATAAAAAGGTAGCAAGAAATGTTGAGTTTGAATAAAATAAATTAAGCCTCGGTGCTGATGCCAAAAGTCACCTCTGCACACAATTCAAACCAGACAAATATGGTCTGTGATGAATTTTTTGCTGGCCAGCCGCAACTTAGAACTCATCAGATCAAACATATTGATGATTATGAAATTATTTTGCCAGAATGGTTAAAAAATTGCATTAAAAATATCCCACCAGGAATAGGAGCAAGTTGCCCAAGAGATTCTGAAGCACTGTTAGTGGCTGCTTTTGATCTTGCATATCAATTACATAAAGGTCAATTCAGGAAAAGCGGTGAACCCTACATAACCCATCCAGTTGCAGTAGCTGACTTACTAAGGGAAATAGGTGCAAGCGCTAGCGTAATCGCAGCAGGTTTTTTGCATGACGTCGTAGAAGATACAGACATAACACCAGAACAACTCGAGGGCTATTTTGGAAGTGAAGTTAGATATTTAGTTGAAGGTGTTACTAAATTAGGCGGAATCCATTTTAACAATCGGACAGAAGCTCAAGCAGAAAACCTACGTAAAATGTTTCTAGCTATGGCTAGTGATATTCGAGTTGTACTAGTTAAGCTTGCAGATAGGCTTCACAATATGCGTACTATTAGTTACTTAGGAGAAGAGAAGCAAACTCGAATAGCTAAAGAAACAAGAGAAATTTATGCTCCACTCGCCAACCGTTTAGGAATAGGACGCTTAAAATGGGAATTAGAAGACTTAGCATTTAAACTTTTAGAGCCCGATTCCTTCCGCGAAATTCAACAACAGATAGCTAGTAAGCGTAGCGAAAGAGAAGAGAGATTGAAAACAACTGTTCAATTACTAAAAGATCGTTTGAACTCCGCAGGACTTCATCAATGTGAAGTGAGTGGCAGACCAAAACATTTATATGGAATTTGGAGCAAAATGCAAAGACAACAAAAAGAATTTCATGAAATTTTTGATGTTGCTGCACTTAGAATTATTGTCCCAGACGTCGAGACATGTTATAGAGCCCTTGCTGTTGTACATGATACATTCAGGCCAATACCCGGACGTTTCAAGGATTATATAGGCCTTCCGAAACCAAATGGCTACCAGTCCCTACATACCGCTGTTATTGGCAGGCACAGGCCTATTGAAGTACAAATTAGAACCCCAGAAATGCATAGAGTTTCAGAATTTGGTATTGCAGCTCACTGGAAATACAAGGAAGGGGGATCTCCAGCCAATCCTGATTCAGAAAAATTTAACTGGTTGCGTCAATTGGTTGAATGGCAACAAGAAGATGGTGTAAATGATCATAATGACTACCTTACATCAATCAAAGAAGATTTATTTGACGAAGAGGTGTTTGTTTTTACTCCAAAAGGAGATGTTTTGGGTTTAAGGAATGGTTCAACGGCAATCGATTTTGCCTATCGCATTCACTCTGAAGTAGGCAATCATTGCAACGGGGCTAGAATTAATGACCGTCTATGCGTACTATCAACACCTCTTGAAAATGGAGATTTTGTAGAAATCCTCACTCACAAGAGTTCTCATCCAAGCTTAGATTGGTTAAACTATGTTGCCACACCCACAGCAAGAAATCGCATCAGACAATGGTATAAAAAAAGTCATCGTCAAGAGACAATATCAAGGGGGAAGGAATTATTAGAACAAGAATTGGGTCGTAAGGGAATTGACAATTTACTCAAAGGCCAAGCGATAACAAAAGTTGCGGAAAGATGTAATCTAAAGACTACGGAAGATTTATTAGCTGCACTTGGGTTTGGGGCCTTAACTCTACATCAAGTAATTAATAGATTCAGAGAGGAAATAAAAATACTAAACCAAGTACCTGAGACCGAATTAAGTGATATCGAGCTAGCAAACAAAATAGGAACACAAGCAAATTTAGTTTCAAATAAATCTAAAGTATCTCAAACAAAATATTCACCCATAGTTGGATTAGAGGGACTTGACTATCGACTAGGGGGGTGTTGCAGTCCTTTACCGGGAGAAGCAATACTTGGAACAGTTGCGCTTGGCAATCATGGTATCACCATACATCGTACTAATTGTGTCAATGTAGAATCAATACCTAATAGCAGAAGACTATCAGTCCAGTGGAATACAAATGCACGTATCAAAGAAGAGAAGTTCCCTATTCAATTAAGAATAGAAGTTATTGACAGGGTAGGTGTACTTAAAGACATATTAATGAGACTCTCTGATAGAGGTATTAATGTAATCGACGCAAGAGTTCAGACTTCACATGGAAAGCCTGCATGCATAGACCTGAAAGTTGAGCTTGAAAGTGTTAATCAATTAGAAATCACAATTAATCAAATTCGTTCAATGGTTGATGTTTTAGATATTGCCAGAACCTGATTTAATTAACCTTTTAAATAATCCGATAGATTTTAAAAAGGTGATATCTAATATATAAAATTTACATTTTATGAGAAAGTTTTTTGAGCAAGAAATATAGACCAAGTCCACCAACCATTCCAGTAAAAAGACCCATACATATCGAGCCCATTATCAGCCGAGAGCTCAAGTACCAACCTTGAGACCACAAGTCATTAGTAGTTATATTGCTAAAATCTACTATATTTTTATTTTTATTGAGTATTAAAGAGCCTAGTTTATAATTAAAATAATAAAGAGGAACATAAGTAAATGGGTTGCTAATCCAGGTCCCAACAGCAGCCAAAATACTATTTCCCTTGAAGATTTTTGCTAAAAACACACCCATCAAAGTTTGCAAACCAAAGAGTGGGAAACAACCACTAAATATCCCTACGCCCAATCCTAAAGCTCTCTGAGAAGGAGAACCTTCCTGATTCCAGAGCCAAGAGCTAAATTTATGAATTCTTTGTATTAGATTTAGGAAGATTTTTTTCATATTTTAAAAAATCTTGGTCCAAAAAAGAAAACTAAGTTTGATCTTAGTGAAGATTGCGTGATTATTGACTAATGAATTCGTTTTCTCCGACTGAAGATACTATTGCTGCAATTGCAACTGCCGTTTCTCCCGGCCAAGGAAGTATCGCTGTCATTAGGATCTCTGGCTCCTTAGCCATCGAGATAACTAAAACTATTGTTCATATTCCTGGTAAGCACGATTGGAGCAGTCATAAAGTTCTTTATGGACATGTAACCGAAGCAAATCAAACAATATATATCGATGAAGTATTAATTTTAATAATGAAAGGACCTCGAAGCTTCACAGGTGAAGATGTAGTAGAAATTCATTGCCATGGTGGAATAATTGCAGTCCAGAAGATCCTTGAAAGAATACTGAATATTCCAAGAGTTCGAAGAGCAGAACCTGGTGAATTTAGTCAACGAGCAGTGCTCAATGGTCGCCTTAGCCTTACTCAAGCAGAGGCGATTAGTGAACTGGTGTCAGCCAGGAGTCGAAAAGCAGCAGAACTCGCGATTAATGGAATTGAAGGAAATATTCAAACTACGATTCATTCAATCAGGAAACGATTGATTGAGCAACTAACAGAAATTGAAGCAAGAATAGATTTTGAGGAAGATCTGCCAACCTTAAATGAGACACATGTAAAGAATGAAATTGTCGCAATTAAAAAAGATCTCAACGAACTAATTGTTAATGCTAAAAGCGGATCTTGGGTTCGTTCTGGCTTAACAGTTGCACTAACTGGAAAGCCTAATGTAGGAAAAAGCTCTTTACTTAATAGGCTTTGTAAACAAGAAAAAGCTATTGTGACTGACCTACCTGGAACTACTAGAGATCTATTGGAAAGTGAGATTGTATTAGAGGGAATACCAGTAACTTTTATTGATACAGCTGGTCTAAGAGAGACTGACAATATTATAGAAAAAATTGGTATTTCAAGAACAAAAAAAACTTTAATTCAAGCTGATCTCATCATATTAATTTTTGATTATTCAAAAGGTTGGACTAGCCAGGATGAATCGATACTAAAACAATTACCCATAAATATTCCATTCTTAATTGTTGGTAATAAATCTGACTTAAAGAACAATCAATATTTAGAAAGAGTTCCCAAACATGAATTAGAAAAAGAAAATCTAGTTATTATGAGCGCAAAAACCGGAGTTGGTGAAGATGATCTAATTAAGTACTTACTAAAAACATGTGGTGCTTCTCAAACTCATGGATTGATTATTGCTCTAAATGATAGACAACTTGATCTAGCAAAGTCAACGATGGAATCTCTTGGAAATATTAATAAAGTTTTTGATGAAAAGCTACCATGGGATTTCTGGACGATCGATTTAAGACAAGCTATTAATTATTTAGGCGAATTAACAGGGGAAGATTTAACAGAAAGCTTACTGGATAATATATTTTCAAAATTCTGTATTGGTAAGTAATAAAGCAATATTTATCTACTAGTTATTGTCGATTGTGAAAATATAATATAAGTAATAGCATACGCCTCCAATTAATAGCGCAACCATAATATTCACACTATGAACAACATCCACTAGATAGATACAAATGAGATTAATTTAATTAAAGCATATAGTGAACATATCACAAAGAAAAAAATATTAAAAATTTCTATTTTCTTAGAATTATAAAGACAAAGATAAGTAGATGAAATTAAAAAATAGAAAAAGATATTTTTTATAATGGTTTTAAGATTGGTATAGTAATAAATGTATTTGTTCTATTGTGGATCTTCGCTCACCCAAGCTACATAAAATATTAGACACCTGGATTGAGGAAGATCTCGGCGATGGAGATCTCACAAGATTTGTTCTCAGTGACAGAAGTGCATCAGCGCATTGGGTTGCGAAAGAGGATGGAACTTTTTGTGGTGGAGATCTGGTCAAACTGATATTTAGAAAAATTGACCCTAAAGTTGATATTCGACTTCTCATAGATGATGGTCAGAAGTTTGAAAAGAATCAAAGACTACTAGAGTTAAAGGGGCCTTCCTCTTCCTTAGTAGCCGGAGAGCGAGTAAGTCTGAATGTGGCCATGCATCTTTCTGGTATTGCTACTTCTACAGCTTTACTGGTAACTAAACTATCAGGTTCAAAGGTGAAGTTAGCAGACACCCGTAAAACAACTCCAGGTATGAGAATATTCGAAAAATATGCCTTTCATTGTGGTGGCGGCATTAATCATCGACTTGGATTAGATGATGCTGCCATGTTGAAAGAGAATCATATTGAATGGTCGCAAGGAATTAGCGAGAGTATCAAAATCTTAAAGAATACTATTCCATGGACAAAAAAAATAATAGTCGAAGCAGAAACTCCCTCCCAAGCGAAAGAAGCTGTAGAAGCAGGCGCTGATGGAGTTTTACTTGACGAAATGTCTATTCAAACTATAAAGCAATTAGTTCCAGAATTACGTCAACTTTCAAAAAATAGTAATTCCAAATACGTCTCCAAATATATTGTTATTGAAGTTTCTGGAATCAATCCCAACAATGTATCAGACTATATTTTTACAGGTATTGATCTAATCTCAACTAGTGCGCCAATCACTAAAAGTAAATGGATAGATTTCAGTATGCGCTTTGACTAAAAAATGAATAAACAGTTTTCTAACAACCTCTAAAAATCTTAAAAGTAACTACCTAACCATAAACATCATGCTTGAAATATCCGCCAGATTAGAAGAAGCCCTTAATAGAGCTTTCATCAAAGTATTTCCACAAGAGGATCGAAGTTCAAAAACTACTTCATTACTTACAGGTACTAATCTAGTCCCCGCATCCAAGCCTGAATTTGGAGATTTTCAAATAAATTGTGCTTTATCATTGGCTAAAGAAATAAAACAACCTCCTCGAGATATTGCACAACAAATAGCTAATCAACTACAAAAAGATAATGATTTCGTTAAAATATGTAACCCGCCAGTAATTGCAGGCCCAGGCTTCATAAACATATCTATAAATTCAAAAACACTTATATCTGAAATTCATTTTCGTTTAAATGATAAAAGATTGGGAGTGCCTCTGAAAAAATTCAATACTGACAAAATAAAAGAGGGAAAAAGCATTAACCGCGTGATTATTGATTTTTCCAGTCCAAATATTGCCAAAGAAATGCATGTTGGGCACTTACGATCAACAATTATTGGAGACTCACTAGCACGGATTCTTGAATTCTGCGGTTATGAAGTCTTACGACTCAATCATGTAGGGGATTGGGGTACACAATTTGGAATGCTTATTACTCATCTGAAGGAGGTTGTCCCAGAGGCACTCCATAAAAAAGATGTAGTAGAAATAAGCGATCTCGTAAATTTCTATCGTCAAGCAAAAAAAAGATTTGATGAAGATCAAATCTTTCAAAATAAATCTAGAAATGAGGTTGTTAATTTACAAGCAGGTGATAAAGAAAGTCTAATTGCGTGGCAATTACTCTGCAATCAATCCAGGAAAGAGTTTCAAAAGATCTATGATCGACTTGACATCAAGCTAACTGAAAGAGGTGAATCCTTTTATAACAAATTCTTAGTAGATATTATTAATGATTTAAAAAATAAAAATTTACTAATAAATGATCAAGGAGCTCAATGTATTTTCCTTGATGGCTTAGTAGGAAAAGACGGGAAACGTCAACCAATAATTATTCAAAAAAGTGATGGGGGTTTTAATTATGCAACAACTGATTTGGCAGCAATTAAATACAGATTAAATCTTCCTCCGCATGGAGATGGGGCATTCCGTTTAATTTATGTCACAGATGCTGGGCAAGCATCACATTTCTCTGGAGTTTTTCAAATTGCTAAGCTTGCAAATTGGATTCCTCCAGATTGTCAAATCGAGCATGTTCCCTTTGGTCTCGTTCAAGGAGAAGATGGTAAAAAGTTGAAAACTCGTTCTGGAGAAACAATTAGACTCGTTGATCTTCTTGATGAAGCAATTCAACGAGCAAGAGACGATCTTAAAAATCGTCTCAATACTGAAAGCAGATCGGAAAATGAAAATTTTATAGATAAAGTTTCGACTACTGTCGGGATTGCATCAATCAAGTATGCGGATCTAAGTCAAAATAGAATTTCTAATTACCAATTTAGTTTTGATAAGATGCTTTCTTTGCAGGGGAATACAGCACCATACTTACTTTATGCATTGGTGCGAATTGCTGGAATATCTCGCAAAGGTGGAGATTTAAATGTATCAAGTCAGAATATTCAGTTTAATGAATCACAAGAGTGGGACTTGATTCGCAAGCTATTGCAACTTGATTGTATTATCGCTGAAGTCGAGAAAGAACTGCTTCCTAATCGTCTATGCGGGTATTTATTTGAATTAAGTCAGACATTTAACAGATTCTATGATCAAGTTCCTATTTTAAAAGCAAGTGAACCTTCAAGAGCCAGTAGACTTGCTTTATGCTCTATCACTGCAGAGACACTTAAACTAGGGATGAGTTTGCTAGGCATCCCCACTCTGGAAAGAATGTAATGGAAAAAACAGAAAATTCATTTATTGAGCTACCCAACCCCAGGAAAGATATCGAGGATTTACAGCCATATTCAGCACCACTAGAAGGAAGACGAAATTTACTAAGACTAGACTTTAATGAAAACACTATTGGACCAAGCCCACTAGTAATTAAATCTCTCAGAGAAATAAGTAGAGATGAAATCTCTATTTATCCTGAATACTCAGGTTTAAAAGAAAAAGTAGTAGAAAGTCTCATCAAACAAAATTCAAATGTGAATATCAACCCGTCTGAAGTTGGTATTTTTAATGGAGTAGATGCAGCAATAAATGCTATTTTTCATGCCTATGGCAACTTTGGTGATCTAATGCTAACAACATCGCCTACTTTTGGATATTATACTCCTTGCGCACAAATGCGAGGAATGAAAATAAAAGCAATACCGTATGAGGGGGAAAATTTTCAATATCCATTTAATAGTATTTGCGAACTCCTCACTCAAAATAATCCAAAAATTTTACTCATCTGCAACCCCAATAACCCCACTGGAACTAGGTTAAGCCCAGAAAAAATTATAGAAATCAGTAAACTTTCATCTAAAACACTCGTTGTTGTGGATGAACTGTACGAGGCGTTTACAGGTGATAGTGTTCTACCATTTGTAAATTTCCAAACAACACCTAATCTTGTTGTATTAAGATCGCTGTCTAAAACTGCTGGCTTAGCAAGTTTAAGAATTGGATTTGCAATTGGTCATTCTAAAGTAATTAATATAGTTAATAGAGTTACTGGTCCTTATGACGTCAACAGCTTTGCTGTAATCGCTGCTTTTGCAGCACTTAAAGATCAATCTTATGTTGACTCGTATGTGCACGAAGTACTTGAGGCTCGTGATTGGATAAAAGATCAATTCGAGAAGCACCACGTTAAGCATCATATTGGTGGCGGAAACTATTTTCTACTTTGGCCAAAATCAAAGCCACAACAAGTTGAGCAAAAGCTAAAATCATCTGGAATTCTAATTAGAAATATGGATAAGAAAAAAAATTTAAAAGGCTCTATCAGAGTGAGCATAGGAACCATTGAGCAAATGAAAAGATTCTGGTCAGCTTACAAGATTGTAGATGAAGTGTAGCTTAAATTAATTCATAACGTCTAAAAACTTGAGATAATCTAGGTAGATTCTGCTATATCTAAGAAATTAGAAAGCAACTTATGACCAGATTCAGTCAATACACTCTCAGGATGAAACTGTACGCCATATATGTGTGGATAATCTTTATGAGATATTCCCATGATTGTTTCATCCTCTAACCAGGCTGTAACCTCTAGGCATTCTGGGAAACTCCCTCTCTCAGCAATCAAACTATGGTATCTAGTTGCTACTAAGGGATTAGGCAAGTCTCTAAATATTCCAGTACCTCTATGCAAAACATTAGATGTCTTTCCATGCATTAATTCTTTGGCTCTGATTATTTTTCCTCCGAACGCTTGAGTAATTGCTTGATGACCAAGACAGACACCAAGAGTTGGTATTTTAATTGACAACTCAGATAAAATTTCCAGACAAACTCCAGATTGATTGGGATCTCCTGGACCTGGAGATAACAAAATGGCATCGGGTTTTAAATCTTTAATCTCACTAATAGTAAGAGCATCATTACGTTCGACTCTTACTTCTGATGCGACAGGGTGCTGAGAAGCTAATTCGCCCAAATATTGAACGAGGTTATAAGTGAAACTGTCATAATTGTCGATCACCAAAAACATAATTTTTAAGCCATTAAATTCCTAACTGTTTGAGTAATGGAGGAAATAATAATAAAACAGCAATCAGCACTGAACTGATTGAAGCTACTAAAACTGCTCCAGCTGAACAATCTTTAGCAATTTGAGCGAGAGGATGGAATCTTTTCCCAATGGCCAAATCAACAACTGATTCAATCGCTGTATTAAGCAATTCAACTACTAGAACACTAGTGGCTGTAAGGGCCATTATTGCTAAATCACTTTTATTAAGACCTAAGAAAAAGCCTAAACAAAATGCAACCAATGCAAAACAAACATGAATCCGAAAATTTCGCTGAGTCGAGAAAGCATATCCTAAGCCTTTAGCTGCATAAAAAAAGCTAGTTGGTAGATCTTTAGCTATCTTCCATGAAGACCTTTTATTTGATCTTTGAAGAGTTTTAGAAATTTCACTAACTTTCCTCTCAGAGTCATTGGATATTTCAGGAACCATATTTGTGAATCTTCATTCTTTATTTTAAAGAATACCTCTAATATTAAGAAGTTGCTCTTGAATCAAAAGCATTTTATTAAGACTCTCTTCGTCATTATGATCCCAACCTAAAAGGTGCAAAAGGCCATGAGTTGCAAGCCATCTAAGTTCTCTAAATACATCAGCTTTATTATCTTTAGCTTGTCTGATTGCTGTCGGGACTGAGATAACTATGTCGCCCAATTCAATCCGTTCATTCATTACAACAAAAGATGTCTCATCAATTATGGGAAATGAAAGCACATCTGTACTTTTGGATTGCCCAAGCCAAACATGATTCAAATCAAGAATTTTCTCATCATTAGTTAACTCTAACCCCAAACTCAATTGAGATGCATTCTGGACTATTTCTGGACACTTCAATGATTCATTTACTTGTATAAATCTAATCCAGCTGCCTATATCCTCAATCCATTGACTTGAGCTTTTCATCAATTCTAAAGTCTTACTATTAACAAAGGTATCCAAATCTTGAACGGGGAAGGGTGTAAAAGAAAGATCTATATCTAACTTATAATAGCTTGCCGAAGAATTTCCCATAAAATTATTGAGGGATATGAGGTTTACCAAGCACAGCTACTAAGAGAATAAATCCAAGAAAACCCAAAGCTGTTAAACCAAAATGAGAAAGGCTTTGACTCCCTTTCCGAACCATATTTTTCATCGCAAGTTTGACAAAACTTGGAGGTGGCGTTGCTTTCTTTTCAACGTCATCAGAAATAATTTTATTATTCATATCCAGTAAATTTAAGATTCTTCAATATTTTGCCTTAAAAGAGACTGAATAAAAACATCTATTTCCCCATTCATGACTGAATCTACATCTGTTGTCTCTTGTTCAGTTCGTAAATCTTTTACCATTTGGTAAGGGTGAAAAACATAATTTCTAATTTGATTGCCCCAAGCAGCTTCAACAATATCCCCTCGAATATCGGCAATCTCTGCAGCTCTTTGTTCTACTGCTATCACCATCAATTTTGATTTTAACAAAGCCATTGCTTTGTCTTTGTTTTGCAGCTGCGATCTTTCTTGTGTACATCTAACTGCAATACCCGTAGGCACATGAAGAATCCGAACCGCAGTCTCAACTTTATTTACATTTTGTCCACCTGCTCCACCTGATCGACTTGTCGTAATTTCTAAATCCTTTTCAGGGATATCAAGTTCAACCTCTTCATCAAGTTTAGGCATAACTTCAACTCCAGCGAAACTAGTTTGTCGCTTTCCATTGGCATTAAAAGGGGAAATTCTGACTAAACGATGAGTCCCTTTTTCCTTTTGTAAAAAACCATATGCGTAAACACCTTCTATTTCGATAGTGACACTTTTTATTCCAGCTTCCTCTCCCTCAGAAAGTTCATTAATAATTACTTTCATACCATTATTTTCAGCCCAGCGGGTATACATCCTAAGAAGCATTTGGGCCCAATCTTGGGCATCAGTTCCACCAGCCCCAGCATTAATGGAGAGAACTGCACCCTCTTTATCATAGGTTCCACTTAAGAGGCGCTCCGTCTCCCAACGTTCAAGTTCTTGTTTTAATTTCTCAAGCCCATGATGAGCCTCAGAAAGCATTTCCGCATCAGGGTCTAAGTCATAAAGCTCTAACGAAAGGTTTGCATCCTCAATAGCGCTCCTCCATGTAATTAATTTTTCTAACTCTGCTTTAACCTCATCCAGTTGACGCATCTGTTTTTGTGCATTTTGGGGATCGTTCCAAAACTCAGGTTGTGATGCAACTTGCTCTAAATCCCTTTTCCTAGCGAGTAATCCAGGTTCGTCAAAGACAATCCTGGGCTGTACACAGGCGAGTAGTCAGTAAAGAGAGGTCTCTTTTAAAATCAGTCAGGTCTTGCAAGCGAGGTAATAGAATTAATACATTAAAAGCTATCAGCATATCCACCAAAAACTATAAATGAACAGATCAATTTCCGATTCAGGCATTACCACAGTTGAAATTTACACTTGGAGATTTTGCCCATTTTGCCTTCGTGCAAAAGCACTTCTTAATAAAAAAGGAGTCAAATTCACAGAATATTCTATTGATGGAGATGATGATGCAAGAACAAAAATGGCTGAAAGAGCAGGAGGTTTCAGAACTGTTCCCCAAATTTTTATTAATGGAAACGGTATTGGAGGTTGCGACGAGCTCTACGAACTTGAGAGGAATAACGAATTAAATGAACTTATTGGAATTAGAAATTGATTCATGAAGCAACTATTTGTTCTAGATCCAATTGAAAATATTAATCCCAATAAGGATTCATCAGCAGCACTCATGCAAGCTGCATCTAGAGCCAAAGTAGATGTTTGGATCTGTACTCCCTCGGACCTGCAAGCCCGAGGAAACGATGCATGGGTTGTTTCTAAAAAAGTCAATTGTGAACCATGGATCGAAGTCCAGCCATCTCAAAGTACTCCATTGAGAGATTTCTCATGTATTTGGATGCGCAAAGATCCACCCGTTGACGAGGCTTTTTTATACGCAACTCATTTATTAGAAGTTGCAGAAAGAGACGGTGTCAATGTAATTAACAAGCCTGCATCACTTAGAGCTTGGAATGAAAAGTTAGGAGCTTTAAGATTTAGTGATTTAATGGCTCCCACTCTTGTCGCGAGTAGGGTGGAACAATTAATTACATTTGCAAAAGACCACGGAGAAGTTGTTTTAAAACCACTTGGAGGAAAAGGTGGGCAGGGAGTCATACGAATTGCAAAGGATGCTCCAGGATTGGAAGCATTACTCGAACTGGTTACTTCACAAGAACATTTGCCAGTAATGATGCAACAATTTCTACCAGAAGTAATTAATGGTGATAAAAGAATACTTTTAGTTAATGGAGAGCCATTAGGGGCAATTAACAGACGTCCAAAGGAAGGAGACTTCAGAAGCAACCTGGCTTTAGGTGGAAAAGCTGAGACAACTAAATTAACTCCTAAAGAAATAGAGATATGTAATCAAATAAAGCCTGCTTTGCAAGAGGAAGGTCTCTTTTTTGTTGGAATAGATGTGATAGGAGGAATGCTAAGTGAGATTAATGTGACGAGTCCAACTGGTATTAGAGAAGTAGAAAATCTAATGAATGTTCCATTAGCAGATCAAGTAATTGATTACCTTATAGATCATCTGAACAATTAACTCTATCTAAGTTTAATTGATTTCTTAAAACTTCAAATTTCAAAGCTACTTCTTGCATTTCCCCCTCAACAGTTGAACCTTTTACTAAACCAGCACCAGCAAACAATTTCAGTTCATTACCTCTCACATGTCCATAACGTATAGCAACCCTAAATTCTGAATTTTGATTTTTATCTATCCACCCAATGGGAGAAGCATATGTTTTACGGTCAAATGGTTCTAAAGCTCTCAACCAACTCAAGGATTTGCTCAGAGGCAATCCTGCAACAGCAGGAGTTGGATGAAGTGCTTCAACTAAATCAAGAGGAGATTTCTCTTTAACAAAAGCTTGAATAAGAGTATGCAAATGAATTAAATGCCCTTGAGTAATTAATTTTGGTTTAGATGAATAACTTGCTTTAATACCTTTTTTTTAAAAGTTGTTCGATAATAGAATTAACTACAAAATGGTGTTCTCTTAAATCTTTAGAGGAAGCAAGCAATTCTTTCCCATCATCACCTTTTTTTGCAGTACCAGCCAAAGCATCAATTAACAACTGATTTTGATTGAGACTTATCAATCTCTCAGGCGATGCACCAAAGAATGACTCGTCATGATTCTTTTGCCATAAGAATCGACAACTATTAGTTTGCTGAACTCTCAAGCGAGCTAGTAAGTTCAGTGGATCTAAAGGTTTTTTGAGGGAAAGACGTTGTCTCGTGGCCAATACTAGTTTATCCAAATCACCTGCATTTATTAATTCAATCCCTTTAGCCAACGCATCTCGATATTGAGATTTCCAATCATCAGAGAAATTATCGACTAAGAAATTTTCTTTTTCATCATTGACAATTTGGACTAGTGATCTATTTATCTTTTCTCGAATTAACCATAATCTTTCGATGGCTTCACGAACATCTGAAGGATTTTGGGCAACTGAATTTAAACGTAACCACGTTAATCCATCTTTTGCAGTTAATTGCCATTTAGGCAAAACAGCCTGCAGGGAAAATTTATCATCTATTGATTTTTCATTACTTTTAATTTGATCAAAGAAAGAAAATGAAAATAAAATCCTTGAGGCTGAAAATGCTGGACTTGGAGAAATATCTATCAATCGAGTAAAAATCTCATCACTAAACCTTTGTGCATTTTCAAACCTCTTTGGTCCAGATAAATCCAAAGATTGACAATGGCCTCCGGCAGAAAAGCACAATCCAGGAGAGAGATCCCAAAGAAATCTAAACTGATGTTTTTCAGAAACTAAAGCTAATGTCGACAAAGGATCTGCTTGACCTACAGGAACAGAAATGCTCAAGATACATTCATCAACTTTTCTTGCACTCCATTTCTGAAGAGAACTAACTAAAAGCTCACTAAAGACAGGTTCTAAATTCATAACCAATTAGGTCCTTTAGACATAAAAGAACCAATACACGAACTGCTGCCTAGTCTTAAGGAAGACACTAAGAAACAAACAGGGTAGGTTAATTTAGCAGTGAAGTCTTCTACAACAAAAAGAAAACATCTTTGGCAAGCCGCAATTAAGTGGCCATTATATTCGGTCGCAATAATGCCAGTAATTTTATCTGCAGGATGGGAACTAGGGAATAGCGGCAATATTCGTCTGGGGCAATTCATCGGCTTTCTAATTGCCTCAATCTTGATTTTGCTTTGGGAAAACCTTACCAATGATCTTTTTGACGATGAAACTGGTGTTGACAAATACAAATTTCACTCGGTAGTAGCTTTAACTGGTAGTAAAACCACTGTAAGTCGAGTTGCATATTTTTCTCTTTTATTAGGTTTATTTATAATATTTATCCTCGCTCTAAAAAGTAAAATAATAGTACTTTTTTTAGTCATAATTTGTTGTTTCCTTGGATATTTATATCAAGGACCTCCATTCAGACTGGGCTATAAGGGGTTGGGCGAACCCCTCTGCTGGATTGCATTTGGCCCACTTGCTACAGCTGCAGCACTAATTGTTATTTCTCCAAAATCTAATTTTGATGCCATCCCCTGGGGAACTGCACTGATCGTTGGAGCAGGTCCTGCCATGGCGACCACTTTGGTTCTGTTCTGTTCGCATTTTCATCAAATCAATCAAGATGCTGCAGTTGGGAAAAAATCACCCTTAGTTGTTTTAGGCACTAATCGAGCAGCTAACTTTTTACCGTGGTTGGTTGGTCTAATATTTTTATTAGAGTTATTGCCAGTACTAAATGGCGTATGGCCAATAACGACTCTTATGTGTTTAATAAGCCTTCCTTCAGGATTAGATCTAATCAAATTAATTAAAAGACATCACAATAAACCAGAGCTCATTAAAAATAGTAAGTTTGTAGCTCTTCGCTTTCAGACAATTAATGGTTTATGTTTAAGTATAGGATTGGCCACATCCTATTTCTATTTATAATTAATTATTAATTTTATTAAACTATGAAATTAATAATTAATATCAAACCATTCTCATTTCAGCTAACACGAAAGTTAATTACCTCGCAAGGAATTATTCATAACAAGATAGGTTTTTTATTACAAATAAAAGACTCAGATGGGAATTGTGGATGGGGTGAAGTCTCACCAATAGAGAAAAATGAATTAAAAGAGTGTATCGAAAGTCTCAATTTCATAGGGAGAATAACTACAAAAGATTCAATAGAAAATTATTTATGTGAGTTACCAGGAGCACTTTCTTTCGGATTGGGAGCCTCCTTAGCCGATTTAGAAAACCTAAGCATAAGACAGCTTGATTTTGAAGGATTTGATATCACAGAATCATCTTATCTTTTACCTACAGATATTGATCCTTCAGAGTCAATAGTAAAATATTTAGATAGATCAAATAAAGAGAAAAGTTCACGTACTATCAAATGGAAAGTATCTAATCAAGAAAATAATTTTAATGAAGAAAAAACATTACAAAAAATATTAAATATTCTCCCTAAAAATTTTAAGCTTAGAATTGATCCAAATGGGGGTTGGAGTCGTCAAAAAGCACAAGAATGGAGTAGCGAACTAAAAAACGAAACTCGCTTGCAATGGATTGAGCAGCCACTTCCATCAAAAGATATTGAAGGGTTATTTTCATTAGCTAATCAAATCCCAATCGCACTCGACGAATCTTTGATTGAATTTCCATATTTACGAAAAATATGGAAAAGCTGGCAAATACGTCGCCCTGCTTTAGATGGTGATCCTCGGTTACTTCTAAAAGAACTAGAAAAAGAAGATAGTCGAATGGTAATAAGCACAGCTTTTGAAACTGGTATTGGAAGAAGGTGGATTAATCACCTCGCTGCTAGGCAAGTCAAAGGGAAAAACCCCTGTGCTCCTGGACTTGCACCAGGATGGTGTCCAAAAGGCCCACTCTTTGACAACAATCCAAAATCAGTCTGGGGAGCCGCATGAGCAAACTTACAGTAGTAAGGTGTCTTCCTGAAAAAAGCCTAGAAAGTTCAAAAGAAATTTTGAAGAATTTCGAGAAGCATAACTGGATATATCTATCACCTCCAAAAGATCAAATTAAAATTCCCACATCGTCAACTTTTCCTGAAGGAGAGGGGATAGTCATTTCAAGCGGGGGCAGCATTGGAGGACCAAATCTTTGTTTACAATCAATTGAAAATCTAACTAATTCAGCTTTAGCCACCGGAAAGTGGTTAAAGAATCATGGCCTTAAGCCAGATGAGTGCATCATTCTCAATTCACTGCCTTTACACCATATAAGTGGCTTTATGCCTTGGTGGAGACATCACACTTGGCAATCAGAGTATCACTGGATTTCACATTCTATAATGCATAAACCACTTCAACTTAGGCAATTTAGTGAAGCATTAACTAAAAAATATAGACGTCCATTGATTACATCCCTAGTCCCAACTCAATTATTATCTTTGATTAATAATCCTGATGGTTTAAAATGGCTTCAATCTCTAGCTATAATCTGGGTTGGAGGATCTATGATCCCCAAAGATCTTGCTGACAAAGCGCGAAGAAAGTCTATTAAATTAGCTCCTTGTTATGGAACCACCGAGACAGTAGCAATGGTGACTTGCCTAAGTCCTGAAGATTTTTTAAAAGGAAGCGATAGTGTTGGGTTCCCTCTCGAAGATGTAGAGATAGAAATCAACAAAAGAAATTCACTTAAGATTAAAACTAGTAGGATTGCAACTTCAAAATGGTGGAATGATAAATTCGAATCAATTACAGACTCAAATGGCTGGTGGGAAGCAGGCGATTTAGCACAATACATCACTCTCGAAAATAGAAAAGCAATTCAAATCCTAGGCAGAAGAGATTCAGCTATAAATTCAGGTGGTGAAACACTTTTCCCAGAAGATATCGAAATACAATTAATGAAAATAATCTTAAAGAATCAAATCCCAATTGAAGACATTTTTTTACTAGGAGTTAGTGATAAGAAATGGGGCCAACGTTTAGTTGCCTTAACCAAATTCAACGATAAAAGAATTAATAGATATCCAATTATCGAACTTCTG
>QBVH01000008.1 GCA_003284445.1 Prochlorococcus sp. AG-311-D23 | reverse complement strand
AAAAAATCAAGTTATTTCATTTGAACCAAAAAACTCAACCGAGGAATTTGATCCAAAAGCAAACCGCTTCGAATGTATGAGCTGTGGTTTTATTTTTGATCCTGATGAGGGTATAAAAAAACTAAATATTGAACCAGGGACACCATTCCTAGAGATAGATAGAGACAAGTTTAGATGTCCTGTCTGTCGAGTAGGATTTGGTGGATACATGGATATTGGCCCTAAATCAAAGCCGAGTGGATTTGAAGAAAACCTTACTTATGGCTTTGGATTCAATAAACTTCCTTCAGGCCAGAAAAACGTTCTTATTTTTGGAAGCTTGGCTTTAGCCGCTGCCTGTTTTCTCTCTCTTTATTCTTTGAAATGAAACGTCTGTTTTCAAATGTCATTAATTTGACCCTTGCCTTGATAGTTGGAGTAGCTCTTACTGGTTG
Source organism: Prochlorococcus sp. AG-311-D23 (assembly GCA_003284445.1). Taxonomy (GTDB): domain Bacteria; phylum Cyanobacteriota; class Cyanobacteriia; order PCC-6307; family Cyanobiaceae; genus Prochlorococcus_B. The sequence continues at coordinate 50,557 of QBVH01000008.1, read as the reverse complement.
TACTGTTAGCAATGCTTCCCTCGGCGCATCAAGCCCTTGGTCACCAGTTGATCTAGATACTGAGGCAAATCCATTAGATATTGACTTTGTTGATGACAAGAATGGATTCTTAGTTGGTACTAACAGATTGATTTTGGAGACAAATGATGGAGGCATAACCTGGAAAGAAAGGAATCTAGATATCCCAAGCGAAGGTAATTTTCGTTTAATAAGCGTTGATTTTAAAGGCCAAGAAGGTTGGATTGCAGGTCAACCAGGATTGATTCTTCATACCACTGATGGAGGGAAAAATTGGACTCGTCTCGATTTGGGAAACAAGTTGCCTGGAGATCCCTATTTGATAACAACAATTGATACTGATTCTGCTGAGTTAGCTACTACTGCTGGAGCAATTTATAAAACTACTGATGCTGGCACCAATTGGGAAGCAATTGTTATTGATACTTCTGGCTCTGGTGGTATCAGAGAATTAAGGCGTACAGATAACGGTGGATATATAAGTGTTAGTAGCCTTGGTAACTTTTTCTCAGTCCTAAGACCAGGAGAGGAGATATGGAGCCCTCATCAAAGAGCAAGTAGTAAGAGACTTCAAAGTGTTGGTGAACAGCCAGATGGTGATTTATGGATGCTTTCTAGAGGAGCTGAAATCAGATTTAATTCAGATTCTGACGATTTAGATTCCTGGTCAAAGCCCATAATCCCAATAGTAAACGGGTACAACTATCAAGATCTTGTTTGGGATCCATCTAAGTCCATTTGGGCCGCTGGAGGAAATGGAACTTTATTAGTGAGTAATGATGATGGAAAAACTTGGGAAAAAGACCCTGTTGGTGAATCTGTTCCAACAAATTTCATCAGAATTCTTTTTCTGGACGATTTAAATAGTGACACTCCTAAGGGATTTGTATTCGGTGAAAGGGGCAATTTATTGCGGTGGCAGGGTTGAAATTATAAATTTTTAACGATTTCCATGACTCTGTGTAACCACCTTGCAACAGAGATCGTTTCTTATGGTTTCGCTTGATAAGATCACTGAGCTGATTAAGTGAGGCTATGGCTGCCGGCTCTACCGGGGAACGCCCGTTTTTTGAGATCATTACTAGTGTCCGCTATTGGATTATCCATGCAGTGGCACTACCTGCGATCTTCGTGGCAGGATTCTTATTTGTGTCTTCTGGGCTTGCCTATGACGCTTTTGGAACTCCTAGACCAGATACGTATTTTCAGGCTGGAGAAAGCAAAGCTCCTGTTGTTGTTCAGCGCTTTGATTCCAAGGCTGAACTTGACACTCGTCTGAAATAACCAAATTTCATCTGATTGCTTTTTTATCCATGCAAGTCAATCCAAATCCAAATAAAGTTCCGGTTGAGTTAAACCGGACAAGTCTTTATCTTGGACTCTTACTTGTTTTTGTAATGGGAATTCTTTTTTCCAGTTACTTCTTTAACTAAATCTCTTTATCATGAGCAAATTAAAAGGTCCAGATGGACGAGTAGGAGATCGTCTGCCGGATGGTAGACCTGCAATCTCCTGGGAAAGACGGTGGACAGAAGGAGCTCTTCCTCTATGGTTAGTCGCTACTGCAGGTGGAACAGCTGTAATTTTTGTTCTGGGTATTTTCTTTTACGGTTCATACACTGGTGTTGGCAACGCTGGTTAGTTTCAACTAGATCAATACTATTTAATTGAAATAAAATAAAAACCAACCGACATTTTATATATTGGTTGGTTTTTTTTTTTAAAGCCAATATTTATCTGTAAATAATTTGATCTTGCTTTTAGTTCTTTCTGGTACATGCTCTTCTGGAGTGACTAAGGCATTTTTTAATGCATTGTGAAAAGAGCTTGAGGGCTTTAATTCTGAGACTTGTTTAGCAACAGCAGAAATTATTGATTTTGCAAAATTTGCATTTTCCTGAAGATTTTCAATGACCATTTCTACAGATACATTTTCGCAATTTTGATTCCAACAATCATAATCAGTAACCATTGATAGGCTCGAATAGGCGATTTCGGCTTCTTTTGCCAATCTGGCTTCAGTATGGTTTGTCATTCCTATTATTGAGCATCCCCATTCTCTATATAAGTTTGACTCTGCTCTTGTTGAAAAGGCTGGTCCTTCCATGGCAAGATAGGTCCCTCCAATATGCATTTTTTTGTCTTTTGTTAAAAGTCTTTCTATTTCTTGCGAAAGTATTTGAGAAAGATTTTCGCAAAAAGGACTTGCCATACTTATGTGCGCTACAACCCCATTGTTGAAAAAAGTCAATGGCCTTTGATGAGTACGATCAATAAATTGATCAGGAATTACAATGTCGCAAGGTTTGATATTTTCTTTTAACGATCCCACCGCTGATGCAGATATTAACCATCTAACATTTAATGAGCGCATAGCCCAGATATTTGCTTTATATGGAATTTCGCTTGGATTTAAAGTATGGTTCTCTCCGTGGCGAGCAAGAAAAACAATCTCTATTCCAAATAGATTGCCTATCAGTAATTTATTGGATGGTTTCCCATAGGGAGTGTCTAAGCTTAACTCGACTGTGTTTTTAAGATTTTCTATCTTATATAGTCCGCTTCCGCCAATAATTCCTAATCTTGCTTTTTTGAAATCGTAGGCAACTGATTGTGCTCCAGAAATATTAAAAAAATCATGTTCAGTAATCATCTTGTTCTAGCTGGTGGTGGTCATACTCATGCCCTTGTGTTACTCCAATGGGCAATGAATCCTAAATTGAAGCCTGCTGGAATGATTACTTTAGTTAATAAAGCAAGTACAACTATTTATTCTGGGATGTTCCCAGGTGTCGTAGCAGGTAAATACAAGATCGATGAAATACTAATTGATTTGAGAAAACTTGCTTCAAAAGCAGGAGTTTCATTTGTGATGGCAGAAATTGAGGGAATAAACCTTAAGGGAAAAAAATTACTTTTAACAGGACGACCAGAAATTGAATATTCTTTATTATCCCTTAATATAGGATCAAAAACTAACATAAATCCTAAACTTTTTATTAGAGGGGATAGAGATTTAGCTGTTCCAATTAAACCTTTTTCAGAATCCTATAAATTTATTGTTGCTCAAGATATCTACAAGCATGATTCTTCTGCAAACCCATTTGTAATTATTGGTGGTGGATTCGCCGGAATAGAAATAGCTTTTTCTTTAAGAAAAAGATGGCCAAAAAGATCTATTTTATTAAAGGTTAAATCAGGAAGAAATATAAAAAAAAATCTGTTAAAAAATTTACAGGCTTTAAGTATTGAAATTATACATAAGGAACCATCCGTTTTATATCCAAAATTAATATGTACCGGTAATAAATCATTTAATTGGATCAAGGATAGTGGTTTACCTGTAGATGAGAATGGACGGGTTTTAACCCATAAAACTCTTCAAGTCCTTAGCTATCCGGAGATATTTGCTGTAGGAGATTGTGGAGTCATTAAGGATTACCCTCGACCTTCTTCTGGAGTATGGGCAGTTCGTGCAGCAAAACCACTGGCAAATAATTTAGAGCTTATAACAAAAGGTTTAAAACTTGAGGAATGGAAACCTCAAAAAAAAGCAATACAACTTCTGGATATCAACTTGAGAAAAAAGGAATCTAAAGCATTTATTTCTTGGGGTAAAGTTATTATTGGTCCTTTTAATTATTTATCAAGTTTAAAAGAATTAATTGATAAAAAATTCATCTCTAAATTTGATCTAATTAAAGATATAGATTCAGATATGTCATCAGAAGAAGAGATGATTAAATGTAGAGGATGTGCGGCAAAATTAGCTTTTACGCCATTAAATTCAGCATTAAAAAAATTAGATTTAATAGAATCTTCAAAAGATGATTCTATTAATATCGGTATATTGAATTCAGGTAAGACTTTGATACAAAGTGTAGATGGATTCCCTTCTTTAATTAGTGATCCATGGCTGAATGGGAGACTTTTAGCTTTTCATTCTTGTTCTGATATTTGGGCATGCGGAGGATCTGTGATCTCTGCACAGTCTCTTGTTAACTTACCAGCCATACCAAATAATTTACAGGAAGAATTGTTATATCAAGTGTTGGAAGGTATTAACTCAGCTTTAACTGTCCAAGGTGCAAATCTTATAGGTGGGCATACATTAGAATCAGAAAAAATATCTGAAGAGCCTTTTTCCCTAGGAATAGAAAGCTCATTAACTGTAAATGGGATTATTGACGATAAAAAATATTTTTGGTCTAAGGGAGGAATGAGAAAGGGAGATCAAATTCTAATTAGTCGTTCTTTGGGAACTGGAATTATTTTTTCTGCCTTTATGAATGGTCAAGTAAAACCTTATATACTTGATAATGTTTTAAAAGAAATGAATAAAAGTCAACATGATATTATTAATTATATTAATCAATTAATAAATCTAAATCCACGCTCAAGAATAGTTAATGCGTGTACAGACATAACTGGTTTTGGTTTGCTAGGTCATTTGTCAGAAATGTTGGAATCTACAAATAGTGGTCAATTAAAGATGAAGTTAGAACCGTTAAAAGTCATTCTTGAACTGGATAATATACCAATATATGATGGTGTAAAAGAACTTTTAAATAAAGGTTTTCAGAGTAGCTTGGCAGCTGCAAATCAAGTTTTTTTAAATAATATTGACGGAGATAAAGACTTAAGATTTGAGCTCATCTCTAATGATTTTTCTTCTGATAGTTCGTTTTACAATACTATGTTAAAAATTTTAGTAGATCCACAAACTTGTGGCCCATTGGTTGTTTGTTGTTCATCCATTTATTCAGAAAAACTTATGCAGCAAGGACCTTGGATTAAAATAGGCTTTATTGCTGAATAAGTAATTGTTGAATCTTTAAAAAATATTTTGTTCATCAATTAATTTTATTCTTTGCCTCTTTATTTCAATTCCTATTTCTGGTCCAGCTTCCCAACCTTTAGCTATTAAATCATCTCCTTTTATTGGAGACTCTATATTCTTCCAGTTAAATAGCCAAGATTTTAAATATTCTTTTAGTGGATTTTCTCTACATATTTCAAGTATGAATGAAGATTCATTAGCATTTATTTCCTCTAGTGTTATCGTCCACTTTGATGGAGTCCAATTTTTATATAAGTTATTAGATTTTATTTTTTTTAGATACTTATTTAATCTACAAGCTCCTTCTATTATTTCTTTTTGCTTTTGATTTAAGTGTAATCTTTTAGCTAGATAAATGGGACTTTTAGATTCATAAACTAATGCCGTTAGAGGCTCAATATGAGACTTCTTTGCAATTAAAATTCTTTCAATAAGTCTCTGATCATTCTGTAATTTCGGATCTACTATTCCCAACCCTCCACAGGCTTGTAGATTTTTTAATGCATTCTTCCAATATTTATTTTCTAAAAGCAATTCTAGTTCCATTCTTAATCTTATTGATAATCCTGAAGGGGCTAAATCAGTATTATCTCCAATATTCCATTTCCAAGGCCAAAGATTTATTGTATCTTTTATTTGTTTTGAGGCTTGATTTGATAGATTAAAATCTAACTTGGCCGAATAGCGAGAAGCTCTAATAATTCTAGTTGGGTCTTCTAAAACACTTGATTCATGCAAAAAGTCTATTTTCATATTATCAATTGCATCTGAACCTGAAAATAAGTCTATTAGTCTATTATCTTTTAGTTCAATTGCCATTGCATTTATATTGAAATCTCTTCTTATTAGATCTTTTTTTATGGTTGATAATTCGACTATTGGATTTTCTCCAGGTATTGGATATCTTTCTTGACGAGCAGATGCAATGTCAACTTTTATACCATTAATTATTACTTCTGAGGTTTTATAATTTCTGTTAAAGCGTATGACTTTTACACTTTCTGCTCCAAGAACTCTTTGCAATTCTTTTATATATGTTGAGGTATCACCTTCAATGATTAAATCTAGATCATTGAAAATAATTTCATAATCTAGATCGTTATATTTTTTTATTAAGTCTCTTACAACACCTCCAACTATTGCAATAGAAGTTATGTTGGCTGACAAAGCTGCATCTAAAATAATACTTAAAAATCCACTGGGTAATTCTTTTATCTCTTTTTCAATTGTAGATTTATCAAATAATCCCATAAGAAATATTATTTTAGTTAATTAACATTTTTTAGATTTAATTTTACTCATCTATCAATTTCAATGGAGCTAGTCTTGGGTCCAATATTTTGGGTCCCATTCCTGAGAACTTTATAGCGAGTGAGATTTTTTCTCCTGAACCAAAAACATGTGTGATTCTCCCTTCTCCAAATGAAGAATGTTCAACCCTATCGTTAACTGACCATTTTTTCCCTGGGGAAGGACCAGAATATGTTTTTCTTACTGCATTTTCAGCTTCACTAGGAAAAGAATTTCTATTACTTTTTCGATCAATTCTAGTAAGTCTGTCTAGATTTTTTTCTCTTCTTAATGTAGCTCCACCAGATAACGGAATATCTCCTTTAACAAGCTCTTCTGGTATCTCGGAGAGGAATATAGATGCGATAGCTGGTTCTCTCATCCCTCCCCACATTCTTCTCTCAGATGCATGAAAGAGAAATAGTTTTTCTTTCGCTCTAGTAAGTCCTACATAACAAAGTCGCCTTTCTTCCTCAAGTGAAGATGGATCATCAAGTGATCTATAGCTTGGGAATAAACCTTGCTCCATTCCTACAAGACAAACGACAGGAAATTCCAAACCTTTACTGCTGTGAAGAGTCATTAATGTGACTCGATTTGAGGCAGTATCTTTGTTATCTGCATCGCTTGATAAAGCAGCAGTAGATAAAAAACCTTCTAAATTTGCATCTTCACTTTCTTCCTGATATTGCAAAGCTGCATTAACTAATTCTTGAAGATTGCGTCTTCTTTCTTCTGCCTCATCTGTTCCTGTCACTATTAATTCACTTAAGTAACCACTTTTTTCTAAAACTAATTGAACTAATTCGGCCGGGCTTGAAGATAGAAGATGACTTTGTAATTCATTGATAAGCTCACTAAAATTCAAAAGACCTTTGGCTGATCTTCCCGCGAGAGATCTGACTGATTCGGGGTCATTTACAACTTCCCAAAGAGGAATTTTTAATTGACTTGCAGCATCACTCAATTTTTGAACTGTTGTTTTACCAATGCCTCTTTTAGGAACGTTTAAAACCCTTAGAAGACTGACACTGTCGGATGGATTAATTAAAAGTCTTAAATAAGCTAGTAGATCTTTAATTTCTCTTCGATCATAAAAACGTAATCCTCCAACCACAATGTATGGAATACTCCAGCGGACCAATGAGTCCTCAATTGCTCTTGATTGAGCATTAGTTCTATAAAGAATAGCCATATCGCCCCAATTTAATTCTGGATTCGATGCATCTAAAATTCTTAGCCTATGAATAACTGCCTCTGCCTCTGCTATCTCATCGTCACATCTTGTTAATTTGATAGGCTCACCTTCTCCTCTAGTTGCTCTAAGAACTTTATCTATTCTTTCTTTATTGTTGGAAATTAGTGAATTGGCTGCTTCGAGGATGGTGGAGGTAGATCGATAGTTTTCTTCAAGTTTCACGAGAGTTGAATCATTTGTATTGTCTAGGCTTTTCTTCCCAAAATCCTCTTGAAATCCCATAAGTATCCTAAAGTCCGCAGCTCTAAAGCTGTAAATACTTTGATCTGCATCGCCAACAACAAATACAGATCGATTATTCCAATCTTGAAAAGAAGAAGGATCTTTACCATTGGTAACTAATTGTTTAATTAATTCGTATTGTGTCCAATTAGTATCTTGATATTCATCTACCAACACATGTTTGAAACGACTGTGCCAATAAGTTCTAATTTTTTCATTTTGCTGTAATAGTTGAACAGGTATTAATAGAAGATCATCAAAATCCAATGCATTATTAGCAGCTAAAGCTTTCCTATAAAGTCTATAAGTTTCGGCAACTAATTTTCCTCTTTGACCTTCTTGATTATTTGATAAATCATCAGGAAGTAAGCATTGATTTTTGGCATTACTGATTGCCCATCGGACTTTTTTAGGTTCAAATCTTTTTGGATCTAATTGTAGGTCTTGTGTAACTATTTCTTTTATAAGACTTTGGGCATCTGTCTCGTCATATATTGAGAACTGTTTTGTCCATGTCAATCCTTCAGGGTCTTTAAATTTGTCGATGTCAAAGCGTAATAATCTCGAAAATAAAGCGTGAAAAGTACCAATCCATAATTCACGACTGATTTCACGATGTATACGATTACGAATTTCTCTTTGTTCTGCTACTTGCAAGGCAGACCATGGCTTCCCATGGGTCAGACTTGATAACCTTTTTGCTAAAAGCAATTCAAGCCTATCTTTCATCTCTCTTGCAGCTTTATTGGTAAAAGTAACTGCAAGAATTGAACTAGGATCAACTTTATATTCAGTAATTAAATGTGCAATACGATGAGTAAGAGCTCTTGTCTTTCCACTTCCTGCTCCTGCTACAACTAACAATGGACCATGAAAATGATCAACTGCATGAGACTGAGCCTCGTTTAATCCATTCAAAAATATACTTTTTGATTGTTTCATTTTATAGACTTAAAATACATTTAATTAAATTTAGTTTTGCAACATAAATGGAATCCATTTTGATATTATTTAAACAGCCAAAATGAATTCATGATATCAGCTTTGATATTGTATTTTCTTTTTGCTTATATAGTTTGGAAAGTATTGTTTTTACTTTATTAAGTTCTTGATGAGAGTTGATAATTGAGTTGATTTTTCTTTGAGGCATCTTTAGCTTTTGTGAAATAGTTACTACCTCTTTTTCTAAACGATTTTTGTATTCGCTTAGTTCCTTAATTGACTCTTCAAATTCTTCTTCAGTTGGACTTTTCATCGTTTTATTTTAACAATAGCTCAAACTAGTGATATCTCACTTTGCTTATAAGCTTTCTGAGATAACTCTATGGTTGATTTTTCTTGGGAATTTCTTCTTACAGTTAAGAAGCATTGCGTTCTTAGGTCTCTTTCAATGGAATTTGACTGTAAGACTTAAGTTGAAGAAGTAATGAAGTAATGACTATTAAGTTTTTACTTGAACTCTTTTACTTATTAGAAGCTAGGTATTTAAAAGATGCTTGATGCGTTTTCTAGAACAGTTGTAAGTGCTGATGCCAAGGGGGCCGCAATTGGGAGTGATGATCTTGCGGGTTTAAGAAAGTATGTCGCAGATGCAAATAAAAGAATTGATGCAACCCTTGCAATAACTCAAAATGTTTCTTGCATTGCAGCAGATGCTGTAGCGGGAATGGTTTGTGAAAATACTGGGCTAACTCAACCAGGAGGGCATTGCTATCCCACTCGAAGAATGGCAGCTTGTTTAAGGGATGGAGAAATTATTTTGAGATATGTCAGCTACGCGCTACTTGCAGGGGATTCCTCTGTTCTTGAAGATAGATGCCTCAATGGTTTGAAAGAAACATATCTTGCTCTTGGTGTCCCAACCTCTAATGCTATTAGGGCAGTAGAAATAATGAAGATTGCCACAGTTGCAATTATGACCGAGACAAATACTGGCAGAAAAATGTTTAAAGGGATTAATTCTGGATCAGGAGCACAATGTCAAGATATCGCTGCTGAGGCAGCATCTTATTTTGATCTTGTGATAGAGGCTTTGAGTTGAACATTAATCTCTAATTCCTCTTCTAAATCAAGTTAAACCATTTCTTCTTAAGCCCCTATGAAATCTGCAGTTACAACCGTTGTTAGCGCAGCCGATGCAGCAGGAAGATTTCCTAGTATGAGTGATTTTGAGTCTGTAAAAGGTTCTTTTGATAGGGCAAAAGCTCGTCTAGAGGCCGCAGAAAAACTTGCTTCTTGTCTTGATAGATTTACCAATCTTGCCGTTGATGCTGTGTATCAAAATGGCTCATATGTGCAGGCTAATAAAGATAAGTGCGTGAGAGATATTCATCATTACTTACGTCTTATTAATTATTGCTTAGTTACTGGTGGCACTGGTCCTTTAGATGAATGGGGAATATCAGGCATGAGAGAAATTATTCGCATCCAGCTATTACCAACAGCTGCATATATTGAAGCATTTATATTTATTCGAGATGAAATTAAAATCAATGATGTTATGAGTCAGCAAGCGGAAACGGAATTCAAAGGATTATTGGATTATTTAATAAATGCACTTGCCTAAAAATTAATTAATTGAATTAAAATATATTTTCAGAGATCTTAATTAATAATTTAAAATTATGATTATTAATTCTTTAGATATAAATAAATATACAGAGCTTTATCAAGATTTTTTGCATCCTAATCCAAATATTAATTACCAAGCATTTTTGATTTTAAGAAAAGAATTTGAGGTTACATTTATAAATAATCTTTTAGCTAATCTTAATGTAGAAGATATATATATAAGAAGAAAATCAATATTAGCTTTGGGTCGATTTGGAGATAAAATTTTAAAGTTAATCGTTCCATTGTATATTGATACTAATAATATAACTGTTAAGGTTAGCTGCCTTAAAACGATTCTTAAAGTTGTTGTTAATTTTAAGTTAGAAGAATTAACTAAGGATGAGATGTTAGTAGTTGATTTAGCACTGAAAGATGGCGCTGCTGAGATAATATTGACTGTTATTTCTATTTTGAGGCAATTAGGGAAAACTGGTAGAAATATTCTGATGAAAACTTGTAGAGATAAAGACTTATTAAAAGCGAAAGCTTCTATTAGCGCTCTTTTAGAAATGAAAGATCATGCTGTTGAAGATTTATTTGATGAATTGTTAAATGATAAATCTATTGATCCAATGATAAAAGAAGATATTTTGAGAGACAAAATTATTTAATGTTATAGTTTGCTTGTTAAGTCTTTGGGGTATTGATCTTTTTTATAGCTAATTCAATGATTGCTTTAACATTTGTATCCTGCTCAATTTCAAGAAGGTCAGTGAGTGGATTTATGGCTTCGTTAATACTAAGTTGCATCAACGACAATATAGAAGCTTTTCGAATATCTGGTTTTTTGCTTCTTAATTTTAATATTAAGGTAGGAATTAAAGATTCTATTATATATAATTTACCAACTAATTTAATAGCTTCAATCTGAACATTTTCATCTGTATCATTAATAGCGTTTTCTACTAATTGAATTGCTTCTTGATCTTGTGACTGTCTAATGTGTTCTTCAAGTGCTGAAATTGCAGCTGATTTAACATTGTGGTTTTTAGATTTAGCTGCTTTTTTTATTGCATTAGGTGCTTTAGCTCCAATAAATGCTAAACACCAGGCTGCAAGACCATATTGCATTTCTGTATGTTCTTGATTCTCTAAGACAATGATTAGGTGATTAACAGCAGCCTCTCCAAAAATCGCAATTGCACCAGCTGCTGAGAATTGCACTACAGAATCAGAATCATTGGTAAGTGCTTTAATTAAATGAGGTAAAGCTGTTGGATCTTCAACTAACTTTAAAGTCTTTGCTGCAGCTCTTCTTTGTATTACGTTTTTACTATTCAGAAGAGCTTTAATTAACTCAGGTAAAGCTGCTGAACCAACCTTAGCTAATGCTTCTGCATGACTTCTTCTTACTAAACCATTTTCATCTCTAAGACCTTTGATTAAAAACTTGATGTCGTTTTGACTTGATTCTTTCTTACTCCTTTTGTTGTGGTTATCCCCCTTGGCTTTTTCTCTTTCTTCTTCATCAGCTGTTTGTTTGCTTTTCAAGTATTTATCCACTTTTTATTATCTACCTGAAAGATTATTATATAATCTAGATTACATTATTCGCTATAATCTTATTACATGCATTTGCATAAATAATATTATTTATCTTCTAAATACGGATCCTTATATTCAAAGTGCAATCTAATCAATTTAACAATCTACCAAAAATCAATAAAAAAGACGCTATCGATATTCTTAGAAGACCAATTTCTGAGGTTAAGATTTTAGCAGATTATTATAAAGCTGTATTCCACCTAGCAAATTTCCCCTGTGAAGAATCAGAAATTGTGCTCCTTGACTTTATTAAATATGACTTTGAAACACTTGAATATAAGATAGCCAAAAGAAAAGCAATTGAAGTACTTGCTAATTTCGGTTGTAAAAAAGCTATCCCAACTATTGCAGAGTTTCTAGAAAATGATGATGACTACCTTGTTGAGATAGTTATTTGGTCATTAGGCAAACTTAAATGTAATGATATTGATATTATTAATAAGATTTGTTCAAAATTATATACGCAATTTAGCAATAAAAGAGTAGTAATACAAACATTAACTAATTTAGGAGTTAGAAAAGAAATAGATATGATTAGATCATTATCAATAGATAAGAAATCTTCCAATGGAGTTAAAGGAGCCTCTTTTGCGGCATTAATAAAACTTGCTGGTGAAGAGGATAAACTTTGTGATCTGAATGGTTTGTTGCGACTACCTAACCAAAATGATAGACATTGTGCAGTTCAGGATATTATCAATGCTGATAATTTATCTGTGTTACCTGTTTTAATTAAGGCGCCACTTTCTCCATCATTTAAATTACAGGCAATAGACTCTCTTTGGATTAATAAAGTCGTATTGTGGAAAAATTTAAATCTCTTTAATTGTATAGACTCAGTTATTGTTGATGATCCAAGTAAGATAGATATTTTAGAGGTTAATAATTTTAATAATGACTTGGTCTTTTTTATTGATCAACTTTTTCATACAGACTTTAATAGATGTTATAAGTCAATCAAAGAATTACTAAAACTCCCTTCAGATAAAGTTTTATATTATCTAAATAAAAATTGGGATAGTGCTAAATCAGATTACGGTGCTATATACTTCTTTATTACAGTATATAAGTTGCTATTAGATCAGAAATTATATGATGAATATTTATTAGATAAAGTAGATTTTATATTATCCGATGATTGGTCTGATTATATGAAATTCAAATCGAAAGCAATACAAATATTGGGTTGCTTGAATGAAACTAAATTCTATAATAATATAGATAATTTTTCAGATGAGAGGCATACACCTTATTGGAAAAATAGATATACAGCCTTGCTTGTATTGCAAAATAAGCAAATTCATATTAAGAAAGATCTCGCTAAATTCTTTCTGAATGATAGTCATAGATTCGTGAGATTAAAAGCAAAAGAAATTAGTTCTTAGTCAATTTCTCTTTGGTAAAGATAGATAGAACCTCTATTCCCAATTCTTGTCAATAAAATAATCAAAATTATCTATTTTGTTAAATATTAATGGACCAAAGTCTGATCCCCAAATTTTTTTATTAGTTTCTATTTCATATCCAGAATCTTCAGAAATAAGAATATTTTTATTAACTGTTACTTTACTTTTTACATAAGTCTTATCTTTCCCATATTGTATAAAGCATTTGCAACCTGATTCTATATTTCCTGAAAAGCTTCCTGGGTTTGTTTCTCTAAAATGCATAGTGCATCCAGACTTTTTATATAACTTATGTTTATAGATATTATCTAGAAGAGATATATCTAAGGCGCCACCAGTAAATCTTTCTTTGTCTTCAATCTTATAATTACTTAAATTAAAAATTTCTTTTTCATGGGATAATTTATTTATAGATTGTCTATATGGATTCCATATATCGTGTTGATATCTCTGTTCAGAGTAAAACGCAAAACATTTATAAGTTTTAAAAAATAAGGGTCGAATATGTATTTGAATATGTGCAAACTTTTTGGGATTATTTAAGGCCTGTTCCTTATTACTAAATACGCCTGAAATTATCTTTGAAAATTCTAATATAGTTTTTTTTCTCATATTTTATATAAAAGTTATTTTTTCAATACGCGAATTTCTGATGCATAAGAGGTTTGCAGGATGGCTAATGAATCTATTGATCTTGTAACAGAAGATCTACTCCTTAAATTGTTTGAGACAAACCATATTCTTTCCTCTGTACAAGTATGACTATAGTCTGAATAAATAATTAGAGTTCCATCATCAAGAATTTTATATAATGATACTACTTTTACTGCTTCAGTGTATCCAAAGCTCCTAATTATTTTTCCCTCTTTTTTAGAAATCTCTATCGGAACGAGTATACTTTCGCCAAAAGAATTTCCTTCTTGATCCTCCTCAATCCATTCACTTTTTGCCTCCCAATTAATTAGAAATGTTTTATTTACTGCATTAGTATTTATTGAATTATCTTTTAAAAATTTAATAACTCTTAAATCGTTTCGTTTTGAAGGAAATATTTTTATTTTACTTCTTATTTCTTCAAAATCTTGAAATGCTAGAGAATGTCCGCTTCTCATTGAGTTCCATTCCCCAACGCTTTTTAAGAAAAATTCTTCAATATTCATTTACTTTATTTTAATTGGTATAAATCTATTTTTAGAAAATTAAATAATTTCACAAATATCACTTGTAGCAAAAGCGTTTGTTATTGATGAAGTTTCTAGAAAACTTTTTGTTTTAAACCCAAATGGTGAATTCCATGACCTCATATATGGAACAATATCTTCACCAAAAATATCATTATATTCATCAGAATCTATTAGGAAATCAATATGAGTTTCAAAACCTAGGTTATTTATAATATTAGAACTTTGAGTGACTTCGATTTGACTTTTTATGGGCCTACCAAGAATATGTTTATATCTTAACCTGATAGATTTATATTGACTAATACTATCAAAGTAGAAATTTTTATATATAGTTGATTTACAAACTTTCCTTGTAAATTCTTTTACTGTTATATCACCATTCCTTAGTTTCCTTTCAATATCAATTGGACGTTCCGATTGCATTAATGATAAGTTGCCAAAGATATTTCTATATAATGCATTGATTGCTAAAAGTAATGCATCATCATCATTAGGAGCAAATTCATTTATTTGAACAATGTTTTTTCCAGCACTTTCCTTATTTAATATTTTGTAGTTATAACTTTCAATCTTTTCCCTTCTATAGCTGCTCATGACTTTGTTATGAATTAAGTTTTCGAATAGTTTAGGTTTGCTTTTAGATGTGACTGTGAATTTTTCTTTTTTTCCTGGCATTGATGCTCCTCTTATATGTAATCCATATGTAGTTTTTTTACTTCCAGATACTCTGCTTTTATTATACTTAACAGGATTTTTATTAATAGCTTCTGCTCCTATTCTAAGGGCTTTAAATGGAATACTTGACATATCAAAATTCAGTACTAAATAAGTTTAACAATATAAATAGAATAAATATAAAATTTTTCTTTTTAGTTATCTATATTATTTAATTTCTTAACACTTATTTTAATTCACTTGCTTTTCTCCTGAGTTTTGAAGACTTTATTTTTCTTAAATCCAGCAATTGTTGCTAATGCAAACATTCCAAGTAAAGCTCCCCCTAGCATTAGTCCGGCGCCCTGACTTACGCCTGCGCCAACAGCAACAATAATTGAATCACTTATTAATAAACTTATTATTAGAGCTGGCGTGAAAAGCCTCCATCGTGTTCCCCCTATCCCTAGTGCATAGCTTAAAAAATCAAAAAGACCAGTCATTAGTAGTCCAGTCATTAGAAAGAAATTTCCTTCTAGTTGATTTTGATTAAAGCCTTCAATTCTTTTCATGGCTTTTACTCCAACTAATTTCCGAACAGGAGCACGCCCGAAATTTCTGGCTATAAAAAATGCTAACTGGCAAAAAATTAGGTCAGATATAAAAATAGTTAGATAGCCAGTTTTGAAACCAAGTAATGATCCAGCTAAAAGTGAATAAACTGAGCTAGGTAATGCTGGAAGGATTACGCTTATTCCTCGAAGTATAAGAATTCCCAGAGGTGCCCAAATACCCATTTCTTTAACAGCACTTCTTAATGGTTCAATTCCATACGTCTGAATTAAGAAGACAAGTAAAATGAAAGCACCTGTGAAGAATGCAATAGTAAGGTACTTTTTTAATGTTTCTTTTTTCAAATTGAACTCCTGGATATAGAGGATAAGCTCTTAAAAGACTTCTAATTTAATTATCCTATTTAAAATATATTTGATTTAGTAAAACCATAAAGATTTACGTGACATAAAATTAATCAATTTTATAATTTTTGGCAAGATACTAAAATTAAAAATTAAAGCGTGAATTTTTATGCCCTCTTCTCCTGTGAAAAACTTGGTTAGTGGAGGAGCTGGCTTTTTGGGTTCTCATTTGGTTGATCGCTTAATGAAATCAGGAGAAAAAGTTATATGTTTGGATAATTTTTTTACTGGGAGTAAAGAAAATATTGAACATTGGATTGGACATCCATCTTTTGAGCTCATACATCATGACATTACTGAGCCAATCAAGCTTGATGTGGATAGGATTTGGCATTTAGCTTGTCCAGCTTCTCCAATTCATTATCAATTAAACCCTATCAAAACAGCTAAAACTAGCTTTCTTGGAACTTACAATATGCTTGGTTTGGCTAGGCGAGTTGGAGCTCGAATATTATTTGCAAGTACTAGTGAAGTTTATGGAAATCCCGAAATACATCCCCAGCCTGAAAAGTATAACGGCAATGTAAATCCTATAGGAATACGTAGTTGCTATAATGAGGGTAAACGTGTTGCGGAATCATTGTGTTATGACTATATGAGAATGCATGGTATAGAAATAAGAATTGCCAGAATATTTAATACCTATGGTCCTAGAATGCTATTAAATGATGGGAGACTTATTAGCAACTTATTAGTTCAATCAATACATGGAAATGACTTAACTATTTATGGCAATGGTAATCAGACTAGAAGCTTTTGTTTTGTTGATGACTTGATAGATGGTTTAACTTTATTCATGAATTCTTCAAACTTAGGACCTATGAATTTAGGAAATCCTGAAGAATTATCTATTCTTCAAATAACTAACTTAATAAGAAATATCTCAATTGAAAAATTAAATCTGAAATTTTCAAAAGAAATAGAGGATGATCCTTTGAGAAGAAAACCTTCAATTTCTCTTGCACAAAAAGAATTAAATTGGGAGCCCAAAATAATGTTTAAAGAAGGATTAGCAATTACAAGAGAGTATTTTGAAAAGAAATTAACCGTTGGAAAAAGTAAATAAGTAATTAACTATTTTTAATTTAAAAAGTTAATCAATAAAATGCTAGCATGATGATGCAAAATTTTATTTTTTGTAAATTATAATAAAATCATGAATTCAAAGGCAGGCAATATGACAATTCTTGTAACAGGTGCAGCAGGTTTTATTGGTGCAGCTTTAGTAAAAGCTCTTCTTACTTTGGATTTTAAAGTTATAGGTATTGATAACTTAAATGACTATTACTCTACTTCCTTAAAAAGATCTAGATTAACTGAAATTGAGAAAGTTTCAAAAATAAATGGAGAATGGTTTTTTCATGAGATCCATATAGAAGATGATAAAGTATTACAAGATATAATTAATAGATATAATCCTCAAGTTTTTGTTCATCTTGCCGCACAAGCTGGTGTTCGTTATTCATTAACCAACCCTGCTGCATATATACAAAGTAATTTGGTGGGTTTTGCAAATGTACTTGAAGGATGTAGGCAGAATAAGATTCCTCATTTGATTTATGCATCTAGCAGTTCTGTTTATGGTGGCAATAAAAATCTTCCTTTCTATGAAGAACAATCAGTAAATCATCCAGTTAGTTTGTATGCGGCGACTAAGAAATCTAATGAATTAATGGCCCATACCTATAGCCACTTGTATGACTTGCCAACAACTGGGCTTCGATTCTTTACCGTTTATGGCCCATGGGGAAGACCTGATATGGCTCCAATGATTTTTGCGAGATCAATTTTAAATAATGAGCCAATCCAAGTATTCAATCACGGTAATATGCAAAGGGATTTTACTTACATCGATGATGTGGTAGAAGGGATAGTTCGTTGTTGCTTCAAGAAAGCAAGTATTGATGATGACTTTAATCCACTTATTCCTAACCCTTCAACTTCATTAGCACCTTATAGGATTTTTAATATAGGTAATTCAAATCCAATTAAACTATCATACTTTATAGAGTTGTTAGAGAAGAATTTAGGAAAGAAAGCTATAAAGAATTTTCAACCTATGCAGCCAGGAGATGTCGTTGCAACTGCTGCAAGGATGGACTTGCTGAATTCATGGGTAGAATACAAACCCACAACATCCATAGAGAATGGGATTAGATTATTTTCTGAATGGTACTTAGCTTATTTTAAAAATACTTATTGAAAAATAGTTTTAATTTCTTCTGATTATTTAAAACTTAGGCTAGTCCTAATAATTTTATTCTGAAGAGAGCAACATTCCTGGATTGGATTGGGTTTGAAATTAGAAAAGGGTGATTTTTAATCTTCTCAAAAGCTATTTCAATCTTTTCATCTGTTTTTATATCTTTATTATTTCCTAGATCACAATCCTTCCAAGCTGCATCAAATGCCATTGCAAAACTATCAGCATTATTATATAAATTTTCAGTAGATGCCCCTAAATTCATAAGAATAGAATCAAATGTTTAAATCATTTTAACTCCTTAATGGAATATTAAAAATAACTAGGTCTTCGTAAGATAGTTAATCATTATTTAATTTACTTGATAAAGCCTATTGCAGTATGATTTATGCTTAATAAGCTAACTAATGCATTTGGAGATAAATGATATGAAAACCAACATATATTATGATTATTGTTTAAAATACTTTTGATTACCAGCTATTGATTTTGCCAGATATTAACGATCTTTTAGTCTTACTTATTATTGTCTTCATTTTAATTGTCAACTTCTTTAGAAGAAGTCGGAATTAAAGTTATTAAACTTTTAAGGTTTTAAAAAATCAAAATACTTTAGTCTTTAAAAATTTCAGCTTTAGAAAAATTTTTTTATATTTTAAATATTTAACTTGTAGTATTTTTGAAAATTACGAGTCTCTAAGAGTGGTTCCAAGTCTCAAAGCAAAAACTCCTGCAAAAATAACCATTAAAAATGATATGCCAGCAAGATCAGGTGAATTTATATTTAGACCTGAGGAGAAATCTACTTTGGAAAGATCAAATGTACTTTGAACTCCGATTAAAAGATTCATCATCTCTGAACTACTAATTTCTTTTATGTTAACTCAAGATTGAAATGATCTTTAATTTTTGGAGCTTCTAGTACTAGGTCTTATGCGGTTTTGTAATAATTGGAATTGCTCTACTTGTTAACTGGCAATTCAAATGCCTTTAAGTTCTAAGGCATTGCTAACACTAAAATCAAGGCATTAAAAAAGCACCTGTTGGGGGTGCTCTTTAATATTCAAATGTTTTGATTTGAATGGTGCCAGGACCCAGATTTGAACTGGGGACACGGCGATTTTCAGTCGCCTGCTCTACCAACTGAGCTATCCCGGCTTTCTCCCCTAATAATCTACCAATTCGTAAGTACCTTATTGAAAAATAAATTGAAATCTCCTTATTTTTCTTTTGTCCAATTGCAAAGGCAATTTGAAAATCATGAGAAACGCTATTTTCTCATGATTATGTTGGAAGCAAATTTCATAAGCTAGGAATAGCTTTAATCATCCTAACCAATGTTTTATGTGCATCTGCACAGTCTTGAAGAATATGATCAAATTTTATTTCTAATGTCTGTTCATCAATTTTAAGCTCAATAGCTTCTTGAGATAGGCTTATCATTTTTGCTGATTTAAAAGTTTTAATTTTTCCATAATATTTTGCATATGCATTTACTGCATCCTCATGGTCTTTGTTCATATGATTACATATTCTTGTACTTGACTCTTTGGTGATTGGTTCGGGGTTCATGAAAATCTTTTTGTTCTTGAATTTAGAAATTAATTAATAAGTTAGGTAGATTTAATGAAATTGAGATTAAAAATTTTATAAAGAATTTAATGCTTTATTCATAATAATCCCTGCAAAGCAATACTTGCTACTCCTGCAGCGGGAGGTCTGTTGCAAATTTTTATTGGTATGCCAATTTCTCTTTCTCTTATCTTTTTTCAAGTAATATTTTTTGCTCCACCTCCAATAGTAATTATTTGCCGAGGTGAATCAGCTCCTAATTTATTTAGTTTTTGCCAGCCTCTTGCTTCTATTTTGGCCAACCCCTCAAATAATGCATGAAGATAAAGAGAATCACTGACAGGTCTTGGCTCAAGTTTTGGTTGTAGATTGGGATCATCTATTGGAAATCTTTCTCCTCGACTTGATAATGGAAGAAGATTTAATCCTGATGATTTATTAGGATTTATTTGTTTGCTTAATTCTTCAATATATTCAAGATTAAAAAAATCTAGTAGTATCGCAGCCCCTGTATTAGATGCTCCACCACATAGCCAATTCCCTAACAATTTATGATTTGAAATGCCTTTTCCCTCAAAGGGCTTATTGACAAACTTCTTAATTACTATTGTGCTGCCAAGGATTGTTATCCCATCATTTTTATTAGGAAAAGTGGCTAAAACCCCAGCATTAGAATCTGTAGTCCCTGCTATCACTTGAAGATTTTTGGGTAAGCTTAGTTCATTGGCTTTTTTATTACATAAATCCCCCATTATTTGCCCTGAAGGAATTATTTTCGGAAGACATTTTAACCATTTTAAATTTTGAAAATTTTCTGGCCATGAATTATTTGATATGTCCCAACCCATCCTAATATTGTTACCCTCTTCACCATACTCCCAATTATTTATAAGCCATCCACTAATCCAATCTGCTTGATGCCTTAAAATTATTTCATTACCGTATAAGGCTATAAGTTTCAGTGCTCTCCCAACACTTCCACTTATACTTGATCCTGCACATTCTTTATTAAATAGCTTTTCGATTTCGTCTTTATATTCCGAAAAGGATAAGAAATAAGGGAGTGCTTTCCCAAGAGGCTCTCCATTTTTTTTGCATGCCAATAGTGTTCCAGAGGTTCCATCTACTGAACAAGAAACTAATTTTTCTTTAAGACCTTTTGGAATTTCTTGAATTAAAGTTTTGAGGCTATTTACCCAGTCTTCAGAAATTTCAAGACCTTTAGAGTATATTTTCGATGATGTGAATAATATTTTTTTGTTGGCATTAATGATTGCAATTCTTACGCCTGATGTCCCAAGATCTATACCAAGTACAAGAGAATTATTTAACATTTTTTTATGATTAAATTCTTTTTATTTGAGCAAACTTAGTTCTTTTGCTTTTTGAGATACGTCCTCCCATGGGAGAAGAATATCCGTTCTGCCAAAATGACCATAGGCCGCAGTGTCTCTATAAAAACGACCACCTCTAATACTTGGTAGATTTTGAAGATCGAATGCTTTGATGATTGCGCCTGGTCTTAGATCGAATTGATCTTGTACAAGTTGTGTTAGTTCAGAGTCTGAAACCTTTCCTGTCCCAAATGAATCCACAAGTATCGATATAGGTTTTGCTACTCCGATTGCATAACTTAATTGAACTTCAATTTTTTTTGCCAAATTTGCTGCAACTAATGCCTTCGCAACAAATCGTGCTGCATAAGCTGCAGATCTATCAACCTTAGTAGGGTCTTTGCCTGAGAAAGCGCCTCCTCCATGTCGAGCATATCCACCATAGGTATCAACAATTATTTTTCTTCCAGTTAGACCTGCGTCGCCTTGAGGACCTCCAATAACAAATTTCCCGGTTGGATTCACGAGGAAGCGAGTTAATTCTTTAACAGGTTTCAGAGACAGGTCTTCGGTGGCAGGCTCAACAACAAATTTCCATAGGTCATTAGCAATTTTTTTTTGGATTTCCTCTTCAAGAGTTAATCCATCTACCTCTGCTTTGTGCTGAGTAGAAATCAAGATTGTGTCTATGTAGCATGGTACTCCGTTTTGGTAGGAGACACTTACTTGGGTTTTGCCATCAGGTAAAAGATAATCGAGTAATTTTTGGTGCCTTACTAATGCCAATCTTCGTGCTAATCGATGAGCGAGACTTATTGGTAATGGCATAAGTTCAGGAGTCTCGTCACAAGCAAATCCAAACATGATCCCCTGATCACCAGCCCCAACTTGATCGAGCGGATCTGTTGAATGGTCTTCAGCTTCATTTACACCTTGAGCTATATCTGAAGACTGTTGGTCAAGTGCGACTAGAACGGCGCAACTATTAGCATCAAATCCACCATCACTAGCACTTCTATAGCCAATGCTTTTAATGACTTCTCTTACAAGCTTGTTGAAATCCACCTCTGCTTTTGAAGTTATTTCTCCAGTTATTAAACATAAGCCAGTATTAACAACTGCTTCACATGCGACTCTGCTGGTCGGATCTGAATTTAGGCATGCATCTAAAACTGCGTCACTCACTTGATCACAGATTTTGTCTGGATGCCCTTCAGTGACAGATTCAGACGTGAAAACGTAGCTACTCATTAAAAATATTAATATTCAATATTTTAGTGGCTTGAATGAATTTTTAATTCATTTAATTTTTCTATAAGAAATCTATTTTCAAGCAGAGCTGGGGGGGTTTGCCAACCACCATTAAAGCCAACCACTATAGTTATACCAGCTTCTTTGGCCATTCTTAAATCAGTATCTGCATCTGAAATAAGAGCACAATCTGAAGGATTAAGATTCATTTTTTTGCAAAGTTCTATAACTGCTTCTGGATTCGGTTTAGTAGGTTTATTCTCAGCACTCCAATAATAATCAAATATATCTTCCAACTTATTCCTGCAAATAAATTCTTCAATCCCTCCTTGTGTATCATTTGTCATTAATGCAATAGATACTCCTTTCTTTTTTAGAGAAATTAATAGATCTAAAGCTCCTGGAATTAGAGTTCTATGCTTCTGCATATTACCTTTTTGATTAGAAAGGTAAATATCTACTTCATCGAAGATTTCTTTACCGATTGAAAGTGATTGAAACCAATCGAAACCAAATAAAGTAAATATTGTCGCAGTAGATATAATGTTTTGCTCTCTAGACGCTATTGCTAAAGATGCATTAGCTGAAAGACAATTTTTTTTTAATCCATAAACAGAAACAAGTAATTTCTTTAATAACCAAATTTTAATATTGTTTAGCTTTGATTTTTTAAATTTATCCTCAAAAAAAATTATCCTAGTTTTAGCCAGTTCTACCAAGCATTCTTCACTGTTTGATAAGGTTCCATCCTTATCAAATATTACTGCCTTAATACAACCAACAGAGCTATTTTTTATTAATAGTTCTGCCATTTCAATAAATGTAAATAATCAAATAGTCATTACTGCAATAGGATCTTCTCCTTCTTCTGCTTGCTCAAGAAGCATTTGTTTGTATCTTGCTGCCATCTCTTCAGCCTTATCAAAAACTTTTTGAGGGTCAGTCAGCATGTCTCCAGGTTCTGGCTCAAGCGCCTTTGTCGATAGAGAAATTCTTCCTCTTTCAGCGTCTAGATCAATAATCATGACCTTCATTTGATCATTGACATTTAATACAGAGTGAGGAGTCTCAATATGTTCATGGCTTATTTCAGAGATGTGAAGAAGTCCACTGACGCCTCCAATGTCTATAAATGCCCCATAAGGTTTAATTCCTCTGACTGCTCCAACAACAACTTCTCCAACTTCAAGGCGATTCATTTTTCTTTCAACTAAAGCCCTGCGATGACTTAAAACAAGCCTATTCCTTTCTTCATCAACCTCTAGGAATTTCAATGGTAAGAAATCAGCAACTAGTTCTTCTTTCGCCTTTCTAGTGCTTATGTGTGATCCAGGAATAAAGCCTCTGAGCCCTTCAACTCGAACAAGTGCACCGCCTCTATTCGTGGCGAAAACCTCAGAGTAAATTGTGGCATCTTCTTTTTGTAATTGTCTAACTCTTTCCCAAGCTCGTTGATATTCAATTCTCCTAATTGATAGAGATAATTGACCATCCTCATTTTCCTCAGTCATTATAAAAAATTCTCTAATTTCTGAAGGCTGTAAAACATCACTTAGGCCCTCGACTCTATTTATTGAGACTTCTTGCATAGGCATAAAAGCAGCTGTTTTAGCTCCAATATCAATCATTGCTCCTTTCGATTCAAGAGCAAAAACTGTTCCATTGACTATGTCGCCAGGTTTAAAGTTGTAGTCATATTTGCTTAGTAAAGATGCGAATTCATCAAGTGTGAAACCTGCACTTTCAAGATCACTCTTATTAATTCTGCTTGATGAGTCATCAGCAGCAGGAATGTTTTTTGGAATATCGTCTTCTTTTAATTCATTAATTGAATTTTCTTCAAACTCTACACTTGTTGAATTTGAGACATTTTCTTCAGGTATTAATGTCTCTTTTTCAGGATTTGTTTCTTGAACTTTGCTCTCTGAATTTTCAGTCATGCTTGAATGGCGGTCTGCCTTTTTAGAACAGTTCGATAGAAATACAAAATGGCCCGCCGACCAAATTGAAATTAAATTCTACTTTATTGATAGGTCTTTCTAGTTAAATAACTGTTGCCAATTGATCTTTTTTTATTGGTTTTAGTGCTTCAAGGGTTTTCATGAAATCATTGATTCCATTAAATTGTCTATAAACAGAGGCAAATCTGATGTAAGCAACTTCATTGATATCTCTTAAATGTGTAAGAACCATTTCTCCAATCTCAATTGATTTGATCTCCTTGCCAACTCCTTGATGGAGTACTAGTTCTATTTCGTCAACAATAAATTCAATTTTAGATCCATGTATCAATGTTTTTTCACAGGCTCTATTTAAGCCATTAATTATTTTACTTCGATTAAACAATTCTTTTGCTCCGCTTCTTTTTAAAACAGTAATTGGTGTTGTTTCTACTCTTTCATAAGTAGTAAATCGGAAGTCGCAATTTAAGCACTCCCTTCTTCTTCTTACGCTTTTCCCAGAATCAGCAGAACGGGATTCAAGAACTCGACTGTCTGTGTTTTGACAAGATGGGCACTGCATGCAGCCCTTTTCAACGATCTAACTAACTTTAAACATTTATTTGGATTCTGAGAAGGGGTAGATTAAATAAAAATACTTTTTATTTAAAATATTTTTAATTTTATTGAAGAATCAATTTTTTAAATTTTTAATTCTAAGTCAAAATAAAAAAGCCCTGAAAATTCAGGGCTTTTTTTATTGGTATTTTACTTGTCATATTTCGGAGGATCACGAAATGCGACAGCAAAGAAGAGCGTTACAAGTGCCAAAGTAAGGATTAGCACGTAGGAGAAAGCTTCCATCTAAGTTCTCGGTATAAGGGGGGTAAAGAATCCTGATTTAGGCTCGACCAGGAACTCGGCGTGTGGATTCGTCTCCAAGTTTTTTGAAGAGACCAAACTCAACCTGATCTCCAAGCTCTGGATCGATACCTGAGAATCTGTCGCCAAAGAGAGTCCTGGCAGCGTGCCACCAGTGCCCGAAGAGGAATAGCAAGCCAAAACACAAGTGAGCATAAGTGAACCAGGCTCTTGGAGAGCTTCTGAATACACCATCTGACTTGTAGCGATCTCTGTCAAACTTGAAGGCTTCTCCAAGCTGAGATTTTCTTGCTAAACGTTTAACTATTACTGGATCAGTAAATGTTTGTCCATTTAATTCACCACCATAAACAGTAGCTGTGACTCCAGTTTGTTCAATGGAGTACTTAGCTTCGGCTCGACGGAAAGGAATGTCAGCTTTAACGTTCCCATCCTTGTCTTCAAGAATGACAGGGAAGTTCTCAAAGAAATTTGGAATTCTTCTTACTTCTAAGTCATTGCCATCGCTATCAGTAAATGAGATGTGCCCTTGCCATCCACTTGGAACTCCATCTCCATTAACCATTGCACCAACTCTGAATAGTCCTCCTTTGGCTGGACTGTTACCTACATAGTCATAGAAAGCAAGTTGCTCAGGAATGGCGGCATAAGCTTCAGTTTTCGAAGCACCATCATTCATAGACTCTTGAACTCTCCGGTTGATTTCAGTTTTGAAATATCCAGAATCCCATTGATATCTGGTAGGACCAAATAATTCAACTGGAGTAGTTGCTGAGCCATACCACATGGTTCCAGCAACTACGAAGGATACAAAAAGAACAGCCGCTAGAGCACTAGCCAGAACGCCTTCAAGACTACCTAGCTTTAGAGCCCTATAGAGCCTTTCTCCGGGTCTATTGGTGATATGGAATATTCCACCAATTATTCCTAAAAGTCCTGCACCAACGTGATTGGCGACAATTCCTCCAGCATTGAATGGATTAAATCCTTCTGCACCCCAGACTGGAGCAACTTTTTCTACATGCCCAGTTAATCCATATGGATCAGAGACCCATATGCCTACACCTGAGCAATGAAATGCGCCAAACCCAAAGCATGTCAGGCCAGCTAAGAAAAGATGTATTCCAAATATTCTTGGAAGATCTAAGGCTGGCTCTCCAGTGCGGGAATCTTCCCACAATTCAAGGTCCCAATATGTCCAGTGCCATACGGCAGCAAGCATAAGGAGGCCACTGAAAACTATATGAGCTGCAGCAACACCTTCGAAGCTCCAGAAGCCGGGGTCGACTCCGGTGGCTCCGGTTATATCCCATCCGTTCCAGCTACCTGTAATTCCTAGGCGGGCCATAAAGGGCATGACATACATGCCTTGGCGCCACATTGGATTAAGTACTGGATCAGAAGGATCAAAAATGGCCAATTCATATAAGGCCATTGAGCCGGCCCAGCCGGCTAACAAAGCAGTATGCATGAGGTGCACGGCCAGGAGACGGCCAGGGTCGTTGATAACGACTGTGTGCACCCGATACCAGGGCAATCCCATGGGTCAGGTTCGTATAACGAAGCTGCTTAATGCAGCAAGACTCGCATGATCGTAAATGGTATTGCTTGAGTTAATGCACAGGATGCATAGACCTGAAATGACTTTTGACACTCTTTTGTAAAATCTTACTGGATTTGAGGAGCTAAAAATTGCGAAAAGACAGTCTCAGACTAGAAAAAATAAAAATAAAAAGAAAAAAAAGAATTTTTCAAATTTCAACTGATTTTGTAATTTTAATACGTTTTTTTTATCAATTTAATTTTAAAAAACTAAAAATCGAGCTCAAATCTAAATGAATCGACAGTTTGAAAATTATTTTTCGTGGCTTTTAAATTCAAATAGTTGAAAAACTTTTAAACTCATAATTTTTCGGCAAATTACAAAATCTCAGTCTCTTTGATTCAAACCCCAGTTTTTCTGCTGAAGGGATATATAGTTTATTTCAGTAAAATTTGTTCTGAGTAAAAACCTCGGTTATGGAAACCACTAGTTTTGGCTTCGCCGCAAGTCTTTTATTTGTTGGAGTACCAACTATCTTTCTTATCGGTTTATTTGTTTCTACCAGCGATGGTGAGAAATCAAGCTTTTATTCTGATACCAGCAAGGGAAGATTGAGCCCTGAGCCTAAAAAGTAATTTAAGACTTTTTCTAAATAGTAAGATCTCAAGTATTTGCTCGAGGTCAATATTTATATTGAGGTTTTACTGTAAAGGTATTACTTCAAAGGTCTTCATATTAAATTAAACGACTAAGATAATTGGTTCTTATTTCGGATGAGTTCAAAAAATAATATATGGAGATTAACAAAAACAGTTCTTCCCCAGCACACTGATCATGCAGGGGTTATGTGGCATGGTTCTTATTTAAACTTTTTAGAAGAGGGGAGAATTGATGCTTTAGATAAAGTTGGATATTCGTATCCAACTTTATCTAAAAAAGGTTTCGAAATCCCAGTCTTTTCAATTCAACTTAGATATAAAAAATCTTTTATTCATGGCGAAAAAGTTATTTTAGCGAGTCAATTTAAACTGGAAAATAAAATACGACTTTCTTGCAAAACTTTATTTTTAAAATCAAATGGTGCTATTGGTGCAGAAGCTACAATAGGACTTGTTGTTGTAAGAAAAACAAATGACTCTATAAAGTTAGTGAGAGAATTACCAGTACAAATCAGAAAAATATTGTTAATGCTAGAAGAAGGACCAAAAGTATAAGAAATTGAAATCTATTATGTTTAAAGCCATTCCTGGGGACTCTTTTCTTAAATGGAGAAGAAAAATGATAATGATAGGCGGTAGGAAGGTTGATTTTGATTGGCTTTTGAATATGTCGGCTGGAGTCTCTTGGGCTAAATTACAAAGCATTATTTTGAACCCTGAGACTTTTATTTCCTTAGATATCTCAACTGATGAATTAGAAGTTATTTGGGAATCTCATTTAAAAGATCAAACCCCACTTCAGTATTTGATTTCTAAGTGCCCCTGGAGAGATTTTGAATTAGAGGTTTCATCCGAAGCTCTTATCCCTAGGCAAGAAACAGAATTTTTGATTGATGTTGCTTTGAAAAAAATTACTAATGTTGATTGTGGCAGATGGGCTGATCTTGGTACAGGCTCTGGAGCTATTGCAGCATCTTTAGCTAAATCTCTTTCTGACTGGAATGGACATGCAACAGATATTAGTAATGAAGCATTAGAACTAGCAAAAAGAAATTTAAAATCTATTGTGCCAAATGCAAATGTGAGATTTTCTTTAGGTGATTGGTGGGAACCTTTGAAAAGATGGAGGGGTAGCTTTGATTTGGTTTTAAGTAATCCTCCTTATATTCCCTCAGATTTAATTGAAAAGTTAGAACCAGTTGTTAAAAACCATGAGCCAATTCTTGCCTTGGATGGTGGAGAGGATGGAATGAATGCTTCTAGGAAAATCATCCTTGGAGCATTAAATGGACTTGCCAAAGGAGGTTGGTTGATTCTTGAACATCATTATGATCAAAGTGAAAAGATAACTAGTTTTATGAAGAATATTGGAATGGAAGAAGTTTCTTTTGAAAAAGATTTAAGTGGAATTAAGCGCTATGCAATTTGTCGTAGAAAATGAAATGATCACCCAGCAATTTGGAATTTTTGAGTTGGCTTTGAAGTTGAAAAAGGGATCTTTAGCTTTATTCCCTACTGATACTTTGCCAGCAATTTGTTCATACCCAAAATACTCAAAAAAAATATGGACTATTAAGAAAAGGCCTTCAAGTAAGCCACTCATATTAATGGGAGGTTGCTTGGATGATTTGTTTGGATTTGTGCATCCTTGTGCTTTGGAAGATAGCTTTCAACTGGCGAAAATATATTGGCCTGGAGCATTAACCATGGTTTTGCCCACAATTGGAAATTTATCTGAGAATTTGAATGGCAATTCAAATTCTGTTGGCTTCAGAGTCCCCGCACTAAGAATTGCAAGAGATTTGCTTATGCAAACTGGTCCTCTTGCAACTACAAGTGCAAACATTTCTGGAGAAGCACCTGTTAAAGATGCGATGGAAGCTTCGATTAAATTCCCTGGAATTCCAATACTGGCTCCTATCCCTTGGCCAAATTGTTCTGGTATGGCAAGCACAGTCGTTGAATGGGAAGATGGAAAGTGGAATTTGTTAAGGCCTGGTTCAGTCGTTTTGAAATAAAGAATCCAATGATTTATCTATTTTTAATAGTTTTGTTAGTGCAATCTATTTTTTGGTGGCTTTTCAGACTCCCCATAATGAGTTTTGATTGGATTTTTCAATTAAAATTTTTAAGCCTATTTATTTCAGCTTTTTTAATTTGGATAATCTCTGGTAAATCTAAATAGATATTTTTAGTTCTGGTTTTTAAAATGCCGGCTAACAGATTTGAACTGATGACCTTCGCTTTACAAAAGCGCTGCTCTACCGCTGAGCTAAGCCGGCAATCTCTATATCTTACCTAAAAAAGTAATATTAAAGTTAATTCATATAAGAAATTTGTTAAAAATACTTTTTAGATATCTTTTTTTGATCTCATCCAACAAGTGAATGCCATCTTAAATTGATTAAGATTTTTGATCTGTGCTTTCAGTTTCTTCTTCTGACTGATTCGTAGGCTCTTTAAGTTGGATTTGACCAGTCATAGTTCTTTTTATTGGTAAGTTTGCTACTAATGCGGTCATGCGATCTTCTGTCTCAAGACTTACTGCGCCTTCATCCACGTCTATCTCTACATACTTTGCTACCACCTCAAGTATTTCTTTTCTCATTTGATCTAAAAGTTCTGTACTTAGATCTGATCGATCATGAGCTAAAACAAGTTGCAACCTCTCTCGCGCGGTGCTCGCGCTAGCCGGCTGTCTACGCAGTAACTTGTTGATAATGTCTCTAAGGGTCATTGTCATTGCTTTAGAAAATTTTTGTTTGCATTAGTCTTCTAAACTTTGCACCAAATCCAGAACTCTCTTCTAATGGATCAATAAGTGGAATATTTTCTCCTTGTAATCTTTTTGCAATATTTAAATAACATTTAGCTGCTGGGGAATTAACGCTATTTAAAGTTAGTGGCTCTCCTCTGTTTGTACTGACAATTACCTGTTCATCTTCTAGCACAAGGCCAAGTAAAGGTAAGGCTAAAATATCAGTCACATCCTCTATAGAAAGCATTTCTTGGTTAGCCATCATTTTTGGCCTAACTCTATTAAGAACTAACTGAACTGGTTTAATACTATTTGTATTGAGTAAACCAATTACTCTGTCTGCATCTCTAACTGCTGACACCTCAGGATTGGTAACTACTATTGCTTCCTGAGAGGCTGCCATAGCATTTTTAAATCCATCTTCAACTCCTGCAGGGCAGTCAATTAAAACGTAATTAAATTGTTCTTTTAACATATCTACTATGCGCTTCATATCATCGGGTTTTAACCAATCAAGCATTCTTGGATTTCCCGCAGGAAGTAAAGATAGATTGGATTCTTGCTTGTGCTTCACTAAGGCCTGATCAAGTCTGCATTCCTCTTCAAGAACTTCTTGTGCTGTGTACACAATTCGATTTTCAAGGCCTAATAGTAAATCTAAATTTCTTAGACCAAAGTCTGCGTCTAAAACAGCAGTGGTTAAACCTTGCCTTGCTAGCGAAATGCCAAGGTTCGCTGTAAGGGTTGTCTTGCCAACACCACCCTTCCCTGAGCAAATAAGAATGACGCGTGTATCTGTCGCCACTGACCTCCTTGGATTCGTCAAACTTTAGTTCGATTTTGATGAAGAAAAAAGCTTTATTGTCATATCAGTTGTATTGGGTTTGCTTTTGAAGACATCTTCTAAGGAAGTGTAAAGTAATTTTTCTTGCTTTTTGACATAAACCTTGCTGGTTTTAGTCATCAACTTGTGTGGTAAAAAGTGGTGAAATTATGATTTCTTCAGAATCTATTTTTGCTTGCTCTGCATGACCAAATTTAGGCTTATCCTTAGGCCCTCTAGCAATTTTTTTAGCGATTCTTAGTTGAACAGGTCTAAGTTGAAGTGCGGATATGGTTGCTTTAGAGTTGCCATTAGTGCCTGCATGGGCAATCCCAAGAAGTTTTCCCCAAATAATTATATTTCCCTCTGCGCTAACTTTTGCCCCTGGATTAACATCTCCAAGGATTAACAAATTCCCAGGACTTTCAAGATATTCACCTGACCTTACAGTTCCTTGATGAAAGTGAGTTTTTGCAAAAGTTAGATTTTTTTTATTTATCTCTGAAGTATTTTGTGAAGAATTTTCAATAATAAATTGAGATTTATAACCTAGTGATTGAGAACTTACTATCGTCTTTGGAGATGATGAGCAAAAACCAATAATCTTAGAATCATAATGATTAGCAATTTCTATTATTTCTGATATGTCTTTGCATGAAAGATCGATATTTTTTGAATCTATTTCTAAATTATTTGATCTCAGTGTTTTTAATTTATTTTTTAAATCTATTTTCCAATTAGTGTAGTTTCTATCATCTATATTGATTATTATTTTTTGATTGTTTGAATTCATTTCTAATTGTGTTTCGTTTTTAGTTTCTCAATCTCTATTTTTAATTCAATTTCTATTTCTTTTGGATAAATCAACCAAGAAGATTGATTCGGCTGAATTAATCTCTCAACTAAAGGTGAAACTTTCTCTAAAGCTTGTAACCTTTCTCCGTCCCATAAACGAAGTCCATGTTTATAAGGATGGTAACTTTTAACTATTTGTTCTCTTAAACCACAGGATATATCTGGCTCAATGCAATATTTTTCAGATAGTTTTCTAGCTTTTGCTAGAGATTGAAGTCTTGTTTCTAAAGTGAAGGAGGATATATTTAATGCTTTTAATAAATTTCTATGTAGAAAGCGCCTACAGAGATGAGATAGATTTTCATAAGTAGAGTATTGCCATTTGTGAATATGATATCCAGTTACTGTGTCATCATTACATAAAAAACTATCTAGGCTCATTTTTTCATAATTCCAAAGCCATTCAGACATGCTTTTATCAGCCCACAAGTTTTTTGGTCCAATTTTTCTTGCTGTGTTGATGATTTGCTCTAATAACCAATTGCAAACTTCATTTAACCGATGATTGTATACGCTTCTATACATTAGATTTCTTATGACTAAATAATGCTCAACTGCCATTAATCCTTTTGGATGTATTGCTAAATCTCCATCAGGTGAAATAGTCATTGCTGAAATTATTCGATCTATATCTAACTGACCATATCTTGCCCCTGTTGTATAACTATCTCTCATTAAGTAATCAAGTCGATCGCAGTCTAGTTGACTACTAATTAAAGAAATTATTAATTTTTTTTCTGATTTTCTTGATTGGATTAAATCTGAAATTTCTTTTGCATTTCCTTTCCCATATTTATTAAGTATAGTAGTTATTTCTTGACTTGAATTTATTAATTTAGCGGTCCATGATTCATGTTTTATTTTGAAGATTTCTTCACTTGTATGACTTAGTGGACCATGCCCTAGATCATGTAAAAGCGCAGCACCATAGAGGATGAATTTATGCTCTTTTAATTCAGAATCAAAGTTTGATAAATGATTTATTGCTCTTCTTGCTAGATGAAATACACCAAGCGAATGAGTGAATCTGCTTGATTCTGCACCATGAAATGTTAAGTAGGCAGGACCTAATTGTTTGATTCTTCTTAATCTTTGAAATGGGGAGGAATCTATTAATTCCATAACCATTTTTTCCTCTGGAATTGAGCTATTTAATGTGATGGATTGATGAAGAGGGTCGTAATAAGTTCTTGACGACATGATTTATTCAATTTCTTGGCTTATTACTTGTTCTTCTTTTACTAAAGCTTCTTTTGATAATTTTTCTGAGACTTCTTCTTTATCTAAAGTTGCTTGCAAAATAAGCTCTGCATCTGAAAGCCATCTGTCTTCGTCAGAGCCTGGATTAAGAGGCTCTGGCATCTCTAAAAGACGGTCAGGATCTATTCCAAGATTTTGTATATCTCTTCCACTTGGAGTTAAATAGCTAGCAACTGTTACAGCTAAACCACTACCGTCACTGAGATTGGTTAAAGATTGTATGAGGCCTTTCCCAAAAGTTTTGTTACCTATTAGCTCAGATCTTTTGTTGTCCTGAAGAGCACCAGCAAGGATTTCACTAGCACTTGCTGTCCCCTCATTTACAAGAGTAACCATTGGGCCATCATAAATAGTTTCTAGTCCAGAACTGATGGGATCATTTATGGAATCTCTTTTTTTTGTTTCAACAATGGGCATATTGCTGAGGAAATCGTCAGCAACTGCGAGCCCAGAACTTACAAGACCTCCAGAATTATTTCTTAAGTCCAAAATGAGTCCATCTATTTCTTTGCCAGAAAGTTCTTCCAATGCTTCCTTGACTTGTTCAGGAACTCCCTCACTAAATTGTGTAATTCTTAAATAACCAAAGGTATTTGATTCATTTCTTATTCTCTTAGTCCTAACTGGTCTTAAATCAACACTTCTCCTTTCTAAAGAAATTTCTTTTATTTCATTGTCAGGTTGCTCTAATTCAACAACTACCTGTGTCCCGGTTTGACCTCTCAAATTTGCGGCTGTTGCTTCAAGTCCTAATTGTTTCGGAGATTGCCCGTTGACTTTTTTTATAATCGATCCGCTTGTTATCCCTGCATCCGAGGCGGGAGATCCTTCAAGTGGAGATATTACAACTATCTCTCCATCTTCTTTTCTTGCTCCTAATTGAAGACCAACTCCATTGATTTCACTACCTATGTTGCTTTTCTTCATCGCTTCGTAATCAACTGGTCTCAATAACCGCGTATAAGGATCTCCAAGAGGAAGAAGCATTGCTTCTATAGCTGAATACGCTTGTTGAGAATTGTTTATTGGCTTTTCAAGAGCTTTTTGACGAAGTTTTTTCCATTGAATTTCATCAAATTTCTTAGGATCTAAGTAACCCGCATTAACTAGATTCCAGGCCTCTATAACTAGCAATTGCCCATCATTTAGGGCAATTGCTGGCTGAGTAAAGACTTGAAATAAAATCTCAAAGCAAATTAAAACTGCAAAAAATCTTTGCAGTAGCTTAGTTAAAGATTTAACAGATGAAAGCATTGGATTGATCTTTTGCGGCGACCAAGGGGCACATCGAGTAAGATATTTGAAAGTACAGTGCATAAGTGGATGGCGAACTCTTCACCGGTTTATGACTGGTTCCAGGAACGTCTTGAGATACAGGACATAGCTGATGATGTCACTTCAAAATACGTTCCTCCACATGTCAACATTTTTTATTGTCTTGGTGGCATAACACTGGTTTGTTTTTTGATCCAATTCGCGACTGGATTCGCGATGACCTTTTACTACAAACCTACAGTAACTGAAGCTTATAGCTCAGTAAGTTATCTGATGACAGATGTGAGCTTTGGTTGGTTGATTAGATCAGTCCATAGATGGAGTGCCTCAATGATGGTACTTATGCTTATTTTGCATGTTTTTCGCGTTTATTTGACTGGCGGATTTAAAAGACCTAGAGAATTGACATGGATAACTGGAGTGGTTATGGCAGTAATAACTGTTGCTTTTGGAGTTACAGGGTACTCATTGCCTTGGGACCAAGTCGGTTATTGGGCAGTTAAAATTGTTTCTGGAGTCCCAGCAGCTATTCCAGTGATTGGTGACTTTATGGTCGAACTTCTTAGAGGTGGTGAGAGCGTTGGGCAATCAACTCTGACAAGGTTTTATAGTCTTCACACTTTTGTGATGCCATGGCTTCTAGCTGTATTTATGTTGATGCATTTTCTAATGATTAGAAAACAAGGAATCTCCGGTCCATTATAATTAAAATTATCTTTTTAATTAATCCTTAATTTTCTTAAACCCTCCTTAAAACATGTCATCTCTTAAGAAACCTGATTTAACCGATACAAAATTAAGAGCAAAACTTGCTAAAGGAATGGGGCATAATTATTACGGAGAACCAGCATGGCCTAATGATTTATTGTACATTTTTCCTGTGGTCATTCTTGGGACGATTGCATGTGTTGTTGGTTTAGCAGTTTTAGATCCTGCATTCCTTGGAGATAAAGCAAATCCATTTGCCACTCCATTAGAGATTCTTCCTGAATGGTATTTATATCCTGTTTTTCAAATTTTAAGGGTTGTACCTAATAAGTTGCTTGGTATAGCTCTGCAGACATTGATACCTCTGGGTTTAATGATTCTTCCTTTTATTGAAAACATAAATAAATTTGCTAATCCTTTCAGAAGACCAGTTGCAATGTCATTATTTTTATTTGGAACTGTTTTGACAATGTATTTAGGGATAGGAGCATGCTTACCAATTGATAAATCTCTGACTTTAGGTTTGTTTTAGAAGTTTTACTCTAAGTCCAACATCAATACATCATCAGGCTCAGCTCTTAGCAAATGATGCATTAATAAAAATCCAACAATTGTCCAAGTTTGATAAGTCCTAGATTGTTGTCCTACCCATGTGCCAGTTGGACCATCAAAATATTCTGCCCATTTCTGTCTTGGGAGTTGATTCAATTGACTCCAATAACATTCTTCAATAAGAGCCCTCATTTGTCCCATGAGTAAAACATCAGCTTTTGGATAACGTTTTTCATGAAGCAATATCGAAGCACCAAAAAACCATAAAAGACTAGGCCAATGACCCCCATTGTGATAGCTCCATGGCCAATTTTTTGGGTCTGAACCTGTTTTGTTTTGCCATTCTTCTATATCCATTGGAGGATGACATATCCGCATTGGCATTTGTGCCATGAGGTGTTCACGGTTATGTAGTACCAGACGAAATAATGCTCTCTGTTGAGGTGCTGTCAATACTCCAAACATGCATGCTAATGAATTCCCCAAGCTATAAAAACGAAAATCTGGCCTACCAGTCCTTATGTTTCCTATAAGGTATCCCCCTCTATTCTCAAGCCAATCCTGAAGCCATGAAGGGACTACTTGTGGTTGGACATTGAATTCATTTTGATGCTGATCTTCGCCGTATTGCTCTGTAGGCCTTCTTCTAAGAACTTGCATCGTTTTGCTTGTGACCCAATAGTGTTTCAAAAGAAATTGTCGAAGATCATGCACCCACTGACGAGTTAAAACAAGCCTCTGATCGAGCAATCGACTTTTTTGATGTTTTCTGCTTAGTTCCATTAGTTGAATGCAGCTCTTCAAGCATGCATGCAACAAAACCTCTACCTCAAGAGGAGCTCCCCAAACATCCATGGGTCGATCGATCATAAATGAACAATCTGGTACGAATAAAACGGGATTTCCCTCAAAAGTTGGATGTAAAACTAAATCAAGCAGAAGTTGGACGCCTCTTTGCACCTGCTGACTTGTCCCAAAACTTTGATCACCACTTTTTCTCACATAAAGCCAACAAAGTACTGGCCACCACAAGCTTGCATCAGCAGAGGTAATTCTTCCAATAGATCTCTGACCATAATCTGCTATTAATTTTCCTTTTTCTTCAACAAAACTTGTTGGAAAAACCCCTCGAGTTTGATAAGTGGTGCTTTGCAAATCAAGACTTACTGTCAAGAATTTTTTGACTATGTCATATCTTTTTTGAGTTAAGAGATAGATCATTACAGGAACGTTGTCCCTTAAAAAGATTTCTCCGTAGTTGAGAGCATCATTTTTTGTTGGATGCTCTAAGGCCGCGACACTTCCTGCAATATCTCCAGAAATTTCAATTAGAGTTTTCTCAAAATGTTCCTTAGCTCTTGCAACAACTTTGTCTTCATTCGAGTTGGGGCGGACCCTTTGGTTCTGTTGGCTAAAACGTGCGGGCATTAAGATAATCTGTTGCCATCGCTAAAAGCTAGTTATGGCTTACTCCTTTAATGTTGATACTAAGAGGTAAAACATTTCATTTGCAACTTTGTTGCAAGTAAGTACTTCGAGGGTCTACAATATTCTTCTGCGCAAAAGTTAATCTGGAGCGCACTCAGTTAGCAAAAATTACGAAAGTTTTTTTAGTTAAGTGGGAGTTTTACAACATTTGAAGACTAAACCCTTCTGTGCTGTAAGCTTAAAAACGGTCGGAAGACCAAAAATGTTCTTGGCTTTTTAAGTCAAAAACATTGCACCTAGACAACTTAAAAGTTTAGGAACTGACGCTTTTATCGCGTCTGGTTCATTAGTGAATCGGATGTATTGCGATAAAGGTGTGAGGTCCCGTCAAAAAGAAATTAGTTGCATGATTTTGTCACTATTTCAAATTGGAGTTTCACGGCTCTGTTTTGATATTTGGTGTTACAGAATTAGAGCAACGACGGATCTGAGATCCGGGAAAGTCACGAAGATAAAACTAAGTGCACTCTTTAGAACCCTTATTAAAACCAAGGTGGCAACAATCACAAGCAGTACGCCAGTGCTGTTACTAGTGGGAGAAGCAAATCAGACTGAGTAGAAATTATTTTTTACAATAGGGCCTGACTACAACGGAGAGTTTGATCCTGGCTCAGGATGAACGCTGGCGGCGTGCTTAACACATGCAAGTCGAACGAACCTTCGGGTTAGTGGCGGACGGGTGAGTAACGCGTGGGAATCTGCCCTCAGGAGGGGGATAACGGTTGGAAACGACCGCTAATACCCCATATGCCGAGAGGTGAAATGAATTTCGCCTGAGGATGAGCCCGCGTCTGATTAGCTTGTTGGTGAGGTAATGGCTCACCAAGGCATCGATCAGTAGCTGGTCTGAGAGGATGATCAGCCACACTGGGACTGAGACACGGCCCAGACTCCTACGGGAGGCAGCAGTGGGGAATTTTCCGCAATGGGCGAAAGCCTGACGGAGCAACGCCGCGTGAGGGACGAAGGCCTCTGGGCTGTAAACCTCTTTTCTCAAGGAAGAAGATATGACGGTACTTGAGGAATAAGCCACGGCTAATTCCGTGCCAGCAGCCGCGGTAATACGGGAGTGGCAAGCGTTATCCGGAATTATTGGGCGTAAAGCGTCCGCAGGCGGCCCTTCAAGTCTGCTGTTAAAACGTGGAGCTTAACTCCATCATGGCAGTGGAAACTGATTGGCTTGAGTATGGTAGGGGCAGAGGGAATTCCCGGTGTAGCGGTGAAATGCGTAGATATCGGGAAGAACACCAGTGGCGAAGGCGCTCTGCTGGGCCATTACTGACGCTCATGGACGAAAGCCAGGGGAGCGAAAGGGATTAGATACCCCTGTAGTCCTGGCCGTAAACGATGAACACTAGGTGTCGGGGGAATCGACCCCTTCGGTGTCGTAGCTAACGCGTTAAGTGTTCCGCCTGGGGAG
The DNA here is from genome assembly GCA_003284445.1 of Prochlorococcus sp. AG-311-D23. Lineage (GTDB taxonomy): Bacteria > Cyanobacteriota > Cyanobacteriia > PCC-6307 > Cyanobiaceae > Prochlorococcus_B. The sequence goes on along the minus strand of QBVH01000008.1, from coordinate 12,027 downwards.
TACGCACGCAAGTGTGAAACTCAAAGGAATTGACGGGGGCCCGCACAAGCGGTGGAGTATGTGGTTTAATTCGATGCAACGCGAAGAACCTTACCAGGGCTTGACATCCTGCGAACCTTTAAGAAATTAGAGGGTGCCTTCGGGAACGCAGTGACAGGTGGTGCATGGCTGTCGTCAGCTCGTGTCGTGAGATGTTGGGTTAAGTCCCGCAACGAGCGCAACCCACGTTTTTAGTTGCCAGCATTTAGTTGGGCACTCTAGAAAGACCGCCGGTGATAAACCGGAGGAAGGTGTGGATGACGTCAAGTCATCATGCCCCTTACGTCCTGGGCTACACACGTACTACAATGCTACGGACAAAGGGCAGCAAACTCGCGAGAGCTAGCAAATCCCATAAACCGTGGCTCAGTTCAGATCGTAGGCTGCAACTCGCCTACGTGAAGTAGGAATCGCTAGTAATCGCAGGTCAGCATACTGCGGTGAATACGTTCCCGGGCCTTGTACACACCGCCCGTCACACCATGGAAGTTGGCCATGCCCGAAGTCGTTACTTTAACCCTTGTGGAGAAGGACGCCGAAGGTGGGGCTGATGACTGGGGTGAAGTCGTAACAAGGTAGCCGTACCGGAAGGTGCGGCTGGATCACCTCCTAACAGGGAGACAATAAATTGATTGTGATGTCTAAGTTTTTTATTCTTAGGCCGCAATCCTGTCACCTTAAGGTCGATCGGTACCTCAGATATAGAATTTATTTTATAATTTATTCTTTTATTTCAGTTCCTAAACTTGTCTAGGTCACACCCAACAAAGGTTTCTCCTGGGCCATTAGCTCAGGTGGTTAGAGCGCACCCCTGATAAGGGTGAGGTCCCTGGTTCAAGTCCAGGATGGCCCATTCGTTGTTGGGGGTATAGCTCAGTTGGTAGAGCGCCTGCTTTGCAAGCAGGATGTCAGCGGTTCGAGTCCGCTTACCTCCACTGAAAACTATCCTGATAACTAAATTGTGGAGAAAAATTTGTAGATGTGGCTTAGAATTGTCTATTGAAAAGAACCTAGCTTCTTATCATCTTTTGTATAGTTGATAACATGCTGGGCTCCCATGGATTAATTTCATGAGAATTCAGTAGAACCTTGAAAACTGCATAGATTAGAAAGAATAAAGCATCTCATGGATGCATAATTCTGTTTTTTAATTTAGCCAAAAAACTAAATTATTAATACAAGAATTCATGTTTAATTCTTGAGTAAAAGCCGAGCACAATTGATTTTTTGATTGTATTTAAGGTCAAGCTACAAAGGGCTCATGGCGGATACCTTGGCACACAGAGGCGATGAAGGACGTGGTTACCTGCGATATGTCTCGGGGAGCTGGATACACGCTTTGATCCGGGAATTTCCGAATGGGGCAACCCTTAGAACGGCCAGCTGAATATATAGGCTGGCACGAGCCAACCCAGCGAACTGAAACATCTTAGTAGCTGGAGGAAAGGAAAGTAAATAACGACTCCCTAAGTAGCGGCGAGCGAACGGGGAATAGCCCAAACCGATAGTTTCGACTATCGGGGTTGTGGGACAGAAACGTGGACTAACAAACCTAGAAGAAGCGTTTGAATGGCGCGCCATAGAGGGTGAAAGCCCCGTAATCGAAAGGAGAGTTAGCCTATCTGTATCCCGAGTAGCACGGAGCACGTGGAATTCCGTGTGAATCTACGAGGACCACCTCGTAAGGCTAAGTACTCCTGTGTGACCGATAGTGAAACAGTACCGTGAGGGAAAGGTGAAAAGAACCCCGGGAGGGGAGTGAAATAGAACATGAAACCATGAGCCTACAAGCAATGGGAGCCCGACTTATCGGGTGACCGTGTGCCTGTTGAAGAATGAGCCGGCGACTTATAGGCACTGGCGGGTTAAACCGAGAATGGTGGAGCCATAGCGAAAGCGAGTCTTAATAGGGCGTTTTGTCAGTGTTTATAGACCCGAACCCTGGTGATCTAACCATGGCCAGGATGAAGCTTGGGTGATACCAAGTGGAGGTCCCAACCGACTGACGTTGAAAAGTCACCGGATGAGCTGTGGTTAGGGGTGAAATGCCAATCGAACCAGGAGCTAGCTGGTTCTCCCCGAAATACGTTGAGGCGTAGCGTCTAGTGCTCCAGCAGGGGGGTAAAGCGACCATTTCGGTGCGGGCTGCGAGAGCGGTACCAAATCGTGATGAACTCTGAATACCCTGTGTGTAACTAGGCAGTCAGACTGTGGGGGATAAGCTCCATAGTCGAAAGGGAAACAGCCCAGACCGCCAGCTAAGGTCCCAAAATCAACACTAAGTGATAAAGGAGGTGGGATTGCCCAGACAACCAGGAGGTTTGCTTAGAAGCAGCCATCCTCAAAGGAGTGCGTAATAGCCCACTGGTCGAGCGATCCTGCGCCGAAAATGAACGGGGCTAAGTGTTGTACCGAAGCTGCGGATTTATTTATAAATGGTAGGGGAGCGTTCTATGTGGGGTGAAGCGTTAGCGTAAGCGGGCGTGGACTTCATAGAAGTGAGAATGTCGGCTTGAGTAGCGAAAACATGGGTGAGAATCCCATGCCCCGAAACCCTAAGGGTTCCTCCGGCAGGCTCGTCCGCGGAGGGTTAGTCTGGTCCTAAGGTCAGGCCGAAAGGCGTAGTCGATGGATAACAGGTCAATATTCCTGTACCAATTATGTTTTGGGAAGGGGGACGGAGAAGGCTAGCCAATCCAGATGTTGGTTACTGGTTCAAGCGTTCAAGGCTTTGAGGAACGGAGAAAACGTTCTGAGCTGAGGCGTGAGTACGAGCTGCTACGGCAGCGAAGTTGGTGACGTCATGCTTCCAAGAAAATCCCTATACCCGTTAAGGCATAATTGCCAGTACCCGAAACCGACACAGGTGGGGTGGTAGAGAATACCGAGGGGCGCGAGATAACTCTCTCTAAGGAACTCGGCAAAATGGTCCCGTAACTTCGGGAGAAGGGATGCCAGCGCAAGCTGGTCGCAGTGAAGAGGCCCAGGCGACTGTTTACCAAAAACACAGGTCTCCGCTAAGTCGCAAGACGATGTATGGGGGCTGACACCTGCCCAGTGCCGGAAGGTTAAGGAAGCTGGTTAGCGTAAGCGAAGCTAGTGACTGAAGCCCCGGTGAACGGCGGCCGTAACTATAACGGTCCTAAGGTAGCGAAATTCCTTGTCGGGTAAGTTCCGACCCGCACGAAAGGTGTAACGATCTGGGCGCTGTCTCGGAGAGAGGCTCGGCGAAATAGAATTGTCTGTGAAGATGCGGACTACATACACCAGGACAGAAAGACCCTATGAAGCTTTACTGCAGGTTGGTATTGTTCTCGGGCTCTGAATGCGCAGGATAGGTGGGAGACTTTGAAGTAGCGCTTTTGGGTGTTACTGAGTCAATGGTGAGATACCACTCTTTCAGAGCTAGAGATCTAACACTTACCCGTTATCCGGGAAGTGGACAGTATCTGCTGGGCAGTTTGACTGGGGCGGTCGCCTCCTAAAAGGTAACGGAGGCGCACAAAGGTTTCCTCAGGCTGGTTGGAAATCAGTCGTCGAGTGCAAAAGCAGAAGGAAGCTTGACTGTGAGACTTACAAGTCGAACAGGGACGAAAGTCGGTTTTAGTGATCCGACGGTTCCGAGTGGAAGGGCCGTCGCTCAACGGATAAAAGTTACTCTAGGGATAACAGGCTGATCTCCCCCAAGAGTTCACATCGACGGGGAGGTTTGGCACCTCGATGTCGGCTCATCGCAACCTGGGGCTGAAGTCGGTCCCAAGGGTTGGGCTGTTCGCCCATTAAAGCGGTACGCGAGCTGGGTTCAGAACGTCGTGAGACAGTTCGGTCCATATCCGGTGTATGCGCAGGAATATTGAGAGGATTTCTCCCTAGTACGAGAGGACCGGGAGGAACGCACCTCTGGTGTACCAGTTATCGTGCCAACGGTAAACGCTGGGTAGCCATGTGCGGAGTGGATAACCGCTGAAAGCATCTAAGTGGGAAGCCCACCTCAAGATGAGTATTCCCATGGTTTAAACCAGTAAGATCACGGGAAGAACACCCGTTGATAGGCTCTACGTGGAAGTCTGGTAACAGATGCAGCGGAGGAGTACTAATAGATCGAGGGCTTGACCTTCTTGCTTTTATTCAAATTATTGCTTTATTCTTTCTGGTTATTTTTTAATAATTTCTATGCAGTCTTCAGGGTTCCTAAATAACACTATCCTGGTGTTCATGGCGATGTGGAACCACTCCGATCCATCTCGAACTCGGTTGTGAAACGCATCAGCGGCGACGATATTTGGGGGGTTGCCCCCTGAGAAAATAGCTCGATGCCAGGTAAAATTTTTAAAAAAGGGTCTCTAGGGACCCTTTTTTATTGCCAAATCATTTCTGGCAATTAGGACACCAGTGTGTGCTTCTTCCACAGATTTTCTCTCGCAATATCTTTACTCCACATTTTTTACAATTTTTGCCATTTCTTCTATACACCCAAGCTTGCCCTCCATAATTTCCATTTACTCCCTCTAAATCTCTAAAGTCACTAAAAGTTGTCCCTCCCTCACCAATACTTATATTTAATATTTTGACCAGACTATTGCATAGCCTTTTTAATTCATTACTTTTTAATTTTCTACTTTCTGTTTTTGGATTAATCCCTGCATCAAATAATGTTTCATCTGCATATATATTTCCAACCCCAGCAACAGTTTCTTGATCTAATAAAGCAGATTTAATTGAGCGTGTTTTTTTCTTCAAATATTCTTCTAAATAATGACTATTAAAATCAGCACTAAATGGTTCTGGCCCTAATCTTTTAATTCCAGAAACTATCTCTGGAACTGATTTTGTAGAGGGCACGTACCACATCTGTCCGAAATTTCTAATGTCTATAAAACGGAGTTCTCCTCCTCTCTCCTCGAAAAATCTCACTCTCGTATGGCTGCATGGTAAAACTTCTTTCTCAAGTAATTTAAATTGACCTGTCATTCTTAAGTGAACAACTAAAAAACCTTTGCTAACTTTTTCTCTTGTAAGGAGTGATCCTATTAAATATTTACCCCTTCTTCCCCAATTACCGAAATAACTATCTTTAACATTATTTATGAAACTTTGCGATCCATCCTTACTTGCTATTGAGCGTTCTTTTAATACTTCTATTCTCTCAATATAAAAATCATTTAGACGTTTCTCAAGTCCTTTTCTAACTGTCTCAACTTCAGGTAATTCTGGCAAAAGTATAAATACTGCTAAATTGAGGCAGCTTCTAATTCCTTCGCTGAAAATTGACTGGTATTGGCTCCACCATCAACACCGCTAAAAGCTTTGAAATCACATTTATCAAATTTGACAGTTACTGGGTATCTCATTGATGGAGATTTATCTATGGAAACTATTTCTCCAATTTGATTGAACCAGTATGATTCTTGACGCAAGATGCGAACCTTATCTTTTCTTGCAAAGCTCATCTGACTTACCTATATGACTTTAATGTCTTTATTATCTATCAGAACAGGATATATTTGTAGATGTGTCACAGACTGTCGCTGCTATCCTAAAAAATTACCCCCCTTTAAAAGATTCTTTACTTAGAGACATAAATAATCCATATTGATTTTTGGGTTAATTTTCAATTAGCTTTGAAATGTTAAACCTTTAAAGATTTTATTTTTTGTGATACCCCAGCCATCTCTAGACCCATCTTCTCTTAGTTTTGATTTGCCTGATCCTGATCAAGATGACTTAAGTAATATTGATTTCCTCAAAAAATTAGAAAATGCATGGTCAATATGTGAACAGTTTGATTTGCAAACCGAAATTTGGAGAGGAAGAATTTTACGTGTTGTAAGAGATAGAGAAAAGAGAGGTGGGGATGGCAGAGGTACAGGCTTTTTGCAGTGGCTTAGGGAGATGGAAATCAGTAAAAGCAAAGCCTATTCCCTTATTCAACTAGCTGATTCCTCAGATAATCTTGTAGTCGAAGGAATTCTTGAAGAATCTAGTGTAAATAATTTTTCTAAAAGAGCTTTTATAGAAACAGCACAAGCTGAGCCTGAGATTCAACATATGATCTCTGAGGCTGCTAATGAAGGGAGGGACATAACAAGAAGACAAGTAAAAAGCTTAACTGATCAATTTATGGCTGCAACCAGCACTCTTTTGCCTGATGAAATTAGAGAAAAAACGCAATCAAATTTATTGCCAGCCAAGTTTGTGGCGCCATTAGTAAGAGAATTGTCCAAGTTGACGCCTATTCAGCAGGAAGAAATCTGCGAAACTTTAAGAGAAAATCCTGAAATAGATTCAGTAAAAGATATGACGAATACAGCTAAATGGATGGGCAAGTCTTTTGATGCTTCTTTGGCTTTAAGAGCTTTTCAAAATAAGAATTTAAATTTAGATAAAGCCACTCAAGAAGCTTTAAGGTTGGATTCATTAGGACTGCTTTCAGATGCTTTTGGACAAGCAAAAACTATAGAGAGTTCTATTTTAAAATTTCATTCTGCTTGGAAAAGATTAGAAGGCTTGCAAGAAAGACTGTGGGTCGAGTCTGGTAGTAGCACGCCATATTTAAGAGAGCTTTTAGACACCCTTCAAACGCTCACCGGCTCCACAATAAGAGTTTCTCTTGGAGAACTTTCAGGAGGAAAAAGGTTGAGATTACAACTTGTTGAGGAAGACTCTGAAAGATTGGAACCACCACCTCTTGAAATAAATAAATAATTTAAAAATTAAAATCCTGATCACAAAAATCACTTATTAATTTAAATTCAAAATCAGTTTCAGGGAAATACCAGTTTGTCCAGGAAGAATTATTTAATGTATTGTTTAAAACTCTTTTTTTGCAGCTAAGAGCTAAATAGAAAGCTTTATTCTTTGTTGTCTTTGATTGAGTAATATAGTTGCTATCAAAATATGTCCAATCTGACCAATTGATCAATAATGATCCATATCTTATCCATTTTGAAGGTTTATGTTTTCTTAATTTTAATTTGAAATTAGGTTTGATTTTTATAGGATTATTTAATTTATTCAAAGTCTCAACTTCTTCTATTGGGATTTTGTGCATATATGCGATGGTTGAAAGATCTTCTGTCTTAGACGTTTGATGATAAAAAACTTTTTTACTTACTACTTTAATATTTTTTCTACTAATTACTTTCTTATATGGAGCTCCCTTTGGGATGAAGATAATCTGATTAAGCTTAAGATAAGAATCATTCTCTAGATTATTCATGGAAATAATGTCATTTATGCTTACGCTATAATCTCTCGCAATCTTATAAAGAGTATCTCCTTTTATAACTTTATAAGTTATTTTTTCATTATTTTTATATTCATTAATGTCTTTGTGAGGTATTATTATAGCTTCACCTTCTATTATTTTTGTCGCATTATTGAAATTATTCTTATACATTAGTTCTTTTAAAGTAACTCCATATTGCTTAGATATTTTGAAAAGGGTATCACCACTTTTTGCGATAATCTTTGTTTCTGAATTAACTTTTAAAGTAAATATTGATAAGAGTAATGTAATGATGTTGATATAAAATAAACGGTTAAGTATTTTTATATTTTTAATCATCTCTAACCTAAATTGATAATCTATCTTATAGGTATTGAATTTACTTTAACCTATTAATTTATTAAGTAAAGACAAATCTAATTTGTATGGAGGGTATCTGAAGTTTAGATCTAGCCAAAAAGGTCTTTTTAGGACTGATTTGTAATGAGTAAAATTATCAAAACCTGCTTTACCGTGGTATTTTCCCATGCCGCTTGTTCCGACACCTCCAAATGGCAGTTCAGGTATCCCTGCCTGTAAAACAACATCATTAAAACAAACACCTCCTGAAGAGGTCATTGATAGTACTTTCGCTTGTTCCCTCTCACCTCCTCCAAATAGATATAAAGCAAGGGGTTTAGGTAATACCTTGAAATCTGAGATGGCTTGATCGAGATTTTTAATACTCAAAATAGGTAGCAATGGGCCAAAAAGTTCTTCCTTCATAAGAGGATCATTTCGATTCTCGATTTTGATCAGAGTAGGGCTAATTCTTTTCTCTTTTTCATTGCTATCTCCTCCATAGATGATCTGGTTATTCTTTTTAGCCTGATTTAGTAAATTATTAAGTCTATTAAATTGTTTTTCATTGATAAGGCTCCCCAGATGTTTTGAATCTAAAGGCGCCTTTCCGTAAAAATCATTAATCGAATTTATTAAATTAGAAATTAATGAATCAAAAAGTTTATGCTCAACAAGTAAATGATCCGGCGCAATGCATGTTTGCCCAGCGTTTAGACTTTTCCCCCATATAACTCTCTTTGCCGTTACTTCTAGATTTGCACCATCTATAACAACAGCTGGGCTTTTGCCTCCAAGTTCTAAAGTGACTGGAGTGAGATTTTTTGAAGCGGCTTCCATTACTTTTTTTCCTATATTTTCTCCACCAGTGAAAAAAACGTGATCAAATTGTCGAGTCATTAAATCAGCAGCAATGTTTCCATCTCCTTCAACAACTTGCGCGACCTCTGGGGGGAAATATTGTTCTATGAGCTTTTTTATCAGATTTGATACGTTAGGAGCATGTTCAGATGGCTTTAAGACAGCAGTGTTCCCAGCGGCTAATGCTCCTACTAGTGGTTGAAGAGTAAGAGAAAAAGGATAATTCCATGGACCAATTATCAAAATGCAGCCCAATGGATCTGGCTGGACCAGCGCTTGAGCTGGTTTAAGAGAGACAGGTACGTTGATTTGCCTTGTCTTCATCCAATTCGATAAATTTTTCTGCGCCAGTTTTATTTCTTGTTTGACAGCAATAATCTCGAAGAACGCTTCTGTCGCTGGCTTGCCTAAGTCTTGGCTTAAAGCATTTAAGATTTCTTGCTGATGATTTTCTAATAAATTTGATAAAGAGTTAAGCTGAGCCCTTCTCCATTTCTCTTTTCTTGTTTTGCCAGATAGAACTAGATCTTGTAATTGATTAAGTACGAAATTTTCTAAAGACATTTTTTACTACAATTTTAAAACCTTCTAACAAAATAAATCATGAGTTGAGGCTAAGGTCTAAGAAGATAGCTCCGTAAGCATTTTAACTTAGTTTTTGGCGTCTAAGTTTTGAAGAGCCGCAGTGCTTTTTTTAAGGTTAATAAATCTAATAATAAAACTTTCAAAGATAGGAATCGCTATTCTTAGAAAAAAAGAAAAAAAGGATTTTGAGTATTATTTACGAGTTACTTTTTTTGTATATCGAGCCTAAGATATTAATCCCTGGAAGTGAAAGTTTGATTAATCATTTGTTAGTTATTTTTGTATTCTCTTTGGCTTTTATAGGTGTTGCCGAGGTTATGTACTGGTTATATAAAAAAGAATTTCTTAGAGCGAAAGCTAAATATCTAAGAGAATTAATACATCAAAAAAATGATTTGAGTAGCTTGAATGAACCTTTTTATGCATGTGTATATGATAAATGGAACACTGGAGAAATGCCTTTGGCAGAGGCTAATACAATGTGTAGCCTAAAGTTTGAACATAATTAGTTATTTTTTATAGCGATTTTTTGGTAATTACATTGCTGTAAACTTAAGAAAGAAGTTAGTTTCTAATTGAAAAATATTTTATGACTAATAAGTTTATCATTAGTAAGTATTTTAATTATTCAATAATAATTTTCTTTGTTGTTATTCTAAGTATTTCTCTTATTCACTTTGATGTTAATATTATTACTGATTTCTTTTATGATAGTGTTAGAAGCTTAAGTAAGAATAATTTTTCTGGCTTAATAGTAATATTCTTATTATTTATTTTAAGATCAATTAGTATAATAATACCAGTTTTACCTGGAACAATATTTTCCGCTGCTGCCGGCTTTCAGTTTGGCTTTACGCAGGGGTTAGTTATTATATTTTTTGCAGATTTTTTCTCTTGTTCAATATCATTTTTACTGGCTAGAAAATTAGGAAGAAAATATATTACTAGATTACTTGGTTCAAGACAAATGAGAAGAGTTGAAAGCATTAGTCAAGATTATCTAGAAAATAATTATTTCCTTATGACAGCTCTATTAATGTCAGGGTTCTTTGATTTTGTCTGCTATGCGATAGGACTGACAAAAATAACATGGAAAAGGTTTATGCCTGCTTTGATTTTTAGCATAATAATCTCAGATTCACCTTTCGTTGCCAGTGGTCTTGCCGGAAGAAAGATCAAGGATATTGGTTTGAAAAACTTCTTAGACAAAATATTAAGTGGAGAATTAGATATGATTTCTGGAAATTATTTATTTCTTTTCATAACTTCTTTTTTAATTATATTTATCTTGGCAATGATAAATATATATTTACAAAAAAGATCGAATATTATTAAGTAAATTATTTGTTAATAAAAAAGCCCCTGAAGGGGCTTTGGTGGATGTTGTTATTGTTGCTAGCTTTGGTAAGACTTACCTCGATAAGTAAATTTTACATGCTGCTTTCTATGGCTTCTTTTTGCCGGATGTACTTAATAACTCTGTAGGTTAAAGACATTTTTCTTTTCTCCGAAATAGGCTCAAGTCCCCTTCCTTGGCTTGAGTCAAACTGCGGCTCATCATTTGATGAGTTGAACGTTTTATTAGCTTTTAATAAATATTTATCATAAGCCTATTATTCTTTCCCCGGAGTTCAGTTTTGTTACATAAGTCTTATTGTCCTTTCTGAAGTAAAACTTTTTAAATGCTTATGACCTGTGACAATTGAAAAACTTTACTGCTTGCTTCTCTAGTTAGTATTAATCCTCATACCCAATATTATTTTCTGGATTAGTAATAAATAGAATCAGTTGAAAGACGTAATTTGAAGGTAGTGAAATTTTTTTAAGCAGCAACAGAGTCATGCCCTGCGTCACATTGAACTTCTTCTTCTTCTTCTTACTCATGTCTTTTTTCACAAAAGTTATACATGTTGGAGAACTGTTTACTCATGTCAACAATAAAGGCATGAAAAGAATTTACCTCCTTTTGCTCATTTGGAAGTTCTTCTGATGCAGAACCTTTGTGGATTTGATCAGAAAAAGTAAAAGCAGAACTACTACTCCTATTTGTTGAATACATCAAATGAGACATCCTGATTAACTGAATTGTGAGATGCTCTAGAGACAAACATTTTAGAAAATTGTCTTCTGATTCACAGCAGCTAGAAGCTCTTGTAAAAGGTTTTGCGGATAGGGCTCAAAACAAAACATTTTTATCAGCCAACACCACAAGTAATTTCTTGGCTGTCAGGCCAAGTGGTAACCCCATAACCGCACAAGGTCTTGCCGGAATGTATGACAGTGATGATTTGGTTTTTGAACTCTCCGAATTAGTCAAGATTCATCGGTTAGAAGCTGATTCGGATTGGGGCTTAGCTGCATTTACCTTGAAAGAAGCGTTTAGCTACAAAGGTGACCTGAATAATGATCTATCTACTTATTCTTTGGTTTTTAAGAAAATTGATGGCACTTGGAAAATTTCATGGTTGCAAAGATCACAAGGCACTACTGATCTTTCAACGTGGGACTAACTAACCAAACAAGCACTGAAGGTGATGTTGCTTTTACTTCTTGAAATTTAAAAGTTGTTTAATAACCGCTTTAGCGCTAGAAATCCATCTCCCAACACGTGAAGAAGAAGTGAGGGATTTAGTTAAAAGTTCTATTTGTTCTTTTCTCTCTTTGTATTTGATTTCCAGTTCGTTTTTTGCAATAACAAGGCTTTGGGTTTGAGTTGGGCAATCATTCTCTTTATCCCAATTATCGATATTTGCTTCTAATTCATAAATATCCATAGTTCTGTACTTACTGATAAGTGTTTGTAAATTATCAGGTTCGGAACTCATGAAAAATGACTTGATTGATGTGGATTTGATGTCCGAAATATAGCCTGTAAACAAAATATCATGGTTGGGTAAACTCACTCGTGTTTGGGCTGTTTATACTTATCACCTCCATTAGTGGACCTAATCATTGGAAAAAATTTCTCTAATTAG
>QBVH01000007.1 GCA_003284445.1 Prochlorococcus sp. AG-311-D23 | reverse complement strand
AAAGAGAAACATTCGATATGTATGGTGTTAACTTCAAAGGGCATCCTCATCCTAAAAGACTGTTAATGCCTGAAGATTGGAAAGGATGGCCTCTTAGAAAAGACTATGTTCAGCCAGATTTTTATGAGATGCAAGATGCTTACTAATTTATTTACCTTTTTTGTATCTTCTGTAAAATCTCATTATTGCTAAAGCAAGACTTCTTGGGTCATGTCTGAAAGTTGGAGTAGCCTTTGAACCCTGAAGAGAAGCCAAATAAACATTATATCCTCTAGACAAAAGATCGATTTTATTGCATTTGACTGGCTCAGCCCCTTTTGATTTGTAGTAATCAACCAATGGGGAGGGTGTCAACTCATCTTGAGCGAGTATGGAACTAAATATTTTCCTGGTAATTCCTCTAGATGCTAATTGCGCTTCAATAGCCCTTACATGACCAGTCACGTCAAGTCCATCAGTTTCTCCTGGTTGAGTCATCAAATTACATATGTATAGTTTTGGAGCTTTGCTCTTCTCAATCGCCTCGACAATTTCAGGTACAAGAAGGTTTGGGAGAATTGAAGTGTATAAACTTCCTGGGCCTATCAAAATAATTTCAGCATTTTTTATAGCCTCTAGAGCTCTTGGCAAAGCTGGTGGTCGCGATGGGTAACAGCCGATTCTAATTATTGGTAAGGGGGCTTTCCCTATGGCTGACTCTCCATCAATTCTGTCACCATTTTCGAGTTCCGCCCACAAACGAACATCTACATTAGTGGCTGGTACAACTTGCCCTTGAACAGCAAGGACACGACTTGAAGCAGTAATTGCGGTCTCTAAACTTCCAGTTATCGCAGTCAAGGCAGATAAGAAAAGATTCCCAAAACTATGTCCCTCAAGTCCACTACCTGAAGGGAAGCGATATTGAAAAAGGCCTTTAATAAGTGGCTCTTCTGTTGCTAAAGCTGCTAAACAATTCCTTATGTCTCCTGGCGGCTGAACACCCAGCTCTCTCCTAAGCACTCCACTACTTCCTCCGTCATCGGCAACAGTCACTATTGCTGTGATTCGGCTGCTGTATCTTTTTAAGCCTTTTAATAATGAAGATAAACCAGTTCCTCCTCCAATAGCAACAATATTTGGACCTCTATTTAATTTCTGCTTAGCTCTTAATGCATCAACCAAAAAAGTATCTTTTTTTGAACCTAAAGCCTGCCTAATAGATTCAAAACTTCTGCCTTGACCCCAAATCAAAAGTGATATCCCTATGAAAAAGACTATTGGTCCAGAAATGGTTCTAGGTAAAAAAGTAGCTATAAATCCTAAAAACCAAAAAAGTATTTCAATGACCCAATAAATTGGACGCAGATCAGCCCAAATAGAGACTCCAATCAAAGCAATTAATAAACCCAAGCCAGATGTCATCATCCACCTTTTGACTACTAATCCTGGCAAAAGCCATCTAATAGCTCTTTTGAAGCGAGAGTAAAGATGAAAAGACAAGTTAGCGAAAAGGCTTTTACGCAAGGTAGATCTTCTTAATTTTCTTGTCCTTCTTTTGTTCAATGGATTCGGTTTTGAGGAGATTTCAACAAAGAGACCTAAATCATTAATTCATATAAACCCTAATTAAACTTCCCATTTCACATATCTCATACAAAATGAGATAGGTAAACAAACATTAGGGGAGAGTGTGCCAAAAAACACTCAAGTAATGTTGATGAAAGATCTCAGTGTCGAACTGGGGTCAAACAAAGTTCTCGATGAAGTCAATCTAGCTATGATGGCTGGAGAGAGGCTTGCGATTGTTGGTCCATCAGGCTCAGGAAAGTCAACAATACTTCGATTACTAGCTGGTTTGCTCTTGCCTTCTGAAGGAAGCCTTCAAATAGCAGGTATTGAGCAAAATTATTTAAGGCTTGATCAAAATAGTCCTCCCGATGTGAGGTTAGTTTTTCAAAATCCAGCATTGTTAGCATCACTAACTGTTAGGGAAAATGTAGGTTTTTTACTTGAAAAACAGAGGGGTTATTCCGAGGATTTTATCAATAAAAAAGTCTTAAACTGTTTACAGAAAGTGGGCTTATATGATGTTGCAGACAAATTTCCAAATCAACTGAGTGGAGGGATGCAAAAAAGAGTGAGTTTTGCTCGTGCATTAATTAGTGACGCCGAGAGAGGAAAAGACTCTATTCCGCTTCTTCTATATGACGAACCAACTGCTGGTTTAGATCCAATAGCTTGTACTCGAATTGAAGATCTAATTATTAAAACAACTGAGGCTGCGGAGGGATGTTCAATTGTTGTAAGTCACGTTTCAAGTACAATTGAAAGAACAGCTAATAGAGTTATTTTGCTTTACGGTGGCAAGTTTCAATGGGATGGATCTATAGATCAATTTAAACAAAGTGAAAATTCCTATGTGAAACAATTTCGCACAGGTAATCTTCAAGGACCAATGCAACCTGAGGACTCATAATTTTATGCGCAGAAGTTTACGAGATGCTTTTGTTGGATTTTCACTACTAGGTGGATTAGTTATCTTTTCAGGAGCAATGCTTTGGTTAAGAGATTTTCGTTTAGGTTCTAAAACCTGGGAGATATCTGCAAGCTTCAAAGATGCAAGTGGTCTTGCCAAGATGTCTCCAGTTACTTATCGGGGAATCATTGTTGGATCTGTTCAAAAGATAAGTTTCACCCCAAACACAGTTGACACTAAGATAAAATTAAACAACGATAATCTAATTTTACCAAAACCTGTAATCGCTAAAATAGTTACAAGCTCTATGCTTGGAGGTGATGCTCAATTATCATTAGTCTCATTAGGTAAATCATTAAAAAGCAACGAGCTAAATACAGTCAAAAAAGAATGTCCTAATCAAAGAATTTTATGTGGTGGAGATGAAATTAAAGGGGTAGAAATGGCTAGCATAACAAGTCTTACAGATGGTATAACTGGAATTATTGATGAAGCAGATAGGCAAGAAATAATAAACAAAGTATCAGAATCTATTACTCAATTCGACAGGACTCAAGCAAATCTTGATGAACTTGTCTTGCTTTCTAAATTAGAACTTATAAGAGCAAAACCTATAATTTCTGAATTAACAAAAGCTTCTATTCATTTAAATAACATTCTTAGAAGTATAGACAACCCTAAGACACTAAAAGATATTCAGGACCTTGCTTCAACATCAAGTTCTCTGACAAAGAAAATTGACCAAATGAGTTCAGATATGGGCACTATTATCGAAGACGAAGAACTCTTAGACTCATTGAAAAGGGTAACTATCGGTTTGGGCAAATTATTTGATGACATATATCCCTAAACACAACAAGTTTCAGGTGACGCTATTTATTGCATCCATTGCAATTGAAGCAATAGCTTGATCACTTGCCTTAGGTAGTTGAACATATTTACCTCCAGAGACCTCAGCCAAGTCTTTCCCCATTCCACTTGCAATAAACTTTCTTTCTGTATCAATTACAAGCAACTTAATACCAAGAGCTCGATAACGCGAAGCAACATCAAGAACTTCTTGCTTTAAGTCAGGAGGTGTTTCTCCCTCAAGGACTGGTTGACCTAATGAAGTACTTAAGGGGACGTTTCCTCTACCATCTGTAATTGCTACTACTACCACCTGAGCCAGATCTCCTGTTGCTAAAGCATTTGCTCCTACTCTCGCAGCTTGAGTCAAACCATGAGCAAGTGGAGATCCACCACCACATGGCATTGCCTCTAGCCTCCTTTTCGCGGCAGTGATTGATCTAGTTGGAGGAAGCAAAACTTCTGCTTGATCTCCTCTGAAAGGTATCAGAGAAACTTCATCTCTATTTTCGTAAGCTTCAGTTAACAACCGAATAACAGCTCCCTTTGCACTCTGCATTCTATTGAGAGCCATTGAGCCACTTGCATCAACCAAGAAAATTACAAGTGCTCCTGCTTTACGTTGAAGTAATTTTGCACGCAAATCCCCTTCCTCAACAATAACTTTTCTATTAGGTTCTCTTTCTCTTCTAGCTTTCTGATAAGGAGCGGCAGCTCTTAAAGTTGCATCAACAGCAATCCTTCTAACAGGACCTCTTGGAAGAATTGGTTTTACATATCTCCCTCGGTTATCACTTAAAACAGCTGATCGACTTCCGCTATTTCCACTCTTTGATTTAGTGGATGAAAAAAGCAATAAATCAGGATCTACAGCACATGCTTCTGGATCAAGCATAAATTCCTCCGGAATTGGAGGTGATGACTCTTCATCTTGCTCCTCTTGCTGATCTTCTTCTTGATCTTCTTCTTGATCATTATTGTCATCAGAGTCTTCAGGAGGCGGAGGTGGCTGCTGATCTTCAGGAGCTGGAGGCTCCATTTCCTCTTCCGAAGGCATTTGCATCGCCCTCGGAGCGATTACAAGTCTTACTGCCGCTTTTAAATCTTCAGCGTCCGCTGAATCTCTACCACACAAGGCAGCATGAGCTTTTGCAACTCTTACTGCATAAAGCTCTGATCTGTGTCCTTCGACTCCCCCTCGAATGGCTTCCAAAACTAAGTATTCAATTTGATCCTCACTGATTTGAACATCTGGAAGCCATTGCCTTGCTAAAAGTAATTGTGTTGATAGAGATTCTGTGTCTTCAGACCATTTCTTAGAAAAAGCTTCACTTGATTGACCATGAGAAATGGCAGATTGAGTTATTTCAACTCTTTGTTCGTTTGTAATTAATTGATCTGCAGATAAAACAATTGCAAATCTGTCCAAGAGATGGTCCCTTAACCCACCCTCTTCAGGATTGTAAGTAGCAATCAATAGAGGTCGGCATGGGTGACTTAGGCTCAATCCTTCTCGTTCAACCCTATTTTCACCTGCCCCTACTGAAGCCAAAAGAAGATTGACAATGCTGTCATCCAACAAATTCAATTCGTCTATGTACAAAACCCCTCTGTGAGCCTCAGCTAGTAACCCTGGCTGAAATACTGGAGTTCCGCTTGACAATGAAGCAGCAACATCAACTGCACCAACAAGCCTATCCTCAGTTACTCCTAAGGGAACCTGAATAAAAGGCGCAGATACAACTTTTTTGGGGATATTTTCTAAGTCATCAACATTTTCATGACTTCCTATTTTTTTTGTAAACAGTTTTTTTGTTAAATCATCCCACTCGCCTGAAAAAGAAGGATCTAAATTTCTACCTGCTGGATAAATAAATGAATCATCACCATCATCAGTATCAGCTAATTCGTCTAAATCAATTATTTCAATCGGCGGGAGAAGGGCATGCAAGCCTCTAGCTAAAACAGATTTTCCAGTCCCTCGACCACCCGCAATTATCACACCTCCCAAACCTGGATCAACTGCAGCAAGCATTAAAGCAAGCTTTAAAGTTCCATGGCCTGTAATTGCAGCCAAAGGGAAAGCAAGATTGGCTCTATCCATAACAGCAATGTCTTTTGAAGCCGAAGACACATTGTTTTTATTCAATCCACTGGAAACCATAGGGTTGGATAAATCAGGCAAATTTTTGAAAGTCTTTTAATATTCGCATGACTTATGCAAAACAAAAAACACAATTGAAACTCGTCATCTCAATAGGCGCAAATATCCCTGGCATTCTTGGAGATCCCATAAGAACAATCGCTACCATGAGGCCGCAAATTGAAAAGAGCATAATTGAGTGGAATGTTGCTTTAAATCGTCCAAAAATCGACTCTCAAAATATTAATAAGTCTTTATCTTTTCAATGGGCCCCTTTATTTGAGACTGATCCTTTAGGTGGGCCAATTGATCAACCTAAATTTATTAATACCGTAGTTGTTGTAGTGGGAGAGAGTTTGGCCTCTGTTGGACCAAACGAAAAAGCAGCAATCTCTTTAATGAAAAAATTTTTAGAATTAGAAAAAATCGCAGGCAGAGAAAGAGAAAATACAGAAATTTCTTGTGGGCCAAGATCTTTAGATATTGACTTCATTTCTTGGGGCGATCTTCAAATAAATACAGAGACTCTAATTTTGCCTCATCCAAGATTGTGTGAAAGAAACTTTGTTTTAATTCCCCTCATAGAGGTTTTGTCAAAGGATCAAGGCAAACCGAAACGAATCAATTCTCAAAGCATTTGGCCTGAATAAAACTCGTAACAAAAATCACCAACCTTTTCTAAAAAAATAAGCCATCCTATATGAACAAACAAGAAATGCATGTCTATTCCAGGACCTGAACCCTCAGAAATTCTTGAGACAAAAGCTTGTCTTGACGCTAAAAAAATTCGTTTTGAAATCAATAAATTTCTTTTGCCTAATTCAATGGAAGGCGAGTTTGGGGTCATTCGTCACCCAGGAGCTGCCTTAGCAGTGCCAATTACAGAAACTGGAGAGGTTATTATTCTTCGTCAATACAGATTTGCTTGCTCAAGAAGAATTCTTGAGTTTCCAGCTGGAACTTTAGAGGATGGTGAAAGCCCACTTGAATCAATCAAAAGAGAAGTTCAAGAGGAAAGTGGTTACTCTGCAAAAAGATGGGACAATCTTGGACAGATGCTTCCTTGCCCAGGATACTCAGACGAACTAATTCATATTTTTCTTGCAAGAGATTTAACTAAACTTAAGAAGAAGCCTGAGGGCGATGCGGACGAAGATATTGAAGTATTAAAGATTACTCCCGAAAAGTTAAATAAACTTATTGCAAGTGGCAAAGAATCACTTGATGGAAAAACCATTACAGCATGGTTTAGAGCATGCCAAATCTTAAATATAAAATGACAAAGTTTCGATCATTTTTTTGGCACAGACGAGATTTAAGAATTGAGGATAATATTGGTCTGTTCGAAGCATCTAAGAATTCGAAAACTCTCGTTGGAGTATATATTTTAGATCCTAATCTTTTAGATCTAAATAAAACAACATCAGAAGCAAAAAATTGGTTTTTAGGAGAAAGTCTTTTAGAACTTCAAAGGAACTGGGAGCGCAGAGGAAGTCGTTTATTAATATTAAATGGAGATCCTATTAAATTAATTTCAAAACTAGCAAATCTAATTAAAGCTGAATGTATTTACTGGAACAAAAATATTGAACCTTATGAAATCAATAGAGATAAACAAATTACAAATCAACTTTTAAAAGAGAAAAGGAAAGTTTATACATTTTTAGATCAATTAATTGTTGATCCAGTTAACATCAAAACTAACAATGAAGAACCATACAAAGTATATGGACCTTTTTATCGAAAATGGATTGATAATATAAACAGAACAAATTTATTAGAGAATAGTTTAATACAAGTTCCCTCAACACCTGCAAAGATAAGGGATCTCGGTGAAAGAGAAATATCATCAATTAAAAATTCTGATATAAATTACTGCATTACCAGAAAAAGCCAAGTTGTTTATAATTTAATTTCGTCAAATAGATTCAATAATGCTAACCTCTGTCCTTGCAAACCAGGAGAATCGAATTCAATAAAGCAATTAAACTTTTTTATACATTCAGGAATCATAAATTCATATAATCAAGCAAGAGACATTCCATCTTTAGAGTCAACTTCGACCCTAAGTGCTGGCTTAAGTTTAGGGACGATAAGTTGTAGGGCTGTATGGAATGGTGCTCAAATAGCAAAAAAAATTGCTACCGATGAATATCAAACAAATTCTATTGATATATGGATAAAAGAACTTGCATGGAGAGAGTTTTATCAAAATGCACTATTTAATTTTCCAGAGCTTGAGAAAGGTCCATATAGAAAAAAATGGTTTAATTTTCCATGGGGAAATAGAACTGATTGGTTTGAAGCTTGGGAGAATGGATTTACTGGTATCCCAATAATTGATGCTTCAATGAGACAACTTAAGAATTCCGGATGGATGCACAATCGATGCAGAATGATTGTTGCTTCTTTTCTAGTAAAAGACCTTTTAATTGATTGGAGATGGGGAGAAAGTTTCTTTATGAAAAACTTGGTTGATGGTGACTTAGCCTCAAACAATGGAGGTTGGCAATGGAGCGCGAGCAGTGGAATGGATCCAAAACCCCTGAGAATATTTAATCCTTTTAGACAAGCTTCCAAATTCGACGAGAATGGAACCTACATACGAAAATGGATTCCCGAGTTATCACACATTTCAACACCTCATTTACTTTCAGGTGAAATAATTTCTTCGGAGAGGAAAGGCTATCCAAAACCTATAATAAATCACAAAATTCAAACATCAACCTTCAAAGAATTATATTCTAGTATCAATTAACTTATTTTCTAAATATTTCCTTAATTTTATCAATTACATATGACTGTTGAATAGATTTCAGCTCAGGGAATATTGGTAAACTAATTACCTCATTACATACTTTTTCAGTAATCGGAAGAGATCCCTCTTTATATCCTAGTTCTTTATATGCAGGTTGAAGATGTATCGGTATTGGATAATATATTATTGTGTTTACACCAAGCCGATTTAGTTCAGCCTTAAAGAGATCTCTATTTTGATTATTCGAAACATCCTCTGAAGTTGTTTTTATATTTTGAATAAAAGAATTATCCATTATTCTTATCACAAATTGATTCCAAGAATGACCAGCCTTGTTGGTTAAATTGTTAGATGGCAATCTTATTGTTTTAAAAAAAGATAACTTATTTCTATAATTTGTTGCTATTTCTTTTCTTTGTTCGATCCATTTATTCAATCGAGTTAATTTAACATTGAGAATGGCGGCTTGCAATGAATCAAGCCTACTATTATATCCAATACTTGTATGAAAATATCTCTTTGGCATCCCATGAATAGCTAATTCCCTGATTGTTTTTGCCAAATAAAAATCATTAGTAGTTATGGCGCCTCCATCTCCTGCAGCACCTAAGTTTTTAGTAGGGAAAAAACTAAAACAACCTACATCCCCATAACTTCCTACCGGTTTACCTCGCCAATGAGCACCAGCTGCTTGAGCACAATCTTCTATAACCTTTAGATTATTCCCTTCAGCAATTGCCATAATTTTATCCATATTTAGTGGATGACCAAACAAATGCACAGGCAAAATAGCTTTTGTTCTGGAAGTTATTGCTTTTTCTATTAAATCCAGATCCATAAGATAATTTTCAGGATCAATATCTACAAAAACCGGCCTAGCTCCAACACTTGTAATTGCTTCTGCAGTAGCAAAAAAACTAAATGATGAGGTGATCACCTCATCACCCTGTCCAATATTTAGTGATCTTAAAGCAAGAATTAATGCATCAGTTCCACTATTACAACTTACTGAGTAAGAAGTTTCTGTTGCTAAGGCAAAAGCTTTTTCGAAGGAAGTTACCTCTTCTCCTCCAATATATTTTCCGCTTCTAAAAACCTTTATTAAAGCTTCTTCAATCTCTTCTCCCATTTCAGAAATTTGAGCTTCAAGGCTAAAAGGAGGTATTTGCATAACTATTTAAATTAAGTTGCAACGATGAACAATCAAAAAAACTCATTAATTCATCCAAACCATTCAGGCTCCATACCAGGATGCCATTTGATGTTGCAACCAATAGAGGGTTTTTGATTAGCTGAAATATCTTCTCCATTTAATAATGATCTGAATGCTAGACGAATATCATCACCAGAAACAGGTATTTCATTGCCAGGCCGACTTTCGTCCATTTGTCCCCTGTATCTCAATGTTGAGCCTCCATCTGGAGAAGGCCAAAAAATATAAAAATCGGGCGTACATGCAGCTTTAAGCGCCTTTGCTAATTTCTGATCAGAATCAAATAAATACGGAAACTTCCATCCCAGTTGATTAGCTTGAGATGCTAATAATTCTGGCGCGTCTTGCGGGTGTGTTTTCACGCTATTGCTAGAAATAGCCAAAAATTGAACATCATCACCAAAAGAATTGAATAAATTTGTGATTCCACTTTCTACATGTTTAACAAATGGACAATGAGCGCATATCACCATCAAAAACAATGGTCTTTTTGTTAATTCAAAATTACTGATATGACTAAGACCTTTTAAATAATCATCCGGAGAAAGCTTCACTCCTGAAACCACACCTAACTCAAAAGCAGGTAATTGAGTTCCTAAAGGAAGCATTGTTGAGGCTGTTCGGACCATGATTCTTATACTTTTGGAGGAAAATGGATTACAGAACTTTTAACTATATATTCATTTAACTATGAGTCTTAGCCCTAAATAAGGGACAATTAGAAATACTAACCAAATGAGTCCGAAAGATGCTTCTCGATCTTAGTGGCAAAAAAATCCTTGTTACAGGAATAGCAAACAATAGATCAATTGCCTGGGGGATTGCACAACAGTTAAAAGCAGCTGGAGCTGAACTAGGAATTACATATTTGCCCGATGAAAAAGGTAGATTCGAAGCGAAAGTAAAAGAACTTACTTCTCCGTTAAATCCAAGCCTCTTCTTGCCACTTAATGTTCAAAACTCTTCTCAAATTGAAGAAGTTTTTGAAGCCATTAAAAATCAATGGGGCCAGCTTGATGGATTAGTTCACTGTCTAGCCTTTGCCGGGAAAGAAGAATTAGTAGGTAATTACAGTGCAACTTCTTCAGAGGGCTTTTCAAGAGCCTTAGAAATTAGTGCTTACTCACTTGCCCCACTATGTAAATATGCAAAACCTCTATTCAGTAAAGGTGCAGGCGTAGTCACCTTGACTTATTTGGGAGCAGAAAGAGCTATTCCCAATTACAACGTAATGGGAGTTGCAAAAGCAGCTTTGGAGGCATCCGTTAGATATCTTTCGGAAGAACTTGGTCCTGAAAAGCAGGTTCGAGTGAATGCTATTAGTGCTGGACCAATAAGAACTCTAGCGAGTTCAGCTATTGGAGGAATTCTGGACATGATTCATAACGTCGAAGAAAAAGCTCCCCTTAGGAGAACCGTTACTCAAATCGAGGTGGGTAATACAGCTGCTTTCTTGCTTAGCGATCTCTCTAGTGGTATATCAGGACAAACTGTTTATGTTGATGCAGGTTATTGCATCAATGGAATGTAATTTCAAGCAAACTCAAATTGCCAATCAAATATGAAAAAAACTAGGGCCTGTAATATTAGCCGGAAAACTAAGGAAACTGATGTTTTTGTGAAAATTGATCTTGATGGTTCTGGGAAATGCAGTTCAAATACAGGGATTGGTTTTCTCGACCATATGATCCAACAATTATCCAGTCATGGATTATTTGATATTGAAGTGAGAGCTAATGGAGATACTCACATAGACGATCATCACAGCAATGAAGATGTTGGGATTGCTATTGGACAAGCTTTATCAAAAGCATTAGGTGATCGAATTGGAATAAAACGCTTTGGTCATTTTTTAGCTCCGCTTGATGAAGCTCTTATTCAAGTTGTAGTTGATTGTTCCGGTCGGCCACATTTAAGTTTTAATTTGGATATTCCTTCTCAAAAAGTGGGCAATTATGATACTGAGTTGGTTAAAGAATTTTTTGGTGCTGTTGTGAGTAATGGTGGGTTAACTCTCCACATCAGGCAACTTGCGGGAAATAATACTCACCACATAATCGAGGCTACTTTCAAATCTTTTGCAAGAGCTCTTCGGATGGCTACTGAAATTGACCCTAGAAGATCAAGTCAAATTCCAAGCAGTAAAGGAGTTCTTGAACAGGCTGGTCAATAAACAATCCATATTTAAATAAATCATTTTGACCTTGAGCTCGCAAAAGTAAGAAGTTTAAGCGAAAATCAAGTTTCAATCTAAGAAAAATAGTGGCAGTTAGTTATTTAAAAAGAGAAACCTCACCACAGCAAACGATCTTCAACAAAGAAGATTGGTCAAGTGCATATTGCAATGTTGAAAAAGAATTAGATCACGCTGAACTCAAACTGGTAAAAGGATCTATTCCTGAACAAATTTCTGGCACCTTTTATAGAAATGGGCCAGGTAGATTAGAAAGAGGCGGGAGATGGGTACATCATCCATTTGATGGAGATGGCATGATTGCTGCCTTCAAATTTGAAAATGGAAAAATAAACCTGACAAATCGTTTTGTTCGAACAAAGGAATGGGCAGAAGAAGAAAAATCCAAAAAATTTCTATACCGAGGTGTATTTGGAACTCAAAAGGAAGGCGGGGTATTAGCTAATGCTCTTGATGTAAGGCTAAAAAATATTGCCAATACTCACGTAGTAAAACTTGGAGATGATTTACTAGCTTTATGGGAAGCATCCAGTCCATATTCACTAAATCCTAATACCCTTGAGACCAATGGTTTATCCGATTTAAAAGGAGTTTTAAAAAAAGGAGAGGCATTTAGTGCTCACCCACGATTTGATCCTGGCCATCACAAAGATCAAAGAATGGTCACTTTTGGTGTCTCTACAGGTCCTAAAAGCACAATTAGATTGATGGAATTTTCCACAGAGGGAGAAAATATTGGTTCTCTTTTAAGTGATAGAAAAGATTCTTTTAATGGATTTGCTTTCTTGCATGATTTTGCCATAACTCCAAACTGGGCAATATTTCTCCAAAATGCTATTAGTTTTAATCCTCTCCCGTTCCTACTTGGACAAAAAGGAGCCGCACAATGCTTAGCTTCTAAACCCGATGGGACTCCAAAGTTTTTATTAATTCCAAGGGACTCTGGTAAATTTGCTGGCCAACCTCCAAAATCAGTTGATGCTCCCAAGGGTTTTGTTTTTCATCATCTAAATGCATGGGAAGATAATGAAAAAATCAATATTGAAAGTATTTTTTATGATGATTTTCCTAGTATTGGACCCGAGGATAATTTCAGAGAAATTGATTTTGATCTTTTACCAGAGGGAATTTTGAAAAGAAGTGAAATCAATCCAATAGAAAATACATTTACCTGTTCAACAATAAGCAATCAATGTTGTGAATTTGCAATGGTCAATCCTCATTTCGAAGGATTAAAGGCCCGCTTCAGTTGGATGGCAACTGCAGAAGAGAAAGAAGGGAATGGGCCACTTCAAGCTATAAAAAAAATCGATTTATCTAACAATAAAGAAACAAGTTGGAGTGCTGCTCCAAGAGGTTTTGTAAGTGAACCTATATTTATTCCATCCCAAGAATCAAAATCTGAAGAAGACGATGGATGGGTTGTTGTATTGGTATGGAACAGTATTAGATCTG
Organism: Prochlorococcus sp. AG-311-D23; assembly: GCA_003284445.1. Classification (GTDB taxonomy): domain Bacteria; phylum Cyanobacteriota; class Cyanobacteriia; order PCC-6307; family Cyanobiaceae; genus Prochlorococcus_B. The sequence goes on along the minus strand of QBVH01000007.1, from coordinate 50,957 downwards.
GAACTGATTTAATAATCCTTGACTCTAAAAATCTGACAGAAAAAGCAATTCTTGAAGTTCCTATCTCAATCCCTCATGGATTACACGGAAGCTGGGTTGATAACTAAAAGACTAAAAAAATTACTTACCAATAAAAGCTAATTCTCTATAGAAGTTAATAGCTTTTTCAACTCTGGGGTGAGCATTTTGAATGCATTACCCCTGTGACCAATATGCTTCTTTTTTTCGTGGTCCATTTCTGCATAAGTCTTGCCTAATCCAGAAACTTCAAAAATCGGATCATAACCAAACCCATTGTTCCCTTTCGGGCAAAAAGTTATTAGACCTTCGCAAAAGCCTGAAACTTCTATCAACACTTTTTCTCCACTAGCAATACATAATGCACATTCAAATTTAGCTTTTCTATTTGAGAAAGGTTTCAACTCGGCTAATAGTTTTTCAATTCTTTGCTTATCTGAACTTGCATACCTAGAAGAATAAATACCTGGAGCCCCTCCAAGAGCCTCAACACTTAATCCAGAGTCGTCGGCTAGGGACAAATTACCTGTTGCTTGACTGACAGCCATGGCCTTGATTCTTGCATTTTCCATAAATGTTTTGCCTGTTTCCTCAATCTCAAATCCAACAGGTTGAGTCAATAAATCAAAAGGAAAACCGTCCAAAAGTTTTTTAAATTCTCCGATTTTACCCTTATTGCCACTAGCAATTACCAGAGAGAGATTATTCAAAAATATTGTCTATTAGTTGCTTTGCATAATACAAAGTTGAATTAACCTCTGCGATTGATGGCGCTTCACAATAAATTCTTAAAAGAGGCTCTGTTCCAGAGAAACGGAACATCAGCCAATGACTTTTATCAAGTATGAGTTTTATTCCATCAGTTGAAATAACCTCTAAAACTGATTTATGACCAATTGAAGATGGGGTTTTCTGTTTCAAAAAGTCTTTCACGTTCCTTCTCATCTCCATGTCTTTGAGAGTTAAATCAATACGTTCGAAATGACTCTTACCAAAACGAGCATGAAGAGAATCTATTTTCTCACCTAAACATTTACCATCAGCAACTATTGACTCCATCAAAAGCAAAGCGGTAAACAAAGCATCACGTTCTGGCAAGTGGTGTCCAAACCCAACTCCCCCTGACTCCTCTCCTCCAATAAGAACTTCTCTTGAAAGCATTTCTTCAGCAATATATTTAAACCCAACAGGCTTTTCAAGCACTTCTCTGCCCAAATCATCCGCAACCAATTTCATCAAGTCCGAGCCACTTACAGTTTTAACAACGCAACCAGGCATATTTCTAACTCTTGCCAAATGATCTATCAGGACAGGCATTAATAACTGCGTATTGCAATATCTACCTTTTTCATCTATTGCCGCAATTCGATCTCCATCTCCATCAAAAACCAGGCCCATGGAAAACTTTCCTGCCTGGAATTCATCCTGAACTTCTTGTATTAATTTTGACACGTAAGCCTTCATAGGTTCTGGAGGATTCCCACCAAAACAGGGGTCTCTTTTAGTTCTTATTTCATAAATAAGCTCTTCACTATCGAGGCCAAATAATTCAGACATGCATCCTGCAGCAGATCCATGCATTGGATCGACAAATATTTTCACACCTAATTTCCTCAAACCATCAGAAATCAAAGGCATGTCAAATTTCTGACTAATCCCCAAAAGATGTTGTTTTCGAAAATCAACTCGCTCGGTTGCACCTTCGATTGGAATTGATATCCCTCCAGCATCTAATCTTTTTTGGACAAAATCGGTAAAAGAGCTGTCAACTGAGCCTCCAAAAGGGCCTTTAATTTTCAACCCCAACCATTCGCATGGGTTATGACTTGCTGTAATCACTAGTGCACCAAGTGCACTTTCTTCAACGATCCCCCAGCTACAAGAGGGAGTTGGCAGCGCGGAAGAAGCCAACAAAGGGACTAAATCAACTCCTCTAACTGCAGATGCGACCGCCTCAGCCATCTCCTCTGCTAAGAAACGTCGGTCGTAACCAATGATTATTTTATTATTTTTTTTCTCTCTCACATAAGCAAGCTGTTGAGCTGCTGCTGCTGCAACTTTAAGTAATCTTTCCAAAGTGAAGTCAACGCCTAATATCCCTCTCCATCCATCTGTTCCGAAAGAAATTTTCTCCTTAGTGAGATTCAACTTTTTCTTTTTCATCTTTATATTTGAGAAACTTTGTTCTTAAAGAAATGCGGATTATTCTCTAAGTATGAAATGTAATAAATCCAAACCAATTAACGATCACCTTTTAAGGAGTTGGATTAGATGCAGAAGAAAAGCATGGCTTGATATTTATGGTGATAAACAAAAAAAATTGTGGACGGCCCATAGCACACTTCAATTAAATCATCAAATCGACTGCTTTCATAATCTCTCACAAAAAAGTTATGGGATAGGAATTCAAGCTTGTGAAGAGGGGAAAAATATCGCTTATGGAGTAAGAATTAAATATCCACTAATAAAAAATAGAATTATCAAAGCAAATTTACCGATACTAAGGAAGACATCAGGACACAGTATTTGGGGGAATTTTTCATATCAACCTATATTAGCTAGGCAAGGTAAAAAGATTACTAGAGAGCATAAATTAACACTTGCAATGACTGGTTTATTAATAAATCATTTACAAAAAAATCAAGTCCAAAAAGGGTTAATATTACACAAAGAGAATGAAGTGATCAAAGTCGAAAAAATAAGGTTAAGCGATAATATAAACACAGATTTAATAGATTCATTATTAAACCTAGAGAAAGATATTGAATCAATAACTCCTCCACCCATAACCTCTAATAGAAAAAAATGCACAATATGTTCATGGAAAAAAGATTGTGATGCTGTAGCAATTAAAGAAGGAAGCCTAAGTGAAGTTAGCGGGATTGGATCAAAAAGACAACTTTTATTAAATAAAATTGGCATAAAAAATATAGAGGAACTTGCAAAGATCAAGCATTATAAATTAAAGGAAAAGCTTGAAATATTTGGAACACAACATGGTGATATTTCCAAACAAATTATTTTACAATCTCAATCTCAATCGACGAATAGGGCAATCAAACTAAATCCAGAAATAGAACTAAATAATTTAAAGAAAGCAAAGGGTTTATATATTTATGACATTGAATCTGACCCAGATATTAAACATGACTTTTTGCATGGATTCATTCGATTACCAAAAAATATAAAAAATGAAATAAGTTTAGAAAAAACTAAATATTCACCATTACTTAATGTTGAAAAAAACACTGAAAGTTTTCTATGGAAAAGAATAACTAAAAAATTAAGTCTTAATCGAGACTATCCCATCATCCATTATGGGGAAACAGAACCAATATCTCTGTTAAAGCTAGGATTGCGACAAGGAGCTGATCCTCATGAAATTGAAGCATTGAAAAAAAGATTTATTGATATACATTTATTAATTAGAGAATACTGGTGTCTTCCCGTAAGAAATTATGGTCTTAAATCAATCGCAGAATGGATAGGATTTGAATGGAAACAAACAAATGTAGATGGAGCTAGAGCTCTTTTATGGTGGAGACAATGGAAAAAATCACGTAAAATAAATAAAATGTATTCTAGAAATTTAAATTCAATTTTTGAATATAATCGTGATGATTGTATCGCTACCTTAATGATTGCAAAATGGTTAATAAATCACTAGTAAGCATATAGAAGTAGATCAAAAAGGATTAGTAAAAGAGATTGGTTTTTTTAAAGTTATGGAGTCACCATTTTCAGAAAAACAAAAATCCTGATCAAGAAAATTTTTCTTAATTAAAGCCAGCCCATTAAAAAAGTTATCATTAACCCTAATTGAAGAAGTAACAACTCCTACACTTTTTTTATATCCTTCATTCTCATTAGTATTAAAAAAATTTTGCCCAATTTTAAAATTATCATTTTCCCCATAAGCTTCCCAATAACGAAGTTGATATTTTAGAGATTTAGACCTAAAGAACTTTGCCATTGCCTCTTGACCTAGATAACAGCCTTTATCAAGGTTTATAGTATCTGCTAATCCTAACTCATAAGGATTAGTCTCTCCATTTATCTCTTTATCAAGGCTAGGTATTCCTTGTCTTATTTTCCAGCCATCCAATTCTTCTTTAGTAGCATTTGTGTAGTTATTTATTCCGTCTAAGATTAAATTATTATTATCAATCCAACTAAAATTTGACTCCTTCCATGAATTATTATTATTTATTTCTTGTCTTCTTCTAATTGGATCTATAACTTCTAACTTAACTTTATCGGCTGGGAATATCACTGATTCAAATCCATCTATTATAGAATTGATTTCACCGCAAATTATAATTATTTCAGCCATATCATCTGAAAGTCGAATTTCTAATACAGCTTTTAAAGATCCTTTCGTTGATAGCCAACAACTCATGAATATTCTATCTAGTTCTTTCTCAGCAAAAACATCAGCGGTTGTTTGACCATGTAAAAAAGTAGTAGTCCCCGGACCTTTGAGAAGTAATGAAGGGAATGTTTCATCCCAAAATAATGATTTAGTTTCTGTCATTGTAAACTTTTAGCTCTTTCAACAATCTCTTTTAAAAAGAAAAGACTATTTAACTCTAAATCAGCTTTAGTTATTGCCTCGACGCCTCCTTCTTCTCTATCAACTATCGCTAGTACTTGTTTAACTAAATACCCTTGATTTCTAAGTTGTTCAACAGCTTTTAAAGAAGAGCCACCAGTCGTAACAACATCCTCTAGGACAGTAATCACAGAACCCTTTGGAGGCAAAGGTCCTTCTAACCATGCTCCAGTCCCATGACCTTTGGCTTCTTTCCTTACTATTAAACCGTTTAAATCAATACCTGATTGAGCTGCCAACATTACAACGCCACTAACAAGTGGGTCAGCACCTAAAGTCAATCCAGCTACGCCACTGTCACTTTTATTTATTTGTTTCAGGAATAATGAACTTATCGACAAGAGACCTGGACCTGAAAGAGAGACTGGCTTGCAATTTACGTAATGAGAACTTTTTTTTCCGGAAGCCAAAGAAAAATCGCCAAACCTATAAGCTTTTTGAGCTAATAAAGTTAAAAGAGTTTCTTTTATTCCATCTAATGAAGGATTCAATGGGTTCATATCTTTATATGCAAGTTTAATTATTAAACATCTTGGTGGGATTAGATATATATTTACTTTAGGCAAACTAATTAACTATTATCAAAAAAAGTTTTAGTTCTGCCTTTTTGGGGGGTGTAGCAATCTGGTGAATGCAGCGAACTCATAATTCGCCTTAGGCGAGTTCGATCCTCGCCACCCCCATAGAAAAATTATTAATGAGTTTATTACTTCTTTGTATATTGCTTGTAATACCAGCATTTTTCAATGCAGGTCAATTTGCCATATTGCGACTTCGTTCAACTAAGGTTCAAAGACTTGTAGAAGATGGACTCCCTGGTTCCAATTCCATAATTCGTCTGCAGAAAAGGCTGAGAAGAACCCTTTTAATAGCAGAGTTAGGAATAACTATTTCATTAATTTCAATTGGTTGGATCTGCCAAAATTTCGCAAGTCAATGGTGGGGAAAGAATGCTTCAGTTAACTATCTTTTAGATCTAGGTCTTTTTATCACTGTTGTACTTTTAGCAACTCTGATATCTGGTCTGCTTCCAAAAGCACTTGTTCTCAATCAAACAGAGAATGCTGCCCTGAAATTATCGCCCCTAATTGAAGCAGCGATAAAGTGGATGTCACCATTCCTTTCTTTGCTAGAAGGACTTGCTTTATTAATTCTTAGATTATTTGGACTTAATACTCAATCAGAAAGTCTCACGACAGCTGCATTCTCTGCAGGTGAATTAGAGAAATTAATTGAAACTGGTGGCGTAACCGGATTAAAACCTGATGAAAGAAACATACTTGAAGGTGTTTTTGCTTTAAGAGATACACAAGTCAGAGAAGTAATGGTTCCCAGGTCAGGGATGGTTACTCTTCCAAGAGAAGTTTCCTTTACTCAAATGATGGAAGAAGTTCATAAAACTCGTCATGCAAGATACTTAGTAATTGATGATTCACTTGATAATGTTCTTGGTGTTTTAGATTTAAGGCAACTTGCTGATCCAATAGCCAAAGGTGAGATGCAAGCCAACTCATCTTTAGAGCCTTATATAAAACCAGTTGTTCGTGTTTTAGAAACTTCCACTTTGGCCGAATTGCTTCCATTAATAAAAAATGGGAATCCACTACTCTTGGTCGTTGATGAATATGGAGGAACTGAAGGATTAATAACATCAGCTGACTTAACTGGTGAAATTGTTGGTGATGAGATTCAATTTGATAATAAAGAATCTGAGCTAAGATCTCTTGATGACTTAAAAAAAATATGGCTTACTTCTGGTGAGATAGAAGTGATAGAACTGAATAGAGAGCTTAAATTAAAATTGCCAGAAGCTGATGATCATTACACTCTTGCTGGATTTGTTTTAGAAAAACTTCAAGAAATCCCAAACTCTGGAGAAACGTTCGTTCATAATGAAGTTGTTTTTGAAATAATCTCCATGAAAGGTCCAAGAATAAACAAAGTAAAAATAACCCTTCCTAATTAATTTATAAAACAGCGTATTAATAAATAAAAAAGTAAACATGAAAAAAATTTCCAAGATCAACGAAAATATTATTCCCGTAAAAGTTGGGGTAATAGGAATTGGAAATATGGGGTGGCATCATGCGAGAGTCCTCAGTCTTCTCAAAGATGCTGAGCTAATTGGAGTTGCAGATTTAGACGAGGAACGAGGAAAGTTGGCTATGGAGCAATTTAATTGTAATTGGTATGGAAACTACAAGGATTTATTACATCAAGTAGAAGCTGTATGTATTGCTGTGCCTACGTTATTTCACCATGATGTTGGTCTAGAATGTCTAAGGTCTGGCAAACATGTTTTAATTGAAAAACCAATAGCAGCAAATAAAGAAGAAGCCTCATCTTTGATCAATGCTTCAAACAATGCGAAAAAATTATTACAAGTTGGTCATATAGAAAGATTTAATCCGGCATTTAGAGAATTGACAAAAGTAGTTGCTAACGAAGAAGTTGTAGTTCTTGAAGCTAGAAGGCATAGCCCTCATCCCGAGAGAGCTAATGATGTTTCGGTCGTTTTGGACTTAATGATTCACGATATTGATCTAGTTATTGAACTTGCAAATTCAAAAGTGATAAGGCTTGCTGCCGTTGGAGGATGCAGTGGAGATGGACCTATGGATTACGTTAACGCTACACTTGGTTTTAAAAACGGGGTGGTTGCAAGTCTTACTGCAAGCAAAATGAGTCACAAAAAAATCAGAAGTTTGAGCGCTCATTGCAAAGAAAGTCTTATAGAAACAGATTTCCTAAATCACAATATTCACATCCATAGAAAGGCTCATGAATGGTATTCCGCTGATCATGGAGAACTACTTTATAGAAACGATGGTTTTATTGAAGAAGTGAGCACAACATCAATTGAGCCGTTATATGCAGAACTAGAGCATTTCTTACAATGCGTTAGAGGAAAGGAGAAGCCAGCTGTTGACGGGCTTCAAGCTTCTCGAGCACTTCATCTGGCCGATTTAATTGAAAAGGCCGTATCAATACCAAGTGAAGACATTTTACTAAGCAAAGGGATCTAGATAAGCCTTATTAATTTGCTCAAAAAAAAATAAAAATTTTGTCCGAGGTCTTTCTCGAACAAAATTTTTATTTTGTTAAGAATATCTAATCAATTAGTTAATTTTTAAAAAATCCAAAAGAAAAGACTTCGCTTTTAACGAAAGCCAACTGCCGCTTGCCAAACAAAAACAAGCAGAAAGAAGAAAAGAGGTATTAGCGGAAGTACATCCACTGTTGGTGCAAAAGCTTGGTAAGCAACAGGAAGTTCAGCAAGCAAGTCGAAATTAATCAGTGCCATCCCTAAGAAATAATGGACGTATCAAGCACGCACGCTACCACGTATGACGCGCTTTAGAGTCACTCTGCCACGGAGCGAAATCCTCTGAAAAACAACCTTCAGTAATTGCTTGCCTCATAGCACCTGTAAAACGGATCAAATGAGTGAGGTTGTGCAGACTCAAAAGTGTAAGGCCAAGTAATTCTTTGTTTCGAATTAAATGATGAATATATGCTCTTGAATAGCTCTTACAAGCTTCACAAGTACATGTTGGATCTAATGGGCTGTAATCGTCTTTAAAACGTGAATTCCTTAGATTCCATGTCTCTCCATTAACTAATGCGCTCCCATGCCTTCCCAGCCGCGTAGGTATTACACAATCGAACATGTCAACTCCATTTGCTACTGCTATGGCCATTTCTCTCAAGGTTCCAATTCCCATTAAGTATCTAGGTCGATCTTGAGGTAATAAAGGACAAGTTTCTCTTACGATTTTGTGCATTTGACTTATGGGTTCACCTACGCTTACTCCTCCAATGGCAATCCCAGGCAAATCGAATCCTGAGACAATTTTTGCACTCAATTCCCTCAAATGAGAGAAGCAGCCCCCTTGAACTATGCCAAAAACTGCTTGATCATCTTTATTGTGAGCATTCATACATCTCTCCAACCAATGATGGGTTCTCTTACAAGCCTCCTCAACGTCTGATTCGCTCGCTGGGTAAGGGGGGCATTGATCAAAAGCCATTGCCACATCTGCCCCTAAAGCCATTTGAATTTCAATAGCTTTTTCTGGAGTCAAATAAATATGTTTACCATCTCTTGGACTTTGAAATGACACTCCTTCATCATCAATTTTATTTAACTTTGCCAAACTAAATACTTGAAAGCCTCCTGAGTCAGTAAGAATTGGATTATTCCAACTCATAAATTTATGTAGTCCGCCTGCATCTTGAACTATCTTTTCTCCTGGTTGAAGATGAAGATGAAAAGTATTTGCAAGAATCATTTCAGCCCCTGTTTTCTCAAGTTGCTGAGATGTAACTCCTTTGACTGTTCCTAAAGTGCCAACAGGCATGAATTTAGGAGTATTTACAATTCCATTTGGAGTTTTAAAAGAGCAGACTCGAGCTAATGTCGTTTTGCATCTACTTTCTATTTGAAAATCGAAGAAGGGCTTTTTCAATTATTCCTAAATATTCCATAATTTAGACTATTTACATAACTAATTTGAGACCTAAGAAACAGTTGAGGTTGTAATTCTGATTTTAAAAAACTGGCTAAGTGACCTTGCAGGTGCATGGGTGTTCTACACAATTTTGCCTCAATGGCCACTAATTAAACCTAGGTTCAAAAGAATTGCTCGTTTTGCTCCTTTAATAGGAGTTTTAATAGGCTTTTTCCAATCATTTTTTTGGCTTGTATTGAAGTACTTTGATTGGCCCAATATTTCTATCGCCTTGATTTCTACTGCAATTAGCATATGCATTACTGGTGGGCTTCATATTGACGGGTTAATGGATACGGCTGATGGTATTGGTGCAGGGCCTTCAAAGCGAATTGAGGCAATGAAAGACAGCCGAGTTGGCGCAATAGGTGTTCAAAGTTTAGTAATTATTTTGATCCTTCAAATAGCCGCAATAATCAAACTTGATTTTTATGCTCTTTTTGCTTTTCCAATGGCTGCCTTCTGGGGACGATTATCCCAAATATTTGCTATCGAGAATTATGAATACATTTTCAATAAAGAATTTGGTTCCATTCATCAAAAATACTGGCGAGGCATCTCCAAAGAAATAAGACCTTCATTGATAATAATTTTTATTGGCATAATGTTGTTTTTATCTACAACTAACTTAATTTTACCTAATACTTTATTATTGATATATTGCATTTCTTCAGGATTAGCAACTTCAATATTAATTCCACATCTTATAAATAAATCATTAGAAGGACATAATGGTGATAGCTATGGAGCAGGTTTAGTGATAACAGAAACTACTAATTTATTACTATTAAGTATCATTTTGGTTCCAACTTAAAAACGAAGGCATTCCCTGACTCAGGCAAAGAATTTTTAAATTGGCTTGGGTCAACAAATAACTGTAAATCTCCACCTAATTGTCTAGCCAAATCTCTAGCAAGAGCAAGGCCTATTCCACTCCCAGACATTTTTGAACCACTTTCACCCCTAAAACCTTTCTCAAAAATCTTCTCTCTTTCTTCCTTCTTTATTGGGGTGCCTTCATCCCAAATACATATCCCATCTTCGATTACTTCAATACCAATAGAGGATTGAGTAGGGCTGTAACGAAATGCGTTTTCCAAAAGATTTGCAACTATTTCAGCAATAACTCCTTCTGAAATTGAATCCTCTTCCATCCATATAGGCCAATTTTCAGGTCCATAACATTTCCTACCTTGCAAATTAGCTCTAGCTTTAGATCTTTCAATCAATGGCTCTATTAAGCTTTTTACACTAATGCAAGTCTCAGTAGGCAAAAGTGGAGGCAATAGCAATCTGTTTGATCCATCATCAGCCTGGGGTAGTTTTACCTGACTAAGTTGATCGAGCGCAGAAAGATATTTATTAACTTGTGCTTGTTCGTTCATTAGGCCTTTTACAAGGTTTTCATTTTCACTTTCAGGGCCTATTTTTCTCAATAGAAGTTTTGCATAAGTTCCAAGAGCGGCTAGTGGATTCCTGAGCTGATGAACCATTAATGATATCTGCTCTTTTTGATCACCTAATTGATCTAATAACCTCTTTCTATCAAGTTCAGAAGCGAGAGAGTTAGCTAATAAAGTTGACATTGATTGCAGGCGTTGATCGAGAGACTCAAGCCATTCTTCCTCAGAAGCGATTCTCTCAGCGCGTATAACACCTAACAATATTGAACCCTCCTGCAATGGGTACCATCTCCTATTAGAAGAAGGCGTGCGAAGGGCAGTATCAGTTTCTACAGGCTGTAAAACTTTCTCTGACTTTGGCCACTGGCCAACCACTTCCAAGGTAGGGGATCCACTGTCTCCAGATCTAGCCACATAAACAACAAGATGCTCTAGTTCTTGATCAGCTTGAAAGCTCATCAACTGTTGTTGAACAAAATTCAAAAACCTTTCTGAATACTGCATTGAAGTCATTGTGCAATCTTAGTCAGGTAAAACGAAATATTCAAAAACTTGAAAAATTTGAAAAAAGTATTAAGATATTAATAAAGAATTTAGATTACTAACTAGGAGGCTATCTCAAATTTAATCAAAAAGTGAGCACTTTGAGTGACTTTGAGGCTGTTGCAGAGATTGATGGGTAACCTCTGTAGTCAACTTTTTAATTATTTGAGAGAGACTTTTCTCCTCAGTTTCAATGTATTTTTCTTATAAAACTCTTGCTTAAGCAGAGCCAATAAAAAAGAAAAACCTCTAACTCTCTCCCAACAAATAAAGGTAGTTTTTATGTCTAAGAAGCGCAAAAGAATTAGCAGGAGAAGACTTGCAGGACAGCGCGTTATGTCACATGTCCCTATTTTCCATCTAGGCACTGGTCAGCATAAGCCTGTAACAGCAGCCAGAAGATTTATTGCAGAAGAGGGCCTCAATGCTCCAGCGATATTAAATGTTCGTCGTAATGAGCACACCACTGATCGCTTTTTTTGGGGAGAGAAAGGGTTGTTTAGTGCTCAATACGCTGAAGAAAATCATTTTCTTTTCCCTTCTTTAAGAGTGATTGTTGAATTCCTTGGTGAGGACAAAATCTTTGCTGGTTTAGAACTTACAGCAGATGACTGGGAAGAAATCGAAGAGTACGAATACGCTTTTGTTTAACTTAAAAATTGTTGTTCAATTTTTTTGCGGCAATAATTAATTAGATCATTATTAATTTCATGGCCTCCATCAAAAAAATATAATTCTGATTTAATTCCTTTTTTCAATAATATTTCAAGGCTTTTCTCAGAAGCAGCTTTAGGTACTACTTCGTCCATTTCGCCATGGCAAAGAAAAATAGGGGGCATATTTTTTATGGGTTCCCAATCTGGATGTGGATAAGAGCTAAGTGCAAAAACTCCCTGAAATTTAATTCTTGTTGCAAGATCTAACGCAATTGCACCTCCTTGAGAAAAGCCCAATAGCAATGTCTTATCTAAAGGAATGTGTTTAGTGCAAAGATTATTTAAACGTTTTTCAAGATCTAACACTGCATTTGGGACCTGTTCCCATTCGTGAGGGTATAAAGGGTACCATTGCCTACCTGATCCGCTTGGATGAGGATGAGGAGCAGAGAGAGAAATTATTTCAAAACGATCTTTTAATCCATCCGTTAACAATTTCCCAATAGGCATTAGATCATGGGCATCAGCCCCCCAACCATGAAGCAAAACCAATCTATTTGTTGCGGATTCAGAATTTAAGGAGATTAGTTCAGTCATCTTGAATGCAATATGCTTCTTGGATGCGTAGGTTACCGAGAAGAATCGATTTCAAACAATAAAGATGTCACCGATAGCTCTGCTAAGTGTCTCAGACAAAACTGGCTTAATTCCACTTGCGAAAGCATTAGTTAATGAACTTGGCTTCAAAATAATTTCAAGTGGCGGGACTGCAAAGTTAATTGAGAGTGAAAATCTTCCTGTTACACGAGTCGCCGATTACACAGGATTCCCAGAAATTCTTGGAGGAAGAGTAAAAACATTAAACCCAAAAATTCATGGAGGGATATTAGCCAGACGAGATAAACAATCTCATTTAGATGATTTAGATAAACAAAATATCAATCCAATAGACTTGGTGGTTGTTAACTTATATCCATTTGAAAAAACAATTTCCAAAGAGAATGTTTCATGGGAGGAAGCTATCGAAAATATTGACATCGGCGGGCCAACAATGATCAGAGCAGCAGCAAAAAACCATCAAGATGTTCTTGTAATTACTGATCCAACTCAATACTCAAACTTAATTGATGCCTATAAATCAAAAAAGATCACTAGTGAATTACGAAAAAAATATTCGCAACAGGCTTTTGAGCATACCGCTAACTATGACATAACAATAAGTAAATGGATTGCTAAACAAAGCTCCTCAAAAAAGGTTTCTTGGTTGCAAAGCTTGCCATTAAAGCAAGAACTTAGGTATGGAGAAAATCCTCATCAAAAAGCCTCATGGTACGGAGAGTCTAAAAAAGGATGGAGTGGAGCTAATCAATTACAAGGCAAAGAATTAAGTACAAATAATCTTCTCGATCTGGAGGCTGCTTTATCTACTCTTCGTGAATTTGGTTATGAAGATACTATTGATAACCCTTCATATCAAAAAGCAGCGGTAGTAATTAAACATACAAATCCTTGTGGAGTAGCCATTGGAGATTCTCCATCTTCAGCTCTTAAAAGAGCACTAGATGGCGATAGAGTAAGTGCTTTTGGGGGTATTGTTGCTATAAATTGCACTGTTGATGAAGCTGCAGCAAAAGAAATTGAAAATATATTTATTGAATGTATTGTTGCTCCATATTTTAATGAGAATGCAAAAGAAATACTTTCAAAAAAGAAAAATCTTAGGCTCTTAGAGTTAAAAGCTGAGTGTGTTCAAAAAGCAGATAAGAATCACATAAGAAGCATACTTGGTGGTTTATTAATTCAAGATTTAGACGAACCAAATATTAATCAAAAAGAATGGAAAAATGTTACTGAACTAATCCCAACAGATGAAGAAATGAATGACTTATCTTTTGCCTGGAAAATTGTAAAACATATACGCTCAAACGCAATAGCCGTAGCATCCAATCAGCAGAGTTTAGGGATTGGAGCTGGTCAAATGAATAGGGTAGGTTCAGCAAAACTTGCGTTAGAAGCTGCTGGAACAAAATCAAAAGGTGCTGTTTTGGCTAGTGATGGTTTTTTTCCATTCGACGATACTGTAAAGATGGCTGCCGACTATGGTATCAGTTCAATTATTCAGCCAGGTGGAAGCATTAGAGACGAGGATTCTATTAAAGCCTGCAATGAATTAGGAATAAAAATGATTCTCACTGGTAAAAGGCACTTTTTACATTGATATAAATCCAAAGAGTTAGATTTGTTAAATATATTATTTTTTACTTTAAATTAATACTTAGATTATGATCCTTTTGGATAGTAAGTTATTTTATTAGATTTCCTAAAAAGTGATAATCTTCCAGGACCTGCACATAAGAAATAAAATGATATTGCTGCATAGATAGCGGATAATTCAAAAATATAATTATGATTTTCCACTACAGCAAAAGGGAATCCCTCTAAACCAGTATCTATGAAATGGAAATACAAAGCAAAAACCATAGTTGAGAGTAAACCCAATGAGGATAATCTTGCCAATACTCCGGTTGCCAATCCAATTGGACAAACTATTTGAGTTACTGCCGCCAAATAAGTCCAAATAACAGGATCACCAGGAAGAAAGCTGAAGTATTTGCCTACAACAAATTCAGCGAATCCTCCTGGATCACTCAATTTTTCCAGACCGTGATGAACCATGAACAAACTAAAGCTAACTCTAAGTACAAAGATTGAGAGTTCACCAAAAATATTCACTTCACCTTCAGGGCTTTGAACAACTACTTCAACCTTTTGTGAATCAGGATCTTTAAGATTAGATTTGTTTGATTGAGTCATCTTCAACTAAAAACTATTAACTATCCTACGAGAGATTGGAGCAAAATTGTGTTTTTTTCTTATCAAAAATTTTCGCCTATTTTCATTAGCTTGTGAATAACATCTTCAACTACACGGTCAGGAGTTGAAGCACCCGAAGTAATACCTACACTAATATTTCCCTTTTGAAGAAAATTTTCATCAGTTAACAATTCTCCTCCCTCTAGAGGCATATGAGTAATGGTATTGGTCTCTTCTCCAATTCTCTCTGGAGTATCAATATGAAATGAACGAATACCCCTACTAATTGCTATTTCTTGAAGATGAGTTGTGTTAGAAGAATTGAATCCACCAATTACGACCATAAGATCAAGAGGTTCATCAACTAGCGAAAACATTGCTCCTTGTCTTTCTTCAGTAGCATCACAAATGGTATTAATAGCTAGAAAATGTTCGTTCAGTTGAGCAGGTCCAAATCGTTGCAACATTGTTTTCTCAAACAATCTTCCTATTTCCTCAGTTTCGCTTTTTAACATTGTGGTCTGATTGGCAACTCCAACTTTTTGCAAATCTTTATCGGGATCGAACCCTGCTGATGAGGCTTTTGAAAAACGCTTTAAGAAATCTTCTCTACTTCCCTTGCCTAGAATATAATCAGAAACATAATTCGCCTCTTCAAGATCAAATAGGACTAAATAAGTCCCTGCAAAAGAACTAGTCGCTAATGTTTCTTCGTGTTTATATTTGCCATGAATAATTGATGTGAATGTATGTTTTTTATGCTTTTCGACTGTATGCCAAACTTTTGAAACCCATGGGCAAGTGGTATCAATAATATGACAACCTCTATCGTGCAATAGCTTCATATCTTGAACCGTTGCTCCAAATGCAGGAAGAATTACTACATCTCCATCTTTTACTACTGAAAAATCTTTGACCCCTTTCTCCTCAGTTATGAAAAGAACATTCATTTTCCTTAAATGATCATTCACAGAGGGGTTATGAATGATTTCATTAGTGATCCATATTCTTTCATTTGGATAATGCTTCCTAGTCTCGTAAGCCATTGCTACTGATCTTTCTACTCCCCAACAAAATCCAAAAGCTTCTGCAAGTTTCACTTTTAATCTTCCGTGCTCTAAAAGATTTCCATTCTCTCTAATAGATCCAATCAAACCACTTTGATAAGCCTCAGCAAGTGCTTGAGCTCGCTTATTTGCAGAACCAAACCCTCTTCGGTTATAACGATCCGATTTATGAAGAGTTTGCTTAAAGGCTTGAGTATCCATTTCAATTAAATAGTAAACAACAAATTGATAGGAATCTCATCACTATTAAACCACACTAAAAAAGCCCAGATATATTCTGGGCTTTTTTAGATTTAATGTAAGACAACTAAACAAGTTAATTAGCTAGAAGCAAAGTCAGGATAAGCCTCCATACCATGCTCACCAATATCAAGTCCCTGTGTCTCTTCTGCTTCACTAACTCTGATACCTCCGAAGAAGCCACCAATAATTTGCCAAGCAATCCAGCATGTAACAACAGTCCAGATGCCATAAGCAGCTGCACCTAATGCTTGAATGAAGAATTGATTAAGTCCTCCTCCATTGAAAAGACCAATTCCAGCAGCGCCTGGATCCATGCCATCAACGCCCCAAAGGCCAATCACGATAGTTCCCCAAACACCGCAAACTCCGTGAACAGAAAAAGCACCAACAGGATCATCAATGCCTGCAGCATCAAGAGCCGCTACTGATAATACAACAATAATTCCACCTACTGCACCAGCAAGCCAAGATCCAGCGAAAGTCATATTGCCGCAACCAGCAGTAATACTGACTAATCCAGCAAGAATGCCATTGATAATCATAGTTAGATCTGGCTTCCCAGATGTGGCAGTAGAGAATACTGTTGCAGCAATGGCACCACCAGCTGCTGCCAAAGTTGTTGTTACAGCTACGTAGGCAACGTATTGATCCATAGCTAATTCTGAGCCAGGATTAAAGCCATACCAACCAATCCAAAGGATTAGTGCTCCTAAAGTGGCAATGGCCATATTATGACCAGGCATAGCTTGAGCTTTGCCATCTACAAATTTGCCAATACGTGGTCCAAGAAGCATTGCTCCAACAAGACCTGCCCAACCTCCAACAGAATGAACAATGGATGAACCAGCGAAATCAATAAAGCCAAGTTCAGATAGCCAACCACCATTCCACTGCCAACTACCAGCAATTGGGTAGATGAAAGCAGTTAAAACAATAGAAAAAACTACAAATTCGCCAAATTTGACTCTCTCTGCAACCAATCCAGAAACGATAGTTGCAGCAGTACCAGCAAAAGCAGATTGAAAAAGGAAATCAACTGCAGGAACAAGACAACCGGTATCTCCAGCGGCTGCACACTCAAGTGCAGCTGAAGGATCAGGATCAACAAATAAGCCTTGGAAATAAAGCCATCCATCAATCACTGAGCCTCCATACATTAGGGAGTAACCAATTACCCAGTAGGAAGTAACGGCAAGAGCGAAAACAAATAAATTTTTAGCTAATATATTTACCGCATTTTTTTGACGGCACATACCAGCTTCAACCATTGCGAATCCAGCGTTCATAAAGATAACGAGGATTGTGGCTATAAATAGCCAAAGGTTGTCGGCCAAGAATGTCGCCGCCTGAGGTCCAGTCAGATCCGAAAGAGCGACCTCAGCTCGTGCTGAGAAAGTAAAAACACCTAACCCCAAAAGTGCTAATGGGATAGAGGCTAGCCATGCCCAAGACTGACTTCTTCTAAAGCCTTTAATACTTCTTAAAAGAAGAATTGGCCCGTTAAGAAGACTAGCTTCCTGAAGGCGTGAACTAGTTCGCCTTGGTGGCGATTGCAAAGCAGTGGTCATAAATGATGCTTACTTCGAAGAAACGAAAGGAATGGATTTTTAATCCAAAATATATACATCTATAAATATGCATTCAACTCAGCAATACAAGATGTATGTGTTGATACAAAATAGAACTTGGTATTGAAAATGTGTTTTTATTGACACATCCCCAGGTCTAATTCAATAACTTTTAAATTATAAATAACTCAACTGGAATCAAAAACAAATCCTAGGCTAGGTAAACTAGTTGATCTACATCTTTCAAGTTTAATTAAATAGTATTTACTTTACTTGTGAATTCCGAAAGGGTTTAACTCCCTCCCAGGCTATGTGGTCTTGAAAAAAACCAAATGCGCATGGAATCACTTCTACTCCTTTAGAAACTGCCTCTCTAAACAAACTCCCATACAAAGGATCTGCCAAATCTCCAGGTGCAAAAAGTTCAAGATCGTTTCTACTAATACAAGGAATTAACACTGCTCGAGATTGAGGATAAATACTCATCAGCTCTCTTAAATGTTTTTGACCTCTTGTAGTTACTGTGTCCGGAAATAAAGCTAATGAATCATCACACCAAGTCGTATTCTTAACCTCTATATAAATCTTTCTAGCGTCTGTATTGCTATTTTCTGGTTCAAGCAATAAATCAATTCTACTTTTACGTTCTGATCCATATACGACTTCAGCTTTGATAGTTGAAATCGAACCAAATTGTTTCTCCAAACAATTTGCCTCAATTAAATTTCTAATCAATTTATTAGGCAAAGATGTATTGATACCAACCCAGCATTTCTTCAGCTCACTATGACTTGGCACCTCAGCTTGCTCCCAAGACCAATCTAATTTACGTTTAGGTGAAGGGCAGTACTTGACCCTAACTCGCCCGCCGGGGAATAGAACCCCTTTCATTGGGCCTGTATTTGCACAATGCGCTGTAACAACCTCTCCATCATCCAACTCAATATCGGCCAAAAACCTTTTATATCTCTTAATTAATATTCCCTCTACAAGAGGATCAAACTTAATAATGGTTTTACCAATTTCAATCACTTAATTAACATCCAATTAAAACAATGACTACAAAATATCTTAGAAAATGAAAGCTCTCTTTTTTCAAATTTAACATGTCGAAATCAATTAAAGAAATTGCTTTCGTCGTAAGTTTAGGAACTTTATTAAGCAAATTTGGAGGGATGGTGAGGCAATTAGTTATCGCTGGTGCTTTCGGAATTAGTGCTTCATATGATGCATATAACTATGCCTATATTATACCTGGTTTTTTCTTAGTTCTTCTTGGAGGTGTTAATGGTCCATTGCATAACTCAATGGTTTCTTTATTAGCAGATAAAAACAAAGTTGATAGCAGATTATTTATTAACTCAATAAATAACATTTTAACTCTAATATTATTACTAATAAGTTTTTTTGTATTTTTTTCATCTGATACATTAATCAATTTAATTGGACCAAGCTTAAGCCATGAAATCAAAGATATTGCATCGTCTCAGTTAAAAATCATGTCTCCAATCATATTCCTTTCAGGGTTAATCGGAATAGGATTTGGATCACTTAACGCAAAAAAAGAATTTCTAATATCCTCTATCGCCCCCTTAATTTCTAGTCTAATAATAATAATTGCGATTTCTAACTTTTGGCTAAATAAAGGTCCAATTAATGATCTATTTCAATTAGATTTTAAGGGTGGAATTATCCTGGCAAAGGCAACATTTATTGGTGCTCTATTTCAATATTTGATTCAAATCCCATTTCTAATTAAAAAAGGAATATTTTCTATAAATATTTCAATCAAAACAAAGTATTCAGATATAAAAAGAGCGTGGAGAATGATTGCACCTGCATCACTGTCCTCAGGTATGATACAAATAAATGTCCTTACTGATTTATTCTTCGCATCAAAGTTAGTAGGCGCAGCAGCAGCTCTTAGTTATGCAAACTTTTTAGTTCAAGCTCCTCTTGGCATTATATCAAGTACTATTTTAATACCATTACTACCTGTTTTTGTAAGTTTAAGAGCAAAAGAAAATCATTTAAAACTGATCAAAAAAATCCATCAAGGATTAATTCTTTCTTCGACTTCTATGGTATTTTTAGGGTCGATATTTATTTCACTTTCTACTCCAATAGTAATATTAATCTATGGAAGAGGTGAATTCAATCAATATGCAATTGATATTGTAAGTCAACTATTAATTGCATATGGAATAGGTATGCCATTTTATCTATTTAGAGATCTTTTAGTTAGAGTTTTTTATGGAATAGAGGATGCTAAAACACCATTCAGGATATCTACAATAGCAATATTGCTAAATCTTTTCTTTGATTGGTTTCTAATAGGAGGAACAAGTCCCTGGGGAGAATTATCACCTCTAAATTTAGGAGTTAATGGATTAGTTTTTTCAACAACATTCGTCAACTTTTTTGCTTGCATATTTTTATTACTAAAATTAGACAATAAATTAGATAATTTGAATTTATCTAAAATATTATCTCAAAATTTGAAAATTATATTTATTGGTTTTATTTCTGGTATTAGTTCATTTATAACTTTTAAAATTATATATTTACCCCATAATTTCTTTAGCTTATTCCTGAAAATTTCAATCTCATCAGGAATTAGTCTGATTATCTTTTATTGTCTAGCAATTATTCTTAAAATTGATGATATTGATAATTTAAATAGGTTTTTAAAGGAGAAATTTATTCGTCTTTAAGAAAAACATCTTTTTCTGATCTAACTTTAAGTGGGATTTCCAAACGATTCATTTCATCAGTTTTTACTCCACTTACCGAGAGAATTCTTGCTTCGATCCCAAACTCTTGAAAAGCTATTTCCATCTCTTTCATTAATTCCTTTTCAACCTGTGCATCAGCATCAGCAACTTTCCCTATAAGTCTCTCTCCTAAGCGACCAATTCGCTTCCTTACAACCTCTCTAGCATTAGTCACCTGAATGATTAGCAAGAATAAAGAAGCAATTGATCAAATCTTATCTGCAATAGGGTTCTAAAATCTCCTCGAGGTCAAAAAATTGATTGGGTGGAATTAATTTTGACAATGGCAATTGCGTGTTACCTCCGCCAAGCTTTACTTGAATTCCTTCAAGACCTTTTTTAGCTGCAACATTTGCACCTTGCTCAAAGTTAGCCTTACATTCAATAGCTAAATCCTTTGCAAGATCAGCATCACCGAGATAAAGGTTCCAATTTCCAACTTGAATAAATAATCTGTCAGCTATTGAAAGCGCTAGCTCATTAATTTGTGATGAATCGGTAGAATTGGACATAAAACCTAGAGTTTTCTATTGTTATGACCTTAGGCAGAGATTGGTTACTTTTTTAAATTAAAAAAATTACTGGAAGAACAACTTTTTAAGTTTCTCGATAGTATTTCAATGGATTTTCAAGGCGTAGATACAAACATATTTTTCTATTCATTGGGAGTCAGTCTGATATTGTTTTTTTATGCGCCTGTAGCTCAGCGGATTAGAGCATCTGACTACGGATCAGAGGGTCGGGAGTTCGAATCTCTCCAGGCGCGTTTAAAAAATTTGTAAATCCATATATAACCAGAAAATAAGAGAAAGTTTTCTCTCATTAGACTAAACATATGCTTACTATCACATCATAAATAAAAGAATAAAGTGACTATTAAATCTTCTTTGATGGAATGTGATCCAAGTATTGCGAAATTAATAAACAATGAATTATCAAGACAAGAAACTCATTTAGAGCTTATCGCAAGCGAGAATTTTGCCTCTAAGGCAGTAATGGAAGCCCAGGGATCAGTCCTAACAAATAAATATGCTGAAGGTCTCCCTAATAAACGCTATTACGGAGGATGTGAATATGTAGATGAAATTGAGCAACTAGCAATAGATAGAGCAAAAAACCTTTTTGGTGCCAACTGGGCAAACGTCCAACCACACAGCGGAGCTCAAGCTAACTTTGCAGTTTTCCTTAGCCTTCTAATGCCTGGGGACACAATCATGGGAATGGACTTATCTCATGGAGGACACCTCACACATGGTTCACCTGTAAATGTAAGTGGCAAATGGTTTAAAACATGCCACTACGAAGTTGATAAAAAGACCGAAATGCTCGATATGGATGCAATAAGAAAAAAGGCAATTGAAAATCAACCTAAATTGCTTATTTGTGGATTCTCTGCCTATCCACGAAAAATTGACTTCCAGGCTTTCAGATCGATAGCTGACGAGGTAAATGCTTATTTATTAGCCGATATTGCTCACATTGCTGGTTTAGTAGCAAGTGGACTTCACCCAAGTCCAATCCCATACTGTGATGTAGTGACAACAACCACTCACAAAACTCTTAGAGGACCAAGGGGTGGACTAATTCTCTCAAAAGATGAGGAGATAGGGAGAAAGATTGATAAAGCAGTATTCCCTGGCACTCAAGGAGGTCCTTTAGAACATGTAATAGCAGCCAAGGCTGTTGCATTCAAAGAAGCTGCAACACCCGAATTCAAGATCTATAGCCAAAAAGTCATTTCAAATGCACAAGTTCTTTCTAATCAACTTCAAAAAAGAGGTATTTCAATTATAAGCAAAGGAACTGACAATCATATAGTGCTTCTTGACCTTAGAAGCATTGGTATGACAGGTAAGCTTGCTGATAAATTAGTAAGTGATATTAAAATAACCGCAAACAAAAACACTGTGCCTTTTGACCCAGAGTCCCCATTTGTCACTAGTGGGCTCAGACTTGGGACAGCAGCCCTTACGACTAGAGGTTTTAATGAACAAGCCTTTGAAGATGTTGGTAATGTTATTGCGGATAGACTCCTTAACCCTAACGATGAAGACATAAAGGAAAAGTCAATCAAAAAAGTATCAGAACTTTGCAATAAGTTTCCATTATATAGTGAAAACATCTAAAGAAATTACTATTAACCAAAAAAATCAATTTGGAGCAGAGATTTTATGCATTGGAAGTGAAATACTTCTAGGAAATATTGTAAATACTAATTCTCAATGGATAGCAGAGCAATTAGCAATTTTAGGAGTACCACATTTCAGACAAACAGTTATCGGAGATAACCCTGCCAGATTAAAAGAAGCAATACTTGAAGCATCTAATCGATCTGAAATCCTAATAACAACTGGGGGGCTTGGGCCAACTCCAGATGATATAACAACTAAGGTAATCGCTGATACTTTTAAAACACCTCTAGAACAAAGAAATGATATTTTAATTGACTTGAAAAACAAATTAAAAAATAAGGATACAGAATTATCCGAAAGTCAAAAGAAACAATCTTTAGTTCCAAAAGGGGCTAAAATTATAAGCAATTACTCAGGCACAGCACCAGGTATATACTGGAGCCCAAAGGAAAATTTTACAATACTTACTTTCCCTGGAGTCCCAAGTGAATTAAAAGAAATGTGGGCTAAAGAAGCAGCAAAATTATTAATTAGTAATACTTTATCAAAAGAAGTTATCTCTAGTAAAGTTTTAAATTTTGCGGGTATAAGTGAATCATTGCTAGCAGACAAAATTCCTCATTTACTTAAATCAAACAACCCTACTGTTGCAACTTATGCAAGCACCGGAGCAGTAAGGATACGAATCACAGCCAAAGGACCGAATTTAAAAGAAACCAATAAATTGATAGAACCTATTAAAAAAGAATTAACTCAAATCACTGGATTAAAATGCTTTGGTGTAGACAATGAAACCCTTGAAAGAATTGTATTTAAATTATTACTGAAAAGAAAAGAAACCATTGCTGTTGCAGAATCATGTACTGGAGGTGGAATAGGTTCTAAACTTACAAAAATCCCTGGATCATCAAAAGTTTTCCATGGAGGCGTCATCGCATATAACAATTCAATCAAACAGAGATTATTAGGTGTACCTGAGGAAATAATTAATACCCATGGTGCAGTCTCAAAGCCAGTTGTTGAATCAATGGCGAGAGGCGTCCAAATTAAA
This sequence comes from Prochlorococcus sp. AG-311-D23, assembly GCA_003284445.1. Taxonomy (GTDB): domain Bacteria; phylum Cyanobacteriota; class Cyanobacteriia; order PCC-6307; family Cyanobiaceae; genus Prochlorococcus_B. The sequence continues at coordinate 27,565 of QBVH01000007.1, read as the reverse complement.
TTCAAAGTTAACTGGGCTATTTCTGTCAGTGGAATTGCAGGACCTACAGGAGGAAGCAAATTAAAACCCGTTGGTCTAGTCAATTTTTGCATTAAGGGTCCAAAAACCCTTATTACATGGGAAGAAAATTTTGGATCTAATAAGACAAGAGAAGATATTCAAAAATTAAGCGTTTTAAATGCTCTTGATAGATTACGTTTATCTATAATCATGGCAAATTAAGTCCTAATCATTGGATTTTAAAGTTGAGTTCTAGAACCCTCTACGACAAAGTTTGGAACTTCCATCAGGTAAAAGAATTATCTGGAGGATCTACCCAACTTTTTATTGGTCTTCATTTAATTCATGAAGTTACAAGTCCTCAGGCTTTTTCTGCTCTTAATGAAAAAAAACTTGGAGTAAAGTTTCCCAATCTTACTGTTGCAACAGTTGACCATATAGTTCCAACCTCAAATCAGCAGCGTCCTTTTAGTGATCCTCTTGCGGAGGAAATGTTGGCTACTTTAGAAAAAAACTGCAAAGCTCATGGGATAAAATTTCACGGAATTGGAAGTAATTCGCAAGGAGTAGTTCATGTTATGGCTCCAGAATTAGGATTAACCCAGCCTGGAATGACAGTAGCTTGCGGAGATTCACATACCTCAACCCATGGAGCATTTGGAGCAATTGCCTTTGGTATTGGAACTAGTCAAGTGCGAGATGTTTTAGCCAGTCAAAGCTTGGCAATGAATAAATTAAAAGTAAGAAGAATATGGGTAGAGGGTGAATTGCAAAAGGGAGTCTATGCAAAAGACCTAATTCTTCACATAATTCGTCTTCTTGGAGTTAAAGGAGGAGTTGGATTTGCATATGAATTTGCCGGGCCTGCAATAGAAAAACTATCAATGGAGGGACGAATGACCATATGTAATATGGCTATTGAAGGTGGTGCAAGATGCGGTTATATCAACCCAGATGAAACTACCTTCGAATACATAAAAGGGAAAGAACACGCGCCCAAAGGTAAAGAATGGGATAAGGCTATTTCTTGGTGGAAAAGTTTAGCTAGTGATTCAAAAGCAACATTCGATGATGAAATTCAATTAGATGGATCATCAATCGAACCCACTGTTACTTGGGGTATAACTCCTGGGCAAGGAATTTCAATCAAAGAAACAATTCCAAACCCTGAGTTGCTTCCCAAAAATGAGCAACAAATCGCTAAAGACGCTTGCAAATACATGAACCTTAAACCAGACGAACCCATAGAGGGACAATCAATTGATGTTTGCTTTATTGGGAGCTGTACCAATGGAAGATTAAGTGATCTCCAAGAAGCATCTAAAATTGTTAAAGGTAATACAGTCGCTGCTGGGATTAGAGCATTTGTCGTTCCTGGTTCTCAAAAGGTCGCTAAGGAGGCAAAAGAGAAAGGATTAGATAAAATATTCCTTAAAGCAGGTTTCGAATGGCGAGAACCAGGTTGCTCAATGTGTCTGGCCATGAACCCAGATAAACTAGAAGGCAGACAAATCAGCGCTAGTTCGAGCAATAGAAATTTCAAAGGAAGACAAGGCTCTGCAAATGGGAGAACCTTGTTAATGAGCCCTGCGATGGTTGCTGCTGCTGCAATAAATGGGAAGGTTACTGATGTAAGAAAATTCCTCCAAAAGTAAAACTAAAAATAAACCATTGCAAGATGAATCAAAAATTCCCAAAAGGTGAAATCAAATCAATACAAGGCCGCAGCTTTACAATTAAAGGCGATGATATTGATACAGACAGAATAATTCCGGCAAGATTTCTCAAATGTGTAAGTTTTTCCGCTTTAGGGGAACAAGTCTTTGCTGATGATAGAAAAGAACTAAAGGGTAACCACCCATTTGATCTTGATCATAATAAAGGGGCAAATATTCTTATTGTTAATGACAATTTTGGCTGTGGTTCAAGTCGTGAACATGCACCTCAGGCTCTTATGAGATGGGGAATAAGATTAATTATTGGGGAGAGCTTTGCTGAAATCTTCTTTGGTAATTGCCTTGCTCTCGGGATACCTTGCCTAACAGCCTCAAAAGAAGAAATAGTTAAATTGCAAAATCTAGTTGAAAAAGATAACAACCAAATATGGGAATTCAATCTTAAAAACCTATCCATTTCTAATCAAAAAGAAACTGTCAAACTTATTCTTGATGAAGGCCCCTACAATATGCTTTATTCAGGCAAATGGGATGCTACCTCTCAACTGCTTGATGAAGAAGAAAAAATAAATAAAACATTTAATAATTTACCTTATCTCAATAATTTCAAAAAAGAGCTCTAAAAAAATGCTTTCGTAGAATTAGCAAATTTAAATCCATTTATACGAAAATATATGCCTCCTGCATCATTATTAGGGTGAAAGTAAATCCCACACTCGTATGCTCTTTTATGCCATAAGAGCCCTAACTTTGTATCATAATATTCTCCAAAGTTTTTGGAATTATTATCAATATTTAAATTAGAAATAACATCAAGAATTAAAGGTCCATATATTTGTTGCATTAAACTTATATTTATTGTTTTCAAATCTATTGCATTATCAAATTTAAATGGGCTATTTCCAAATTTAATTTTAACACCTGGCATAACCGAAAGTTTTGTATAATCAAAATAATTACTCTCTAAATTACCTAATCTAATTTCGGGACCAATGCTAAGCTTAAGAAAGCCTTGATCGCTATCATTCAAATAGTTAAAATAAGCTGAATCAATATTAGTTCTTAAGACTAATTCAGGTTTAATTAAAATAGGAGATAAAGGGGTTACATGTTTTTGATAAAGGTTTTTTTTATTACTCTTCCAAATTTGATATTCAGTATCTAAAGAAGAAAAAACGCTTGAGCGCCAAAGACTAATCATTTCACTATTTTCAAATTTTTCTGATTCATATCTACCTGTTCCTATCCGAATCTTTAAGTTATTTTTTAAATTGCCAGTAGTAAAAAACTGGGACTTTTCGACAAAGCCTCCAAATGCAGATTTAATCTCAGTTTCTCCAATTGATCCATTCCAAGCTCTTGATCTATAAGCAGTAAAAATATTGAAAGTTGATTCTTCTAAAATAGGGATCGTAAAATATTTACTAAAAGAGCTTGAATGCCTGATTCCACTCATTGATCTAGATGTATTCAATGTACTTAAATCATTTAAGCTATCAAAGCTCCAATTTTCACTACTTGCTTTTAGATTAATATTTAAACCAAATAAATCAGAAAGATTAATATTATTATTTTTGCTATTTTTGTAACTATTAGTTTTACCTAAAATTGCTCTATTAATTAAAAACTGTGGTTGAATTTCAAGTTCTATATTATCATTAATATTCGTGGTATCACTTCTTCTAACTAAGACTAATCCGTCACGATCTTTCCCATCTAATATCAATTGAAACTTACTTCTCTCCTTCTTCTTGTTTCCAAATATTCTTTTTCCTATAAAAATTTTAGATCTGTTCTCAAGAATTAAATTAGTTTTTGAACTAGTAATAAGTAATCTACCATCATCATCTTCTTCTGCTATTACATCTATTCCCTCAAAAGAGATTTGATTAGGATCAAATGGATCATTAGTAAAAATAATTCTATTAGATTTCCAGCCATTTTCCTCAATATTTATTGAATTAGATTTAAATCTCCAGTTATTAATTGAACCTACAGATTTAGTAGATCTCGTGATTTTATTGTCTGGTAATTTAATATTTCCAAAAGAAAATTCTATTCCATCATCGTAAGTATTTATTTCTTTATCGTTAGTTCTATTTTGAGCTTTAAACTGATTTGAAATAGCATCAATTTTTAAATCAGTTATTACATTTTTTAAATCTAAAATCCCATATGCATCTTTAATACTACCTTCTTTCTTAAATAAATTAAATTTGAATTCTTTAGCTCTAAAATATTGCCCTCCCTTTCTGAATCTAACATCACCCTCAGCAGACAATATACCGGATGATTTATTATAACTTAATAAATCAGATCTTAAGATTCCACCATTTATTAGAGCTTTGACGTTCCCCTCAGCTAGATAAATATTTTGATCTAAATCATATTGCTTATCAGCAAATATTTTAAGAGTTAAAGATGTAACTTCATTATTTTCTAATTTTCTTGAGGATGATCTTTTATAGGTTTCTAATAAATTACCAACAGAAAAATTGTAGTGTTTATCAACAACTGATTTTTCGAGAAAATTCTCATTCCCTTGAGAAGTCTCAGATAAAGACAGTAATACACTAAACCCAAGAAGTCCAAGGTTTAAAGGCAATCGATATTTTTTCTTCGCCGCCAAATTAGTTAAGCCGACGAAAAGATAATACCGAATAAAGCAATTACTGGAGCTTGTTTAGTCCAGTAATTAGCGTGTCATTTTTAGTCCTGAGGACTTTCCAAATCCTTTCTGTTGGGTGTCCTTGTTGGATCACTTGCCAAGAAACCAAATAAAAAGATCCCGACAAAGAAAAAGACGACGGTATAGACGGAAATCTTGAGGGCAAGCATGATTCTGACCAACTAAATAGAGATTCAACATATCCCATGAAGTCAATAACTCCAATCAAAAAAACAAAGGTGTTACAGACTTTTGGAAATGAATAAAATTTTTATACCTCGGGAAAGCCAATAAAAGCTTGAAAAAAATAGAAAGATCAATTTTTTCTCTCATACCGATTCCTAAAGTCATTAATTTATTTTTTGTGATTTTGCTAGTTTTGCAGTTTTTTGATACCACTTTTATCAAAAATAATATTTTTTTGGTTCATTCCATCACAAGTTTCTACAGTCTCTTCTTCTTTTGGACAAGTTCTCATACAATATTCTGACTCATACAAATCTGAGCTTAGAGAAACGACATGGGACAAAAAACAGCACTTGGATCTTTGCTTAAATCCATTGGCAATTCAGGACAAGGAAAAGTTGTTCCAGGTTGGGGAGCAGTACCTGTCATGGCCTTTATAGGGCTTTTACTACTGGTTTTTCTAGTGATCATGCTCCAAATTTATAACCAATCACTTCTTCTACAGGGTTTTTCCGTCGACTGGAACGGCTAAATTGGTTAAATTTTGAGCAGTTGAGATTCGCCCATGAATATTTTTGGGGTTGGTTTGCCAGAAATGGCTGTTATTGCTGGTTTAGCATTAGTTATTTTTGGTCCAAAACGACTTCCAGAACTTGGGCGAACTATTGGAAAGACTCTAAAGGGTCTTCAAAGTGCCTCTACGGAATTTGAGCGTGAAATAAAAAATGCCATGACTGAAGAAGAGTCTGCAAATGAAAACATTGTGGATAAAGAAAATTAATTTCCACAAAATTAATTAATTATATAAATATTAAAATCAATAACGATTTTTTTTAATTGGTATGTTGTCCGATGAATTGAAATTATTAGTAGGCTTGGGCAATCCAGGGACTGAGTACGAAAAAACTCGGCATAATGTAGGATTTATAGTGCTAGAAGAAATCGCAAGAAAAAATAATTGCAGCTTTCGTGAAAGCAAAAAACTATTTGGGAGGACTTGTGAATACGGCTCAGGTATAGAAAAAAAAAGGCTTTTAATGCCCAACACATACATGAATGAAAGTGGAAAATCAGTAAGATCAGCCAAGGATTGGTTTAATTTTCAAAATAATCAAATAATAGTCTTAGTAGATGACATGGATCTCCCACTGGGGAAAATAAGAGTCCGATCTAAAGGCAGCTCAGGGGGTCATAATGGATTAAAAAGCATTATTGGTCATCTTGGTACTAATGAGTTTAAGCGATTAAAAATTGGGATAGGAGCGCCTAGTAACGAGCAACAAGAGAGAAAATCTAAAACTGTTTCTCACGTTTTAGGAAGATTCTCAAAAGATGAATTAATAATATTGAATTTCATCATTCAGGAAATTATTAGTTGTATTGAATCAATCACATCTAATAATTGGGAAAAGATAACTACTCGACTAAATTCTTACAAACCTAACAATTAATAAATTTAGAAAAATGTATAATAAGCCATCAACTACTGCATATGTTCAAATTCATAAGCAATGCTTTAATCATAAGAAAGTTGAGGGGATTGTCCGTGCAGGAAATTTTGAATGGAGTTTCATTTGGGCTTTTAATCAGGGACAACTTTTTGTCGAACCGCCACTTGGTAGAGCGCTGATAAAAGATGCATTAGAGCGCTATTTAGTAAAAGCTGATTATAAACTTGAATCTGGTGGAGATTATATTTTTACAGTTAGGGCCAAGTTTTAATACTTACTTTATCTGGCCAAACGAATCTACATTCTAATAAATCTTCCAATAAAATCAACGCGACAATTGCATCAAGATTTGCAGGAGGAAAAAGAATTTCTTTTGGAAGGCAACGAATAAAATAATTTGGAGGCCAAATTTCCCAATATCTAAATCGTGCTCTTAGAGTTGATCCTCTTTCATCCACATAATTTATATTAAAAAACTTATTTTGCTTTAATTTATTCTCTATATATTTACAATTAGTCCCATCACCAAGGATTATCTTAATAATCTCAAAATCTTCACTCCATCGAGAAACCAAATCAGGAAATTTATTTAATGAAGCTACACCTGCCTCAATAACTTTTCCGGATTTAGTATCAGCTAATAATAAGCCGCATTTTTTCATTCCAGGATCTATTGATATATAAAGACTCATTCAACTCTTGTTTAGTATAGGTTTTTCTAAAGATTGTAATTCCAATGATACAGAGACTTTTTCTGCACTTTGGCTATCGTCAAGAGCCCTTGCAATGATTTGGAAATCTCCCTTTTTTTTACTAACTAGATATTTTCCTAAGCTATTAATTTGATTAGCATTAATTTTCAACTCAGAACTCAATGATCCTCGTTGTCTAACCTCAGCTAAAGTTGAAGCCATTAAAAGATTAATCTTTTTACTGATAGATTCAGAATCAGATTTTGATAAAGATATATTTTCTATGGCAATAACTTCACCTTTCTTTGTAATCATTTTATTTAAGGTGACTTCAGGAAATGCATAAACATAATTTTCACCTCTTAGTATATTTCCTGCTGATTTAATCCTTACTACCCAACTTCTATTATCAGCTATTTTATTTTCAAGCTTCTCAATATCATCTTTACGAACTAATAATATTCTTCGATATTCAGATTGATTTGGTTTTACTAAATTAAAAGCATAGAAATTTGCTTGCTGTAATATACTTTCTATAATTTTATTAATATCATTGCTTTTATTTAATTTAATAGTCTTAGTTGCTAGGGTTTGACCACTACTTATTACTACATTTCCACTCCTGAAAGCATACAAATTTTTTTCTAATTTTTTTAATTCTTTTTCACTCTCTATAATCTTTTCTCTAATATCCTCTAGCTGAAATAATCCAACCCTTAAATCTCTATCAAATACAACCATAGTTGCAAATGAAATAGCACTGATAATACTTCCAGTAAAAACAGTTATTAAGACAGCTGTGCTTTTTGGTCTTAATTTAAATATACTTAAACGCGCTTTTCCAACTCTGGTACCTAAGCGATCTCCTAGAGTAGCAAGTATTCCACCAAGGATTAATAGTAAAAGAATTTTCAGCCAGGCAGTCACAGAGAAAAAGAAGAAGAATTAATCAAACCTGTTAAACCTTAGTATGCAATGGCCTTTAATTAAATCTTTTTGCTAGCGCTATTGGATCGAATATGGTTATTTTCTTCCTATCTATTGCCAATAAGGAATTACTTTTCAACTCACCAAGTAGTCGTGTAATAGTAACTCTGGTTGAACCTATTGCTTCAGCAATGGCTTGATGAGAGAGTCTTAAGTCAATTGTGATTCCTTTTTCCCCCGGCACTCCAAAGTCTCTACATAAGACAAGTAAAAAGCTTGCAAGACGAGAAGACATATCTCTATGAGTCAAAGTTTCAATCATTGTTTCAGTTTGAAGTACTCGACTTGATAAACCTTGTAAAAGTAGCAACCCAACAGAGGCATCTTGCTCAATTGCATTCCTTAGTGATGTGGCGGGAGCAGAAATGATATCCACACGAGTAAAAGCAACAGCATGATAAAAACGATCTGACCTATGTCCTGTCAATAAAGATAAAACTCCAAACAGACTATTTTCTCTTAACAACGCAACAGTAATTTCTTCGCCAGTTTCATAAACTCTGCTCAATCGAACTGCACCACGTCTTATCAAATAAACCCTTTCTGCAGGATCACCAGGGAAAAAAATAGTTTTTGACCGATCTACTGTTTCAGTAGAGACTCCCTCCAAAGATTTAATTACATCTAAGAGAGTTTTGCTTGGAGGCAATGGAGACGATGAATTACCAACCATCTGGGTATTTCTTGGTTGGTTGAAACGAGTAAAGCCACGATATGAGGTGACCATATTTAATTAACTGTTCTGGGAACATTAATAAATCGAGAACAAATCTTATGTAGCTATGGCGACTTTTTTGAACCTAAGTCTTTAATCCAATGCGGTTTTTTTCTAGAAAATTGTATCTTTTTTCCCTCAAAAAATAGCGACTCTTTTTCAAAAAGTATTAAAAACTACTTTTTCCTGTATTAATCACTTTTGGGGCCTTAATAGTTTTGACAACCAAGTATTTTCACTCCTTACACCACAGATAGTGTCAAGTAGGTTGATTAGAATTTTTATGCCGCTAGATTAATTTGAAGACATTCTGCTAAAAAAACAAGATGAATGCACAAGTGAGCGTTAATGCTCAACAAAGGGGTTCATCGCCGTCAACAGAGACGTCTTTAAGGCCTACCCCCATTAGAAAGCCTTTACAACTAGTTAAAACTCAAGGTCAAGTTCAAATCCACACTTCTACTTTTAGAGGTAGTTTTTCTGTTGTTCTTAGTGAAGCAATTAGATCTGCAGGGCTGGGAAGCCAAGTTTTAATTGCTCAATTCTTGAGAGGTGGAGTCAATCAAGGGCCAAGTGGAGCTATCAATCTTTGCGGGCGACTTGAGTGGCTAAGGCCAGCAATTGAAACGTGCTTGCCAGAAAAAATATTAGAAGAACATTTATCTTTAAAAAGAAAATATGAAGAAAAAGCGATCAAAGAACTTTGGGAATTTTGCAAAGCACGTTTAACCGAAAAAAAAATAGATAAAATCGTTCTTGATGAAATAGGAATGGCTATCAATCTTGGTTTCATTGAAGAAAATGATTTAATTTCCTTGATAAATAATCGAACATCATCCACAGATATTATTCTTACTGGACCATCAATCCCTCCTAAAGTAATTAAAATGGCTGATCAAATCACTGAATTACGCTGCAATTAAATGTTAAAAAACGATCTTTGGATTGCTGAACAGGCTTCATTAGGAATGCTTCAACCTTTCCAAGAAAAGCTAATAAGACATCTTGAGCCCGAATCAGAAAAATCTCCTGTTTTAAGCTTTGGTTGCTCATCATATGGATATGATTTACGTCTTTCCTCTAAAGAGTTTTTGATTTTTAAGCATGTACCTGGAACAGTGATGAATCCGAAAAAGTTTAATCCTGATAATTTAGAACCTACAGATTTAAAAGAAGACGAGGATGGTAAATACTTTATTTTACCTGCACACTCTTACGGCCTTGGTGTTGCATTAGAAAAAATGAAAGTACCACGAAATATTACAGTTATTTGCCTTGGGAAAAGCACCTACGCGCGCCTAGGAATAATCGTAAATACAACTCCTGCTGAAGCAAGCTGGGAAGGTCATCTAACTTTGGAGTTCAGTAATAGTTCTGGAGCAGATTGCAGGATTTATGCTGATGAAGGAATTTGTCAATTACTTTTCTTTGAAGGAGATCCTTGTGAAACAACTTACAGTGATAGGAAAGGTAAATATCAATATCAAAAAGAAAAAGTTACCCTAGCAAAGGTTTAAGTATGAGTTGTGTTCAATTAATAACTTCTACGCCAGACGCTGAAAAAAGCATGGCATATATTGCCAGGGTTAGTAATCCAAAAAATCAAGAGAATGATGACTTTACGAAATTAATTGGGTATTGCATTAAAAATGAACATTGGAGTGTATTTGAGCAAGCTTATATGACTTTGCAAATAGAAACTACTAGAGGAATTGCTGCACAAATTTTAAGACATCGATCATTTACCTTTCAAGAATTCTCACAACGCTATGCAGATAGCATGCAATTAGGAGAAATTCCCATACCAGAATTAAGAAGACAAGATAACAAAAATAGACAAAATTCTATCTCAGACTTACCAAAAGAAATTATCAATGCATTCAACAAAAAAATCAAACAACAATTTGATCAAAACAAAGAACTTTATGAAGAGATGTTAGAAGCTGGAATAGCCAAAGAATGTGCAAGATTTGTACTTCCACTTGCTACGCCAACCAGAATTTACATGACAGGATCATGTCGTTCGTGGATTCATTACATAAATCTTAGAACTGGACATGGAACGCAAAAAGAGCATATGGTGATCGCACAAGAATGTAAAAATATATTCTCACAAGAATATCCCGTAGTTTCATCCGCTTTAAACTGGATAGTCTAGCTATGATCTCTAGGACCTTCTGAAATAATATTATTTGACACTTTTAAATTATTTTTAGAAATCAAATTACTTGAAGTTGATAATTTAGTATAAGAAGGTAAATCAGAATTATTAATTAAAGCAAGAAAAATTTCATTAAGTTCTCTATATTTTCTAACTCCTAATGAAAATCCCATAAATTCTCCTTTATCGTTAAAAAAAGTTAATTTAGGAATACCATTAACATCATATTTATCAATCAAATCAAACCACCTTGGATTATCAACATTAAGTAAAACTATATCTATTTTATTTGAATTTAGTTTTTCAGCATCAAACATATCAGGAGCCATTTCTTTGCAAGCTTCACACCAATCCGCATAAAATTCAAATACTGTAGGTTTTCCATTTGTCAAAGCTATATCTGGTTCCAGAGAGTTCTTTGCCAATTGATTAAGCATTGCATTAGCTTTAAACCCACTTCGGGAAAATAATAGTAAAGCAACTAAAAAAAGGCTAAGAAAAACAAAAAACATTTTTTGAAGGAAGCTTAGATCTTTATCTGAGTTTGAGTTATCAATCATCAGAATTTACACTTTCTTTATTCTAATTATTATATACATAAACTTTAACTTAAAACATATCATATATTTTAAGTATAATTTATATTAATTAATGAATAATAGGTTATTTCTAATATATATGGCTCTATAAATTAGCAAATTTTTCTTAAGAGAAAATATTTCTCTATCTGTCTTTACCTGATAAGGATTTTCGTCAATAAATCTGAGATCTCCTACCTCTTTTTTATTAAAATATCTATTTTTATCAATCGTATTAGTCATATATTCGATAAGTTTGAATATATCGGTTTGAATAAATATTTCGCCATCCTTACTCATGGCTTTAGCAATTGAATTGAGAATATTTGTTTTTAGAACCCTCCTTTTGAAGTGTTTTCTTTTAAACCAAGGGTCTGGAAATTGAATTGAAACCCTTTTTAATTGACCATAATCTAAATCAGATAACCATTCATCTAGACTGACATTAACATTACAAAATAAAAATTTTAAATTATCCAATTCTAATTTTCTTCTTTTCTTCTCACATAAACTAACAAGAGGCTCTCTTATCTCAAGCCCAACAAAATTCCAGTCAGGATATTTTATTGCTAATTCAATCAGAAATTCACCTTTTGCAGATCCAATATCTAAATGAATTGGATTGTGAGATTTCTTAAAAAGAACATTCTTACTGGGAAGAGATAATGGTAACTGAAAAAATTGGCTTAAAGGATTTACATGCTGTCTCACAAAATGAAACCTGAAATAAATAAATCAGATTATTATGTTAGCAAGTCAATTATATTTTTCAAAAGATGATATAAAGACAGACCAATTTATTTTTTTTGATTAGAGTTTTTAATTATTTAACTTTAATTGGTAGATCATCATTAAGCAATCAAGAGTGGAATTGGATTAATGATCTCAGAGTTCTGCAAATATAGAGAAAATACTTTAAAAATTAAGAATAATCATAAAAAGAATGCCTTAAGGTTGATAATAGATATGAATGAGATTTTTTTTGACTGAACCTCAATTCCAAATACTAGTTTGGCTCTCATATCGAATTGCTGCTACCTTCGCAGTCGGTCTCCCATTATTTCTATTGATTTGGGCAAAAAGATCGAATTCGAACTCTATTGATCGACTTTTATCAATTTACTGGAAAGTTTCTAGTCTTTATGCGATAAACCTTTTATTTCTTAGTGTTGAGAGCCAATTAGGTCAATTAATTTCATTTATTTCCCCAATACTTATGGTTAGTTCCATTTGGTTTTGGTTTGATTTAAATCAAGAAATTGATGCAATGCCTGCTCACAAACCAATTGCTTTAACTACACGAATTTGGCGTTGGACATTAACTTTTTGGTCCTTACTAAATACTGGACTTCATCTATTTAGTTGGAGATGTTTGAATTCAATTAATGAGAACTATTGTGATAGTTGGAGAGAGATTCCATTTAATTCATTCATCACAACAAAAACAATAATAAAATTTGTTTTAGACGGTAATTGGAGCAGTGGGTTTGCTACATTTTTTGCATATTTAGCTCTAATATTGTATTTAATAGGTTTACTACAATGGTTGCTCATACAATTACCAAAAAATGGTCGTTTCGCAGGTAAATTTTAAAGACTAAATAACATTTATTATCAATTCCTTTTTAAATAGCTAAAACTACTTTTTCACACCTTTTACAAATATTTGGATGTTGTTGATTGTTACTCATTTCAATTTCATAATGCCAGCATCTTTCACACTTAAATCCTCTTGCTTTTGCAATCTCAACGGAAGCAAGATCATTATCCTCGACAACTAAAACTTCAGCCCAAGGCTCACCCCCAATTTGTAAAGATGATACTAGGAACCAATCTCTTAGTACATCAACATTATTAGATTCGCTTTTAGCCAACCATTCAATAGCAGCTTGAACTTTTTCATCAGAAATATCAATCCTGACTGATGCTTCCAAAGAAGAACCTAACTCTTGATTATTTCTACAGCTCTCCAACATCCGATTAATGACTGATCTAAGTTTGCGGAGTTCAATAACATGGCAATTAAAACTACTATTTCTCCATGATTTAGGGGCAGTAGGCCATCCTCTTTGAAAGACTGAAGCTTCCTCTAAGCTATATGGAATATTTTGCCAAATATCCTCTGCCATATGACATAAAACAGGTGCAATTAAGCCAGATATTTTCTCAATGACCAAGGATAAAACTGTCTGACAACTTCTTCTTCTAAAGTCAGCTTTGGAGCTAACATACAACCTATCTTTGGCTATATCTAAGTAAAAATTAGACAAATCAACTACACAAAAATTCTGAATTGTCTGGAAAAATTTCGAAAATTCAAAGTTAGAGTATGCTTCTGATATTTCATCGATCACTTCAGATGTTCTATTCAACATCCATTTATCTAGCAGTGGAAGGTTAGAAATATCAATGGAATCGTTTTTATAATCAAAATCATATAGGTTGCCTAAAAGATACCTAGAGGTATTCCGAACCTTACGATAAACATCAGAAATTTGCTTAAGTATACTTGATCCAATTGGAACGTCTGCAGAGTAATCAACAGAACTAACCCATAGCCTCAAAACATCAGCTCCATATGCAGGATCTAATTTCTTATTTGAGCCACCATTAATTATTACTAAAGGATCAATAATATTTCCTAAGGATTTACTCATTTTCCTCCCATTCTCATCTAAAGCAAAACCATGTGTAAGTACTTTTTTAAAAGGTGCATGTTCATTAACTGCTACAGAGGTTAATAATGAGGACTGAAACCAACCCCGATGTTGATCAGATCCCTCCAAATACAAATCAGCAGGATAATTTAAATTTTCTTTCTCATAAGTAACTGAAGACCAACTAGAGCCAGAGTCAAACCAAACATCCATAGTATCGGTACCTTTTTGCCATCGATCTGCCTCATTCAAATAGGAAGAAGGTAATAATTGAGATACTTCATATTCCCACCAAACATCTGCTCCATGGATAGAAAATAAATTGGCTATATGAGAAATAGTTTCTTTATTAAGCAAGATTTCTTTTCCGTTTTTTTCATAAAATACAGGTATCGGTACTCCCCAAGTCCTTTGTCGAGAGATACACCAGTCTCCTCTTTCACTAACCATAGAATCAATTCTATTTTTTCCAGATTCAGGAAGCCAGGTAACATCTTCTATCGCAGAAAGTGCTTTCTCCCTAAATCCATCAAGAGAAGCAAACCATTGCTCTGTAGCTCTGAAAATAGTTGGTTTTTTAGTTCTCCAATCATAAGGATACCTATGCTCATATGGAATTTGTTTAAGCAAAGATCCAGTACTGATGAGGTCATTTATTATGACGTTATCAGCATCTTTTAATACATTTAGGCCTTCAAATTTTCCGGTTTCTTTTGTTAGAAAACCTTTTGCATCTACAGAACAAGAAATTGGTAACTTATATTTTTTACAAGTATTAAAGTCATCAACACCATGTCCTGGAGCAGTATGAACTAATCCTGTTCCTGATTCAGTTGTTATATAATCGCCTCCTAATACAACAGGACTTCTTTTATCAAATAAAGGATGTTTATACAAAATTCCATCCAATATTGATCCTTTAATCAATACTTTTTTTTGATAACGAATCCCTACACTTTCAGAGACTTCCTCCAAAAGATTATTAGCAATAATTATTAATGATCTATCAGAACTTTGTGCAATTACATAATCTAATTTTTGGTTGACAGCTATAGCCTCATTGGCAGGAATTGTCCAAGGTGTGGTAGTCCAAATGACAAGTTTGATTTCATTTGATTTCCCTTCAGAATTCAATAAGTCTGGTGCTTGATTAGAAATTTCTTGGGTTAATATTTTTGGTATTTGATCAACTTGAAATCCCACATAAATACTTTTACTTACATGACCGGAGGGATATTCTAATTCTGCCTCGGCTAGGGCAGTTTGAGAACTTGGACTCCAATGAACTGGTTTTAGACCACGATATATGTATCCCTTAAAAACCATTTCGCCAAACAACTTGATCTGAGAAGCTTCAAACTTTTTGTCTAAAGTTAAATATGGTTTATCCCAATCAGCCCATACTCCCCATCTTTTAAAACCATCCATTTGTTGAGAAACTTGCTTTTTTGCATAAGCAGCTGCTTTTTTTCTCAATTTAATAGGGGTTAATTCAGCTCGTTGAGTTTTATCCAAAGCTTGAAGAACTTTCAATTCAATAGGCAATCCATGACAATCCCATCCAGGGACAAAGCAAACTTTTTTTCCTTGCATTGTTTGAAATTTATTGATTATGTCCTTCAATACTTTGTTGAGAGCATGACCCATATGAAGCGTCCCATTTGCATATGGTGGACCATCATGCAAAGTAAAAGTCTCTCCAGAATTATTTAATCCTAATTCGAAATCTATCTTTTTTTTGGTCCAAAAATCTTGTAACTCAGGTTCTCTTAGAAGCGCATTAGCCCTCATTCCGAAATTAGTCTGCAAAAGGTTGAGAGTGTCTTTATAAGAGGGACGATCCTTTTGAGAATTTTTATTGATATTATTCACTTTGAGAAATATTCAATAGTCAGCATGGGTGCCTGGAGCCATATAACTTTATCAAGAAGTCTCTTCATTTTCTGATAATTCGTTATTTCTGATCTTTTTAGGCTCATTGGAAACAGTTCGATCCAATACTTTCTTTAGAACTTCTTCTTTCAATTCTGGATGAACCCATTTTTTTTCTTTTGACGGTTTTTCAGATTTAGTCCAAAAGCTTGCAAAAAAATTTAAAAATCCCTTTCCTAGGAACGCAAAGCTTTGGCCTAGCTGTTTGAAAGATTCAAACCATCTTTGAAAAGATCCAATCCGCTTTTTTTCTTCAGAACTTAATTGATACCACCTATTTTGAATAATTTCTAAAATCATTTTTCCGTACAAAATTGCCATAGAGATAACAAGTAAATCTATTGAACCTCCTAAAAGTTCATTCTCCACCAAAAGAAATAATCCTAAAAATAAAAAAAGTCCACCCATCAACCAATCTCTCGGTCTACTGATTTCGACAAGCATTAAAGGTAAAGCCAATACCAAAATCCCAACAAAAAGAAATAAGTATCCAAAAATAGAAACAATCATATTTTCTCAATCTAAATATATTTTGTAGTTAGAGAGGCTTATTGAAAAACTAACAATCATGCGTAATAAAAAGACAATTTCAATTTTTTCATACACAAATATGAAATTTACATTAATCTTTTTAAGTTCACGAATCAAAAATAGTCTTTAAATAGCCATCTATGAGCTGCTAGAATCAATTGACAATCGGTAAGAACCTTTGGCCCACCTGGCGGAATTGGTAGACGCGCTGGTTTTAGGTACCAGTGACTTTGGTCGTGGGAGTTCAAGTCTCCCGGTGGGCATTTTTTAATTAAGCTGTACGAACTCAATTAATCTCAATCACATCCAGCAATGACCCAGTGCTTATCGAGGTCTGATAAAAATGAGGCTAAGGAAAAACTTAAGTCGTTGCGTGACTGGCAAAAGGGGATACAAGAATATCTCGATCCGCCCAAGCCTCTAAACTTAACTTTGTTACTTTTCTTTGGTGGTTATTTACTTGCAATAATTAGTATTTGGCAGTGGTACCAAGGGAATTGGCCGTTACCAATTTTAGTTGCATTAGCTTTTTTAGCTCTTCATATGGAAGGGACCGTTATTCATGATGCCTGCCACAATGCTGCCCATCCAAACAAATGGATCAATCAATTCATGGGGCATGGGTCAGCGATATTACTAGGTTTTAGTTTCCCAGTTTTCACAAGAGTTCATCTAGAGCATCACAAATACGTTAATGACCCCAAAAATGACCCAGATCACATAGTTAGCACCTTTGGACCTATTTGGTTAATTGCTCCAAGATTTTTTTATCATGAATATTTTTTCTTCGAGCGAAAACTTTGGAGAAAGTTTGAACTAATGCAATGGGGAATTGAGAGAGGAATATTTATTTGCATAGTCATTGCCGGAATTAAATATAATTTTATGAATGTTATTTATAATTTATGGTTTGGACCAGCGTTAATGGTTGGAGTTACCTTAGGAATATTTTTTGATTACTTACCACATAGACCTTTTCGGTCTAGGAATAGATGGAAGAACGCAAGAGTTTATCCAAGTAAATTAATGAACTTACTAATAATGGGTCAAAATTATCATTTAGTTCATCATTTATGGCCCTCTATTCCATGGTTTGAATATAAACCAGCCTACGAGGCCACAAAACCACTTTTAGATCAAAAAGGGTCGCCTCAAAGAATGGGGATTTTTCAAACTAAAAAAGATAGTCTAAATTTTCTTTATGATATTTTACTTGGGATTAGAAGTCATAAAGAAAGAAGAAGTAAGTTAAGACCCATAGCGAGAATATTACCTACAAATAATTGGAGGAGAAAATTTATTAAATTAATTCATAAAACAAGAATCAAAACGGAGCGTAAATGATAATTCTTAAATTTAAAGTATTTTGGGAACTCTAAAAAAATCACCTTCCCTATGGGGTGCTTGATTAAGAAGATCTTCTCTTGAGCAATTAACTTCAACTAAATCCTCCCTCACAACATTAACCACCTCTACTGCTCTTGTAGTTGGAGGGATATTTTCAGTATCTATCTCTTTCAATTGATCAACATAAGAAAGTATTTCTTCGAGTTGCTCTGTATAGGTTTCTATTTGATCTTCTGGAAGTTCTAAACGAGCTAACTGTGCAACCTTACGAACATCAGATGAAGAAATTTTAGTCATGATTATGTTAGAAAATTTTCAAGATCTTTAGATAATGATATAGATGCCTGATTAGACAAAGATTTTTGTTCTTTCTTTAGACAATAAGTTCATATAGCATTTTTCCATTTGATTACCTTTTTAACATCTTAAGTGTTGGTAGATTAATCAGCAAGATAGAGAAATCCATTATTTAGAAAGTAATATGGATTAAAAAGAAATAGTAAGCAAATCTCACTTCTTACAAAAGAATTCTTTGCAAGGCCATCTCATATGGTTGCCCCTGACTTAATTGGCTGTTTTTTAATTAAACGCTTATCAAAAAACAGCTATCTTGCTGGCGTAATTGTCGAAACTGAGGCTTATTCTCAAGAAGAAGCTTCATGCCATGGCTTCTCAGGGAGAACTCAAAGAAACGAAACCCTTTTTGGGGAACCGGGTAACTTTTACATATACCTTTCATATGGAGTTAATAGTTGTGTAAATATTGTTACTGGAAAAAAAAACTGGGCAAATGGTGTACTTCTTCGATCGATAGCAATAAAAGGAGAAAATGAGAGAATTGCCTCTGGGCCAGGGCTATTGGCAAAAAGATTTGGATTAAATAGGAATTTTGACAATTTACCCTTGTCACCGGCAAATGATTATTGGTTAACAGAGGGAGAAAATTTAACAAGCATGGGAAATATTGTTCAGACCACAAGAATTGGCATTTCACAAGCTAAAGATATACGTTGGCGTTGGTACCTTAAAAGTAGTAGAAGTGTTAGCAAAAGGGTTAGAGGTGATCGAATACCACAAAAAAATAAGTGTTGGTCACCATCCACATTTGAGGAATTATGAATAATTGGAAACATAATCACGTTCTTGATTTATCTACTTTTTCTTTAGAGGATTACAACACAGTCTTAGAACTAACAACAAGATTTAAAGATGTCCATAAATCTAGTTCTAGAAAACTTCCCGCACTTCAAGGAAGATTAATAGCCAACTTATTTTTCGAGCCAAGCACAAGAACAAGAACTAGCTTTGAACTTGCAGCAAAAAGACTTTCTGCTGATGTTCAAAATTTTTCTCTATCTGCAAGTTCTCTAAGCAAAGGAGAGACTCCTTTAGACACTATTCTCACATACATATCAATGGGGGCTGATATCTTAGTAATTAGGCATGAGTCAACAAATGTGCCCGCAGATTTAGCTAATTATGTAGACGTAAATAACATCAATACATCCATTCTCAATGCAGGTGATGGATTTCATAGCCATCCAAGTCAAGGTCTTTTGGATCTATTTACACTTGCCACTTTTTTCAATCCAAAGGAACCATCAACTCATAGTCTTTTAAATAAAAAAATCACAATCGTTGGAGATATTCTTCATTCTAGAGTTGCCAGATCAAACCTTTGGGCTCTAACGGCATGCGGAGCTGAGGTAACACTATGTGGACCTCCAAGCCTTCTTCCAGTGGAATTCATTGATTTTGTTGTCAATCCTCCGCCGGGGCAAAAAATTGATCCCATTAATAAACGAGGTTCTGTTTTCCTAAAAAGATCACTAAAAGAGGCATTAAAAGATAGTGATGCCGTTATGGCACTTAGATTACAGAAAGAAAGAATGAAGCAAAACATGCTTACAGATCTTGATAGTTATTATGCCCAATATGGAATAACACATGAAAGTTTAAAATGGTGTGAAAAGAAAGTTCCCGTTCTTCATCCTGGACCAGTGAATAGAGGAATAGAAATAAGCAGTCGATTAGTTGAAGATAATTCAATCAACCTTATAAGTAAACAAGTAGAAAATGGTATTCCAACAAGAATGGCTTTGTTGTATTTACTCGGGTTAAATAAAAATGATTAATTATATTTATAATAGTTTTAAACCTTCTGAAAAAAGTCCATAAGCTAATCCTATTCTGAACATATCAAAAACCCTAACTAGTATTATTGGTTTATTAGACTTTAAAAATAAAAATCTAGCTTGAATTAGTAACTCCAAAAATATTAATGCAATAAATGCTCCAACAGGATCCATTAAAGCTAATACACCATTAATCATACCTAGAGAACTGCCTAATAAAAAGCCTATTAAAAAAATTATTGCTAGCAATGAATACCTTCTCCAAGGATTTGCAGCCCAATTTGCTAATCTATTAACAATCTTTGTAGATGATTTATATAAAAATGTTTTCTGCATTCTTGGAGTCATAAGAGAAAAGATTGAAAATTACCTCAGATTTTCTTTGTTAACTCTTGAACATAAATATAATAAATGAAAGTTCTAATAAAGCAAAAATAAATTATCTTCATCCAAGATCTAAAAAATCAATTTTCCTTGAATAACAAATTGTAGTTTATTTAAAATTCGAAAAATATTTTTCAAGGTCTATTTGATATAAAATAAAATTATCATGATTAATTCAACTTCTTTATCTGGAAAAAAAATATTAGTTGCTGTTACAGGAAGTATTGCAGCTGTTAAAGCTCCTACTTTAGTTAGCCGCTTAATTAAAGCTGGAGCAGAGGTCAAATGCGTCATAACGCAAAGCGCCGCTAATTTAGTTAGCCCCTTATCTTTGTCTACTTTAAGCAGAAATAAATGTTATCAAGATAAAGATCAATGGGCTGACTCTCAAACCAAGCCATTACACATCGCTCTTGCTGAATGGGCAGAACTAATTATTGTTGCACCCATGAGCGCCACATCATTATCCAGATTTACTAGTGGAAGTGCTGATGGGCTTTTAGCGAGCATTCTTTTAGCTAGTCAATCTCAAATAATTATGGCTGCTGCTATGAACACTTCAATGTGGGCACATCAATCAGTAAAAAAGAACTGGAATTACGTTAAAAATATTGACCAAGTTATTACTCTCGAACCTAGTGAAGGGCTTTTAGCTTGCGACAGAGTTGGTGATGGGAAAATGGTCAGTTTAGATATTATTGAATTGGCCTCTGAAAGTGCATTTATTTTCCATGAAGAAAATAAATTTCTCACTAAAGATTTAAAAGACATAAGGTTTCTAATATCGGCTGGTCCTACCATCGAGGCTTTAGATGCCGTAAGACAAATAACAAATCGAAGCAGTGGAAAGATGGGGGTTTTTATAGCTCAAGCGGCAAAGTTAAGAGGTGCAGAGGTCGATTTAGTTCATGGACCAGTAAGTATTCAACAAGATCTTCTTGAGGGACTGAATACTTATCCAGTTAGAACTTCAAATGAAATGGGAGCAAAAATTGATGATTTACAAGCATCTGCTCAGGTCATTGTTATGGCTGCAGCAATATCAGATTTCAAAAATAATAGTCCAAGTGAACAAAAAATCTCTAAAGAATTTTTTTTAAAGTCCATTTTTGATAATTTAGAAATGACATCAGACATAATCAAAAATCAAACGAGAAAAAAATTAGAAAATCAAATTTTCTTAGGTTTTGCTGCTGAAACAGGAAGTGATAACGAAATTATTGAAAAAGGAGAGAATAAAAGAGTTTCAAAAGGTTGCGACCTTCTCATGACCAATCCCATTGACAGAGCTGGACAAGGATTTGATGAAAACTTCAACAGTGGTTTTTTGTTAGGTCCAAAAAAAATGGTCAAAAACTTATCTTTCTCAACAAAACTTGCAATATCCCATCAACTTTTAGATGAAATTAGAAATTTAAAATAGAAAATTTATTGATATTTTTCGAATTTGTTTTTTTTCTAAAATCAGAGTCTAAGCGCCAAAAAAGACTGCTATGATTGGGTTTCGAATGAACTAGGAGTAGTAAACCCATCAAAGCAAAAGCTACGGGTTGTATAGAGCTATCAAATGCTTGTGATAAGAAGTATTTGATACCTGTAATATCCCAACTGAATTAATTGGGCGGTTTCGACCGCAGTCATCTAGCCCTCTCATGCGATTTCGTCCTCTGCTGGCTTTGATGCTGGCTTTTTGTCTCACCTTTACAACTCTCCCATCAAGCGCATCTGCAGCTTTAAAAGGGCGCGAGCAAGGTAATGCTCGTTTTGGCAATGTTGTTAATACTGGCCAAGCTGATGCTTGCACTGTTTTACCAGCGGGTTCATCGGGTTCTATTAATGCTGATGGTCAATTTAAAAGTTTATGCCTTCAGCCAACAGAAGTTTCAGTAAAACTTCCAGGTAACAAGCGAAATAAATCTGATTTTGCACTAGCAAAAATTATCAGTCCTCGCTTCAATACAAGTCTTGATGAAGTTTATGGAGATCTTTCTGGAGGGAAATTCACTGAAAAAGGTGGTATTGACTTCTCTCTAATTACTGTTCTAGCTCCAAATGGAGAAGAATTTCCTTTTGCTTTCTCTGTTAAAGAGATGGTTGCTGAATCCAAAAAAGGAAAATCAATTGAACCAGGAGCTGAATTTTCAGGTCCAACAACAACTCCAAGCTATAGATCTGCAGACTTTCTTGATCCAAAGAGTCGAGCCAAATCTACTGGTGTTGAATATGCTCAAGCACTCATTGCTCGTGGTGGTGATGATGATGATCTTGCAAGAGAAAATGTTAAAGATGATCTTGGCGGTAAAGGTGAAATAACACTTACTGTCGATAGTGTTGATGCAGACACTGATGAATTTGGTGGCCAATTTGTTGCTATCCAACCTTCAGACAATGACCTTGGATCAAAAGATCCTGTTGACATCAAAATCAAGGGTATCTTCTATGGTCGCAAAGCCTAAAAAATAATCATCTTGATCAATAAAAAAAGGGGGTTAAAACCCTCTTTTTTTTTGGGCTGAATTTAATGAAAACAATTTCTTAAATATGGGCCCTCGATCTGGGAGAATTTGCCGGTTACTTCAAGAGAAAATGACTAGCAAGCAAAGTTCAAATAAAAATCTTGCAGGTTTGATCAAACCGTATGGTGGAGAACTGATAAATCTTATGGCATCTGCTAAAGAAGCAAAAGAATTAAAAAACAATTCTTTTAAAACTTTAAATTGTTCTGATAGAAATGCTTGTGATATTGAGCTTCTTTTGATAGGTGCTTTTTCTCCTTTAAATGGATTCATGAGTGAGAAAAACTACAACTCAGTTGTTAAACAAAATCGACTCGAATCAGGTTTGCTTTTTGGTTTACCAATTGTGATGGATACAGATAGAGAAGATATAAATCCAGGAGATTCAGTTGTACTCAATTACAAAGATCAAGAGCTAGCAATTTTTGAAGTACAAGAAAAATGGACTCCTGACAGAGTTATTGAAGCCCAATTTTGCTATGGAACAACTTCTTTGGAGCATCCAGCAGTAAGAATGATCTCTATGGAGAGGAAAAAATATTATTTAGGGGGCTCAATTAAAGGTCTAGAATTACCTAAAAGAGTTTTTACTTGCCAAACGCCTGCTCAAGTAAGAGAGAACCTACCCTCTGGAGAAGATGTAGTTGCATTCCAGTGCAGGAATCCAATTCATAGAGCCCATTATGAGCTTTTCACAAGAGCCTTAGAAGCAAATAATGTCAGTAAAAATGGTGTTGTTCTTGTTCACCCAACTTGTGGACCAACTCAAGAAGATGACATCCCTGGATCAGTAAGATTTCAAACCTATGAAAAACTTGCCTCTGAAGTTAACAATCCAAAAATTAGGTGGTCATATCTTCCTTATTCGATGCATATGGCCGGGCCAAGAGAGGCTTTGCAGCACATGATTATCAGAAGAAATTACGGTTGTACTCATTTTATTATCGGAAGGGATATGGCCGGCTGTAAGTCCTCTCTGAGTGGTGAAGATTTTTATGGTCCATATGATGCTCAAAATTTTGCAAACAAGTGCTGCCAAGAATTAGAAATGCAAACAGTTCCATCTCTAAATCTTGTGTTTACAGAGGAGGAAGGCTACGTAACCGCTGATTTTGCTAAAGAAAAAGGATTAAATGTAAAAAAATTGAGCGGCACTCAATTCAGGAAAATGCTCAGAAGTGGAGAAGAAATTCCTGAATGGTTTGCATTTAAAAGCGTCGTTGATGTACTAAGAGCCGCATAGTTGGACCTATTCCTATTAAACTCAAAGAAGATATGAAAGAACATTGAACAAACGCTGGAGAAACATTGGTCTTTATGTCCTAATTGTTGTAGTTGTCATTTTTGTTGGAAGTGCTTTTTTCGATAAGCCAAGCCCTACAAAAGCATCTAGAACACTCAGATATAGCGACTTCATAGAAGCTGTTCAAGAGAAGCAAATAAGCAGAGTTCTTATTTCTCCTGACAAAGGAACTGCCCAAATTGTTGAAAGTGATGGAAACAGGGCTTTGGTTAATTTGGCTCCTGATCAACAATTACTCCAATTACTAACCGATAATGATGTAGATATTGCTGTACAACCTACTACTCAAGCCAATCCCTTACAGCAAGCTGCTACTAGCTTAATTTTTCCAATTCTTTTACTAGGAGGTCTATTCTTCCTATTTAGAAGAGCAGGCTCTGGTGGTGGTGGTGGAAATCCAGCTATGAATTTTGGAAAGAGTAAAGCAAGACTTCAAATGGAGCCTGAAACAAAAATCACTTTTGGTGATGTTGCTGGAATCGAGGGTGCAAAGCTTGAACTTACTGAAGTAGTTGATTTCTTAAAAAATCCTGATCGCTTCACAGCTGTAGGAGCCAAAATCCCTAAAGGTGTTTTATTGGTTGGGCCTCCTGGAACAGGTAAAACTTTGCTTGCAAAGGCAGTTGCAGGTGAAGCTTCAGTTCCTTTCTTTTCCATATCTGGATCTGAATTTGTAGAGATGTTTGTTGGAGTTGGCGCGAGCAGGGTAAGAGACCTTTTTGAACAAGCAAAGAAAAATGCTCCTTGTATTGTTTTCATTGATGAAATAGATGCTGTTGGTCGTCAGCGTGGAGCAGGACTTGGAGGAGGTAACGATGAAAGAGAGCAAACGCTAAACCAATTACTTACTGAAATGGATGGATTTGAGGGAAATTCAGGAATAATCATTGTTGCAGCTACTAACAGACCTGACGTGCTCGACTCAGCACTCATGAGACCAGGGAGATTTGATAGACAAGTAACTGTTGATAGACCTGATTACTCAGGGAGATTGCAAATACTGAACGTTCATGCAAAAAGTAAAACACTTTCCAAGTCAGTTGACCTTGATCAAGTAGCTAGAAGGACCCCTGGTTTTACCGGCGCTGATTTAGCAAATCTATTAAATGAAGCTGCCATATTGGCTGCCAGAAGAGAATTAACAGAAGTCAGCAACGATGAAGTTAGTGATGCAATCGAGAGAATAATGGTAGGTCCTGAGAAGAAAGACTCAGTTATCAGTGAAAAGCGTAAAAAGTTAGTTGCTTATCATGAAGCTGGCCATGCTGTAGTTGGTGCTGTGATGCCTGATTATGACCCTGTGCAAAAGATATCAATCATTCCAAGAGGTGGTGCTGGTGGACTAACTTTTTTCACACCAAGTGAAGAAAGAATGGAATCTGGACTTTATTCAAGGTCTTATCTACAAAATCAAATGGCTGTTGCTCTTGGAGGAAGAGTTGCTGAGGAAATTATTTATGGAGAAGACGAAGTAACTACAGGAGCATCAAATGATCTAAAGCAAGTAGCTTCAGTCGCTAGGCAAATGATTACAAAATTTGGCATGAGTGACAAGTTAGGCCCCGTAGCTTTAGGACGATCACAAGGTGGGATGTTCCTTGGTAGAGACATCTCTGCAGAAAGAGATTTTTCAGAAGATACAGCAGCAACAATTGATTCAGAAGTTTCAGTTCTTGTTGAAATTGCATACGAAAGAGCTAAAAAGGCTTTAAATGAAAATCGTCAGGTACTTGAAGAGTTAACAGCAATGCTTATGGAAACTGAGACCGTTGATTCTCTAGAGTTCCAGGATTTGTTAATTCGCCATGAAGTTAAAGTTGCTGAATACGCTTAGTAAAAAATATAATTCTTGAAAGTTAAGCAAAATAATTTAATAAAGTCTCTTAGAATACAGCCCCTTATAGTTGTAATTAGACTAGAACATAACTTTTTTAATCTCACTCAAAAAAAAGATGATTTACTTCTTAAAATCGAGAAGCTAACTATTATCGGTATAAAAAATATTGAAATAGGGTGGGATTCAAATCCAGAATGGGTAAATCTAATTTTAGAAATAAAAAATAAATTCAAATCAATTAATATAGGTGTTGCATCAATTTCTTCAAGGCAATCTTTAGATACAATTTTATCATTAGATCTTAATTATTCGATGAGTCCATTCTTTAATAAAGAAATTCATATCAAAGCCATTAAACATAATCAATTAGTTATTCCAGGGATATCCAATATTGAAAATTTCAAAGAAGCAATCAAACTAGGATATAAAATAATAAAAATATTTCCTGCCTCAAGATTAGGAATTAATTTTTTAAATGAATTACAGGACTTAAAAACCAAGGATACATTTTTTATTGGTGCAGGTGGAATTAAAAGTAAAAGTTTAAAAAAATTACTAAAAAGTGGATACGATGCATTGGTTATTGGTAGAGAATTACGAAGTCAAACAACTGACAAAGATCTAGAGATATGGCTCAAAGATTATTGAAAATTTATCCTAATGCTCAAATAATTAATTATTTGAGCATTAGTCATTACATTGACCTTTTTGTCTAAGTAAGTGATCAGCTAAAACTAGCGCAACCATTGCTTCAACCATTGGAACTGCCCTTGGCAAAACACAAGGATCATGTCTTCCTGTCGCCTTGAGAGTTATGGCATTACCATCCTCATCAACCGTCTTTTGACTTTTCCTAATTGTTGCTGTTGGTTTAAAGCCAACTCTCAGAACTATATCCTCACCATTACTAATGCCTCCTTGAATTCCACCTGAATTGTTAGTGGCAGTTTTCAATTGAGCGGAATCAGATGGCAAAAAAGGATCATTATGTTCGCTGCCTTTCAAATAAGTGCCTCCGAAACCTGATCCCACTTCAAACCCTTTAGTGGCAGGCAAAGACATTAATGCCTTTGCTAAATCAGCCTCTAACTTATCAAAAACAGGCATGCCAAGACCTATTGGCGGATTTCGAACAACACATTCTATTACTCCACCACAGGAGTCACCTTCTTTACCAAAAGCCTCCACTCTCTGAATCATTAAATCTGCAGCTGATTGATTTGGACATCGAACAATATTTTTCTCAATCTGATCAAAAGTAACTTCACTAGGATGAATCTCAGCCTCAATATCATGAATTCTCTTCACCCAAGCAAGTATTTCCGTTTTAGCAGACTTAGCGAGAAGTTGCTTCGCAACAGAACCGGCCGCAACTCTACCTATCGTTTCTCTTGCTGATGCTCGCCCGCCGCCACTTGAAGCCTGAATTCCATATTTTTTCTGATAGGTAGCATCAGCGTGAGATGGTCTAAAAGTTTTTTTAATTTCAGAATAATCCGTAGGCCGATGATCTTTATTTCTTACAACCATGGCAATTGGTGTTCCCAGGGTTTTATTACCTAAAAGACCACTAAGAATTTCAACTTCATCACTTTCGTTTCTTGGAGTAGTTATTTTGCTTTGTCCTGGCCTCCTTCGATTGAGATCATTTTGTATTTCATTAACATCAAGATCCAACCTTGGAGGACATCCATCAATAATCACACCAACACCTCCTCCGTGAGATTCACCAAAGGTGCTGATAGTAAAAAGTTTTCCGAAACTACTTCCCATAAATAAACCTATCTACAAAATGTTAATCAATACTTG
>QBVH01000006.1 GCA_003284445.1 Prochlorococcus sp. AG-311-D23 | reverse complement strand
TTTTTTTTAACGGTATTGCTTTTTGGAAATAGCTATGAAATTCTTATATCAAGGATTTTTATTTGAAATAACAGGATGAAGTTAAATTGTTCTCAGTCTGAATTAAATACTGCTCTTCAATTGGTTAGTAGAGCTGTTTCTAACCGACCGACGCACCCTGTATTAGCTAATGTTTTACTTGCTGCTGATGAAGTAACTGGAAAACTTCGTCTAACTGGATTTGATTTAAGTTTAGGAATACAAACTTCAATATCTGCTTCTATAGAGAGCAGTGGTGCAATAACTTTGCCTGCTAAGTTGTTCGGTGAAATTGTTTCGAAATTATCTAACGACTCACCTTTAATTTTGACGTCAGATGAAACTAGTCAACAAGTTGAGTTAACTAGTAAAAGTGGAACGTATCAAGTAAGAGGAATGCTATCTGATGATTTTCCTGATTTACCTTTGGTAGAGAGTGGTACTTCACTGAAGTTGAATCCATTATTATTATCTAATGCTATTAAATCAACTTTATTTGCAAGCAGTACTGATGATGCTAAACAATTACTTACTGGTGTTAATCTTACCTTTGACGGGTATGGTATTGAATCTGCAGCTACTGATGGGCATAGATTAGCTGTTCTTAATTTAAATAATATAATATCTGATTCAAAAGAGATAGATATCTCTACTAATTTTGAAAAATTTTCTATTACATTACCTTCTAAATCGTTAAGAGAAGTTGAAAAATTTTTAAGTACTTGTGATATTAGTCAACCAATTAATTTTTTTATTGATAAAGGACAAGTAGTGTTTATATCTGTTGATGATATTATTACGATAAGAGCTTTAGAAGGTTCTTATCCCAATTATTCTCAATTATTACCTGACTCTTTTGAAAAAGAATTAGAATTTGATAGGAAAGAATTTATATCTTCATTAGAAAGAATTGCTGTTTTAGCAGATCAACATAATAATGTTATAAAAGTAACTACCGATGGCTCTGCAAATTTAATTAAAATTAGTACAGATGCCCAAGATATTGGAACAGGTTATGAATCACTACCTGTCTCATATAAGGGTGAAACATTTCAAATAGCATTTAATGTTAGATATTTATTAGATGGACTCAAAGTTATAGATTCAACTCTGATTAAATTAAGTTGTAATTCACCTACTACACCTGCAGTTTTCTCACCTATTAATAGTGACGTTAATTTCACTTATTTAGTAATGCCCATACAAATACGAAATTAATTTTGGCTGTCCCTAAAAAATTATTACTTAGTGATTTATTAAAACATAACGTTCGTTGTGATAGTGGAATTGATCATGGTCCAGTTATTAGTCCATGGATGCATCCACCTGTTCATAGAATATTAGGATTGATATCTCGTCCTTCAAACTTGAGACTTGAAAGAGAGGTATGGAGATTAGATCAATTAAAAGGAATAAATCAACAAGAAGTTTACGTAAAAGGCCCCTGTTCTATTTCTGATGAACAAACCTTAGATCGTTTCCCTACTTTAATAAATGCAAATGTTTTTAATAAAAGTGGTCAAAAAATAGGTTTAATAGCTGATTTTCTTTTTGAGCCAAATAAAGGAAATATCCAATATTATTTAGTTAGTAGATCTAATCCATTAATTCCAGGAACTAGTAGATGGCGTTTATCCATAGCTCAAATTACTGATAAACAGCCAGGTTCTATCTCTTGCGATATTGATACATTTGAAGATTTACCAATACAGAAAGCTAGCTTAAAAGAAGAATTTCTTAGTAAGAGTAGAAAATGGAAAACTCAATTTCAAGATTTAACTCATAACGCTTCTGATAAGCTTGAGGGGTGGATTGATGATCAAATTAGTGAAAGTGATAACGATCTTTCTGAAAACTCTTATGAAATTCTGAATGAAGATGCTTCATCCGATGACTGGATAGACAACTTAGATATAGATAGTTCCAAGGAATTTAATAGAATGAATGAACGTAAGAAAAATAGAAATTTCACTAATGAAAGAGATCTTGATCCCTGGATTTAATAAATGACAGAGTCTTTTGAAAATAATGATTTTAACCAATTCATCAATTCATCAAAATTTCTGGTTGAATATGATGTTGTGTTTGCTCTTGAGCAAGAAGGTTTAAAACAATCTGATTACGTAGAAATTTGTAGAAGACTCCATCGTGCTCCAAACAGAAATGAATTAGGAATGTTTGGTGTTATGTGGTCAGAACATTGTTGCTATCGAAACTCTCGTCCTTTACTTAAAAACTTTCCTACAAAAGGTAGTCGAGTCCTTGTAGGGCCTGGAGAAAATGCAGGTGTAGTTGATATTGGTTTAGGTCAAAGATTAGTGTTTAAAATTGAAAGTCATAACCATCCATCAGCTGTCGAACCGTTTCAAGGAGCAGCAACTGGTGTCGGTGGAATTCTTAGAGATATTTTTACTATGGGAGCTAGGCCAATAGCCTTGTTGAATGCTTTAAGGTTTGGACCATTAGATGATGATAAAAATATTAGTTTATTGGAAGGTGTAGTTGCAGGTATTTCTCATTATGGAAATTGTGTAGGCGTACCTACTATTGGAGGAGAAGTAGGATTTGATAGTAGTTATTCAGGTAACCCCTTAGTTAATGCAATGGCTTTGGGTTTGATGGAAACAGAAGAAATAGTTTGTTCAGGTGCTAGTGGAATAGATTTTCCAGTTCTTTACGTAGGAAATACAACTGGAAGAGATGGTATGGGAGGAGCAAGTTTTGCTAGTTCTGAACTTTCTAAAACTTCAATTGATGATCGACCTGCTGTTCAGGTTGGTGATCCTTTTCTTGAAAAAGGATTAATAGAAGCTTGTTTAGAGGCCTTTAAAACAGGTCACATAATCGCTGCACAAGATATGGGAGCGGCTGGCTTGACTTGTAGTTGTTCTGAAATGGCGTCAAAAGGTGAGGTAGGAATTGAATTGAATCTTGACCTTGTTCCGGCGAGAGAAAAGGGAATGACTGCTTATGAATTTTTGTTGTCTGAATCACAAGAACGAATGCTGTTTGTTGTGAAACCTGGTTCAGAAGAGGAACTGAGACAATTATTTATAAGATGGGGATTGTATGTTGAAGTTGTTGGAAAAGTTTTAAAAGAAAAAGTTGTTCGAGTGATTCATAAGGGTGAAGTTGTCGCAAATCTACCCGCATCTGCGCTTGCTGATGATACGCCTATAGAAGAACATTTATTAATAAATTCAATACCTGAATATTTGCAAGAACATTGGAAATGGACTGAAGACTTATTACCCAAAACTTTAAAAGATGGAATTATTAATATAAAAAATAATTTATTTATTAGTTGGAATAATGTTCTATTAGATTTATTAAGTACGCCTTCAATAGCTTCAAAAAATTGGATTTATAATCAGTATGACTATCAAGTTCAATCAAATACAGTGGTTTCTCCTGGAGAAGCAGATGCAGCTGTTATTAGGATTCGTTCTCAAAATGACTTTCAATCTATGCCAAAGAAAGACAGGGGAATAGCATCAGTCGTAGATTGTAATGATAGATGGGTTTATTTAGACCCTCAAAGAGGAAGTATGTCTGCTGTTGCAGAAGCGGCTAGGAATTTAAGTTCTGTGGGAGCTGAACCTATAGCAATTACAAATAATTTAAATTTTTCCTCTCCAGATAAAGAAGTTGGTTTTTGGCAATTATCAATGTCATGTGAAGGGATAACTAAAGCTTGCTTAGCCTTGAATACTCCAGTTACAGGAGGAAATGTGTCATTATATAATGATACTAAATTGCCAAATAATACCGTTATCCCAATACATCCAACGCCAGTAATTGGTATGGTTGGATTAATAGAGGATATTAATAAAATTTGTAAAAAATCTTGGGTTAAACCTGAAGATCAAATATGGATGATTGGTTTACCTTTAGAAAATAATATAAATAAAGATCAAAGAATTTCACTATCTGCTTCATCTTTTTTAGAGTATATTCATGGATTGAAAACAGGAAGACCTCCAGAAATAGATTTAAATTTAGAAAAACAAGTTCACGTATTTTTAAGAGAAATAATAAAAAAAGATATTGTTAACTCTGCTCATGATTTAGGTGATGGTGGTCTGGCAGTAGCTATAGCTGAATGTTGCATCTCTTCTGGCTATGGAGCAAATATAATGCTTCCTTCCAGCGAATCAAGATTAGATAGACTCTTATTTGCTGAAGGAGGAGCAAGAGTTTTAGTTAGTTGTTCAAGTGATCAAAGCGTACAATTAAAGAAATATTATAAAAATAGTTCCTTTGAAGAAGCTAATCTTTTTTCAATATCTCATTTAGGTATTGTAAATAATCAAAAAAAACTATTAGTATCTCAATCAAATAATACAATCATAGATGTTAATATTTTAGACTTAAAAAAAATATATAAAGATTCTATCTATAAAAAAATAACTAAATAAAATCATCTATGAATTATAATTCTAAAATTAAATTTAGGTTATTTAACCTAGGAATATAATTATGTGTGGAATTGTAGGTGTTGTCTCAACTGATCAATGTAATCAACAAATTTACGATAGCTTGCTATTGCTCCAGCATAGAGGCCAAGATTCTACGGGTATAGCAACAATGGATGGCAGTGTTTTTCATATTAATAAATCTAAAGGTCAAGTTCGAGAAGCTTATAGAACAAGAGATATGAGAGCTTTGATTGGAAGATCAGGTTTGGGACATGTACGTTATGCAACTAAAGGTGCTGCTCATAGAGAAGAAGAAGCTCAACCCTTTTACGTAAATGCTCCTTACGGAATTATTCTTGTTCATAATGGAAACTTAACTAATACAAGAGAGCTAGAAAAAGAACTTTTTAAAGTTGATAAAAGACATACAAATACATCGAGCGATACTGAAATGTTATTAAATGTTTTGGCAACAGAATTAAATAGTGAAATAAAAGGAAAAGATGTAGATCCTGATGATCTTTTTAATGCTGTTAAAAGACTTCACTCGAGAGTAGAGGGATCCTATGCTTCAATCGCTTTAATAGCAGGTCATGGCCTTTTAGCTTTTAGAGATCCTTTTGGAATTCGCCCTTTGGTTATTGGTAGGAGGATAAAAGAAAAAAATAAACCTGAGTGGGTGATAGCTAGTGAATCATTAGTTATTGAGAATAATGATTATGAAATTGTTAGAGATGTTGAACCAGGCGAGGCGATATTTATAACTTCAGATGGTGAGTTTTTTTCTAAACAATGTTCAGATAATCCACAATTATTCCCCTGTTCCTTTGAATATGTTTATTTAGCTAGACCTGACTCAATCATGAATGGTATTTCTGTTTATGAGTCAAGATTAAGAATGGGAGATTTATTAGCAGAAACTATAAAAAATCAAATTTCTCTTGGTGATATAGATGTAGTAATGCCAATTCCTGATTCTTCTAGACCTGCTGCAATGCAAGTAGCAAGACAATTAGGTATTGAATATAGGGAAGGTTTTTTCAAGAATCGTTATGTTGGTAGAACATTTATAATGCCTGGTCAATCTCTAAGAAAACGTTCAGTGCGTCAGAAGTTAAACGCAATGAGCACAGAATTTAAAAATAAAAATGTATTGATAGTTGATGATTCAGTGGTTAGAGGAACTACTTCTCAGCAAATAGTTCAAATGGCAAGAAGTGCTGGAGCTAATAAAGTTACTTTTACTTCTGCTGCTCCACCAATTAGATATCCACATGTTTATGGAATTAATATGCCGAGTAGGAATGAATTGATTGCTTATAATAGAGATATAAATCAAATAGAAAATAATTTATTTATTGATAAAATGATTTACCAAGAAGTAGACGATCTTACTAAGTCTATTACCCAAGGTTCTAAAATTAAGGAATTAGATTTATCTTGCTTCACAGGTAAATATGTTACTGGAACAGTCACTGATGAATATTTAACTTGGGTTGAAGAAACATCTTTGTCTTAACTTTTTTCTGGTAATTTTATTGAAAAAGTAGATTTTACAAGCTCGTTATTGTTTAATTTTATATTTAACCTGTTCTTTTTTTTATATGAGCTTTTATCAATTTGATCGGTTATTAATTTTTGATATCTATCTTTATCAGTTTTAATATAAACGTATTTATTATTTATAAAACAATCAATTACTCTTTCTTTAATTATTTTATTATTTTGAAAATGTATTCCTATTGTTCCTAATGCTCCTTTTTTGGATATAGTTATTTCTTTTGTAGAATGTTTTACGAAATAACCTTTATTAGTTATTAAAATTAAATCTTTATCTTGCTTTTCTTGAAAACTTAAGGCTTCAACAATATTTTCACTAGGAAATAACTTTATTATATTTGCTCCTTGAGCTAATTTGCCCATAAATGGGAAATCATTTTCTGTTATTTTAATTTTTTTAATTCTGCCAAAATCACTCACTATATACAAATAACTATTCTCTTTACAAAGAATGCAAGATTTAAGCTTTACACTGCCTTTTAATTTTAAAATCGTTGTTGACCTATTAGAAATATCGCTAATCTCATTGATTGAAATTCTTTTAAACTTTCCATCAGTACTTATTAATCCAATACTTATATCTTTTACTCCTGTCAGTGGAATAAGATTAATTATTTTATCATTTTCTAAACCTGCCGGTAAAAATTGTTTTAGAGGGCCGGGTTTTTGTCCTGCAAATTCCCACTTAAGAAGACCTATCTTACCTTCTTGACTGACGGCTAATATTTTGGGTTCATCTTTAACTGGCCATATTAGTTTTGCAGGAAGAATATCCTTTCTTTCTTGATCACTTTCTTTTAACTTTAATTTTTTTATTGTTAGTGAAGGAATTATTTTTATTTCATTATTGGATTGAATAATTATTTCAGAATCCGTTGATAATTCTTTTAATGCATTTATTCTCTGAAGTTCTTTATTTGGTCTTTGATTTGCTATTTTTTCAGCAATAAGAGCATCTCCACCTTCTATTAATTTCGTTCTTCTTTTACTACCAAATTTCTTTTTAAGATCTTTTAGCTCTTTAACCATAACTTTCATTAAATTTTCTTTGTTGTTAATTATTAATTCGAGCTCTGTTCTTTTATCTTTTAAATCCTTTATTTCATTTTTTAGAGAATCTTTTTCAAGACCTGTAATTTTTTTTAAAGGCATACCGAGAATTCCATCAGCTTGCCTCTTATTAATCTTTAAGCTAATAATTAAATTATTTCTTGCTTCAGTTGTATCTTTAGATTTTTCAATCAAATCAATTACTTTTCTAAGATTATTTGTGGCTTGGATAAAAGCTTCTACTATTTCTTGTCTATTTTTAATATTTTTTAGTAAGTAATTACTTCTTAGTAAAATAGTATTTTCTCTAAAGTCTAAAAAATTATCTAATAACTTTCTTAACGTAAGTTGTACTGGTTGGCCATTAACTAAAGCGAGTAAAATGGCACCAAAATTGCTTTGTAAAGCAGTTTTTTGATATAAAAAATCTAGAATTTTTTTTGGATCAGAATCTCTTTTAACTTCAACAAGAATTCGCATTCCATCTCGATCACTTTCATCTCTAATATCAGCTATTCCCGAAACTTTTCCATTATTTACAAGGTCAGCTAATTTTTCAATCCAGCTAGCTTTGTTTAATTGATATGGTAGTTCTGAAATAATAATTCCACTTCTTTTGTGTTTACCTTTTCCAGGATTAATTTCTTCAATGTGAGCTATGCCTCTCATAGTTATACTTCCTCTTCCTTTTGTGTAAGTTTCTTTTATTCCGCTACTTATCAATATCTCTCCTCCTGTTGGAAAGTCAGGTCCAGGTATCATTTCTAATAATTTTTCTTCGTTTAGTGAAGGTTTTTTTATTACTGCTATTAAGGCCTCTACTACTTCGTTCAAATTGTGTGGAGGAATGCTTGTAGCCATTCCAACAGCAATCCCTGTACTTCCATTTAAGATGAGAAAAGGTAATTGCGCTGGTAAAACATCTGGTTCTTGTTGTGATCCATCAAAATTTGGTGAAAAATCAACAGTTTCTTGATCTATTTCACTTAAAATTGCATCGTTAGATATTGGCGCTAGTCGAGTTTCCGTATATCTCATTGCAGCAGGAGGATCATCATCAATAGATCCAAAGTTTCCGTGACCGTCAAGAATTGGGTATCTTGAATTAAATATTTGAACTTGTCTTACAAGTGCATCGTAAACAGCTTGATCTCCATGTGGATGATATTTGCCAAGAACATCTCCTACAACACGAGCACATTTCCTGTAAGGCCTTTCGGGCGTGAGTCCTAATTCGTGCATTGCAAAAAGAATTCTTCTTTGCACCGGTTTCAATCCATCTCTCGCATCTGGCAAAGCCCTTCCAACGATTACGCTCATTGCGTACTCGAGATATGAACGCTGCATTTCCTGATGCAGCGATATCGGTTTCAGGCGTTCCTTGGCCATCTTGGAGTATGAAAGAGGCCTAAATTTCTTTATTTAGGTTACTAACTAATTTGTTAAAAACCAGTTTTTTGTTAAACAAAAATTCATTGAGTTTTTTCTTTAGCTTCTCTAACTACTTTTTTCATTTCGTCTGTTTTAAATAAAAGTTTTGCTGAATGTTGTAACTTTCTTCCCCATAATTGTTCAGATTGATACTCAATATCAGCATATTTAGGATTATCTTTTAAAGCATTTTTTGCTATGTTAAATGATTCAATAGAGTTACCTTTTGTTGAATAGATTGAAATTGCTAATGCAAGCCTAGGTTCAGCATTGTTACTTAATTTTGCTGCTAATTTGAATTTTGAAAGGGCTTCTTTTTTTTTATCTATTTCATAAAGAATGAGACCTTGATTATTAATTACTTGCCAAAAATTAGGGTTTAATTTAGTGACTTTATTATAAGTATCTAAGGCTTTTGTATATTCTTTTATCATAATATATGCATTTCCAAGTTGGAAGTAGCCTGTTTCATTTTTATTATCTAATAATAATCCTTGATTAAGCATTGATATTGCATTCTCAAGATGTTTTGAATTCATGTATATAGAACCTTTAGTAAAATATATAGATGCATTTTTGGGATTTATGACTAAAGCTTTATCTAGCGATAATAAAGCTTTATCACTATCTTTTGCTTGAAATTGAGCTTCTGCAATAGCTATCCAAAGACTCTCTTCTTTAGGATTAAGTTGTAATGCAAGATTTAAAATTTTGATTGCTTCCTTATATTGACCAAATTGAATTAATTGTTTAGCCGTTTTTCCGATTTGAATTGAAGTAGATTCTAATTCTTGTTGACTTGGTTCGTTAATTCTTGGAAAAAATGCAATTGACGAATTACTTATAAAAAAGGCTTCAATTAGACTTAGACTAAGTAAATATTTAAACATTCTTGAAGTTTTCATTATCTTTTTTAAGTATTCTTTGAGACTGAATTTATATTCCTACGCCACATCCATGGCTTAATTCGTTTTAAGGCTGAATTTTTTAATTTTTCTTTCCATTTTGAATCACTCCACGATAATAGATCTTGTTTAGTCATATTTAATATCCATTCAGATGGCTGAAGGTCAGGTTCAATTGTGCTCGGAATATCTTTTTGGTTCCACGGGCAAACATCTTGACAAATATCACAACCCGCAATCCAATTGCCGATTTTATTAACAATGTCTTCTGGTAATTCTTGATCTCTGTTTTCTAAGGTGTGATATGCCAAACATTTGTATGAGTTAATAATAAATGGTTCCTCTATTGCTTTGGTTGGACAAGCTTCAATACATTTTTCACATTCGCCGCATATTGCTTTGGAAGGTTTATCAGCTTCTAAAACCTCAGTAGATAAAAGATGACCTAAAAACATCCATGAACCAATTTCAGAGTTAATTATGTTGCTGTGTTTTCCAATCCATCCTATACCAGCTTCTTCGGCCCATGCCTTATCTAAAAATGCGCTCGTATCAACACATATTTTCCATTTAGAGTTTGGTCTTTCTGTCTCCAAAAATTTACCAATCTTTTTCAATTTTTTTTCAATAATTTTGTGATAATCCTTGCCCCATCCATATTTGGCAATTGATATGTCTTTAGATGTTCTGTCAGTATCTACATAGTAATTAAGTCCAACAGCAAGAACACTTTTCACCCCTTGAAGCATGCTTTCTATATCTTTTCTTCGTGGGCTTTTCATCCATTCCATTTTTGCGTGGTGCCCTGCGTGCAACCATCTTTCCAGTGAAGCGGTTCTAAGTTTGATTCTTGAAGATCCTGGAACTTTTGCAATTCCTACTGCATCAAAGCCTTCTTCAAAAGCTTTTTCTTTAATTCTTGTTGTTAGATCAATAGAATTTTTCAAGGTTGTGCTATTTTTTCATGAATAATGTTTTTGCCTTTATTTAAAAGGTTTTTTCAGTCAATTCGGACTTTATTAAGAGCTCAAAATACTTTTTTTGATGTTTTATTTCTATTAATAGCCTAAATTATTTAATTTTTGCACTTAATTTGGTTAGATTGTATACGTATATATTTTTCGGACTCTCTTTATTTGGTGCAGTCCTCTCCCAAGGAAGATCTGACTCTTGGCTCAAGGCTTCAGCAGGATCTTAAAAATGACCTAATAGCAGGTCTATTGGTGGTTATCCCTTTAGCCACAACTATTTGGTTGTCAACTATCGTCAGCCGCTTTGTTCTGGCAATATTAACTTCAATACCAAAACAATTAAATCCCTTCATAACTCTTAATCCTTTATTGCAAGACCTTATCAATCTTGCTTTGGGTTTAACTGTCCCATTACTGGGTATTTTGTTGATAGGTCTTATGGCTAGAAATTTTGTAGGGAGATGGTTGCTTGAGTTTGGAGAAGGAACTCTGTCTCGAATACCACTTGCGGGATCAGTTTATAAAACTCTTAAACAACTTCTAGAAACTTTTTTGAGAGACAATTCAACTAGATTTCGCAGAGTTGTGTTAGTTGAATACCCCCGAGAAGGTTTATTTAGCGTTGGTTTTGTGACTGGTATTGTTGGACCATCTCTACAAACAGAACCAAATCAACCTTTGTTAAGCGTTTTTATACCTACTGCACCAAACCCTACAACTGGTTGGTATACATTAGTCCCAGAAGGCTCTGTTAAAGATTTAGATATCACTGTTGAAGATGCTTTTCGAACTATTATTTCCGCTGGAATTGTAAATCCTGATGATAGAAGTAATACTACAAATACATCTTTTTCTAGTTTATTTTCTCAGTTAAGAGCATCATCTTCGTAAGGGTTTTAGTAATAGTTATGCAATTAAAATCAATTTCCAGAGAATTAGCTCTTTTACTA
Source organism: Prochlorococcus sp. AG-311-D23 (assembly GCA_003284445.1). Lineage (GTDB taxonomy): Bacteria > Cyanobacteriota > Cyanobacteriia > PCC-6307 > Cyanobiaceae > Prochlorococcus_B. The sequence continues at coordinate 62,034 of QBVH01000006.1, read as the reverse complement.
TTAGGACAAATTAAAAAAAAAGATATTAATAAATTAAATATTGAAAGTTTACTCAGTAAAGCAATTGAATCTTTAACTCAACACTGGCGAGAACAATTAGATTCATGTGCATCGCAATTAGAAAAAGCCAATCAGGAATTATTGGATAGTGAATTTCAAGGAGATGCTGGATTGTTAATAAAATCTCGAAATCATTTGAAAACTTGTTTGGTTGACTCAGAGCATATACTTAACTGCCTGTCTGAAAGTATTGAATTACCAAGATTACTGGCATTAGTTGATCAAAAGGAAATACGTGATTTAGCTTTGAGGCGTGTTGATTTAGTTATTAAAAAGCAAGATGAGATTGATCATAAGCTTGATAGCGTTATGGAAGGTTGGCGTTTAAAAAGATTACCTAGAATTGATAGAGATATTTTGAGATTGGCATGGGTTGATTTAATTGATTTTAATACTCCTATGGCTGTTACTTGTAATGAGGCTGTGGATTTAGCTAATCGTTATAGCGATGAGCAAGGACGAAGAATGATTAATGGAGTTTTAAGAAAACTTCAAAATTCTGCTTTAATCCCTAATTTGAAATGAAAGACGATTTTTCTCAGAACGAAAAGAATTCTTCTAATAGGAATCAAAGTGAGAATTCCTCATCTGAGACTGATGATTCCTTAGAATGGGCAAAACAAGTTTATTTGCAACTCAAAGAAAAGCAAAAAGAAGAAAAAGAGTTATGTCAAAAAGAAATTGAAGAAAAAGAAATATTAAATAGCAAAGCAAATATAAATGAGAATTTTAATTCAAATATTACAGTTAAAAATACACTTCAAGTTAGTCAAGAGACACAAGAAGAAGATCAGCCTCAACTAGGAGATTTTGATGATACTTTCACATGGTCAGCAGAAGTTTTAGCTGCTCAAGGAAAAAAAATTGATCAATTTTCATTAGATGAAATTGATTGGCTCAGCAGGCTAAAGCAAGGATTAGAAAAAACTCGTAAAGGCTTTGTTACTGATTTATTAGAAAAGTTAGGCGACGATCCACTTACTCCTGAAGTTCTTGATGATTTAGAAACTCTTCTACTTAGAGCAGATGCCGGAGTTTCTGCTACTGATCAAATTTTAGAATCTCTAAGAACTAAGTTAAACGAAGAAGTTGTTGAAGCTTCTGAGGGTTTGCGTTTTTTAAAAGAACAACTAGTCAATGTTTTAGAAAAGCCAATAAAAGATAGTGGTACTGATTTACTTTCTCCAGAAAAAGGTTGTTTAAATATTTGGATGCTAGTAGGTGTTAACGGAGTTGGAAAAACGACGACGCTTGGTAAATTGGCTAGTGTTGCAAAAAGAAGTGGTTTTTCAGCAATGATTGCTGCTGCAGATACGTTTAGAGCTGCAGCTGTTCAACAAGTAAAAGTATGGGGAGACAGAACAGGGGTTGAAGTTATTGCAAATGAATCTAAGAATGCCGATCCAGCATCGATAGTATTTGATGCTATTGGTGCAAGTAAATCAAAAAATATAGATTTACTATTGGTAGATACAGCAGGAAGATTACAAACGAAAAATAATTTAATGGAGGAGTTGAAAAAAATTAGAAAAATTATTGATAAACTTGCTCCTAAGGCAAACGTTGAATCTTTACTAGTGCTTGATTCTAGTCAAGGTCAAAATGGACTAAGGCAGGCTCTAGCATTTGCTGATTCAGCAGAATTAACGGGAGTAATACTTACAAAACTTGATGGATCTTCTAAAGGAGGTGTTGCTATGGCCGTTGCATCAGAGGCAAAACTTCCTGTCAGATTTATCGGGGCTGGTGAGAAAATTAGGGACTTAAGGCCATTTAATAGTTTTGAATTTATTGAGGCACTTTTAACTGTCAGATGATTTTTAGATATTTTTTGTATGTGTTGCTGGGTTTGACTTTCTTTATTGCCGGAGAATGGTGAAAGAAAATTCTTCAATTTCAGAACAACAAAATCAACATCCTACTAATCTCTTATCAAGTGCTGCTTCCAAGTCTTTAAGTGATTTGGTTCACAGTCTTTCTAAAGAGCAAATTTTTAATCAAGATTTGTTGCTCTCTTTAAGCTTTGCTTTGCGAAGTTTTACTAATTTACGGCTTTTTCTTGAACTTATTCCACTTCTTGTCACTGAATTAGTTGGCGTTAAAGGATCATTGTTAATTCCATTTCAAGATAATGGAAGTCTTTGGCGTGAACAGTTACAAATGTTCCCTATCGATGAAGATCAGGAACTCTTTAGAACATTATTTCTTTTAGAGGAAGGGAAGAAAACGGGTTTTGGCATGCAGGAAAAGAATATTGAAATGTTAGATCGTTTAGTTCAAAGACATTTTGAATCTTCTAATGTGATCGCTACATCTATATTTTCGCGAGGAAGACCGCGAGGTCGATTATATGCATTTGATAAAAAAGAGATTGTTTTTGGAAGTAATGTTCATCGAAAACATATTCAAATAGTTGCTGATCTGACCGGAGTAGCTATAGAAAATGATGCTATCTTTCAGGTGATTCGTGATCATGAAAAAGTTGATAGACAAATAAGTATTGGCGCTGAAATTCAATCACAATTACTACCAGATCAATGTCCAGTAATTGAAGGGGTTGAATTGGCTGCTTGTTGTAGGCCAGCTTTTCAAGTAGGTGGTGATTATTACGATTTTATGCCTACTCGCTCAGATTTAAATGAAACAGCAAAAGCTAGTGGCCGCTGGGCTTTTGTGATTGGTGATGTTATGGGTAAAGGTGTTCCTGCTGGATTGTTGATGACTATGTTACGAGGAATGCTTAGAGCGGAAGTTTTAACGGGACTACCCCCTGACGCTATTTTGCATGATTTGAATCAATTAGCGCTTGAAGATTTGACTCAATCACATAGGTTTGTAACTTTGTTTTATTCGGACTTTGATGCGCAATCAAGAAAATTGCGTTTTGCTAATGCAGCACATAACCCTCCTTTGCTTTGGAGCGCTAATTCAAAATCAATTAATAGATTAGATACTTCTGGTTTATTAATAGGTCTTCAACCTGAAGCTGAATATGGATGTGGGGAGATATTTCTTCAGCCTGGTGATGTTCTTCTCTACTACACCGATGGAGTTACTGAGGCACCTGGTATATCAGGTGAACGTTTTGATGAAAATCGTTTAATAACTTTTTTAGATAAATTTGCGAAAGAAGGCTTGGGGGCTCAAGAAATATTAAATAAACTTTTTGAAAGATTAGATGGTTTTGTTGGTGTTAGTGATCATCATCTTGAAGATGATGCCTCAATGGTGGTTTTAAAAGTCAATGAAGAATCAACTGTTCCTGAATTAACTTAGTAATTGCCTGACAATTGCTAAGACTTTTGCTTTATTTATATTAGTCATATGGAAAAAGCATTGAGCAAAACTTGGAGCGAGAGATTTGATAAAGGACTTAATCCTTTTATAGAAAAATTTAATGCTTCAATCGAGTTCGATATTTGTTTATTAGAAGAAGATTTGGATGGATCAATTGCCCATGCACGTATGCTTGGAATTCAAGGGATTATTACAAAGGAAGAGGCCATTAAATTAGAAAATGGTCTTCAACAAATTAGGAAAGAGGCTTCTGATGGTTTATTTCAGCCTGTCATTTCAGATGAAGATGTGCATTTTGCAGTAGAAAAAAAATTAATAGAGTTGATAGGCGCAGTAGGAAAAAAGCTACATACCGGTCGTAGTCGTAATGATCAAGTTGGAACAGATCTCAGATTATGGCTAAGAAAGCGTATTGATGAAATTGATATGGATTTGGAGCGTCTTCAGAAATCTCTTTTTTTATTAGCAGAAGAAAATCTTTATACGCTTATTCCTGGTTATACGCATTTGCAAAGAGCACAACCTTTGTCCCTGGCTCATCACCTATTGGCATATGTTGAGATGGCACAAAGAGATAGAAACAGATTAAAAGACGTAAGAAAACGAGTGAATATTTCCCCGCTAGGAGCCGCTGCTTTAGCTGGAACATCTATTTCTATTAGTCGAAAAATTACTTCTTCAGAACTGCACTTCCAAGATATTTACTCTAATAGTTTAGATGCTGTAAGTGATAGAGACTTTGTCGTAGAATTTTTAGGAGCCTCTTCGTTAATTATGGCTCATTTAAGTAGATTGTCTGAAGAAGTGATTTTGTGGGCATCGGAAGAATTTGCATTTATTCAATTAACTGATCGATGTGCTACTGGAAGTAGTCTTATGCCTCAAAAAAAGAATCCTGACGTCCCAGAGCTTGTTAGGGGTAAGTCAGGGAGGGTCTTTGGACATTTGCAAGCTATGCTCACTATGATCAAAGGTTTACCTTTGGCTTATAACAAAGATTTTCAAGAAGATAAAGAAGCCATATTTGATAGCGTTAAAACAGTTAAGAATTCCTTGATTGCAATATCAATATTGTTCGAAGAAGGTTTAATTTTTAGAACAGAAAGACTTAATCAGGCTGTTTCGTCAGACTTTTCAAATGCTACTGACGTTGCTGATTATTTAGTAGCTAAGGACATACCATTTCGAGAGGCTTATCAATTAGTTGGGAGAATTGTTAAAGTTTCTTTAGAAGAAGGTATTTTATTAAAAGATATTCCTCTAGAAAAATGGAAAAAATTTCATAAATTTTTTGAGAAAGACATTTATGAAAAGCTTTTGCCGTCAAGCGTGGTTAAGTCTCGTTTGAGTGAAGGTGGAACTGGATTTGAGAGAGTCAAAGAACAGCTTTTCTCTTGGCGAGAAAAATTATTTAATTAAAAAAAATTTTTTGAGTCTATTTTAGGACTTTCGGTATTAAAGTGTTTAGTGATAACTCATTTTAGAGTTATTAATTTTGGCTATTCATAGCCCATTAGTTACATTTTATTTTAAGTCAATTTTCAAGTGAGTATTTTTGTCGGCAACTTGCCCTTCCGCGCTGAGCAGGAAGATGTCATGGAATTGTTTTCTCCCTTTGGGGAGGTGTCAAATTGTTCTTTACCTTTAGAACGAGATACAGGACGCAAAAGAGGTTTTGCTTTTGTTGAGATGGCTGATGAAGCTGTTGAAGCTTCAGCAATTGAATCTCTACAAGGTGCTGAGCTCATGGGCCGTCCTTTAAGAATCAACAAAGCTGAACCTAGAGGGAGTGCTCCCAGAAGAGGCGGCGGTGGTTACGGCGGCGGTGGCCAAGGCGGTTACGGCGGTGGCCAAGGCGGTTACGGCGGTGGCGGTCAAGGCGGCTACGGCGGTGGCGGTCAAGCTGATCAATCAGCTCAAGATAGACCTTCTGGAGCTAAAGGCTGGGAAGATCGTAGTCATGGCAATGCTTCCCAAGATGTAAATGACTTTGACCAAGGTCGTAGTAGAAGAAGAAGAGGTGCTTCGCCTGAAGGGGGGGCCGACTCTACTGCTGATTATGGCGGCGCAGAATCTTAAAGATTTTGACTTTTGTTTTTAATGCCCAGCGTCTTCAAGTCGCTGGGCTATTTTATTTAAAATAGAAATATCAGCTTTGCTATTTTGACTTTTTTCACTTAATTCTTGTCTTAATATTTTTGCGTTAGGTATGTTTTCAATTAAATTTATGATGTGTTTTGACATGTTCCATAGACGTCCATTATTTTCTAAATGCTTTTGAGCAAAAGGAATTAGCTTTTTAATTATTTTTGATCTTGATAAATATTTTTCTTTTTGTCCAAAAATTAATGAATCAATTTTTGTCCAAAGAAATGGATGAGAGTAAGCAGCTCTTCCTACCATTGCTCCATCAAATACTTTGAGAGCTTCAATAGAATCATTAATTGTATTTATTCCACCGTTCAGCTCAATAATTAATTCAGGCCTGTTATTTTTTAATTTTTTAACTCTTTCATATTGAAGAGGTGGAATTGTACGATTTTCTTTTGGATTTAATCCATTAAGCCAAGCTTTTCTTGCATGAATTATGAATCTGTCTGCTCCTGCAAGTGAACAAGTATCAACAAATTCCATAAGATAATCATCACTATCGTGATTATCAATACCAAGTCTGTGTTTGACGGTTATTGGTATATTGCATGATTTCTTCATTTTTTCAATGCAATTGGCCACTACCTTTGGTTTTCCCATTAGACAAGCTCCAAAGTTGCCAGATTTGACTCTCGGACTTGGGCATCCAATGTTTAAATTAATTTCGTCATATCCCCAATCTTCAGCCATTTGAGCTGCTTCAGCTAAAAGATTTGGATTATCCCCCCCCAGTTGTATGGAAATAGGATTCTCAATCTCATCAAAATCTAATAATTTATTCCTATTTTTGCTGTAATGGAGCGCTTGGGCAACAATCATTTCTGTGTACAGAAGAGATTTTTTTGTGACTTGGCGCATGAGGATACGAAAATGTCTATCTGTGCAATCCATCATTGGAGCAACACTTAACGTGTAGTTAGCTATTTCATTCGTTTTTAGAGAGTTGGGAATCATTTTTTGAATTAATTTTTCAACTTTTTGGAAGAAATTTTTATTAAGATTCAACGAGTTGAGAAATTTCTTTGAAGCGTAGATTTTTTATGATTGGATTCTTGAATACTCTTTTGGGTTTTACTATTAAACCAAAAAGCTCTTTTGCCGCCTCTAAACCTGTGGAAAATTATAAAACTCTAACAGATGCAGACTGGGAAAATCGTTTACCCAAAGACGCTTTTTACGTTTTACGAAAGGAGGGAACAGAGAGATCCTTTTCAAGTCCTTTAAATGATGAAAAAAGGAATGGAATTTTTAAATGTGCAGGATGCGGGCTTGATTTATTTTCTTCAAAAACAAAGTTTGATAGTGGAACAGGCTGGCCAAGTTTTTTCGATCATTTGCCGGATGCCATAGAGACAAAAACAGATTTTAAATTAATTGTCCCTAGAACTGAATATCATTGTCGAAGATGTGGTGGTCATCAAGGGCATGTTTTTAATGATGGTCCAAGGCCAACTGGTAAAAGATATTGTAATAATGGTGTCGCTCTTGAGTTTGAAGTTGATTCGTAAAATGATTTTCTTTTCTATTCAATAGGTGTGGGCTTCCGTAGCTTGTACAAAAAACCCTTTGCTACCAACATGGTTATGTAGCTGATTGAATTATATGAATTCAGACGTTTCCTCATCCGAACATGAATTATCACAAGATGATTCATCACAAAATAATCCCAGTGAAAATTCTGTAAATTCTCATACTAGTGATGAATCACTTAATCAAGATGAGCTTTCTGATAGTCCCGAAGTACATCCTCAATTGAAGAATGATTCAATAGATACAGAAAAGGAACAACCTTCAACTAGTTCTGAGTCAAATATTAAAGGTGCAGATACGGAAGCAAGATTACAGCAATTAGAAAAAGAGCATGAAAACTTAAATAGCCAATATATGAGAATAGCTGCTGACTTTGATAATTTCCGAAAGCGACAGACGCGTGATCAAGATGATCTAAAAATTCAACTTACTTGCACAACTCTTAGCGAAGTACTTCCTATTGTTGATAATTTTGAAAGAGCAAGGCAGCAGTTGAATCCTGAGGGTGAAGAGGCTCAAGCATTACACCGAAGTTACCAAGGACTTTATAAACAATTAGTTGAAGTTCTTAAGAATCTTGGTGTTGCTCCAATGCGAGTAGTTGATCAGGCTTTTGATCCGTCTTTGCATGAGGCAGTTTTGAGAGAGCCTAGCGATGAAAAGGCTGAAGATATTGTGATTGAAGAACTACAACGGGGTTATCACCTTAATGGTCGTGTTTTAAGGCATGCCTTGGTTAAAGTTTCTATGGGTCCAGGTCCGAAAGCTGTGAATGAAGAGATTTCTGATCAGGGTGCCTCTAATCAAGAACTAAATGAATCTGTAGATGGGTCAACTAAAGATGAGAATTAACTATATGGTGATCGAAAAGGTAGTGAATTTGTTTAAATGGACTAATGGCTGATTTTTACGAACTATTGGGTGTTAGCAGAGATGCTGATGCTGACACTTTAAAAAGAGCTTATAGACAGCAAGCTCGGAAATATCATCCTGACGTAAACAAGGAAGCAGGTGCAGAAGACAAGTTTAAAGAAATAGGTAAAGCATATGAAGTTTTAAGCGACTCTCAAAAGCGAGCTCGTTACGACCAATTTGGAGAAGCTGGATTAGGTGGGGCCGCTGGTATGCCTGATATGGGAGATATGGGCGGCTTTGCAGATTTGTTTGATACCTTCTTTAATGGATTTGGTGGTGCTAGTTCCCCCGGTGGTTCTCGTCCTCAAAGGCGTGGACCTCAGCAGGGAGATGATTTACGTTACGACCTTACGATTGATTTTGATAAAGCTATTTTTGGACAAGAAAAAGAAATCACGATTCCTCATCTAGAAACTTGTGATGTTTGCTCAGGGTCTGGGGCTAAAAAAGGTACTGGTCCTATTACTTGTTCTACATGTGGTGGTGCAGGCCAAGTAAGAAGAGCGACTCGTACACCTTTTGGAAGTTTTACTCAAGTGGCTGAATGCCCAAATTGTGGCGGCACTGGACAAATGATTAAGGATCCTTGTAATTCTTGTGGTGGAAAAGGGGTTAAACAAGTAAGGAAAAAATTAAAAATCAACATCCCTGCTGGAGTTGATAGTGGAACACGATTAAGAGTTTCCGGAGAGGGTAATGCTGGATTAAAGGGTGGTCCATCTGGGGATCTATATGTTTTCTTAAAAGTTAAAAATCATCCCAATCTTAAGAGAGATGGTTTAACTATTTTATCTGAAGTCAATATCAGCTACCTTCAGGCAATATTAGGAGATACTATTGAAATAGATACTGTGGATGGTCCCACTAAGTTAGAAATTCCAGCAGGTACACAACCTAATTCTATTTTAAATCAAGAAAATAAAGGGGTTCCGAAATTAGGTAATCCAGTCGCCAGAGGAAATCATCAAGTCTCAGTAAAGATTAAATTGCCTACAAAACTATCAGATTCTGAAAGAAATTTATTAGAAGAATTAGCTGGACATTACTCTGCTCTTGGGCCTCAACATCATTATCATAAAAGTGGCTTATTTAGTAAGTTGTTTGGCAACAAATAGTGGATAAGAATATATTAATTGATCATTATTTAGACTTGTGTGGACTTGTTTGCCCCGTCAATTTTGTTAAATGTTGCTTGACTTTGGAACAATTGTCTTTTAATGAAGTTTTGAAAGTAGATTTGGATATAGGAGAAGCAGAAACAAGTGTTATAGATGGTTTGCAAGATAAGGGTTATAAAGTTAAAATACTTAAAAGAAGTCCTAAAAAAGTAACTTTATTAATATCGAGTGAATAAAGATAAATCTAATAAATTTAAAGGTATCGTTGTTGCACTGAAGGCAAATTTTTTAATTGTAGAGATTGATTTTCGACATTTTAAAGATGTATCTATGGATCAATTTTCTAAAAAAATTACACTCCTTTGTACACGTAGAAGTAAGTTAGATTATCAAGGTTTATTTATAGATGTGGGTGATAAAGTTTTTATAGAGTCTATAGATTATAAAAACAAACGAGCTGTAGTTTCTGATGTAGAGCCTAGACAAAGTTTTTTAAAGCGTCCAGCGGTGGCAAATGTTACGTTAGTTTCTATTTGTATCTCAGTTGATCAGCCTTTATTTGATAAGGAGCAAGTAAGTCGTTTTTTATTAACAGCTGAATGTGCAAATATAAAATCTTTGATAGTTTTAACGAAAATAGACTTAATTACTAAAAATGAATTGATTTTATATATAAATCAAATCAACTCTTGGGGTTATGATTGTGTACCAGTATCTATACACAATTCACAGGGTATTGATTCATTAATAGAACGATTTCGAAGAACAAAATTAACTGTGCTTGCTGGTCCTTCTGGAGTAGGAAAAACAAGTTTAATTAATCATTTAATTCCAACCGTTTCTCTACCTACTTCATCTGTTTCAAAAAAATTAAAGAGAGGTACTCACACGACAAGGCATGTGGAACTTTTTGCTATTGGAAATGAATCACTCCTTGCTGATACACCGGGGTTTAATCGTCCAGAAATAGTATGTGAGCCATCTGGCTTTGCCTTTTTGTTCCCAGAGTTTCGAACTCAGTTAAGTAATTCACAATGCAAGTTCCGAAATTGTTTGCATAGAGATGAGCCTGGTTGTGTAATTGATAAAGCTTCTGAAAGATATCCTTTTTATCGTGAGAACCTTGAAGAAATGATTAACTCTCCTCTCCCATACCAGGCAGGTTAAGTTTGAATCCGCCGGTCAAATCTTCCATTCGTTCTTTCATAGTCGAAGTTGAAATTTCGTGAGCAGATTTCATAGCATCTAGTATTGCCTCTTCGATTATTGCCTTTTTTTCAGAAAGAAGAGATGGGTCAATTTCTACCCGTAAAGGTTTTTGATTCCCTGACATCCATATCTTTGCCCTATTGTCGTTATTTGTTCCTTCTATCTCCAAAATTTCAAGCTCTTCTTGAAGTTTTTGGGCATTTTGCTGAATTTGTTGTGCTTTTTTAAAAGCTTCAGTGAGTTGTCCAAAATTTGGTAGTCCGAATCCAGCCATGAGAATTTCCTATTGTTATTGAGTTTAGGGTTTAAATTCAAAAGCCACATTGTTTAACTTCTGTTTCTAACAAGATTCCATAAGAATCAAAAACTCTTTTTTTGACATATTTAATCAATTCTCTGACGTCATAAGAGGAAGCTTGGTTTGCGTTAATTATAAAATTTGAATGGATTTTGGATATTTCAGCTCCACCAAAACGAAATCCTTTTAAACCAAGTTCTTCAATTAATTTTGCAGCTTTCAAAGGTTCTGGATTACGAAAAACACTGCCGCAGGTTTGAGCTTGATAAGGTTGAGTTTTTAATCGATGGTTTAAGTTTTCATTAGTGACCTGTCGAATTTCTTTTGCATGTCCTAATGCCAGCTTGAGTCGAGCAGATACGACAATTAATTTTTCATTTTGAAGCAGACTGTGTCGGTATCCAAAGTTTAGATTTTTTCTTTTGATTCTTTTGTATTCACCTGTCAAAGATAGCGTTGTAATACTCTCGAGATAGCTAGATAAGCAATGTTCTTGCGTTCCTGCATTCATAACTACTGCTCCACCAATTGTTCCTGGTATTCCTACAGCCCATTCGAAGCCATGTAGTCCACTTGCGGCAGCTTTTCTGGCTAAAGTAGGAAGCATTTCACCGCTAAGGACTTCCATAATTCCATTGTTTTTATTAATTTGAATTCCTTTGAAATTACGCATACATAGACTTAAACCTTTAATTCCTTTGTCATTAATTAAAAGATTTGATCCAGCACCAATAATACTGCAAGGAATTTTTTTCTTATTTGTCCAATTAATTATATATTTAAGTTCTTCAATATTTTTTGGTTGAGCAATCCATTCTGCAGGACCACCTATTCCCCAAGTAGTGAAATTTGATAAAGAAATATTTTTTTCTAATTTAATGGAATTCATTTATTAAGCGGCTATATCACTGCTGATTAATTTATTATTGATTGATTCTAAAAATAGATTTTCACATATTAGATTAATGTCTCCTGCTCCCATAATTAAAATCAAGTCTTTTTCAAGCGTATGTTTTTTTATTAGTTTTATCAAATTTTGATTATTATCTGGAGTATATATTTCTATGCTAGGTTTGATTTTTTTTAACTCATATCCCATATTCTTATTATTTATTCCTTCGATTTTATCTTCTCCAGCAGAGTAAATTGGAGTTATATATACTAAATCAGATTTACTTAGACTTTTTGCAAATTCCTCTTGAAACCTTTTAGTTCTACTATATCGATGTGGCTGAAATATCGTAACTATTCTTCTTGGTAATATTTTTGAGAGAGTATGCTTTGTCTTAATAATAGAAGATGCAATTGATATTGCAGCATCAATTTCGCTTGGATGATGAGCATAATCCTCAACTATTATTCTGTTTTTCCACAATCCTTTAAATTCAAATCTTCTTGAAGGTAGCTTTAAATTGTCAATTCCTTTTTTTATATCTTTGAAAAGAATTCCAGCCACTCTACATGCAGCTATAGCGGCGGCTGCATTACTTAAATTATGTATTCCAGGAACAGGTATTTTTATAACATCAATAAACTTTTCTTTCTCATAATACTCCGCAATAATTTCACATCCATTAGATTCTTTCGGAATCAGTGCAAAATCTATGTTAATAATTTTTTGAATTGAAAACCATTTAGAACTCTGGATATTAGCTCTAAGATTGTTACAATCAAAATTGGTAATCAAGCATTCACAGTTTTGAGCAAACTGTTTCATTGTTTCTATTAAATCTTCTAGATCTATATAATGATCGACATGTTCAAGTTCTAAATTTGTGATCAATCCTATACTTGGATTAAACTTTACTAATGATCCATCTGATTCATCTGCTTCTGCTATTAAAAATTCACTATTACCAAAATTGTAGTTGCTTTTGTAGAGAGGTACAATGCCGCCTATGATAGCGGTCGGATTCTTATTTGCATAAGAAAATAATGTTGTAATGTAAGTACTTGTAGTTGTTTTACCATGAGATCCTGAGACGATTATTGATTTTTTTTGTTCAATTAAAAAGGCTAATATTTCAGAACGATGCTTGATTTTTAAATTATATTTTTTTGCTTTACATAATTCTAAATTACCTTGATGTATTGCTGAACTTCTAACAACTAATATATTTTTCCCATGGTCTTTAATAATTTCATCAATATTCGATTCTACTTGGGTTGGAAAGATGTGGACTTTGTTTTCTTCTAATTTCTTTAAAGTTAGGTTTTTTTTCTGGTCAGAGCCAGATATTGAATATCCTTTTTGAGCGAGAATCATTGCTAGAGCAGACATTCCAATACCTCCTATTCCAATAAAATGAATATGAGGTGGTAACTCTTTTTTCTTCTTCAATTTCGCTTCAGTGTCGTTAGAAAGATAACTCTTCATTGATATAAAGGCACATTTTTTAAAGAATTAGAGAGTTTTTGTACTTTTTATTTCCTTAACGCTTCAATTATTTTTCAAAATGCACAGAAAATGATCATCGTTCTGTATGATCAGCGGCCAGTAGCTTGTGCGGTTTTACCGTTTTTGAAATGACCTTGCGTGTAGCGATTAATGGATTCGGAAGAATTGGACGCAATTTTATGCGTTGTTGGCTCAGTAGGGGTGCAAATACAAATATTGAGGTGGTCGGCATTAACGTCACTTCTGACCCAAAAACTTGTGCACATTTGCTCAAATATGACTCTATTTTAGGTGCTATAAAAGACGCCGAAATTTCACATACAGACGATACATTTCAAATTAATGGCAAAACAATAAAATGTTATTCAGATAGAAACCCTTTAAATCTTCCTTGGAAAGAGTGGGGAATTGATTTAGTAATTGAGTCAACAGGTGTATTTAATACAGATGTTGGTGCGAGTAAGCATCTGCAAGTTGGGGCTAAGAAGGTCATTCTTACTGCACCTGGTAAGGGTGATGGTGTAGGTACTTATGTGGTTGGCGTTAACGCTGATTCATACTCTCATGAAGATTTTGATATCCTCAGCAATGCGAGTTGCACCACCAATTGTTTAGCTCCAATAGTAAAAGTTTTAGATCAGAAGTTGGGGATTAATAAAGGTTTAATGACCACGATTCATAGTTATACTGGAGATCAAAGAATTCTTGATAATGCTCATCGTGATTTACGTCGCGCAAGAGCAGCAGCAATGAATTTGGTCCCTACTTCAACTGGAGCGGCAAAGGCTGTTGCTCTTGTTTATCCACAAATGAAAGGGAAACTAACTGGTATTGCGATGCGAGTCCCTACTCCTAATGTTTCTGCAGTTGATTTGGTTTTTGAATCAAGTCGTAAAACAAGCGCTGAAGAAGTCAATTCATTACTTAAAACCGCTTCACAGGGAGAAATGAAAGGCATCATTAAATATGGTGATTTGCCTCTGGTTTCTACTGACTATGCTGGAACGAATGAATCAACCATTGTTGATGAAGCTTTAACAATGTGCATCGATGACAATATGGTGAAAGTTTTAGCTTGGTATGACAATGAGTGGGGTTACAGTCAAAGGGTTGTTGACTTGGCTGAAATCGTTGCTCAAAAATGGAAGTAAAATTAAGTTTCAGCGTTAAAAATGTTGAAATAGACTTGATTGCTCAATTTTAGTTTGTTCTAAATTATCCCAGAAAATATTGGGTTTACCTTCTTTGATAAACCCAATAATTTTTGCAGTTTTTAATTTATTTGATAATGACTTTGCCCATTCTTTAGGAAGACTGAGTATCAATTCATAGTCCTCACCCCCATTAAGAATCCATTCATCCCAAATATCATCTTCTGGCCAGTCAGGATGTTTGAGAATAGAATTTTTTGATAAAACCGCTTGACAATTACTAGCTTGGCAAATTCCTCTTATTGATTCAATTAGTCCATCGCTGCTATCAGTTCCTGCGGCTCTCCAGCTTGTTGATTGAGGTTTGCAAGCAATTAATGCTTTGAGTGCTTTTAAAGCAGGATAGGGGCGTTTGTGGGCGTTTATAGCCCTATTAATTAGATTAGGACTTACTTGGGCATCACTAGGAAGTTTCTCTGATGTTAAAAGAGCCAAGCCAAGCCTACTTAATCCATGGAATCCAGTGCTAACAATGTAATCTCCAGGTAAAGCATTTCCTCTATGTAGTCTGGGTAGATTCATTTCTCCAATTGCTGTAATTGAAATCATTTTTGTTTCTCCGCACGAGCAATCTCCACCGATTATTTCTCCTCCAAATTCTTGCATCGCTTCCCACATTCCTTCATATAGACTTTCAACCCATTCCCAATGTGTGTTTGGCGGCAAAACAAGACCAATAGTAAAGGAAATTATATTTTCTGAGCCGCTGCAAATAAGATCAGAAATATTTGTGGTAATACATTTCCAGCCAATATCTTTAGCATTAGATATTTCATCAGAAAAATGAATTTTTTCTACAATTAAATCAGTGTTAATTAATAAACTTTTATTGATTTTGTTTATTTCTGCGACATCATCATCTATTTGTCCACAGCGCATAAATTTTTTTAAACGATTTAGTAATTCTATTTCACCTAAATCTTTAATAGTAGTTGTCACTTTATTTCAAATTTAAGCTTTAAGTTTTAGATTTTCTGAACCATTTAATACTGTAATCGAGATAATTTTATCATCTACTCCCAGTTTATTTAATATTTCTGAACCTTCTATTATGTATCCAAAAGCTGCGTTTCTTCCATCAATAAGATTACGTCCCGCTGGATTTAATTCAGCTTCATATAAAAAGAAGAAAAACTGCGATGAACCATCATTTAAATCTGTATCAGAATGGGCCCACCCAAGTGTTCCTAAAGTTGCGAATGGAAGTACTGGAGTATCAGTGTAAAGACCAACGTCTTCAAAAGTTTCTCCATAAAGCGTATCTTCCAAGCTAGATGTTCTTATTTCTAATGGAACTCTTCTCAACTCATTACTATCAGGATCTATATATCCAATTGTTTCTCCTTTAGGATCACCAGTTTGAAGAATAAAAAACTCTTCAGCCCTATTTATTGGTAAACCATCGTAGAAACCTTTCATTGAAAGATCTATAAATGCACCAGCTGTTAAAGGAGCATTGTAACCATCAATAATTGCATTCATATTTCCTTTTGAGGTTTTTATTTCAACGTTTGCTCTACCTAGAAGTCTTGGTAAATTCTCATATTCAGTAGGTATTTTATATGGAAAATTTTTTGTGATTAGAAGAGATTCTATATCATCAATTGTTTTCAAACTTTGACGCCTTATGTCAAGAAATGAGACTTTATTTTTTTCGTTTACTATTTGTCCTAATTCATCAAGCTCTTCTTTTAAATTAGAAAGCATATTAGCCGCATTTTCTCTATTTTCCTCTGGTATTGAGTCAAGAATTTGATTTTTTTTGTTACTCACTAAGAATTGACTTCTGGAAGTGGCTTTGCTGATAGCTGACCATCTACTACCTCGAAGATCTTCGCTGGTATCTTCTAGTTTGTTTTGTAATTCACGTAATTCTTTTTGGTCAATCGGCAAGGAATTTCTTAATATTGCGTATGGATCTTTCAATCGATTACCATTTGGTAAGCTTGCAGCAACAGGTTCAATCCATGGAGAGCTTAAAGAAAATAGGATTGTTATCAGGGCAAGAATGCAAATCTTTTTCGCCATGTTAATTCTATGTTTTGCATGACTTTGGCACAGACTTATGATCGATTGGTATCTTTTGTGTGAATGATTTCAAGTAACGACTTTCGCACTGGCACTACGATCGAGTTAGACGGTGCAGTTTGGCGTGTAATTGAATTTCTACATGTCAAACCTGGCAAGGGTTCTGCGTTTGTTAGGACCAAATTAAAAGCTGTGGTGAGCGGTAGTGTTGTCGACAAGACTTTTAGAGCTGGGGAAATGGTTCCACAAGCTCTTTTGGAGAAATCAAAGTTGCAACACACTTATATGGACGGAGAAGATTTTGTATTTATGGATATGAATTCTTATGAAGAAACGCTGCTAACAGCTAAACAAATTGGTGAAAGCAGGAAATATTTAAAGGAGGGGATGGAGGTTAATGTAGTGTCTTGGAATGAAAAACCTCTTGAAGTTGAATTGCCCAACTCAGTTGTTTTAGAAATAAAAGAAACTGATCCTGGCGTAAAAGGTGACACTGCTTCTGGAGGAACAAAGCCTGCAATCTTGGAAACAGGAGCCCAAGTAATGGTCCCATTATTTATTTCAATTGGTGAGAAAATCCGAGTAGACACTCGAAATGACAGTTATCTAGGCCGAGAAACACAATGACTATGAATCTTGATCACGAAGAGCTTCATCGCTTGTTGGCAACTTTAGCTGAGAGTGATATTCAAGAGTTTCGACTTGAGGGAGAAGACTTTTGTTTGGAAGTTAAACGTAATATTGGGCCTTCTTCAGATTCAATAGCTTCTAATAGGAAAATCACTTCAGAAGAGATTGATACACCACCACCTCAATCTAAAATTGATTCTTCTCCTGTACCTAGCACACCTCCTCCTTCGGTGCCAGGATCACGCTCAGATTTCGTTGAAGTAACTGCTCCTATGGTTGGGACCTTTTATCGCGCACCAGGCCCAGAAGAGCCTCCTTTCGTGGAGATTGGATCGAAAATTAGCGTAGGTCAAGCTGTTTGCATTCTTGAGGCAATGAAATTAATGAACGAATTAGAATCAGAGGTAAGCGGTGAAGTTATTGAAATTCTTGTAGAGAACGGAACACCAGTCGAATTTGGTCAAACTTTAATGAGATTAAAACCTGTTTAAAAGTTTTTTCTTATTGAGAAAGTAGCCAAGCATTATTCATTGCTGCAATCATACTTTTTGCTCTTGCCTTGAAATTTCCTGCAATATCAAGAGCAGTCCCATGATCAGGTGATGTTCTAACAAAAGGCAACCCAAGAGTTGTGTTCACAGCTTCATCAAAAGCAATCAGCTTGACAGGTATCAGACCTTGATCGTGATACAAAGCAAGTATTCCATCAGGTGCATTATTTTCACTTGAGGCGTCATTCCATGCATTTCCTGATGAAACCCAACAGGTATCTGGAGGTATGGGTCCACTAATTTTTATGTTTGGATTATCTAATTTCCATTCATTTAAAATTGGAATAATTAAGTTTTGTTCTTCTATTCCAATTTTTCCTTCTTCCCCAGCATGTGGATTTAATCCGGCTATTTGTATTGATGGCTTTTCTTTGAACTTACGACAGAAATTCAATAAAGTATCTAATTTATGTTTGATCAATGGTTTTGTTAATGTATGATTTATTTTATTGAGTGGTATATGTGTTGTAGCTAATAAAGTATTAAATCTCCATCCATTATTTGGTGAGATCGCTGTAAAAAGCATAGATGTTTTTCTATTAGTTAATTTACCTAATAATTCAGTTTGTCCTGCAAATTTATGACCAGCTTTATGCCAGGCAATTTTAGAAATAGGTGCCGTTACTAGAGCATTAGCTTTTCCTTCTAAAAGTATATTAGTTGCATTCACAAGCCATTTAAAGCTTGCTGAACCAGAATATTCGTCAACTATTCCTGGAATAACTTTATTCTTTAAAGGGATATCGATAATATCAAGCTTACTCGGATCAGGAATATTATCTATTCCATGCTTTATTAACTTTAAATAGGTTTCATGAATATTATTTTTGCATCCTACAAGCAAAGGTTTTATATTTTGATTTAAGCTCTTTGAGCCAAGAGCTTTTAATGTTATTTCAGTCCCTATTCCAGCAGGATCTCCTAAAGAAATAATAAGAGTAGTTTTCTTTTCTTTTGAAGTCTTAAATTTTGTCATGTTTTGATGTTTTCTTAAGATTTAAATTTTTTAGCTTAGTTTAAGTAATATTCGGCTTGGAATAAATTTGAATAAGGTTTTAATAATATTGGATTAATTTCATTTGACTTTAGTTACACACAAACTATTTTAAAATTACTTTTAAAATAGTTTGATTAAAGATAATTTGAAGAATAAAGACTATCAATTGATTTTTAATTGTGAGAAACAACTTTTTAACCCAGATTTAAAATCAGGGTAAATTAGAGAATAGCCAAGTTTTTTACATAATAACTTGTTATCTACTTTTCTATTCTCCCGCCAAAAAGATAGTGCCATTGGACTCATCGTTTTTTGCGCAATTTCAAAAGGTACTATTGTTGGTAGAGATTTTTTAGCTATTTTGGCTGCGAAATTAAGTACGTCAAGATTATTTGCTGGCAAGTTATCGGCTACATTCACGATAGAAGGAGTTCTCCCTTGAAAAAAGAGATTAATTAGAAAGAAGACAGATCCAGCAATATCATCAACATGAATTCTTGAAAAAACCTGACCGGGTTTATCTATCATTTTTGTTGTTCCATTTAGTAGGCTTTCAAATGCAGATCTTCCAGGTCCATAAATTCCTGGCAATCTGAGTATTTGAATGGGAAGCTTTGTGTCTATCCATTGTTTTTCACAGGCCAACCTACGAATACTTCTTTCTTGCTGAGGGTTGGGAGAGGTGTTCTCATTTACCCAGTTCCCTTTTGAATCACCATATACACCAGTAGTTGATAAATAACCCACCCACTTTATCTTTTTTGAATTGAGTAATTGATTTTTAAGTTTAAGAAGTACAGGATCTTCTCCGCTTAACAAAGGAGGTATACAACTCAAGACATGTGTTGCTCCTTCCAAAATTTCATTAGACAATTTTTGATCGGTGTTAAATATAAAATCAGCTCCTTTGCTACCTTCTTTTCTCCTGCTGCATAAAACTTTTACTCCTAAATGTCTTCCTAAACTTGCGATTCTTTGACCACTAAATCCACCTCCAAATATGATTAATTTTGATTTAGGCGGCAGAGGCTTAGATCGCTTGACAAAATCTTGATTCATTAGTACAAATGTATTATGTTGAATATTTAGCAATGATTGCTTCCTGTCTAAAGCCTAGTCTGCATTCCACCAATGGCACTAGGAAATTAAGGAACTATGAAAGAATATCTGTACAAGACAAAAAACAGATAATTATAAAACCTTTATTCGCTTCAATTTGCTTTCTTTTTTGTATTACGCTTATTCCTGAAAAACCCTCTAACTTGGTCTCGACTTGTGAAAAA
This sequence comes from Prochlorococcus sp. AG-311-D23, assembly GCA_003284445.1. Lineage (GTDB taxonomy): Bacteria > Cyanobacteriota > Cyanobacteriia > PCC-6307 > Cyanobiaceae > Prochlorococcus_B. Next base: position 42,358 of record QBVH01000006.1, on the reverse strand, counting down.
TATAATTCTTCTGTCGCTTGTCAAGTTTGGTAGAGCTTTAAGCTGGTTGCCAAGAATAATCGTCATTCAATTGCGATTTTGAGCTTTTATGGCTCTCGTTCGGTTTAGGTTGAGCCCATTTTAGAAGTCTTGAAGCTAAACGTATGTCTCCTTCAGTCCACGCTCTTATTGCCATAGATCGTCTTGGGTCGTAAAAACGTTGTTTTCTATACCATTCAAAAGCATCATTATCTGTTTTGCTTCCATTACATGAGAGGCAGGCAGGTACACAATTATCAGTGGTGCTTAACCCACCTCTACTTCTAGGTAGAACATGGTCAATTGATTCTGAATTTTTTCCACAATAAATACAACTATTACCCGTAAATTCATGTAAGGATTTTCGCCATCTTCGGTTACGTAGCTTTGGGCAGAGATCTTCTAAGAAAACCGCATCCCTATTGTGCATGTGAAGAAATTAGCTAGTTGAATTTTGCCTTGATAGGCCGATAAGTCAATGTATCGGATATGGCACTTTTCGATTTTACAAGATTTTTTTTGAATTGACTCGTAGTTAGATCTTAAATTTTTATATTAAATCAATTAATAACTATAACGATCTATATATTTCCCTTTTGGAGTTTTCTCTGCATTATCGGCTGATGAAGTTACTTCATTTTCTAATTCTTTGTCATTATTAATCCCTATAGAACTCGATTCACCCGTGTAGAGATCGCCTAAATAATTAATGCAATCTTCATATTTTGCAGGATTTTGAACTACTTCTTCAACAATTAATGAAGCAGCTTGTTTTGGAGAAGTTTTGAATAACCCTTGTTTTTTATTTTTGATAAATTGATAGGCTGCTTGCCAGCTTGGTTCATGAGTGTTGCCCCCATTCCTCATAAAGCAATATATATCTGCTCCATTAGTGATTGCTGCGTTAATTCTTACTCCTAAAGTGCTACCGCAGACTAAACAAATTATTGAAATTGGTAAAAAGTTTCGCTTTATCCCTAATGGCATGATTTGAAGAGAATATTTAAATTTAAATTATCTATTTTTCTTGCTTCTGTCTAGCTTTAGTTAGTATTAGTTTTTGGTTCTATTGAATTAACTTTACGACATTGACTAGGAAAAAAATTGTATATAAAAAATATTGAAATAAATTTTTTACTTTGATCTCGATTATTTTTTAATACGACTTTTATAATTATTTTTCGATATTGTGATTCAAAAATATTTTGTATTTATAAAAATAATGATGAATGCAGTTCTAGTGAAAAAAAAGCATTATTAAAAGAGGTTTATTTTTCCTATAAGAATTCATCTTAGTGTCCTTTGGAATGAGATTTGCAATCACTTGCTGACTTGATTTCAAAAGCACTTGATAAGAAGAGAAGAGCTACTGGTTTAGTGCCCTAAGTGCTTCATCTAATTAGAACTTTGTAGACATTTTATTGAGCTCTTAAATATTACTCGTTATTTAGCACTGAAATTGTTTTTGCAATTCCTTGGCCAATGGGGGCTTGTAGTTTGCCCATTTTATCAAGAGTACTTTCTAAAGCTGATATGACACTAATTATATCTCTATTATTGACAAATCCTAAATGTCCAATTCTAAAGATTTTTCCTTTTAAATGATCTTGACCTCCAGCAAGGAGTATGTCGAAGTCATTTTTTATTGCTTTTCTTATACTTTCAGCGTCGATATTCTCAGGTTTAACAGCTGTTATTGCTGGACTTCCATAATGTTCTTTTGCAAATAAATTCAAACCCATTGCTTTTATTCCTTCTTGCGTTGCTTTTTGATGACGAGTATGACGGGAAAATATATGATTTAACCCTTCTTTTTGCATCATTGTTAGTGAAGCCTCCAAAGCAAAGTATAAATTTATTGCAGGCGTAAAGGGATTGCTATTTTGATTAACTGTTTTTAAATATTGTTTTAGATCTAAATAAAACTTAGGTAAATCAGATCGCTTATTTGCTTCCCATGCCCTTTTGCTCATAGCAACAAAACTAAGGCCAGGTGGAATCATATAACCTTTTTGAGAGCCTGAGGCTATTACATCGATACCCCATTCATCCATTGGGATATTACATGCACCAAGACTTGTTACACAATCAGCAATTGTAATAGCTTTACTATGGTTTTTTACTTCATCATTAATTGATTTAAGATCATTAATCACTCCTGTTGAAGTTTCTGAGTGAGTTAAAATAACTGCTTTAATGTTTTTATTAGTGTCTTCTTCAAGTATTTTCTTAAATTGATTTGGATCAAGAGGATGTCCCCAATCAGCCTTGACTACTTTTACATCTAATCCATATGCCTTTGCTACTTTTACCCATCTTTCACCAAATTTTCCATTATCGCCGCAAATGACTTGATCACCTTTGCTTAACGTATTAATTATTCCTGCTTCCATTGCCGCTGTTCCACTTCCTGTAATTGTTAGGACGTCTGAAGTTGTTTGGTGAAGCCATTTGAGTTGCTCAGTTGTTTTTTGAACAATTTTTTGAAAATCTCCACTTCTATGACCAATGGGATGTTTACTCATAGAACCCAAAACATTTTCTGGTACGGGTGTAGGTCCAGGAATCATTAGATTGAGTTTGTCTTGCATTTACTTATTTAAATCTGGATTAATATTATTTTAAAAAATTATTTAGGGAATTTCCTCTATCGTCAGCTCTTCCAATGATTTGAATCAATTTACTCTTCCTGTTTGGGTTGTTGCGGCTGCAAAGTCAGCAACAAACATTCTTATCGGCAATAAATTTAGGGATAATGAGAGAATTAATTTACCAAATAAAGAAGAATCGATAACGGTACCCATTACTTCTTCTGCTTTACTTGATAACGGTAACAGATCTCTAGCAGTAACTCATTGTCAGTCTGGATTGCCTCTTGACATAACAAGAGGAGCAGAAATCTGGGCTTATATTCAATTTAGTCAAGAAAACTTTCAATCTAAAAGTAAAGTTGAAAATCGTTTTCCTGATTGGCTTGATTTCCATGCAGGTTATGGAGTAGGTAAATTTCAAGTATCCGGTCAGCCATGCATATCTCAGTTTGCGCGTGATTTACTATGTATGAACCTTTACCCACTTTTACCCAAAGGTAGTTCAATTAAAGTTGAGATTATTTTACCTGAAGGGAAAGATCGCGCATTAAAGACAAGTAATGAAGCCTTTGGAGTTGTAGATGGATTGTCCCTCATTGGGACACAGGCTGAGGTTCAAACTAGTGCTTCTCCCGATCAGTTGAAAAACTGTAAAGAGATTTTGCTCCACAAATGCTCTGAAGCAACATTTGATGGATGTCTGACTTTTGTGATTGGTGAAAATGGAATGGATTTAGCAATGAAATATGGACTTCCAGCTAATCAAATAATTAAAACGGGTAATTGGGTAGGTCCTCTTCTCGTTGCTGCTGCAGAAAATGGGGTCAAGAAACTTTTATTATTTGGGTATCATGGAAAACTAATAAAACTCTCTGGTGGCGTTTTTCATACACATCATCATCTGGCTGATGGAAGGATTGAAATTCTCACTTCACTTGCATTCAGAGAGGGCATCTCATTTGATTTGATTGAGTTAATAAGTAAATCAACATCGGTAGAAAATGCTTTGTTAAGCCTTGAAGTAAGTAACTCAGAGGCCGTGTCTTTGATTTGGAGCAGGATGGCCAAAGAAATTGAGATTAAAAGCAGAAGCTATGTAAATAGATACTTGTCTTCATCGATCGAAATAGGATCTGTTTTATTTGATCGTAAAAGACAAATTCGTTGGGCTGGTTTTGAGGGTTTAAAACAGCTTAATGCTTTTGGGTTAATTCTTAAGCGATAGGCATATTACTATTCTCTTAATTAGTCTATTTGATAAGAATGTTTCATAAGGATTCTTCAGGTTGATATGGCTTCAATGATTTCAGCTGAAAAACGTAATCCAGCAATCGTAATTCTCGATTTTGGTTCTCAATATTCAGAATTAATTGCTCGAAGGATTAGAGAGACAGAGGTTTACTCATTAGTTATGAGTTATACAACATCTGCTGATCAATTACGTTCTCTCAAGCCTAAGGGAATTATTTTAAGCGGAGGCCCTGGATCTGTTTATGAAGAAGGTGCTCCGTATTGTGATCCAGAGATCTTTAATTTAGGGATTCCTGTTCTTGGTGTGTGTTACGGAATGCAATTAATGGTTCATGAGCTAGGAGGATCGGTAAAATCTGCTACTGGTAAAGCCGAATATGGAAAGGCTCCTTTAGAAGTTGATGATTCAACAGCGTTATTAACCAATGTTATAAGTGGATCAACAATGTGGATGAGTCATGGTGATTCAGTTGAGAAATTACCGAATGGATTTGTCAGATTAGCTCATACTTCAAATACTTTAGAGGCAGCTATTGCTTTGCATGATAAGAGTTTTTATGGAGTGCAATTTCATCCCGAAGTTGTTCATTCCACTCATGGAATGGTTTTAATAAGAAATTTTGTATATGACATTTGTTCATGTGAGGCAGATTGGACAACAGATTTATTTATAGATGAAGCTGTTTCTCAAGTAAAACAACAGGTAGGTGATAAAAAAGTTTTATTGGCTTTATCTGGTGGCGTTGATTCTTCAACTCTTGCCTTTTTATTAAACAAAGCAATAGGACCTCAATTGACGTGCATGTTTATTGATCAAGGTTTTATGAGAAAAGGTGAGCCAGAATTCTTAATGTCTTTTTTTGATGAAAAGTTCAAAATTAATGTTGAATACATCAATGCTAGAGAAAGATTTATTTCACAATTAAAAGGAGTAACTGATCCTGAACAAAAGCGTAAAATTATAGGTAGAGAATTTATTCGGGTTTTTGAAGAAGAGAGTCTTCGATTGGGTCCGTTTGATTACTTGGCTCAAGGTACTCTTTATCCAGATGTAATTGAAAGTTCTGGAACAAATATTGATCCAAAGACTGGTGAACGAATAGCGGTAAAAATCAAAAGTCATCATAATGTAGGAGGCTTGCCTAAAGATTTGCAATTTAAATTGGTAGAGCCTTTGAGACGTTTATTTAAGGATGAAGTCAGAAAAGTTGGTAAATCATTGGGATTGCCAGATGAGATTGTTCGAAGACATCCATTTCCAGGTCCAGGATTGGCTATAAGAATTTTAGGAGAGGTCACTCATGAGAAACTAAATTGTTTAAGGGATGCAGATTTGATTGTGAGAGAGGAGGTTAATAATGCTGGCTTATATAATGAGATTTGGCAGGCTTTCGCTGTCTTGTTGCCTGTGTATTCAGTTGGAGTAATGGGAGATCAAAGAACTTATGCGTGGCCAATTGTTGTTCGATGCGTTTCCAGTGAGGACGGAATGACCGCTGATTGGTCTCGTTTACCGTATGAGGTTTTAGAGAAAATTTCTAACCGGATAGTTAACGAAGTCAAGGGAGTTAATAGAGTTGTTTTGGACATAACAAGTAAACCCCCGGGAACTATTGAGTGGGAATAGTATTGACTACTAAAAAGTAGTTATAAATTAAAAGTTTCACTTCACCGTGACTTCACCCTGCAAATAAAATGACACAGTAATAAGGGTTTTCAAGCAGTCACTTCACCGTGTCACCTTCTCTGCTGAGAAATCGTAGAAAGAAGGGTTTCTCTACAGTAATATTTTTCTTGTGATTTCTAATGGTCTAGATTTAGTTGATCAATCTACGACTTTTCTACATATTGATAGCATTATTGAGAGTGAAGAAATTATGGTATGAATCAACTTCCTCCTCATTTCATCATCGAGAGAAAACAAGAAGTTGTTTTTCGTATCAAAGAAGGATTCTGCACGAGAATAATAATTTCGATTTTTATGAAGGATTTTCCAGAGGGATATAAATCATCTGTTATTCGTTGCGAAGAAACTTTCTACAGGATGCGGGAGAAAGGAAATGAATAAGTGAAATTACTATGAGTAAAAGCAAGTGGAATCCTCAAAATATTCAAGAAGAGGCATTAAAATATTATCGAAGAACAGACTTCAGAAGAGGATCTGCTGGCGCAGTAAAGGTTGCATAGATACTTTCATTTCCAGGCTGTTTGCATTTTTTAATTTTGTTGGAAGACCACTTCAGTTCAATCTTTGAAGTCTTCTTTTTGATTAGGTGTTTATGTGGATTATGTTCTGGTTCTTCATCTATTTGCTTTGATTGGTAATTTATAACTGTTTCTTTTGAGATCGATCATTGCTTAATCATTGCATGCCCATATTCAACAAAACAATTTGCATTAAAGAGGGGGCGAGATTTTTTTCACCCCTCCTTTGAGTTCAGAATTCATGTATCCATTTGAACATTCAGGACTGATTAAACCAATTGTATACTGAAACGTAAGTGCTAGAACTCCTAATTCATTTCTAACAAATCTCGATTAGCTGAACATGAGGCAAAACATCTGTTCGGAGATGTATCATTCTCTACTTACGAAGAGGAGTAGTGAAAGAAACGATAGTAATCATTGGCAAGGAGGTCTACAAGAAACTCCCTGCAAAAGAAAAGAAAGAATTTTATCACTTTGAAAGATATAAAAGAATGTATGAAAGAGAAACCAGTAAAGATGGTGATTGGGTCGGAGATGATGCCTTTGATAATTTGGATGACTTATGTAAGTTTTCTGGTGTAGAGGATGCTGATGATATTGATTTTTTGGATGTATATACCTGCTGTTATAAGGTTTTCGATGATGAAGAAGATAAGGAATATTTTGAGGATTTTGCAAAGGGGTTAAAAGGCACTCAACTAAAAATTAAAAAAGCAAATCAGGGTTGGTATAAAAATAATATTTATGACCCCGATTATATTGGTTAATAATCTTATCTCATCAAGATTCACTCCTTTTCATTTGTGATTGTGAGAGCCTTGAGTCCTTCCCTTCCCTGACAAAATCACTTTTAGTTGATTAACTTTAGAAGTATCTGAATTACTCTTATGTCAAGAACGGAAAATGATTTTGATGTTTACTATGTAGTTGGAAATACCAATACCTTAAGGCAAGAAAATGAAATTTGAGAAATCATCAAAAAAAGAAATTTACTTGGATGGAAATTAGTTTCTACCAGTACTGCAGTTGTTGATACGAGTAAAAAATTCTCCAACCTCTATATTTTTTGGGAAAAAAACTATGAGTAAAAAGAGAATTTAAATATCATTCAAAGTATGACTCTTTTACTTTTTTAAAAACTTTTATTGCCCGCAAGCTTAGTTTTTCAACTCATTCTCTTTATTATTTATCCTGAAAACAATATTGGGTATCAGGATTAATAGGCACAAAAAAACCTGCTTTAAAGCAGGTTTTTTGTAAGATCAGGCGCAAGTGTTTCCTTGTTTCCACTGCGGAGGATCTTAACTCCTCACAAATAGAATTTAGCTGAACAGGATTAGTAATAAACCCTTAGCAGGTGGGTTTTAAGATTGGCACACAAAGTTCTGCATATCTTTTCTAATCTACCTGATACCAAGTTGGGTAGAACAGAAATAATCTCTTTAATATTGAGCAAATGTCTGTTAGGGGTATAAAAAAGGAAGATATTTTCTACCCCTATAGGGATCGGAATTTTTTCTCTCAAAATTACTTCTAAACAGTTATGGTTTGATACGATTGGGTAAATATTCCTTTCTTTCACTACGTTTTGAACCCAATATAGAAAATATTTTTTACATTCAGAAGTTTAGATTCCCGTTCAATTTTATAGCTAGAAATTTAGCTTCTACTTGAACAATGTCATTGCTTTTTGGCTTGCTTGGTTGAAATTTGTGTCCCAATCAAGAATTAATTATGGCGTGGATTTAAAAAAGAGGTGATCATTTAAATAAGAGATAGTTAGGGTCCAATGTCGTTTAAAGTCACTTACAACGGTGATATTCAATACGTTAAGGTTTTCTATTCAACTGAAAAAACGAGAGCTGGAAAATACTATGGCGAGTTTTATAAAAAAATGGATACATTAGCTAGTGACTTAAAACGCCTTAAACAGGAACTTGATGAAGATAGTGAAAAGGCAGCGAAAATAGCTAAAGATGCTGCTAATAAAGCACTTTCTGAAAGATTTGGATCACTTCGATACATTATTGATGAGCATCTATGGGATGAAGACATGGTTATCAGCAAGATTCTTGATGACAGAAAAGAAGAGATGTTGGCTTTAGCACAGAAGACTTTTAATAATGAAGTTCTTCTCGAAGAGGATGGGGCAGAGGAATACAAAATCCACTTGGCGGAAGGAGGTGTAGAAGTTGATGGTGAAAGTATGGAGACATCGATAATGGAGTTTTTTGATTCTGACGACTACCACGACTCGAATGAGGCAAAACTAGAAAAATTGGAAAAACTGGATTGGTTTATAATCTGGTCGAGAACCGAGGCGGGAGAATTTAAGACAGAGGGTGGACTACACGAGGGGAATTATTCATCAAAAGAATTAAATATGGAAAATTGTTTGCTTACTTACCGAGATTTACCCCTTGCTACGCCCTCTAATGGCACGGACATCTTCAGTAATGAACTTGAAATTCATTTTGTAGATGAAACTAGGGCATCCCTTGAGATCAGTGAAGCTTAAGTGGCAATTTCATGAATTAGATTCTCAACTAATTTCCAACTATTGCAAATTAGTTCTTTTTTAGTTCTGTAGCATTATATAAATCGATTTTTCTTGTGCCTTTAATTTTTGTTGGACTTCCTGCAATAACCGCACAGCAAAGTTGACTCAAAAAAACGTGGGAAATTCTTGATACTTTTGGATTAGGGATAAATAACACTCAAAAAATTTGTTGGTGAAGAAACTCACCAACAAATAATCGTTGGACATGTTTTTAGTAATGATTGACAAATTCATCCGTCTTTTGGATAATTCAAAAGATCTAAAAAGCATCTGTGTGCAAGTACTTAATAAGGTGCTTTTTGTTCAGGAATGCTTGAGAGAGACAGCCTTAGTACAGATATACTATTTCGGCGTTTGTTGTCGTCAAGTGATTAGAGGAAAAATCAGCAAGATTTGCCTAACTTGTATTCACTCCATTTCATTTTGCGGGCAGCTATGAATGAATTACGTCTAAGAATCTATAAAGAGCTAATAAATAACTCACCAGGAGGAAGAACTTCTGTATTCAATAAAATCTGTGGAGTTACTATTTTTATTTCTATTTTTTTCGCTGTTATCGTTACTGAAAACTCAATCGATTATCAATTTGGAGATCAAATAGATTTTTTGGATTGGATTATTGGTGGTTTGTTTTGCATCGAATATCTTTGTCGTTTATGGGTCGCACCACTTGAAAAGAAGTACGGACAAGGTTGGAAAGGCTCTTTACGTTATTTAATCTCACCAATGGCAATTATTGATGTAATTGCAATCGTCCCATCTTTTTTTGGTGTTCGTGCCGAATTAAAAATTCTTAGGATTATTCGTCTTTTAAGAATATTGAAAATTGGAAGAAGTGAAAAATTTAAGCAAAGTATTTATCACTTTAATCACGCACTTCGATCAAAGAGTCAAGAACTACAAATTTCGACTTTTTATACAGTTTTACTCTTGTTGATTAGCAGTACTTTTATGTATCTTGCTGAATCTTCCATTCAACCAGACTTGTTAGGTTCAATTCCAAGATGTCTTTGGTGGTCGATTACAACTGTCAGTGCTGTTGGTTATGGAGATTCAATACCAGTTACAGCATTTGGAAAAGTAATTGCATCGATTACCTCTCTAATGGGTATTGCTGCAATTGCAATACCTACTGGAATACTTGCATCTGGATTCAGCGAATCAATTGGTGTACAAGATAAAAAGAACAATATTTTGAATGAAATTCAGTTGCCTAGCAATACTGACTAAAAATCATATTCAAACCAAATCAAGGAAAATCTTTTAATCAATGAAGATGGAATATTTCTAATGTTTTGATTAACTGCAACTGGTGCCAATTTAGAAATAAAATTTAAAGTTATTGATAACCCTTCCTCAAAAACTGAATTAGAAGCTTTGTGAGAGGAGTATTGGAAAGATTAATTGAATCCAATAAAGTCTTAGTTGATTGAAAGACAATTAAAGATTATGGATGAAGGTTGGTTGAAAGAACTCAATAAAAAAAATCTTTTTCTTCAAGAAGAAGATTTTTCTAAATCGGATTTTGCAACCGTCACGTTATCTTCTTCGGTCTTAGACAAATTAAGTCAGGAAGAGCAAGCGAAATTTCAAATTACTGAGTTTAAGCGAGCAACTAATGAAATTGAACATTGGGCTAGGGTAGAAGAAATATGCGAATTTTTTGGTGTTGAAGACCCAGATTTAGCTGGAGATATATACGTAAGAAAGTTTAAAAATTTAACTTTAGAGGAGGAGATTAAATGGATGGATCTAAGAGATATTAGTGAAGATATACCCGAGGGCTTTGGAGTTAAAGTTGATTGGGGTTGAAAAAATAATCAGATGCAGAAGTTATAGATATATGTAATGGGAAACTTTCTGCAGTTGAGAGAAGAAAAAGTTATTCATTTACTGTACTTTTGTGTAAAACTATTTTTACTTGTTAAAAACTTTTATATACCTAAAAGCTAGTTTTCCTTTATTTTATTTCTTTCTAAGTATCTAGAAAATAATCTTGATTTAAAACTAATATGATTTTTTGATAATTAATTAATAAAAGCACAAACCTGATCTATGACACCCAAGATCAAGTTATCTCCATTGGGTTCTTTCCACTCTGAATCCTTATTCTCGAACTCATTAAATTCGTTTGCACCTACCGCAATATCTCTGAAGGATTTTTCCGAACAGTTGATATCCATCGTATACAGAATGTCTTGAGTAATATTAGTGGTGCTTTTAGGAACAAATTTGCTTAAAACTCGAGTAAATCCATCTTGATTTGTCTGAACGCTATTTCTATCCCATAATTGCTCTCCATATTGACTCCTAGGAACTGCAATCCACTCATGAGACAGAGCATTTGTTTTTGACGGATAGAAAATAATTAGGAGTGCTAAATAATTGAGACAAATACTTTTTATCGTTTTTATGATCATTGGATAAGAAGCAATATTGTTATTACTGTCGGAGAATTAGCATTTTTAATATACCCAGATTTTAATTGTTCGAACAGACTGCTCTTAGGTAAAAGATATAAATGATATTCAAATCACATAACAGAAATATTCTACTAAAGATGAAGCTATGGATTCAATAGTTTCTTTTAGCCCAACTTACTCAAATTCATAAGAGAGATGGTGAGGTTAAAAAATTCTCTATCGCTGGAATTTTTAAAGGGGTATTGGGTCGAATACTCGATAAATTAAATACATAAAAAATGGGATGAAACTATTGCCACCCCATATGTCTTTTTGGTTTGTTATTTGAATAATTCTTTTAGCTCGATGACTGAAAACTACTTGCCACCATTGCAGAAGCGAACTGCATCGGATGAGCTCTTGCCTGTCGCTTGAACCTCTTCTACACATTCGTTGAACATTTTTGATTCTTGTTTGAGAGAACAAAAACTAAGGGCGATTGCCGCAAGAGCAACAGCAGAAACAACACTAGAACCTAGTTGAATAATTCCGTAAGCAAACATCGCTTTACTTTTCCCCCCACACTTTTTTTTGTCTGTTTTATTTTCTTCAGTCATGATTAAATTATTAAATATTTTTAATTTAATTGATCTGGTGGTTTAACTGTTCAAAAAGATGTCGTGAATACCGTTCTATTTTCTTGCCTTGGATTTTGCTTTTTTTAAATATGAATAATCCCTAAAAAACCGCCCTGTCATGACCAAAGCGGTTTTTTAGGGATCAAACGCAAGTGTTTCCTTATTTCCACTGCGGAGGATCTCAACTCCTCACACAAACATATTTGCGTATCTGATAAAAACTCAAATACGAGCATATTATTTTATTGATTTTCACATGTGATACTTCGTAAAAGTAGTAATTAAAAAAACACCCTGCTTTCAAGAAGATGGGTGTTTTTTTAACAGAACGATTGAGTGAGAAGTTTTCCTATTACATTTATTTCTACTCTAATGAAGAGTTTTTGTAACCACTAAAAAACAAAATGACTTAGATCATGAAGGTTAATTGTTTTTAGCCTTCATGATTAATTTAGTCTTCTGCATTCTCAAACTGTTTTGCTAATCTAAAACCTTTTCTCAGAATTAAATATATTCCGTATAAACCAGCAATTAAGGGAAGAACTATTAAAGGGTTTGGACTATAGTTGGAATAATCTTTTACACCATCAACATATTCTATTCCTGAGCATTTCAAGTAAAGAAAACTAGTGAAGATAATTCCCCAGCCAATGATTGAGAGAATTCCTCCTTTTTTGTCACCTTCATAAAATCTATCTAGACCCCATCCCCAACCAATCGCAAGGATTGCTCCTCTTGTAATAGCATTTTTTTCTTGCTTACGTAGCATTGCTTTTATTTAGTATGTTCGCAATGAACATAACTGAATAATTGATGTTTTGCAGAAACTGATTCAAGAAGATACTTGTTCTTGTGAAAATTTGAATATCTTTTGCAGAGAAAAATTAGTATGAAACATGCGGTTAAGTATTCATATGAATTAAAAACATAGAGAATCAGACCGTAGTTAATCAGAACAAACTGTATCTGTACCTTTTTGAGTTGGTCAGTTTAAGTATTCCTAAGTTGAGTAATATTGTTGGGGGGGTGGTCTACTACAAAAAAAAAAGATAACTTAGTTCAATGGCCTATTACTTTTGACGGTTGCACACCAGACTGATTCGCATTTAAGCCGACGGCTGCAGAAGGATAGTATTACTATCTCAGGAAAGGTCATTTATATTAATCCCTTTCTCTATTGGCGACGCTTCGACAACAATACTGATAGATGGTTGAGAGAGCCTGGCCAGTTAGGAGAGGAGCAGATCAATCTTAATAGAGCTCGTTTTTATCCTGAACTGGATTGGACTTTTCTTAAAGACGAAGAGCGGGTTATTAAAGACGCGGCAGTTGAAATGTTTTTAAAAACGCTTGAGTTAATCAATACTTTTCACCCTCAGCTCACTGCAGGACAATTATTAGAAGTAGAGAGAAAAATGGCAGTAACTAAAAAAAAATCTTTTGAACGTTGGGTAGAAAAATCTTTTAGAAAAAAAATTAATCAAGCTTCAAAAGAGCGTAATAGGTTTGCTAGAGAACGTTTGATAAGAGGCTGGAAAGAGTGGCTAACTCTTGAAACTACTCATCAAGCTTTTTTGCCATTCGCCGCAATAATTGTGATGTCAATCTTTGCTGGTTGGTCCATAGGTATTTCAAATAATAGTTGTACTCCTTACTTTCCAACGTCAGAAACAGGTATTCTTAAGTAGAATTCATAGAGCCATGATGGCTAAAGATCAATTAAAGGATTTCCATTTATTTGCAATGGAGTCTGCTTTGCCATTTGGTATGGGCATTATTAAAAATGCTAAAACTGGTGGGCTTCAAAAAATAATGGATGTAATTAAATCCAAAGATCCATTTTCAGAATTCCAAGTTGATGGCGAAACCTCGGCAAAGAAAGTGAGAGATAAGATTGATCAATTGATTCCTGGATTAGGTTATCCAGTCGTTTCAGTTGATGTAACTGTTGAAGAGAATTATCCTGATCATGAAAGTAATGATCAAGATTCTTTAGTTTCAACTTTAAATAGAATTGATAGTGACCTAAATGACTTGAGACGTATGATCAGTAATGACTCGTTAAATATAGATGACTAATAAATAATTTTAATTTTTAGAGATGAAGAAAAAAGACAAATTACATCTTAGTTCTAAAAAGCACGTAGGTGCCTTTAATCAACCCCTGATTTTCTTTTTGTTTATTTGTTTAATTTTTTCAGTAACAGGTGCGCGTCTTTTTTGGATACAAATCATTAGTGGACCATACTATAAAAAACTTTCAGAAGACAATAGAGTCAAGCTAATTGCTAATCCACCAATACGAGGAAGATTGTTAGATCGTAATGGCGTAGTTCTTGCCGATAATAAACTTTTTTACTCATTATCTGTTCAGCCTAGATTATTGACTACAAGTGAATGGCTTGATCTAAGAAATTCTTTATCTGATTTGTTAAATATTTCTCCTGATCAATTAGAGATTGCATTTAATAGAAGTAATTCTGACACTTCTTATAAAAAAGTACTATTAACAGATTTATCGGTGGAGCAGGTTATTAGGTTTAAAGAACAAAAAAGTAACTTGTATGGTGCTCAAATTGATATTGGTTTAATTAGAAACTATCCTTATAAGTCTTTAGCTGCACATACGTTAGGTTATACACAGTTGATAACTCAAAACGAGTTTTCTAAGCTTTCAGAAAGAGGTTATAAACTATCTGATCGAATTGGGCGGAAAGGCATAGAAGCTGCTTTTGAATCCGAATTGAGAGGCACATGGGGAGGTGAAATGCTTGAGATTGATTCAATGGGTACTGTTCAACGTAGCTTAGGTTTAAAGTTGCCAAAAGCCGGTAGGGATATCAAATTAACTCTTGATCTAGAGCTACAGCGTACGGCAGAAAAAGTTTTATCCGACAAAATTGGTGGAGCAATTGTAGCTATTGATCCACGTACAGGCGCTATTAGAGCAATTGCTAGTCAACCGACTTTTGACCTTAATTTTTTTTCTCAGCCTTTTACAAATAAACAGTATAACAATCTTTTTATGTCATCAAACCTTCCTCTTTTGAGCAGAGTATTGAATGCATACGATCCGGGAAGTACGTGGAAGCCAATAACTGCTATAGCAGGAATGGAAACTGGTAATTTTCCTGCTAGTCAAAAATTAAATACGGTTCCTTGTATTACTTACGGGAGTCATTGTTTTCCAGAATATAATAAAAGAGGTTTTGGTTGGATCGGATATGAAGATGCATTCAGAGTCTCAAGTAATACTTTTTTTTACCAAGTTGGGGTTGGGTCTGGTTCGAAGGCTTTATACGATGCGGCAACTAAACTTGGCTTCGACAATTACACCGGCATAGAAACTTATCTTGAGGAAAATAAAGGCTTAGTCGGGAACAAGAAATGGGCTGATGAAGGTCGTGGCTGGGGGAAACCGGGAGAAACTCCGTGGATTGTAGAGGATATGGCTAGTGCATCTATTGGTCAATCTGTTGTTTTAGTTACCCCATTGCAATTAGCACGAGCATATGCAGTTTTTGCAAATGGTGGTTATTTGATTACTCCTCATTTAGTTGATGCCAATATAAACTGGACATCAGAGAAATATTCACAAAAAGTTGATATTGAAGAAACGACTCTTAATACTATCCGACGTGGGCTACGAAAAGTAGTAACTAGTGGTACTGGTATTGGAATAAATCTAGATACCTCTATTCTTCCTTCGATCGCTGGTAAAACTGGAACGGCTGAAGATAGTAGTGGAGGTGCTGATCATGCATGGTTTGCTGGCTTCGCACCTTATGACTCAGGAGAAATAGTTATTGTTGCTTTTGCTCAGAATACCCCTGGTGGTGGTTCAGTTCATGCTCTACCCATGGCGAGAAAAATGTTGCAGACATGGTATGAGCAAAAATCTAATAATGTATTAAATAGAAGTAAAGATTAGAGATTGAATTAGTTAGAATGATTTAGTTGTAGTAGTTGATTTAGAATGGCGTTGATTGATTTATCTTCAGCAACTTTTGATTTATTTGTAGCTAATTGACGACCTATGACTAAAGCGCCAAGGTGGGTTAATTGAATTCGCATCGAAAGTAATAACTCCATACATCCTCCTCCTGAAAAACTTGCAATAGCAATTGGGCGTTCGTTGAATAAACTTCGAAAATCTGTTCCTTCCACAGACAGCCAAGCTATTGCATTTGTAAGAATTGGAGGAATTGAGCCGTTATATTCAGGTGCACAAATGACCCAGTGTGAGTGGCTCTCCATTTCAGTATTGATCGACTTAAGATTTTCAGGTGCTTTGTCATTCGAATTATGACGTGGATTAAATATAGGCAAATCATTTTTTGATTCTGTCAAATCAAGTAATTCGCATGAGTAATTTAGTTCTTTTCCTGCAACTAGAAATCTTTTGGCTAATTTGAGATTTTCACCATTACTAGCAGCAATAACAAGAAGCTTTTTATTAGACATTGTGAATCAATAGGGAAGTGTAAATGGATGATGTCATTTTGTAATGGATCTAGTAGTTCGCTCCGGTTTTTCGATGATGAACTGCTGTTACTCCATCTTTTTTAATGACTTTTCCATGTTTAATCTCAGCATATATCAGCCAATGATCCCCACACTCCATTCGTTGACTAACTGTACCCTCCAGCCACGCTAAAGCTTCGTTTAATAATGGCTGATTGCTTGGACTTAATTTGATCTCAAGATCGGCAAATCTATTATCTCCAGGTTTAAATGATTGGAGGAATTGTTTAAGGAGGACTTGGTGATTGTTTTGCTCTAAAATGTTTAAAGCAAAGTTATCTCCTGTATGAAGTAAGTTTTCTACAGCTCTTTCTTTAGCAACTGCAATGGTAATACCAGGAGGAGAAAAGCTTGCTTGACTAACCCAACTTGCAACCATAGCTCCGTTATTCAGATTATCTTCCTCACCTTTTTGAGCAGTCAATATACATAGTGATCCAACGACTCTTCCAAGTGCATTAATTGTTGGATCACTTTTACTGGTATTTAAACCAACATTAGCTTTTCTTTGTTGACGTAATTTTGCATTAATTAATTGCTTACCAAATTGGATACCTGTTTCTTCAAGCTTTTTAATCTTTAAAGCATCAGGACTAAATTTAATTTTGATAGGTTCGAATCCAAATTTAAAGCCTCCATCTTTTAATTTTTTTTCAAGTAAATCAAGAGCTTCCCCACTCCATCCATAACTTCCAAATACTCCAGCCGGCTTTCCTCTATCTCCCTCAGCCAAAAGCGAGCCAAGTGCTGAAACAATCGGGGTGGGTGCATGTCCTCCTAATGTTGGCGATCCAATTAAATATCCATCTGCTTTACGAATTTCAGTGACTAAGCTATCTGATGCGGTGAATTCACAATTAATTATCTTAACTTTGACCCCTGTTTTACTAATTCCTCTAGCAATGGCATCAGCAATAGCAGCAGTATTTCCATATGCACTTGCAAATAATAGAGCAACTCTTAAGTTGTTGTATTTTTGGCTTTCTCCCCAGCTTTGGTAGTTGTTTAATAAACTCCTCCAACTACCGCTGATTGCAGGTCCATGTCCGGGTACTATCGTATCAATCTCAAAGTCTTCAAATTTTTCAATAATACTATTGACTTGGGTAGACATTGGCGCCATTAGACAATCGAAGTAATGTCTTCTCTCTTCTTCCGTGCTACTACTGTTTAATTCAGCCCATTTTTCTTCATAAACATGAGCACCGAATAATTTATCACTCATCAATAAACCAGTTTGCTTTTCAAAAACAATTAGTCCACCAGGCCAGCGAGCTGTTGGTGCGGGAATGAACGTAATCTCAAAATTACTATTGAGTGTTTGAGTTTCTAATTGTTTGATGATTTGTATATTTGGAAGAACTTCAACTGTCTCCAATGCTTCTTTAGGATTTGTATTTTGCGAGGGTTTTCGTAAATTCCAAATCTCTTTGAATAATTTTGCTCCTGGATTAGAACAAATAACCGTTAAATTTTTATATTTCAAATTCATTCTTTTCACAAAAGCAACTTTGTTGGGATTGATATGACCCATGACTAACTTTATTGCAGACGAATCACTGCTAATTAATGCCTCAAACTCGTCTAAAAATTCTTTTTCAAATGTTAAACCAGGAGGATGAATTAAAATATAGTCATGTGATTCAGAATGTTCATCTTGAGAAGACTTAAATAAAAAAGAATTAGTACAACTACCTTTTTCAAGAGAATATTCAACTTCAAATCTTGTTCTTTTTGGATTTAAGCTTCTTAAGCAAATGAAGTTATCCTCAATGGGAATGTGAATAGTTTTTTTTATTAAAGTATTTAAACTTGTCGAAGAAATTTTCTCAACTGTCATTGTTAATAATTACTACCAACTCTTCTGTGATGAACTGCTGTTTTATTTTGAGTATTAGATAAATTACCTTTTTCAACTGATGAATAAATGATCCAATGATCTGTTGTCTCCATTCTTTGAATAACTTTACATGAAAGAAACGCTAACGCATCAGATAGAACTGGTCCCCCAGCTGCAAGATCATTAATTAATTCAACTCCTTCAAATCGATTAGCACCTGGTGGAAAACGTTTTAAAAAGTGTCTGAAGAGATGCAAATAGTTATTTTCTTGAAGGATATTCAAAACAAAACGTTCATTGACTTGTAATAGTGATTCAATTGCTCTGTCTTTAGCTACCGCTACGGTTATTCCAGGGGGTTCAAAACTTGCTTGACTAACCCAACTTGCAACCATCGCACCGTCTCGACTGTCAGCACCTTCATTGTCTTTTGCTGTAACAATGTAAAGTCCACCGCTTAGGCAACCTAGAGCTTTGTTTAAGTCTCCATCAAGGCTCTTAGTAGCAGCTAAATTTTTCTTTCTAGTAAGAATTTGTCCTAAATCTGTACCAGCTTCTTCAAATTGTTGGTAGACACTTTTGTTTGGTTCATCACGAACTCGAAGTGGTTTAAATGCTTCTTTTTGTCCAAGCTTTCTTAATTGGTTAGTTATAAAGTCAATAGGCTCTTCGTTTCCGCCATATGAGTCATAAGTGGCTACCCATTGCTTTTGTTTTAAGGATGCAAGAAGTGTTCCAATATTGCTTTGTAATTCTGAATCAGATTTGATAGGCCATGTAGGAACAACGACTGCATTTGCTTCACTAATTAGAGCACTTAACTCTTGAGTATCTGAAGCAATAAGATCAACTAATTGGACTTGGGCATTTGCCTTGCCTATTCCATGAGCAATTGCCTGACTTAACCGGTCACAAAAACCATATTGACTTAGATAGCAAACCACAGCATAGTTTTCGCCCCTGCTTCTTTGCTTACTCCATTCTCTGTAATTATTCAGCCATAACTGCGTATTAAAATTCAGGATTGGTCCATGTCCAACACCAATAGTCTGGATCGTTGGTAATGAATCAATTTTTTTTAATGCCTGAACTACGCTGCGGGCATTTGGACCCATGAGGCAGTCATAATAAAATCGAAAATCTTCATTTAATAGACTTGGATTTTCGTCATATAATTTTTCTGAACAGTAATGTAAACCAAATGCGTCACAGGTATATATAACTTGTGTACCGTGATCAAAAGAAAAAATAGTGTCTGGCCAGTGTAGATTTGGTGCACTAATAAATTCAATTCTATGCTCAATTCCGCTGATAGAATTATTTTCTAAATTGAGTTCTTCACCACTTTTGACAGCTCTTGACTTAAAAGGTTTATGAATTTGGTCTTCTAGGAACTTTATAGCTACTTTAGATGCGACGATTTCAATATTTGGATTTAAATCAATTAAATATTTTATCAGTCCTGAGTGATCTGGCTCTGTGTGGCTGACTATTAAATAATCAATTTCTGTTGGATTGATTTCTTGTCTTAGTTTTTTAAACCAAATATCTTTAAACTTTAAATGACTTGTATCTATAAGGGCAGTTTTTTTGCCTCTTATTAAAAAGCTATTATATGTTGTCCCATTTCGAAGGCCAAATTCAATATCAAACCTGCTTCGATCCCAATCCAATGATCTTAAAGTGTGTGTATCTTTAGCAATCTGTTCATATTGCAGTGAAAGCTTAGGAGTATCACTTTTCTGATTTTCTAAAGCTGTCGATTCAGTAAAAATCATGTTCCTAAAGCCATTAATTGAAGAAAACGGAAAAGTCGTAACAAATTAGATCGCTAAGTGTAAATACCTAAAGCAATCCTTTTATTTTAGGATACTGAGGATTGCAAGTGTGATACTGCTTCCCGTAAATAGTATTTGTTTGCAATAGACACTGTTCTTGATTGCCTTTTTTGAGTATTTTTCTCTTTCAAAGTCTCACGGGTTTCCATTTTGTTATTGTTTAAGGGTGAGTTGAGCAAATTTGACGTTTTTTGTGATTGTTTTCAAAAACCTTTTTAGAGATAATTTTTAGGTATGGAAAAAAGTTCTTCCTCTTTA
The DNA here is from genome assembly GCA_003284445.1 of Prochlorococcus sp. AG-311-D23. Classification (GTDB taxonomy): domain Bacteria; phylum Cyanobacteriota; class Cyanobacteriia; order PCC-6307; family Cyanobiaceae; genus Prochlorococcus_B. The sequence continues at coordinate 22,230 of QBVH01000006.1, read as the reverse complement.
ATTAATCCGCCATCTCTGTCAGGAGATGAAATAAGAGAAACATTTATAAACTTTTTTGTAAAATACAATCATAAAAAACTAGCAAGTTCTTCTTTAATTCCAGATGATCCAACAGTTTTATTGACTATTGCAGGGATGTTACCTTTTAAGCCTATCTTTTTAGGATTAAAAGAGTCTTCTACCCCGAGAGCAACATCTAGTCAAAAATGTATAAGGACAAATGATATTGAAAATGTAGGAAGAACTGAGAGGCATCATACTTTTTTTGAGATGCTCGGTAATTTTTCTTTTGGTGATTATTTTAAAAAAGAGGCAATTCAATGGGCATGGGAATTATCTACTAAGGTTTTTCGACTAAACCCACAGAATATAGTCATTAGCGTTTTTAAGGAAGACTTAGAAGCAGAGCAAATATGGAAAGAAGTTGTAGGGGTTGATGCAAATAGAATCATCAGAATGGGTGCTGCTGATAATTTTTGGTCATCTGGAGCTACAGGGCCTTGTGGTCCATGTTCGGAACTTTATTTTGATTTTAAACCCGAATTAGGAACTGATGAAATAGATCTTGAAGACGATAGTCGATTTATAGAATTTTATAACTTGGTATTTATGCAATACAACCGAGACTTAAAAGGTAATCTCCAACCATTGGCCAATTGTCATATTGATACTGGAATGGGCTTAGAAAGAATGGCTCAAATTTTGCAAAAAAAAGCTAATAATTATGAAACGGATCTCATTTTTCCTCTTATTGAGAAAGCAGCTTTTTTAGCTCAAATCAATTATGAGACTACAAATACAAAAAATAAAACATCATTAAAAATTATTGGGGATCATTGTCGAGCTGTTACTCATTTAATTTGTGATGGTGTAAGTGCTAATAATTTAGGCCGAGGCTATATTCTTCGTCGCTTAATACGACGAATGATTCGACATGGTCGACTGGTAGGTATCAATCAGCCATTTTTACCCCAGCTGTCTGGAGTGGCAATTGAGTTGATGAAAAATGCTTATCCTCAATTACTTGAGAAAAAGAAAATTATTCTTAATGAGTTAAAAATAGAAGAATCTCGTTTCCTTGAAACGCTTGCACGGGGAGAGAAACTTTTGGCAGAGATAACATCTCATGAATGTGATCTTATCTCTGGTGCGCAGGCATTTGAGCTTTATGATACTTATGGTTTCCCTTTGGAATTAACAGAAGAGATCGCGAATGAAAAAGGTATTTCTGTTGATATTAATGGTTTTGAGAACGAGATGGCAAAGCAACGTAAACGTGCAAAAGAGGCTTCTGTCAGTATTGATTTAACTGAAGAAGGTTCAATTGAAAGAGAAATTTCTTTATTTGATGAAACAAGATTTGAGGGCTATGAAAAATTAGAAACCACTTCAACTGTGATAGGCATTTTTAAAAATAATGAATCAGTAAAACAAGCTGTTCAAGGTGATTTAGTCAAGATTATAGTTAATATAACGCCTTTTTATGCTGAGTCGGGTGGCCAAATTGGAGATAAAGGCTTAATAACGTCTCAAGATCTTGAGGTGTCTATAGAAAATGTTAGAAAAAAGAAGAATATTTTTATTCATTCTGGAATTGTTAGCACTGGAGTTCTAAAGATTAACTCATCTGTTCAGATGAATGTTACTCCATCTTTTCGTCAACGAACTACATCAAATCACACCGCTACACATCTATTGCAATCAGCTTTAAAGTTATCGATCGACTCAAGTGTAAGTCAAAGAGGCTCGTTAGTTTCAAATCATCGATTGAGATTTGATTTTAATGCTCCAAAACCTTTGACAATAAAAGAACTTGAAGATATGGAAGTACGAATAAATCAATGGATTAACGAAGATCATCCAATTCAAATTAAAACAATGCCAATTAAGGAGGCTATGGCTGCTGGTGCTTTGGCAATGTTTGGTGAGAAATATGGCGATATAGTTCGTGTTGTAGATGTTCCAGGCGTTTCTATGGAGTTATGTGGAGGAACCCATGTAACTCGCACGTCACAACTAGGCACATTTAAGATTATTAATGAAACAGGTATTGCTTCAGGTATTAGACGAATAGAGGCTATAGCTGGTCCATCAGTTTTAGATTATTTTAATGAACGTGATTTGGTAGTGAAGGAGTTAAGTAAATCGTTCAAAGTCCAATCATATGAAATTGTTGAAAGAGTCTCATCCCTTCAACTGGAATTGAAAGATAAAACAAAAGAACTTATCAAAGTAAAAAATGAACTCGCTATGGCGAAGGTATTGGGTTTAGTGAGTTATGCAAAATCTGTTGGTAAGAGTAAATTATTAATTAGACGTTTAGATGGAGTTGACGGATCTGGATTGCAATCTGCGGCTTCAAGTTTGATAGATCATTTAGGTAAGTACTCTGCTGTTGTTTTTGGAGGCATTCCAAAACAGGAAATCGATAATAAATTAGTTTTTGTTGCTGCATTTTCTCCTGATTTAGTCTCAGATGGTTTACATGCAGGCAAATTTATAAGTGGGGTTGCAAAAATGTGTGGTGGTGGTGGTGGTGGTCGCCCAAATCTCGCCCAAGCTGGTGGTAGTCAGCCTCAATCGTTGGATCTAGCTTTAGAAAAAGCTAATGAGGATTTGACTCAACAATTATCTTGATTTAGCTCTGTAGGTAAGTACTTTGACGGAGGCTTGCTTCTACATGCTCTATTAGTTTTTGTGCATCATGGATTTTTAGATACCCGCCTTGAATAGCCAATTCGCTTGATTTTCGTAATCGTTCTAATAATATTTCTGGATCATGTTCCAAATATTCAAGAACATTTGATTTTGTATTCCCACGAATGACATGCTCAACTTTATAGTTCCCTTTTTCTGTAAATCTTATATGGACTGCATTAGTACTCCCAAATAAATTATGTAGATTTCCCATTACTTCTTGATAGGCGCCACCCAAGAAAAGACCAATTAGATATTTTTCGTCTTGATTAAATTCATGAAGATGTAGCAAATTTTTAATTTTTCCGTTATCAATAAATTGATCAAGCTTTCCATCTGAGTCACATGTTAAATCTGCAAAGTGACCAAGTTTTTTCGGTTCTTTGCTAAGCCGATGGATTGGCATAATTGGAAAAACTTGATCAATGGCCCAAGTGTCTGGAGCTGATCTAAATACGGAAAGATTTGCGTAATACGTTACGGCTAAGCTTTCACTTAATTTCTTTAGTTCTTTAGGTAGAAGTATGTTTTTTGGTAACTGATTAACTATTGTTTTTGCACAGGCCCATGTCAACTGCTCAGCTTTTGCACGTTCAACTAAATCTATATAACCGAGTCGAAAAGCCGCAAGTGCATCTGCTTTAAATTTAAGAGAATCATTCCATGCTTCTTGTAGTTTGGCTAAATCTTCTTCTTGCTTAAGTTCTAGAGAATGTATATGGACTAATGTTTCACGTAAATTTCTGACAGAGAGACATTCTTTTTCGTCTTCTTTAGGAATGTCACTAGGTAACGAATTTTTACCTAGAATATTGAAGATTAAAATCGAAAAGTGACTAGCAATAGCTCTTCCACTCTCTGTAATTAAAGTGGGTAGTGGTATCTTTTTTGATTCACAACATTCTTTAATTGTTGCTACCACATCATTTGCATAATTTTGAAGTGAATAATTAGTAGACGCTATTGAGGCAGTTTGACTTCCATCGTAATCAATTCCTAATCCACCTCCAACATCTAAGTATCCCATAGGTGCTCCAAGATTAATTAATTCGGCATAAATTTGTCCTGCTTCTTGTAAGGCATCTTTTAAAACACCTATATCGTTAATTTGACTCCCTAGATGAAAATGTAAAAGCTTTAATTCATTGAGAAGATTTGTTTCTTTTAATCTTTTGATTGCTTTCAATATTTCTGGAATTGAAAGTCCAAATTTTGATTTATCACCAATTGAGCTACTCCATCTCCCACTGCTTTGACTCGATAGCTTGGCTCGTATTCCTATGAGTGGAGATGCTCCCAGTAAATTACTAGATTTAATTATAAGATCAACATCACTTGCTTGTTCTATAACTACTATAGGTTGACGTCCAAGTTGACGTGCTAAAATAGCTGTTTCAATATAACGTTGATCTTTATAGCCATTGCATATGAGTAAGGCTTTGGGATCTTCTAGGACTGATAAAGCAATTAGTAACTCTGGCTTGCTTCCAGCCTCTAAGCCAAAATTCCATTTGGAACCACAGGTGATTAATTCTTCAACTACGTGACGCTGTTGATTACATTTGATTGGGAATACACCTTGGTATTTCCCTTGATATTGATAGTCATTAATCGCTTTTTCAAAAGCTTTATGTAAGTTTTTTAAGCAGTCTTCGAGGATATCGTCAAATCTTATTAACAGAGGAAATTTTAGTTTTCGACTTTCGAGTTCATCTAAGAGTTCCATCAAATCATGACATTTGTTTTTGGAACCGTTAGGACAAATACTAATATTACCTTTTTCATTGATAGTGAAATAACCCTTTCCCCATCGATCAATCCCATAGAGCTCTGAGCTGTTTTGGATAGTCCAAGAGGGAGATTGATTAGTATTTTTCACAGTCATTTATGCGATAACAAAGTTGCCAAGTTTTGATCATTCACGATTAATACAATTAAATCTAAGAACAGTTTTATTAAGTGTCATGTTTTACTTGCCAAGAGGGCAGTTTTAGGAAGACTATGGCTTCATATTATTAAATATCGCAATGACTTTGGAAAGAACCTTTGTTGCTATCAAGCCAGATGGTGTGCAAAGGGGGTTGATCGCTGAAATACTTGGACGATTTGAAACTAAAGGATTCAAATTAGTTGGCTTAAAGCAACTAACACCAAGCAAAGAACTTGCTGAAAAACACTATGGTGTCCACAAAGATCGTCCTTTCTTTTCAGGTTTAGTTGATTTCATCACTAGTGGACCTGTTGTAGCGATGGTTTGGGAAGGTGAAGGTGTTATTGCAAGTGCGAGAAAATTGATTGGAGCAACAAAGCCTCTTGAGGCAGAGCCTGGAACTATTAGAGGTGATTTGGCTGTGAATATTGGTCGTAATGTCATTCATGGTTCTGATGGTTCTGATACGGCAGTTTTTGAAATTAACTTATGGTTCCAAGAAAATGAGCTTGTTGATTGGAATCCATCAGATCAAACATGGAGAGTTGAATAATTTATTCAACTTTAAAATCTTTTTGTGAACGGTTTTTAAAATCTGTCCCATCTGAAATGGGACAACAAACTATCTTCCTCATTACTTAAAGGGTTGGAGCAAATTGACTTTCCAATTAATGCTGAAGTTATCGCTGCCAATAGAACTCCATTGCGATGATGCCCCGTAGCAAGCCAGAGTCCATTAATTGATGACATCCCCAGTAAAGGTCCTTCGTCAGGTGTGCATGGACGAAAACCCCACCATCTCTCCATATGAGGTAGTTTGTTTAGTTCAGGAATAAGAGATTGAATTCCTTTTTGAAGCTCGCTTTGCCCACTTGGAGTGAGTCCTGTCTGGAAGCCTGCTTCAGGCTCACTAGTTGCCCCTACGATTATTAGACCGTCATCTCTCGGAACTAAGTAAATGCCAGGTCCAAAAACAATTCTTTTAAGAATCTGTTTTGGACCCTGAATAGATAGCATCTGGCCTTTAACAGGAAAAATAGGCAATGTTTTAAAAATTTGTTTGCTCCAGGCTCCACAGCAGAGAACTGCCTCTTCACTTTTTAAATGATTGATATTTCCATTAATGTCTTTAATTTTGACCCCATTAAATTTGTTTAGATTTTTCATTATTTCAACCACTTCAACTCCTTCTTGAAAGTGAACACCTAATTCAAAGCAAGCTTTTTCAAGTGCTCTCATTAAAAGTCTTCGATTATCGATTTGACCGTCTTGCTTAAAAAGTAAACCTAATTTCCATTTTTCTGAGAGTCCCGGAACTTCTTGAAGGAGCTCATTTCTGCTTAGCTTTTTACCAAAGTTATATGTTGGATAGGATTCACAGTCTTTGTGGCTTTCAAAGGGGACAACAATCCCGCAAGTTTTGAGACCACATGACATTTTGCTTTTTTTCTCTATGTTTTCTATCCATGTTGGGTGTCTCTGAAGACTAATTTGACCAAGATTTAAAAGATTACCTTGAAGCCCTTCAGCGTGAGGGGCGAGCATTCCAGCAGCAACAAAGCCTGCTGCTTCACGTCTGCTTCTACTTAAAACTTCTACTCGTTTGCCTCTTCTAGCAAGTTCATGGGCTATTGCAAGACCCATTAATCCTCCTCCGAGGATTAACAATGGTTTTTCATTTAAGACACCCATTGCTTGGATTTGGAAAATGTTATTCTCAATGTTTTAGATTACGCTAGTTTCCATGCCTGAGCTTTTCTTTCATAAGATTCATATATCTAGGTCAAATTAATGTCAGAATCAAATGTTTCTTGGGAAGTTGTAATCGGATTAGAGACGCATGTGCAGTTGGGGACTAAGAGCAAAATATTCACTAGTGCATCTACAACCTTTGGTGACGATCCAAATACTCATATCGATCCGGTAGTTTGTGGATTGCCAGGCACCTTGCCAGTCCTAAATAAAAAGGTTCTGGAATATGCAGTAAAAGCAGCGATGGCTTTGAATCTAAATATTGCCTCTCACAGTAAATTTGATAGAAAGCAATATTTTTATCCAGACTTACCAAAAAATTATCAAATCTCTCAGTTTGATGAACCTATTGCAGAAGATGGTTGGATAGAAGTAGAAGTAGCTGAAAAAGGCAAAGAAACTTATGTCAAAAAAATAGGGATTGAAAGACTACATATGGAAGAAGATGCTGGAAAACTTGTTCACGCAGGTAGTGATCAATTGTCAGGTTCCACACATTCTTTGGTTGATTATAATAGAGCAGGAGTAGCACTCGCTGAAATAGTTAGTAAACCTGATTTAAGAACAGGCAGAGAGGCGGCTGAGTATGCCGCTGAAATTAGAAGAATCATGCGTTATTTGGGAGTATCTGATGGGAATATGCAAGAAGGTTCTTTGCGATGTGATGTGAATATTTCAGTCAGGCCAACTGTTAATGATCCATTTGGCACAAAAGTTGAAATAAAAAATATGAATTCATTTTCAGCTATTCAGAAAGCATGTGAATATGAAATTAAGCGGCAAATTAAAGCTTATGAATCAGGAGAAGAAGTAAAACAAGAAACGAGGTTATGGGATGAAGGTAAACAACTAACTAAGAGTATGAGATCTAAAGAAGGCAGTAGCGATTATCGTTATTTTCCCGATCCTGATCTAGGTCCGATAGAAGTAAGTAATGATTTAAAAGAAAAATGGCGTTCAGAATTACCAGAATTGCCAGCGGCAAAAAGAAATAGATATTCAACTGAGCTTGGACTTTCTATGTATGATGCAAGAGTTTTAACTGATGAATCTTCAATGGCGACATATTTTGAAAAAGTTGTTAACGAAGGCGGAGCAGCTAAATCATCAGCAAATTGGATAACTGGAGATCTAGCAGCTTATATAAAGTCTAATAGATTAACATTTGATCAATTACCTTTTCAGCCAAATGAATTAGCAGAAATGTTAAAAATGATTGATACTGGAGAAATAAGTGGCAAAATTGCCAAAGAAATTTTACCTGAACTATTAAGTAAAGGTGGTTCTCCAAAGCAATTAGTTAAAGAACGTGGTTTAGGTATGATTGGTGATCCTAAAGTTATTGAAGAAATTATTGATCAATTGATCCTTCAGCATCCAAATGAGGTTGAATCTTTTAGGTCTGGGAAGAAGAAATTGTTAGGCTTTTTTGTTGGTCAATTAATGAAGGAAACAAAAGGAAAAGCGGATCCAAAACTCGCTAATCAAATATTAAATAAAAAACTACAAGGTTAGAATTTATATAATTTTTTTAATTGCAATTTCCATGTCTCATCATCATTAGAATTATTAATTATGTGATCTGCATATTGTTTTTTAAAAGAGTTTGCCCATTGCGCATCAATTCTTTGATTCGCTTCTTCAAGACTTAAACTATCTCTTGACTGAAGTCGCTTTAATTGCATGTTCCTAGGGCAATCTATGTAACAAATTTCACTACATAAACCTGTATAATTTTTTTCAAATAGGAGTGGAATAATTAAAATCACTACTGATTTTGATTTTAATTTTTCTAACTCTTCTCCAATTCTTTTGTTGACGAAGGGATGTATTATTCCCTCTATCCATTTTTTTTCATGATCATTTCGAAAAACTACATTGGCTAATGCTCTACGATTAATAATTTGATTATTTTTATTCGAATTTTGAATTATTTTATTGCCATATCTCAATAAGACTTTCTTGTATATTTGACTTTCAGCCCTCAATGCTTCATGAGCATATAAGTCAGCGTCTACAATAGGCCATTTCTTTTCTTGATGCAGGAAATCTCCAACGATCGTTTTTCCACTGGCAATTCCGCCAGTAATACCTATTCTTCTTTGCTTGCCTTTCCATCTAAGACAAAGTTTATTTGTTTGTTTTTGGTCAATCATTAATATTAATAGTAAGTGAAAAATGCTCTTCTGAATTTGAGTCCTTTGACATCTTCTGTATGGTCTCCAATCTCTGGGGGTATTACTACCCCGGACGGTTTTTTAGTATCTGGCATTTCTGCAGGATTGAAGCCTTCTGGAAAGAAAGATCTTGCTTTGCTATTTGCGCCTGATGGGGCTTGTTGTAGTGGGACATTTACTCAATCTGTGACTCGTGCTTATTGTGTGGAGCTATGTATTAATCGACTTAGGGCATCTGATGGAAAAATACGAGCTGTAGTTATTAACTCTGGACATGCAAATGCTTGTACAGGTAGTAGAGGCAAAATTGATAGTGAAATTATCACACATGAACTTGCTCAACGCCTGGGATTATCTGATGAAGAAGTTTTGATATGTTCAACGGGTGTTATTGGTGAACCAATACCTGTGGAAAGGGTTAATAGTCACTTGGATCGCCTTATAAATAGTTTAGATAAGGATGCATCTCTGGACGCGGCGAATGCAATTTTGACAACCGATCTTCAAGTAAAGCAAATTGCATATCAAGCGGTTTTAGGAGGAAGACGAATATCTATTGGAGGAATGGCTAAAGGTTCAGGTATGATTCATCCTTCAATGGCAACAATGTTGAGTTATATTACGTGTGATGTAGGCGTAAATTATAGTTTATGGTCTGAGATGATAAAGCGAGTTGCAGAATCATCTTTTAATTCCATTACAGTTGATGGAGATACGAGTACAAACGATACTTTTTTAGCTTTTTCTTCTGGGGAAGAATTAGATCCAAGATATTTATCAATTCTTGAAGAGGGACTGCATTTAACTGCCCAACACTTGGCTAAATCTATTGCACGGGATGGAGAAGGGGCCAATTGTTTGATTGAGATAAAGGTTGAAGGTGCTCCAAGTGATTTAGATGCTCGTCTAATAGCTCGTACAATTGCGTCATCTTCTTTGGTTAAAACTGCAGTCAATGGTTCCGATCCTAATTGGGGAAGAATTATTGCTGCACTTGGTCGTGCAGGCATTTCTTTTACTTTTAATGACGTCAAATTATGGATTGGACCTTATGAAATATTTTCTAATGGCACACCTTTGGACTTTGATAGACAAATTGTGAGCAAGTTTATGAAAGCAAGATTAACAGGCAAATATTTGATCGATGATCTTATCAGAATTAGATTAAGGATAGGGAAAGGAATAGGCTCGGCCACTTCTTGGGGATGTGACTTATCTGATCAATATGTCCGAATCAATGCCGATTACCATACATAGTCAGTGTGATTATAGCATATACCAGTGATAGCAGGGTGTTTAGAGAGTGTATAATACTAACCTAGTTGCAGTGTGATTATTGTGTGATTATTATACTAACCATAACCACAGGTGTCTCTAATGCCCTTAGTTGGTAAAGGTAAGTGGGTTAAAGATAAGATTCTGGTATTACCTGATAGAGAAGACTGCTATATCTACAAGCGTCCTAGATCATCTACATGGCAGTATTTCCTGAAGATTGATGGTGAAGGTAGTGAGAGAAAATCTACTGGTGAAACTGATAAGGATTTAGCTATTCAGTTTGCATTGGATAGGAAGTTGGAGGTTATGACTCGCCTGAAGCAAGGATTGAAGGCAAGGAGAGTGAAGAAGATGTTTGACTTCATAGATGACTTTCTGGAGGAGGAGTCTAAGAGAATATCTGACTACAACAGATCAGGATTCATTACCAAAGAAACCTTCAGGATTAAGTCTCATCACCTAACACTATTGAAGCGTTTCTATCACAACAGGAGTATTAAACTTGAAGATATTGATTATGTTAAGTTGAAGGATTACCCTCTATGGAGAACAAGAATTGATAAAGAATACAATCCTAAACCACCAAAGACTAACCATACTATTCTTACAGAATTAACAACAATCAAAGCATACTTTGAGTATCTAAAAGATAAAGGATACATTAGTCTCTCTCCTGAATTTAAGTCATTGAAGAGTGAGTCTATAAGACAATTAAGGAGAGACTATCTTAACCCTAGAGAGTACATGCAGACAATCAATACTATTAGGAAGTGGTGTAATTCTAATAACCTAACTCCTACTCAAGAATTTAATAGGAAGCTGTTGTACCAAAGTATATTGATAATGTCTAACTCATGTTTACGCAAGGGTGAGTTAAAAGGATTGAGATGGATGGATTTAGAATCTAATACTAATCTCACTAAGGATGATAAAGATGTAGGGCATTTGATAAGAATTAGGAAGGAGAATACTAAGACTGGAGTATCACGAACAGTACAATCACCAACTACTAAGAGATTCAATGATGTTAGAGAGTTGTGTGGGATACCTAGACATAGAGGAAGTGATTTTCCTCATGTACCTCCTGAGTATAGAAGTCAGTTAGTATTCCATAAATTTAATCATCCTGATGAAGCATTAGGAGATGGTACCTGGAACAGAGGATGGAAAGAAATTAAAGACTTATGTTCTGATAGGTATTGGAATATGAAAAATATAACTTGGTATTCCTTCAGACATACTGGTATATCATTTGCAGTATCTAGATCTGTACCACTACTACAACTATCAAGGAATTGTGGTACAGGATTACGCTATATTGAAGATGTATATTTTCATCATGAATCAGAATCAAAAGCTACTTGGGAGTTATTAAGTAAGAATAGAACCTTCTACAATAAGATTCAGACTAAGCAGAATGAGGTATTGATTGAGATAGAGGATGCATTAGATAGTGTTGAAGACTCATAGCATAAGTTGTTATTATATCCATCTACTAGGTCATGAAAACATTTTCACTACCGTTAACCTAAGTCATCTAATAATTCATCCATCACCTTAATCCAATTCTTAAAACTCATTAACTTACCTTCTCTATAATACTTCTTGAAATTTAATACGAACTTATTCATATCCTCATTGAGGTGAGTATTAGATTGAAACTCATTAAAATCCTTCATGGTTAAGTACCTGGTACCATTACTTAAATATCAACTCCTTATTAGGTTTCTGTTTAAGAGTCTTAGTATCCTTCTCTATATGATAGTCAATGTAAGATTGTACTGATGTAAATCTACTAGCAGCTAATATATGAGTTAGTTGTGTCTTCTGTACTGTAGTGAGTTTGACTTGATAACTATCCATTGTTGATACCTACATGCATACTGATGTGAATTCTTTCCTAACCAAATCCTTATGTAATTGACTATAGTTTTTACCTAGATGTCTCATCAACTTATCCTCCATCATCGTTAACCTATCAACCTCATATTCTGCATATGATACATTTCTAACCTTTGGGTATTGTCTTGAGTAATTAGTCATTAGTTTCCTTATAGAAGATTTATGGTAATGATATATAGTTTCATCTTGAGTAATATCCTTCTCTTCTGTATTCTCTCTCTTAGCTACATTAAGGAGTACCATTTATAATTAGATAACTATAGACTATTTATATAAATAGTATGGTAAGTCTCTAACCAATCCCTTAGGATTCAACCCTTAAGGGTTTCTAATAGGTAATTATGAATCTTCAATACTATGTATAAAAGTTATAGAGTATCTCTATAGTATTCTTTACATATTGTAATGAATATGTTATAATTAACCTATTGAAAGTTGATACCAGTAGTTAATACTATGAATCACATGTATAAACACACATGGTGTAATACCCATGAAGACTTGATGCAATCAATTACACATAAAGGATATAGATTCCACACAGATATATTTATTGAAGAACCCTTCTACAAGGAGGTAGTAGCTGCATTAGAGGGGAAGATTCACAACTACAAGGTTAAAGGTAATCCTTCACATAAATGTATATGCCCTTCATGTAAGACTAGGAGTGGGTTTATAACACCGTACACTAAACATAATACCTACTCTATACTCTGCCCTAATAATGATTGTAAGTATCCTAATGGTAGAAACACTATGTTTCTGCATGAATTGATTATGTACTATGGTAGTGATGATATAAAGAACAGATGGAGAAATGCTAGATGGACTAAGGTACAACCATATGGATGGAATCCTATTAAGAATAGGAAGGTGAAGAGTCAGTCTCAGACTCAGTAGTCTTGACTCTATCTAGGTGTGAATATAACTTCAGCAGTATGTTATCCCAATAACTAAACTTATCGTCCTCATCTTCTAACTCTACCTCCATCCACATCTGTAAATGCTCTATTAGGTTAATAGTTTCATCATGATCTAATTTCATCTTCATGTAGATACTTCATCTCTAGGGTAGCACAACCTTATAGGGGAAATTTTATATGGGGAAATTTTTATCACTCAAGAGCAAGACTTTATAGATTAGGATACTTACCTTTTTTAATATACCGTTAACTTATGGTACCAGGTACTTAACTAAAACTTCACCCATGTTAGTTGTGTCTCATGACTCTTGTGAGTAAATCTGAATTCATAATTCCTCTGAATAGAACATACTAGGAATGGATTGTTTAACTCAACATACATAGAATCCCATAGAGTCAATCCATGTTTCTTTGCTAGTGATTGAAATGAATATTGCATGTCTAGTATTCCATTTTCTGCATCTCTTGCTGTACCAATCACCATCATGATGGGGTGAAATACCTTCTCTTTATAATTACTCTTCTTGATTACTCTGGATAGATTCTTAAACATCACATCTATCTTATTATCAAACTCCTCAACATTCATATTGCATAAATCTCTAGGATCTGTTGAGTAAGGTTCTGCTTGAAGATAATAAGGTGGTGATGAAAATACAGCATCAATGAATTCAGACTTACCCTCAAACTCTTTCATCTCACAACCACAACCTTCAATTAACTTAAACTCATCCTCAGTAGCATTGCAGTTATTCTTTACTACCTCAATAGTCTTCTTATAACTAATTGGGTTAATTTCATATCCTATGAATCTTCTATTGAGGTGTAGTGATGTAATACCAGTGGTACCACGCCCGTTAAAAGGATCAAGGATAACATCACCTTCATTAGTAAAATAATCAATACTAAACTTCGCATGTTGAGGATTCATCTGGTGAAGTTTGATAGGTGTTTCACCAAATCTCAGACTTCCTTTCTGGACTCTTAAATCCTCCTCATGATTGACTAAATCACATACCTTCTTTAAGTCATCATCTGTTCTATTAAACTTCATCACACTCTTTGCATATCCACCCCAACGATCCTTGCAATTGAAATCTAAACTACTCTGTCTCTTTAACTTAAAATCATTCAACTTAGCATTATAGAAAGCCATCTTCCATGTTTTACATTTACCAGTGATGAGTAATTTACATACCAACTTCTGTATATCATCAGACTCAGATGATAATCTCACTAAATCAACAAGATTATCTGCATAGGTTGTACCAACTAATAAGTCTTTAACTTCAGGGTGAAGACTAGCTACTTGTTTCCTCTGTTGATAAGATCGCTTTGATAAACCAATACCTTCAGCAATATCCTTCATAGTAAGTTTATCTTCACTAATGCTACTTTTGTTATCACCTGCTTTATAAACAATACCTAAATCCTTCAACAACTCTTCTCTCCTTACAATATGTTCTGCAGCTTCTATATGATTTAACTCATTCCTCTTGAGATTCTCATCAACTTCAACTAACTCACTAAAGTTATCGTTAACATCTTTGATGATAGAAGGAATAGTATTATAACCTAATTGTTTATAACTTAAGTACCTATGATATCCGCAGAGTAAATTATTATTCTTATCAATGGTGATTGGATTAACTAATCCTATCTGTGATATAGATTCTGCAATTTCATTTACCTTATCATTACATGGTTGTCTCAATCTAAGTTTAACTACTACATCATCTACAGGAACATCTACAACCTTCATTGATGCAGTCATCAGGAATCTCCTCCTATTAACCGCATAGTAGCCACATAGTGGTGGTAGTGAAAACTATTTCATGACCGCTTAATATTCTTTATACTTTTCTCCCATTCTTGTAGTGATGAAGAACAGTCAGGAGGTTCAGGATAACTATATCCCTTCATCTTCATCCAATCTCCATGCATTGCCTGTAATAACCATGATTGACTAAGACTTTTAGCACCTTCTTTAAGCAGTTTTTCTCTCATTGAATCTGTACCAACCATACTCAGATACTCTTCACGCCAATTAGAATCATCCCATTCAGTCTTTTTCATAGTACCTAACCTCCATGAATGGTACTATGATCCTTTTCAATCAAGGATCTATACTTATTAAAGGTAGTAGCTTTATCACTATCCAGATATTGTTGAAGAGATAGTAGATTTTTATGACCTGATATATCCATGATTTCTCTACAATTCCAATTCATATGTAATAGGTGAGTTAATCTTGTTCTTCTGAATGAATGGGTTGATGCACCTGGTACATCTATCCAATCAAATACTTTCCTGAAGTATTCATCAATAGATTGTATGGAAAGTTTCTTTGTACCAACCGTATACTTAGTATTCCTACTTTGAGTGAAGAAAATATAATGATTTGGTTGTAGTGAATTAGCTAGTATCCAATCCTTCAAGTCATCTAACAACCTCATAGGTATAGGAATCTGTCTTGTCTCATTACATTTGGTACTACTCCTCTCCAGAATGATTAACCCCTCCTGAAAGTTGATGTTGCGAACTTTCAATGATGATATCTCACCTACTCTTCCTGCAGAAAAATACATTGTCTCTGCTAGTAATGAGAATTTCACTGGAAGATTGGATAGAAACTCTTCAAGTTGTGTTTTAGTGAGGCAGGTAGATTTACCACTCCTATTGGATTTACTCATGATGTAGGGTTCTCAAATAGATTCAACTCAATGATTGAGGTGTAACGACCACTCAACCTTTAATTACACCTATCATACCTGATGTTTTACATAAAATATCAGGTAAGGAATTAAGTTATAACTATGTAATTTACCTGGTACCAGTTGATATCAGTTTTTATAGTAGAATAGTTTCAAGAGATTACACTTCAACTTGCACTATCTTTGCAGGTATGATATAGGGGAATTCTTTATACTAACAGGTACATAGATTGTGATTGGTTTGTGATTATTTTACTATTACTAACCATGAAAACCTCCACCACCACTACATTGAAAAGGTGTGTAGTCAGCAGTGTGATTATTCTGTGAGGCAGTGTGATTATTGTGTGATTATTATTGAAAATATGAGGTGAGTGATACTAGAGGGTTTGATGCCTGAGTAGTAATAAACACCCTAAAGGTTAGCATCAATGCCGATTACACAACGTAGTGTGAGATTTATTGATATGACTGCTTTTTGAGGGACGCATATGCTTCGGTCACGAGTTGGTCATGCTTGATTTCCACCTAATATTGCCTTATAATTGACCCAAGGCATAGGACACTTCTGTATGTCCTCCGCAATAGATACACCTCTTTTTTATATAAAAGCGGAAGCATCTATTTGATATTCCAAATAGGTGACTAATAGTAAAATAAACATAGTTGAGTGTGTTATCTAAGACGGGTAACTATCGACTCAAATATTTGTTTTTATAAATACTATATGTATTCCTATATAGACGTATCTGGAAATACCTGACTGAAAGAGCATATTGTTTGCGATCAGTTGATCTAATATCTCTCCCCCTTTAGTGGGTCGTAGGAATTCCCTATGTAAAGAGATTCTTGTGCCTGTTTATAACTATAACCCCCTTATGTCTTATGACTGCCTCTGCTTTTCGGAGACATCTTGCAAGTAAATCTTATTCAGGATCAACTTTTGACTCACCTCTAAAAGATGATCCTCAGTCGATTCTCTGTATCAACAAACAGCGAGAAGGTTTACCTGAAGAGAAGATTCATCAACAGGGTCAACTTCGGGAAAATCTTATTAGGGAGATCCAAGACAAGGATCTCCTCCCTTTCGGGATGTTGACTATTCGACCTGACAAACATCTCAAGCATCATCAATGTCAAGACTTAGCATTCTCAATGGATAAAGCACTTGAGAATAGATACAACCCAAGATACAAGCATCATTGGGGATCTCCTCATTTGATTTTTTATGAGCGAGATAAGTCATCTGGTTATGAAACCTTTCATATTCACATCTTGTTTTCGATGCTTCCCATAGATCGAGTGATCAATAAAAATACTCTTACTTACCCAGTCAAAGATGTAGTGAAAGAGGTTACAGGTGGTCAGGAAAGATTGAGTCCTCGTCAATTACAAGACCCCAAGTTTCATGCTGAGTTGATTGAGTATGCGATTAGGAATCCTTGGGAGTGGATGAATCACATGACTCATTACTCAGGTTATAAACACTTTCCAAAGGGTAAGTCTGGAGTGCATTGGTTATATGCGAATGACGAATGTCATTTTGATGGTTTCTATGGATGGAAAGGTCTGGTGGCATATGTCACGAAGAAAATAACTGATGATCAAAAGATGGATAAACAGATCGATAGAAGATCAATGTCCAAACTCAGAGGTCTCCCGAAAATAAATAGTCATATCTAAATCAATATTCAAACCCAATAACTTTCAGCAATGACTCAAACAAAAATTAGAGTGAATTCTCAAGTGTGCATTCACACTGCAAAGCACAACAAATCTCGACAGGAAATTGTCGAGAGAATTGCACGAGAGAAACGAATACCACAGTCACAGGTTTTCTATGACGGTGCTCAAGCGTTGCAATACATCATCAACCGCACAGGACAATATCCTGATGCTGCTTTTTATACGGAGTAAAACTATGCAAATGAATATCCCTTATGACTTGGGTAGCAAGATCAAGCAAGCAATAACGAAGATGCCATATACCCAGAAACCTGATGAGTTCGTTTTAGATGCAATCAATGAAAGACTCCAACGACTCAGGAAGTCCAACTACCGATGATCTCTATGAGGGGTTGGAAGATTCACTACTAGCAATAAGAAGGAATCATCGGACAGGTAAGTTACTTACTTTTAGAGAGTGGTGTCGAGTAATGAAAGATGTGCTTGATGGATTGGATTAGACCTTATCTGCTGCGACAATAATTCTTCTGATAGTCGAATATCCCATCTGAGTTTTATCTCTGATAGTCCTATAAGAATCACCTTGATCACGAAGAGACAAAACTAAGTCTGCTCTCTTATCACTTGTCTTTGGTCTACCCCCTAAATTTCCACCAGTCTTTCTTCGGTGATTGATTGAGTCTTGCGTCCTCTCTCTTATGAGATCTCTTTCTATTTCATTGAGTCCTGTAAGAAGTCCAATCATCAATGGTGCAAGTTTGCTATTCGCTTGAGTATCGAGTAATCCATCAATTGATTTGATAAAGATCCCTCGCTCCTGAAGAGAGTGAAGTATCTCAATACATTCACTTTGAGTCCGAGCAAGACGAGATAAAGACGTAACTACTAAACAATCTCCTTCGATCAAACAGTTGAGTGCTGCTTGTAATTCAGGGCGATCTTTTGCTTTGACTCTGCTGCTGATCTTCTCCTGAAATATCTGATGACAACCATTTGCTTTGAGTGCTTCTACATCAGGATCATTTGTCTGTGATGAGGTTGATTTTCTGCTGTAACCGATAGATCTAGATGTCATCGCTACTGAAAGACTGCTACCGAAAGTATAGCAATGAATCACCCTTTCTGTAGTAGCAAGATCCCAGTGTTTATCATTTTTGCAACTGATGTCTCATCCCTAGGTTTTCTGTAGCATGACTAAGAATTCAAATCACTTCTATTACGTATATTTTTTTGTAAAAAATGATTTTCCAAACTGAGGCATAATACAAGTCGACAACAAATTCAAAAAGAAAGTTTTTGGCAGTCAAAGGTAATAAAAAGAAAGCAGCACCTGCTAAAGATTTCAAAGCGGTTCTCTGGGCAAGTGCAGATAAACTACGTGCACAGATGGATGCTGCTGAGTATAAGCATCTTGTTCTGGGGTTGATTTTTCTCAAATATATTTCTGACACATTTGTTGAGCAGCAGAAGAAGGTTTTGGAAATGGTGAGTAATTCAGACTCAGACTATTACCTTGGTGATAACTCTTCAGACCACCAAGAGGCATTAGAAGATCGCGATTACTACACTCAAGAAAATGTTTTTTGGGTTCCTGCTGAAGCACGTTGGGAATCTCTCAGAAATCAGGCAAAGCAACCTGAGATTGGACAACTAATTGATAAAGCATTGGTTGCGATTGAAAACGAGAATTCAATTCTTCGAGGGAAGTTAGATAAACGATTTGGTGCTGCTCAATTGGAACCAGGTCGAATGGGTGAATTGGTAGATCTGATTTCCACTATTGGGTTCGCTGAAGATAGAAATTCAGGAGACGTATTGGGTGAAGTTTATGAATATTTCTTAGGTCAATTTGCCAGTGCTGAAGGCAAGAAGGGTGGGCAGTTTTATACACCTGCTCATATAGTCAAAACTTTAGTTGCTGTGTTAGCACCAGATGGAGGTCGTGTTTATGACCCATGTTGTGGTTCAGGTGGAATGTTTGTTCAAAGTGAAAGATTTGTTCAAGCACATGGGGGAAGAAGAGATGATATTTCTATCTTTGGACAAGAGAGCAATCCCACTACGTGGCGTTTGGCAACAATGAACCTAGCGATCCGTGGATTTGCTGCAAATCTTGGAGAAGGACATGCTGATACCTTTGCTCGTGATCAACATCCTGATCAGAAGTTTGATTACATACTTGCTAATCCACCATTCAATATTTCGGATTGGGGTGGAGAGAAATACGACAGTAATCCTCGTTGGGTTTATGGAAGACCACCAGTAGGAAATGCCAACTTTGCATGGTTGCAACACATGCTTTGGAAACTTCGACCAGGTGGTCAAGCAGGTGTGGTGCTGGCAAATGGATCAATGAGTTCCACCACCTCTGGTGAAGGAAAGATTCGTGAAGCGATGGTACGAGGTGATGTCGTTGAAGTAATGGTTGCTTTACCTGGACAGTTGTTCGTAAATACTCCGATTCCTGTTTGCTTATGGTTTTTGAGTAATGATAAAACTCAAAGAGGAAGAGATAGAAGAGGTGAAACTTTATTCATCGATGGTCGGCAAATGGGCGTGATGGTCTCCAGAAAAGAAAAAGTTCTTACTGATGAAGATATCTGCAAAATTGCTGATACTGTTCATTCTTGGCGAAATGAAAAAGATTATCAGGATGTTGCTGGTTTCTGCCATAACGCAAATTTGAATGAGATTGAAAAAAATAGTTTTGTCCTGACTCCTGGGCGTTATGTAGGAGCACCAGAAGAAGAGGATGATGGTGAACCTTTTGATGAGAAGATGGAAAGACTTACTTCTTTACTCAAGTTCCAACAGGAAGAAGGGGTGATGTTAGACCAGCAAATTGCTGAAAACTTGAAGAGGATTGGTGATGATTTCTGATTGGAGGGAAGTCAAATTAGAAGATGTTGTTGAAAGCATCAACACAGGTCTTGATGCAATAAGACGTGCTCCTATCGTTTCATATCCTACTCCAATAAAATGTCTCCGAATTCAAGATGTTTCACAAAATAAGTCTATATCTAATTGGGGTTTTACAGAGGTAAAAGATTCAGATTATCAAAATTATAAACTTCGGAAAGGTGAAATCATTATGGCAAGAACATGCTCTACAGGAATCAATTATCTAGTCAAAAAAGATCTAAATGCTGTTTTCAATAATGGACTTGCAAGATTGAGAGTAAAAAAAGGTTTGATTGATCCAAAGTTTTTGTTTTATAGATTTAGATCCTCTTCTTTTATCAACTACATAAATGCAATTTCAGGTGGAACATCTGTTCAGTTGAATATGAAGGTTGGAGATTTAGCAAAGTATGAGTTTGATCTGCCTCCAATAAAAATACAAAAAGCAATCGCTCATATTCTCGGAACTTTTGACGAAAAGATTGAACTCAACACAAGAACGAATGAAACTCTTGAAGGAATCGCTAAGGCACTTTTCAAGTCTTGGTTTATTGATTTCGATCCAGTAAGAGCAAAAGCAGAAGGACGAAAAACTTTATTACCTGATGAAATCAGTAAGTTGTTTCCAAACTCATTTGAAGATTCTGAATTAGGTGAGACTCCAAGTGGGTGGAAACTTGGAAATATTGATCAAATAGCACTGAATCCAAAAGAGAAAGCAAAACCTTTTGAGATGAATTCTTCTGATCGCTATATCGGTTTAGAGCATATGCCAAGAAAGAGTATTGCTCTAACCGATTCAAGTACGGCAGAGAATCTTGCCAGTAATAAAAATGTATTCAAGAAAGGAGATATCCTTTACGGAAAACTTCGTCCTTACTTCAAAAAAACTGGTTTTGCCCAGTTTGACGGTGTTTGCTCCACTGACATTGTTGTTGTAAGAGAGAAATTCAAATTATGTAGAGGATTTATTTGTTTTTTACTCGCAAGCAATCCTTTTATTGATTTTACTGTTGCCTTGTCTTCAGGAACGAGAATGCCTCGTACAAGTTGGAATCAAATGTGTGAGTTCTTACTACCGATCCCACAACTACCTTTAGTACAAATCTTCGGGGAAATCGTTTCTCCAATGATGGATAAAATTAGAATCAATTCTGAGCAGTCCATTAGTTTGTCTTCTGTCAGAGATGCTTTACTACCAAAACTTATCTCAGGTCAACTAAAAATTCCTGATGCTGAAAAGATGCTTGAGGAGGTTGGGATCTAATGGCATACATGACCGAAGAAGAACTTGAGATGATGTCTTTGGAGTGGTTCAAAGAGATTGGGTATTCGTTTGTTCATGGTCCAGATCTTGCTCCAGATGGTAAATCACCAGAACGTAAAGACTATCGAGAAGTCATCCTCATAGACCGTCTTCGGTCAGTACTAAAAAAACTCAATCCAGAAGTTCCACAAGTAACGATCGAGTCAGCAGTTCTTCAACTTACGAATCCAAATATCCCTGGACTATTGTCTTCTAACAGGCAGTTTCATCAATGGATCACGACTGGTCTACCAATCTCATATTTGGATGGAGATCAAGAGGTAGGTATTCGCCTCAAGATTATTGATTTTGAAGATCCTTCTTCAAATGATTGGTTAGTCGTCAATCAATTGAAAGTATTTGGTCCTAAGCGAACTCGAATTCCTGATGTAGTCGTATATATTAATGGTCTACCTATAGCAGTGATTGAACTCAAAAATCCTATTGATGAGAAGGCAGATATATGGGCAGCATTCAATCAACTTCAAACTTATAAGAATAATATTCCAGACTTATTTACTCCAAATGTTCTTTTAGTAATTAGCGATGGTACTTATGCAAAAGTTGGTTCTCTTTCTGCATCTCAAGAACGTTTTCAACAATGGAGAGTTATTGAGCAGGAGCAAAATTTAGATCCATTAGGAAAATTTAGAGAGTTAGAGACTCTTCTTCGTGGATTATTTGATAAAAAGCGATTACTTGATTTCATTCGATCTTATTGTCTTTTTGAAGATGATGGAGAGATCATCAAAAAGATTGCTGCTTATCACCAATTCCATGCAGTAAGAACAGCAGTCGAAAGAGTTGTGGAAGCAAGTAAACCCAATGGAGATAGAAAAGGTGGGGTTGTGTGGCATACCCAAGGTGCTGGTAAGAGCATCGAGATGGCATGTTTGGCAGGGAAGTTGCTCACTGACCCACGTCTAAAGAATCCAACATTGGTAATGGTTACTGACCGTCAGGA
>QBVH01000005.1 GCA_003284445.1 Prochlorococcus sp. AG-311-D23 | reverse complement strand
GAAGTATCATCATTACTTCTTTCGGCTCCAATTTGTCTTAGCCAAATCCCCATTTCATCTAAAGAAAGATTCGCTAGTGGGATTTTTCCAATAGGTAGTGAATCCATTTTAGGTAAGGTTTTCTTTATGACTAAATAGTTGTCGATAAAAAATCATAATGTTTAATCAATAAGTTCAATTATTTGATTTTCATCATTCACAATCCGATGAACAGTATGCGTTGAATGCAGTAAATTTTCTCCATGGGTGACTGCTTTTCGGAGGTCATGGAATGTATCTATCCGTTCCCACTCACCGTCCATATTTAGTCTTTCAAGATGAAATTTTAATTTTAAAAGCTCTTCTTTAGATGGAGTATTCATAACTAAACTTTCTCGATCAGTCTTTTTATTACATCACTTCTGGTGTTTAGTCCCCATTCTTTGCGGAGTTCTTCCAACTTATGAATCAAACGAATTGGGAGTCTGACTCTGAGATTCATGGAGTCCTTTCTGGATTTATCTAAAGATGAGTCCAATGTTCTGTTAGATGGCTAAAAAATGCTCAATTGAATGGTTGCACAATTAAAGAAGGAACCCAACCCTCTAATCGTTATTTAAGAAAATGATGTTGTTCCCAATCTGGCATGTTTTTGATTATTGCTTTGAGGAATTGGAAACTTTGCTTTAGCCGGAGCAGGCAAAATGACTGAGATGCTTGGCTGAAGAAACAAGAAACAAAGCTATCACTAGAGAGTAAAGACTCAGGAGATCCCGCTGAGATCCCAGTCTCATTTCCCCATTAAAAAAGACAGGCTGGGAAA
This sequence comes from Prochlorococcus sp. AG-311-D23, assembly GCA_003284445.1. Taxonomy (GTDB): domain Bacteria; phylum Cyanobacteriota; class Cyanobacteriia; order PCC-6307; family Cyanobiaceae; genus Prochlorococcus_B. The sequence continues at coordinate 78,250 of QBVH01000005.1, read as the reverse complement.
CCTGTCTCTGACTGATCGGGGCGACAGGATTCGAACCTGCGACCTAGTGCTCCCAAAGCACCCGCGCTACCAAGCTGCGCCACGCCCCGCAACTTCTTAATCTTAAGGCTTCAAAGGTGCTTAATTACAAGGAATAAAAAAATATATCCAAATCAACCTCTGTTAAAAAAACATCAGTTAGGCTCTTATTGGTATGTTTTGAACATTGCAACTAAAAAATTCCAGAATTAAATCTCTATAAAATTTAAATTAACCAAAACTCAATGAACTCGTGGGAATTCCTCCGAATGGCTAATATTGAGTTCATTTACAGTGAACCCTTTGACCCCTCACATAGATCACCCTTTTTTAATATTGACTTGGCACTTACTCGTAGGGTACTTAATTACTGTTAGCTGCGACTGGAACTGGATTCCTTTAACAAAAGAGGAGAAAAAGAGAGGTCCATCTCTAGATCAAATTAGAGGTAAAATATTTGGCTAAAAAGTCAATGAAAGACTTACTTTTTACAGACTTTTTTTCGTAAGATTTACTCGAGAGATATTTAACATTTTCAAGAAAATTGATAAATAATAGTGCTCAGCAAGTAATCAAAATGATTACCTTTTTTCCCTTTTCAAGCTCAAATAAGTATAAATCATAGAAGTACGGTTAGAACTCAGAAATACTCCTCTTGAAAGGAATTTCTTATTCAACTGAGAGTACTAGGTCAGATGGCTCAACGAATTAACATTTTATAAGTTTCGTTCCCTTCATATATAAGAGAACTAGTTAAATTCTTTTTCCTTTGCGCCATTAGTTTTATGGAAGGCAGCTTATTCTTGATATGAAACATAACTTTTTTGCTATCAATATCAGCTCTTTCTTAAACTTAGATTTCTTAGAAAGAGTGCTAAAAAGGCAGAAAAATTATTAACAGAACAAAAAGTAGTTTTGATTAATTATCATGTGTTATTTCAATATTTAAACTAAATAAACTTATTTTTATTGATAGTAAAGTTGACAAAATTGATAAAAAACATAAATTAATATTATATTTTACATGAGAAAAACTAATAAGAAAATAGCTTATGACTAGAAGATTGAAAATGTTTTCCATAGTAATGCAAGAGAACGAAATATTTCCTTCAATCTTTCAATCAGTAGGCGAATTAAAGGAAGTTCTTAGTTTTATTTTAAACTGACTTATTTCAAAACTATTAATAGGAAATTTTTATAGGTTCTTTAAAACACATTTAAAATATTAGTCATAGTTCTCTCCTTTTTTCTTCACGGAAAGGGTGAAAATCTTTCATAATTTGAATATATTAAACTAATTAGTCAGTGAAACTGATACAAAATTTTGCCGAGTTACTGCATGAAGTAAAATTGCCAGCGGCTGAAAAATGTTTTTTTCTTGAAGAAGGCGATGAAAAGTACATTGAGAAATGGATAAAAAATGGAGAAATCACATGTGAATTGGAAAAACTCTTTAATTGGATCAACCTAGAGTACAAACTGAAGAAAACAAATCTGACTTACGAGGAAAGTCAACTCGCTGAAGAAGTGAAAAAGAGATTTCCCGTGGACCAATGGCGTGTTATAAAAATCTTTAGTGATCATCAAAAGAAATACCGGTATTACAAAAAGGCAATTGATGACGTTAAAAGACGAACAACTCCTCGGATGAATGAACAAGCAATTATGACTATTTTCAGCCCACATTGGGGTATAAATACCTAGGTATGATACAATTAAATTTGATTCATTAAGCATTTAAACTCATGATCAATAATTATCCCTTGATACCTTTCCTTATTTTTGCCGGAGCATTAGTAAGCACAGCAACAATTGGTTTGCCAGTATTTGCAGGATAATTAGAATAAAAAAACCTCCCAAATTCAATATATTCACCTATAAACTTAAAGCTAAAAAAAAAATTAATATATACTTTTATTTTTTGAAATTAATAACAATATATATTAATAAAATCATTTTATTTAGTTTAAATTTTATTTTTCTAAAATTGCATACCAATAATTAAAAAGAAAATATGAAGAGTATAAAAATATTCCTAGGTAAACCCAGTTGAGCCAATCAGGCCGCTTATTACCGCTAGACATTAAATCTAATTAATAAATTTTCAATATATTATACTTATATATAAAAGATTTGACTGTAGGCTACTAAAGCTTTACGTTAATTCTAAAAATTAAAAACCAAAAGTAATTACATAAGGGGAGGTATACATGAAAAAAAGATATAAGTTTCTCCAAAAGCATATGAATGAATTCGTCACAACTTTCAAAAGTTTAAGAGGAAACATATGGTCATTAAACTTTCCCGTTTTTCTCTTTGATAGAGACTGGTTCAAACTCAAAAAAGTCACCCTTTATGATTTAGCCAAAGAACTTAAACCAGACAACTCACAAGAAGCACCTGAAATAATTCAATATCAACAATTACTCGAAGATGGTCACGATCATTTGCTTGCAATTCAAGAATGTTGGAACGAATTTGGAATTGAAGATTTTCATCGATCCCTTAGAAACTCTTCTGAATGGAAATCAAAAGGAAATAACGGATGGACTTTCAAAAAATACTCTGAACTTCTAATTGGATATAGAAATATTATTGAAAACAAAGAAATTCTCATCCCAATAATTATTCTAGGCAGAAATCCAAATGAAGATCACCAACTTGAATGGATAAGCGAGGAGTTCATTTCTGAACTAAAATTCTCAGATTAAAATATAAAAAAGGACAATAAAGGAGGGTTCAAGCAATAGTTAAATCATCCGATCTCGTTCCCCACTCAGTATCTTCCAAAAGATCAGAGTAGCAAGAGGCATTTACCAAGTTATATTTTTGAAATTTCCAGTCTGAATCTTCGAGGTAATCTGAGTACTCAAATGTTTTGGCAAGAAGAGAGAATTCCTTACTAAAAGGGCACATAGAGATTATGTATTTTTTCAATCATTCACACTACCAAGACTAAAAGCAACTAAATATTATAATTCCTAAATATTTAGATGAAAAAACAAGTAGGAAAATAAGAGATGACATCCATTTATATAAAAGCCTGTAATAGAATAACTAAGAGAGAAAGACCTCTTTAAAAACGAATGGGTTACATAAGAAAGGGAAACCAAGGAGAATTTGATTTCGAGAAGCTCCCTGAAGGTATTTATTTCTTTTCAGGTAAAGAGGGATTTGTAAAAGTCGAAGTAAATAAAGATGGACATCAGTCTTGGGATCTTCAAAATTGGTTTGACTCTCTAGATCCAGACAAAGATGAGGTTCAACATCAAAAAACAATTCAAGACATCAAAAGAAGATTAAATGCAGATACTGGAATTATTAATCCTTCTGAAAAACATAAGAAAAAAAATTTTTTAAACCTCTTTAAAAAATAAACAAAATCAAAACTTATTCAAAAAATAGAAAGATTCGATTTACTGCCAATCCAATTAGGAAATATCTTAGAAAAGTACACCAAGCATATAAATATACACATTCATAATCTGTCTTTGAGACTTCCTCACCTTTATGTATTAATAAAAGATTTAATCTATAATTTGAATTGTTTTTAATAAGAAGAGCAACACATAATACTAATGATAGTAGTATATTACTATTCAAAAAGAAAATGAAGGCAATAAAAAAAGAAATATTTGAAATCAAGTCAATTGATGGAATAAAAATAGCAGGCAAAACAAGCAGATTAGAGAATATATAGATAACTTTGTTATGATTTAGCCAAGAAGACATTTTCTAAGATAAATATATATCTATCTTTAGCAAATAATTAAGGTTATGGCAATTTTTAAGTCAAAATTGATTAAAGGGTGAATCAATAACCTATAAATAATCTAACCTTTTAAGAGAAAGATGAAGATCATAATCGAAAATAAAAGGTACGATCAGAAATATTAGGTATTCATCTAATATTTCTTTATATATTTTTTTTTTCATATATCTACAAAAGCCTTTAAAGAAGTTAATATTAAAGAAGAAGACCTAATAAAATGGAAATATTTCTGCTTCTTTCCATAATCGTTTTAACAATTTTTTTTATTTTCAAAAACATTTTTTATTCGGCAAAAAGAAATCTATTCAAGAATCAAGCGGAATGGTTTAGCAAAGATATAAAAATAAAACACAGTAAATCAAAAGAAATTTCAGAATTAAAAAAACATAATAACTATCTAGAAATAATTGCTGACGAGTCTAAGTTCTATTTAGAAGAACAATCAAAGCAAGAGTAAGAGGGAAGCTAATTAAATTCAACTATCAAAAATATAGAAAGTCTTAACTCAATTAAAAATGTACTATCAATTATTATTCATTAACAATATACATTTCCTTTTAATAAAGAATATTTTACTTGATATGACTATAAACAATCCCATTTTTATTTTTGCACTTATAACATTTATTTGGTTCATTCCAGGAATTTTAGTTAGACGGATTAATGAGTTAAAACAAATAAAAAAAACACAAAAGAGACAATCTGATGCTATTAAAAAACTATATCCAAATCCCAAAGATTCCTCTAATTAACTTATTAAAAAATATTGGATTTATTAGCTTTTAGCACATGTAAAAACATATTTTTAGATTATCAGATGTTTTAATACACTCACTAGTATCAGTTAAACATTAAAACTATCTCATCAAATAAATATCTTTTAATATTAGAAGCATTATTTAGACATAATGAGTTAATCTAATAAAAGAGAGAATCCGTTGATGATTGTAAGGAAGCTAGGACAATATGGTGGCTACTTACTTAGTGGAATATTAATAGCATGGCTAATAAATCCAATTGCAGCACTAGCTTTTCTTGAGATTTTTTTAAAAATGACGTTATTAATATCTATTCCCATCTCAGGAGCTTATCTTCTAGAAAAGATTATCCTTTTAAAGCATCAAAAGGCATGGAATTTAATTCTTCCTACGTGGATAATATTAAGTATCTATTTAAGTTTCAGGCTAGTTAAATTAATAGAAAGCCTTATTGATTGAATATTTTATCTTTTTTATATTAATTATTGAGGAATTATGGTTTATTTATAGTCACTTAATTATTCGGCGATCATAAATTACTTCTAATTAAATAAGACCCTTACCAATACAAAAAATTATTTTCATAAAACTAGGAATTGCACTTAACTTTATGCATCACAATATCCTTAGCATTTCTAGAAGTTAAAATATCTGACCTTGTCGGAAGATTTTATGCTTTATGGATAATGATTAATACAGTAAAAAATTTGAACAACATGGTACTTCCTTTTCTTACTGCAATATTTTTCCCTGATTATGGTTATCAGGGTATTCCTTGGGATTTGTACTTACTTCATTTTTTCTTCTTTGCGATTGTAATTCCATTTCATGTAATTATTTTTGCTGCCCGTAGTGCTCAGACTGTCAAGCCAAACGGGGTTAAGGACTGGCTTAAGTGGGAATCCAAGGCAACTAAGGACGACATGGCTTCGATGTTTCCCAACGATTTTCCTACCGCTTAACTCTCAAAAAAGCCTTTTAAAAATGTCTGAATTTATCAAGGTGCTACAACTTCACTAAATTTGGGCAATTTTAGGTTTATATAGACATCTGCAACTAAAAAAAAAATGCTTCATTTGCCATTCTTAACCTTTGCTTTAGGAGGCGGAAGCCTCTCAGCAACAATTGTCGGTGTTGGATCCCTTGTTCTCTTTGGATTAGTTGGTGTAATTGCTGGACCAAATCTATCTAAATTTGATTCTGAAGCTTAGTAAGAAAGCCATTAGTAAAAATCCATCAAGGGAATCAAAATTCTTAAACAAAACATAATTCCATCAAGTTTTTTTAACCTTGATGGAATTTTTTATTTAAATTTGCCAAAAGAATAATTCAAATCCACCATAAAAGACTTTTTAGAAAATCTACAAAAATTTCAAGTAAAAGGTCAGATAAATTTAATGAGCAGATTTAAATTCTCCACCTCTTCCACCAGCTTCTGATGCTTGTCCTATTCTAGAGAATAAATTTAAGCTTTCATCATTTAAATTAATCACTTCAACCTCAGATCCCCCTAATTTTATTCTTCTGATTACTTGGTCAAGAACCGTTACACCACTTTGATCCCATATATGAGCTTTGGCCATATCTATTGTGATTTTTCTAGGATGTTCATGTAGTTCAAACCCTTGTCTAAAGTAGATGCTACTAACAAAAAATAATTGGCCTGAAACCTTATAAATCCTGTGATCTGAGCCGTTCAAGGAAGACTCAACCTTGATAACTTTTGCAACCTTTCTACTAAATAATATTGCGGCAAGTCCAACACCTGAAAGAAGACCAAGAGCTAAATTATGTGTAATAACAGTTACGAATACAGTCAAAATCATAACTGAACTATCGCTTCTAGGAATTCGGAGAATATCTTTAATTGAGACCCAATTAGCAGTATTTATCGCGATCATTATCATAACTCCAACCAATGTTGCCATTGGTATTTGATTTACCCAATCTTTAGCCGCAAGAATCATTGCGATTAAACAAACACCAGAGCTTAATGTTGAAAGACGAGTTCTTCCCCCATAACCCACATTCATAACCGATTGTCCAACCAAAGCACATCCAGCCATCCCTCCAAAAAGCGAACTAACAATATTTCCTATGCCTTGCCCACGAGCCTCAACATTTTTATTTGTGCTTTTATCAGTCATATCATCAAGAATATCTTGAGTGAGAAATGTCTCCATAAGGCCAACCAAAGATATTGCTAGCGCTGTTGGAAGTATCAAACCAAGTGTTTCAAAATTAAATGGGACCTTTGGAATACCAAAGCCAGGCAATCCATTTGGGAGAATTCCTAAATTCGATACAGTTGGAACATTTAATTGAAATAAAATTGAAATCGCTGTACAAATAAATATTGCGACCAATGCTGATGGCAAAAGCTTGGTAATTTTTGGTAGCAAATAGATAATTAACAATGTAAGTATGGTCAATCCCCAAATAGCAGGTACTTGTACTGCAGTAACAACTTTCTCAGAATGTGCTAAGTCAATCCCCAAATGAGGCAATTGAGCAAGGAAGATCAATATAGCCAAACCATTTACAAAGCCATCCATAACTGGTTGAGGCACAAATCTCATCTGGTGGGCAAGTCTTAAATACCCCCAAGCAATTTGAAGAACGCCCGTAAGCAATCCAGCAGCCAAAAGATATTGAAGACCAAGACCAGGGCTAATATTTTCGCCCTGTTGAACAATCCCAGTCATCAAAAGAGCAGTTGAACCAGTAACAGAGGTAATCATGGCCATTCTGCCCCCAAAAATTGCGAGGGTGACAGAAAGCAAAAAAGCACCAAAAAGTCCAACTCTTGGATCAACGCCTGCAATACCAGAAAAAGCTATCGCCTCTGGGATCATTGCGAATGCAACCACAAGACCAGCAATAACATCGCGGGAAGGAGAGATGATTCTCTCCTTTACTAATAAATTTTTCAATTTCAAAACTACTCTTCAACCATCCTGCCTTATTACGCATGAGAATTGATATTAGTAAGCAGATCTTCTAACTAATGTGAATAAATCTATGGTTAATCAGACTCCTCTTTCCTTTCAATAAATGAATCCATTAATTTTTTGTACTCATTCTCTCTTGAGCTTTTTGCAAAGCCGACAATAAAAACGATAGATGAAACTACTATCAAGGCTAGTATTGTTGGACTGAGACCCATTTCACTGGCAGTCAAAGCAAAGGATAAATGAGTTAACATTACAAGCAAATATATTTTTAATAAGACTAAGTTGGATAATACAATCTTGAAAGACTTTTAGACAGAAGTTTAATTTTTATATAAATTAAATCTAAGAATAAAAAAAATAATTATAACTATTTTTCTTTTATTAATCGAACAAATTCTTCAGTAGTTAACGCAGGTTTATACTCCCAAATCATTCCAAATTTATCCCTCCAAGATCCAAAAACCTTAAATAAAATTGATGCACACGAAGCTCTGCAAATGATCACTCCTGTTCCATCTTGTGGCGTGTGTGCCCACGTGATTCTCTCATAACCATCAATAAGATCCTCGGATTTTCCACTTTCAACATAATCTACTAATGCTTCCGATGAATAATTTTGATCCTCAGAAGATTCGAATTTCCAAGTAACTATATACAGTTGCATTTTTTATTTTTCATAGTCTTTTTATTCTATCTGAAAATTATTTTTTATCCCTAAAACCAGGTTCAAATTGCCTTCGTGCTGCCTGTGTTCTAAGTATTAACTGCCTTCCAGAACTAGAAAGAGTAAACCTCAATGCTTTTCCAGACTTAAACATTGCCTCTCCTATTGCTTTCGTTCTTGTTAATTCAATCTGATAGGCCCTAGTAACTGCTCTCTCTGCATCAACATTTGCCAACTTTGCCTGTTGGGCCAAGCGTTTAGTTTTTGATTTCGGAATTACTGAGAGTTCGCTTTCAGGCTCTGCCCACCTCCATAACCAATTAGAATTAGATTTTGTAATCGAAGAAGATTTCTTAACCATACCCCCATTGCCATAAAACGAAGAGGCATTTTCTACCTCACAAATACCCTAACCTCTTCAGGTAAGAAAAAAGGATTGAGAATGCAAAAAAAAATGAAAGTTAAAAAAGTGCTTGATAATAAAAAACTAAAAAATTACTTATTTAAAAAATAGAAATCTCTTCTGGTTACAATCATTAAAAGAGATGATCAAATCTAAAAATAACGTTCTTAGAAATTAATAAGATAGCGATGTTAAATAAAATTATTATCCTTTGTTTTCTACTTAAAATTTAAAGGGTAACTCCATCAAAGCCCAAGCATACAAAGATAGGTTTATTGCAATAGCAGCTCCTACTGTAAGTTTTTTCATACTAAAATAAATATTTATATTTATAATTCAGCAATAAACTTTATTTTGAGAAAGTATTTATATTCTCATCAACACATTAGTCCTTGAGCTTTATAGGTTTTCATGGAGGAAAAGTAGCCCTGACCTGCAATCAACAAGAATTTCTCTGATTTTAACTAATTTAGAATCAAGCACTTGGTTAGCCTTTACTGAGATCCAAATAGGTTTTATCAATTCATTTTTGGGTCCAAGTCTGACGCGAGCTCCAAACCAATTTGCATGTGAAGGTATTGAGGCTCTGCATTGTGTCTCATTAATAGTTAAATCAACCTTTCTCTCGATAAGCCAATCTTCAACAAAAATCAAATTAGTAAATTTATTCAACCCAGCATTAACTGATGTAATGCAGGAAATGAAGAGGGCCAAAAAAAAATAATTCTTCAAAAATTCAGAATTGCTATTCACCTCAGCATATCTAGCAATAGTTTTAAAAAATAATGGGTCGCCTGAGATTCGAACTCAGGACCAGCCGGTTAAAAGCCGGATGCTCTACCACTGAGCTAGCGACCCTCATTGGACCAATAATAGTAGTCCAATATGAAAAATATCACGTTGGCGAAGCATTAATGACCTTAATGTTCCTTTTTGCGGACCATAAAACAATAAAAAGATATTTTTTTTCCTTCCTCATTGATTTTTTAGATATTTCTGAAGTCTTAATAAATAGTTGAGGGACATGAGAATATTATTTAATTAAGCTTAAAAAAAACAACCACAGTTTGAAAGAATATCCATCAGTAACGGTAATAGGTGCTGGTCTGGCAGGGTCAGAGGCAGCATGGCAAATAGCACGAGCAGGAATAAAAGTAACTCTCTTCGAAATGCGCCCAAAGAAGAAATCCCCAGCTCACCACTCATCAGAATTTGCAGAGTTAGTTTGCAGTAATAGCTTTGGAGCGCTTAGTAGTGACAGAGCCGCAGGGCTTCTACAAGAAGAGTTAAGAACATTAAAGTCAATTGTTATCAACAAGGCTGATAAACACTCTGTCCCGGCAGGAGGGGCGCTTGCAGTCGACAGAAGTCAATTTAGTCTGTCCATCACAAATGAACTGTCTTCTCATCCCCTCATAACAATAATTAGAGATGAGTGTCCTTTTCTACCGAAGGCCCACCAAATAACAGTTTTAGCCACAGGTCCTTTAACAAGCGAGTTGCTTGCAGATGACATCAAAAAATTTACAGGTAAAAAAGAATGTCATTTTTTTGATGCTGCTAGTCCAATAATTACGGGGGAAAGTATTGATTTTTCAACAGCATTTCGGGCCAGTAGATACGACAAAGGTGATGCTGATTACGTTAATTGTCCGATGAATGAAGATTCATATTTAAAGTTTCACTCTGAATTAATCAAAGCTGAACAAGCTGAATTAAAGAATTTTGAAAAAGAATCTGCTCAATTTTTTGAAGGTTGCCTTCCCATAGAACAACTTGCAAAAAGGGGAATAGAGACTATGCGTTATGGGCCATTAAAGCCAATTGGCCTTTGGGATCCAAGATGGGGTGATGTGAATGACAAAAGTGTCCGGCGTCTTAGAAGAGCCCATGCGGTCGTTCAACTAAGACAAGAAGACAAGGCTGGTCAATTATGGAATCTAGTTGGATTTCAAACAAATTTAAAATGGGGCGAGCAAAAACGTATTTTCAGGATGATTCCTGGATTATCAAAAGCAGAGTTTATTCGTTATGGAGTTATGCATAGAAATACTTTCCTTGAATCTCCAAAGCTCATAGAACCAACGCTCCAGTTCATAAATAGAAAAAATTTGTTTGCTGCTGGACAACTCACAGGTACAGAAGGTTATGCTGCGGCTATTGCGGGAGGTTGGTTAGCTGGAACCAATGCAGCATTATTAGCCAAGGGATTAGATACGATTAGTTTGCCATCGTCTACAATGATTGGAGCATTAACAAATTTTGTAAGCAACAGTCAAGCAAGTTTACGAGTTAAAAATAAAAAAAACTTTCAACCAATGCCGGCTAATTTCGGATTACTACCTGAGCTCGATAATAGAGTTCACGACAAACGTGAAAGGTATACAGAATACCGAGATAGAGCCTTGAGTCAAATAAAAAAGCTAAGAGAAACTTTATTGGATAAAAGCTCTTCTCCCACGACCATTTAAAAAAAAATTTAACACCATGACGCAATTATCAAATAAAACAAAAGATGCTTACAACTGGGATTCGATAGTTATTGGTTCCGGTCTTGGTGGATTAGTAACTGCAAGTCAACTTGCAAGCAAAGGTGCAAAAGTTCTTGTGCTGGAACAGTATAAGATTCCTGGAGGAAGTGGCGGATCATTTAAAAGAAAAGGCTTTACTTTTGATGTTGGAGCATCAATGATATTTGGATTTGGTAATAAGGGATACACAAATTTACTCACGCGAGCTCTTAAAGATGTTGGACAAAAATGCGAAACAATTCCTGACCCAACACAATTGGCATATCATCTACCCAATCAATTAGAAATTTCAGTCGATAGAAATTATCAAAAATTCATTACTAAGCTAATAAATTTATTTCCCCATGAAGAGAAAGGAATAAAACATTTTTACGAAATATGTTGGGATGTATTTAATTGTCTAGATTCAATGCCTTTACTTTCAATAGAGGATCCTGCATATCTAATGAAAGTTTTTTTTAAATCACCTTTATCTTGTCTTGGACTAGCTAGGTGGTTGCCAGTAAATGCAGGCGATGTTGCCAGGAGACATATCAAAGATCCAGATCTTTTGAGATTTATTGATATTGAATGTTTCTGCTGGTCAGTTATGCCTGCCGACTTGACTCCTATGATAAATGCAGGAATGGTCTTTTCTGATAGACATTATGGAGGTATTAACTATCCCAAAGGAGGTGTAGGAACTATAGCAGAAAAGCTAGTAAAGGGAATTGAAAATCTGGGGGGGGAAATTAGGTATAAATCTAAGGTAAAAAAAATAATTTTTGAGAAAGGAAATGCCATAGGTGTTTCCCTTGAAAATGATGAAGAAATTTTTAGTAAAACAGTGGTCTCTAATGCAACAAGATGGGATACTTTTGGTGGTCAGGGGATAAAGAATCCACTTGTAGGCACAGAGAGAAAACCAACGTCTGAGAAAAAATGGGAAAACAGATACATACCCTCTCCTTCATTCTTATCTCTACACTTGGGAGTAAATGAAGACTCTATACCTGGTAACACTCATTGCCATCATCTACTTCTCGACAAATGGGAAGAAATGGAGAATGAACAGGGAGTTACTTTCGTATCAATACCAACTCTCTTAGACCCCACATTGGCACCTTCAGGTAGCCATATTGTTCATGCTTTTACTCCTTCTTCAATGGAGAACTGGGATAGATTAAGCAATAAAGAATATCTTGCAAAGAAAAAAGAAGATGGGGACAAACTTATTTCAAAGTTAGAGAACCTATTTCCTAACATAAGTCAAAATATTCTTCACAAAGAGATAGGAAGTCCAAGGACCCATAAAAGATTCCTTGCAAGAAACAAAGGAAGTTATGGACCAATTCCATCAATGAGATTGCCTGGACTTCTACCCATGCCATTTAATACTACAAAGATTAATGGGCTTTATTGTGTTGGAGACTCGTGCTTCCCTGGTCAAGGTTTAAATGCTGTGGCTTTCAGCGGATATGCCTGTGCTCACAAAATCGGGACAAAGCTTGGGTTGAACAAATGGGAGCTTCCAGAATAACTCCAAAAAATGCTGAAAATCATGAAGGCAAGTTATCAAGGCTAAACCTATACCCCTGCTGGCGAACAGTTGTAATTCCTCCGCCATCACCCAGACCTGCTTGTTCCAATTTTCTTCTAAGCGTCAGAACCTGAGTATCAACTGAACGAGGACCGCCACTAAATGGTGGCCACGCCATTCGAAGCAGCTCATGGCGGCTTCTTACCATGCCAGGCGGCATCAACAAGGCGCACAACAAAGCAAATTCCCTTGGACTTAGTTCTACAGGTTTCTCTCGCAAGGTGACCTGTCTGAGAAGGAGATGAACTTCAAGAGGACCAACCGCGACACGTTCCTGTAAACCAATTCTTCCTCTTTTAAGTAAAGTCCTACACCTAGCAGCTAGTTCTTCTAAGCCAAAAGGTTTCCTTAGAACATCATCAGCCCCATCATCTAAAAGTCCTACAACGGGTTCAACGCCTGTTCTTGCAGTTAGAACAATGACTGAACATCCCAGTTGTTGTGCAAGTCGAAGTGCTGAGCTTTTTTCTAATAGCTCAGCACTAACTAATAAATCAGGTGATTGGTCTCGACAAAGATCAACTGCCTCCTCAGCAGATCCTACTGCTGCGGCTAGTTGTCCATCTTGCCTGAGCCTCTGAACCAAAACAGTTCTGAGAGTTGGGTGTGGTTCTACAACAAGTACCTTGGAGGGTGATTGTGTGGTTGCTTGAATAGGAGAAGAACCTGAGGAGGATCCTTGGATTTGCTCAGTAGCAAGCTGATCTGCAGGTATTAATGTCACAACTTAGAAAAGTAGACCCTTAGACTGGAGAAGATATTAAAGCAAACTGTTCGCTGACTATCAAGAATAGTACGTGTCTTAGCAAACCATGACATCTTTTGATTCTCCAGAGGCAATAAAACACTTCCAATCAATTTGTGATGCCTGTCAAGAGTTAACAAGTCGATACTACAGTCCATCTGAGCTCAGGGTCTATGCAGATGGATATTTGCATTCTCTCAGGAATTGCAGGAGATTAGGCTCTAGGGATCAAGAGAAGTTAGAAGCATTAATTGATAGATGGATTATGGATCCTTCAAGCTTTATTGGTCCTGATGGTGATATTAATAACCTCTTTTTTCAAAAAGAAAATGGATAAAAATCAAAAAGTCACAAGTTATGAAGCTAGTGCGATTTCTAACTTTTCTTTCAATTCTCCAGAGTTATACATGCTTATCAATATGTCTGAACCACCCATAAATTCACCTTTTAAATAAACTTGGGGTATTGTCGGCCAATTTGAATATTCTTTTATACCTTCCCTAATTTCCATATCTGAAAGCACATCAAACGTTTCAAAGCTCATCCCCAATGAATTTAGGATTTGAACAACATTGTTAGAAAAGCCACATTGTGGCATCAATTTATTGCCTTTCATAAAAACAAATATTGGTTTTGACTTGATTAAGAGTTCAATCTTTGAGCGAGTGTTTGGATCCATGACGTAAAAATTAATTAGGTGTTGAGGTTTTCAATGCCAAAGCATGAATTGTTTCGGTTTTCAATTCATTTTTTAAGGCACCATAAACAAGTTGATGTTGCTGTACGAGAGATAAACCAGAGAATTTTGCAGATACTACATTGACTTCAAGATGATCACCTCCTCCCATATCTTTAACATCAATTTGAGCATCTGGAAGTGATTGCTTTATTAAGAGAGAAACTTCTTTGGCTGTAATCATTTGCAAATAAGAAAATAAAGTGAATTTAAAGGAATAAATTCAAAGTGACTGCTAGAGAATCAATTAAATAAATTATATTATCTTCTACCAACAGCTAACAAAGCTGATTGTTCAGCAGCTCGCATACTTTTAGAAAGTGCAATATTAAAATCAATTGTAGATTGCTTAAAATTTCTTGAGATGATTATTGGTTTAGAGAAACAAATTGATGCTGATCCATGAAACTTAGGAATTACTTCGCTGTAGGCCAAGCCAACAGGAACAATTTTAATTTCTAAGCCTTTGTTAGAGGCTAATTGAGCAAGGCGAATCAATCCTTTTTTAAGCATTACAGGTTCGCTAAATCGATTTATCTTTCCTTCTGGGAATACAACCAATTGCTGACTTGAAATCAACAAATCCACTGCATATCTAAGAGTAGTTAGAGAAGGTTTTCCTTGATCAATGGGGAAACAACCCAACCTATTCAAGAACCATCCTTGTAAACCCTTCATTTCTGAACGGGTGACCATGTATCTGCAGTCTCTATTGGTGATCCTTCTCCCAGCAGCCATAGTTAGCATCAAAGCATCCCATCTAGATCTATGAGTAGGAGCTAGTACAACAGAGCCACTTGAAGGCAAATTCTCTCCACCGATGACTATTCTTCTCCGAAAAAAATTTCTTAAAGCAATATCTTGAGTCGCAACCATAGCTAAGCGACTCCATAAAGGATCGACTCCAAGGCATATTTTTTTTTCTCTCTGAAGAAGGGGCAAAAACCCTCATTGATTAGATATGTAATGAAGTTAACTCCGAAAGCTTTATTATTAATGCTCCTACTGGGCAGTTACTCCAGCGGCTAAAACTGATTTTGATTTTAATGAATACAATTAAGTTATATTTTTAATTCTCATGACAAGTCTTGGTGTAAACATTGATCACATAGCAAATGTCCGTGAGGCTCGTAAAACCTTTGAACCTGATCCAGTTAAAATGGTTCTTTTAGCGGAATTAGGTGGCGCTGATGGCATAACTGTTCATTTAAGAGAGGATAGAAGGCATATTCAAGATAGAGATATAAATCTTCTAAAAGAAACTGTTCATACTCGACTAAATCTAGAAATGGCTGCCACTGACGAAATGACTTCTATAGCACTTAATATCAAGCCAGATTTGGTTACATTAGTTCCAGAAAAAAGGGAAGAGGTCACTACAGAAGGTGGCCTCGATGTTATTAAACACAAAAATAAATTAAAAGAGATAATTCAACTTCTTTCAGATGAAGATATTCCAGTAAGTCTCTTTGTTGATCCAGTCCAAGCACAGTTAGAAAAATGTGCTGAAGTAAAGGCAGCCTGGATTGAACTACACACAGGTAAATATGCAGTCACAAAAAACCAGGAAAGAAATCTAGAGTTGTCCATTATTAAAGAAAGCACAGCTAGAGCAAAATCCTATGGTTTGAGAGTAAACGCAGGCCATGGATTGACATATCAAAACGTTGAACCAATTGCAGCTATTGAAGGGATTGAAGAACTAAATATTGGCCATACAATTATTTCCAGAGCCTTATCAGTTGGACTATCTCAGGCAGTAAAAGAAATGAAAAGCCTAATCATAAATCCAAGGAAAGAAAACTTCCTAATTTAAGAATTTGTTAAAATCGCTTTTTGTCTCTTGTTAACAATTTATCGAAGTAATAAAGCAGAATGGTTAGCAGAGATACTAGGACAAGAACTCCGATTAAACCCTCCTGAAATAACAGAAGAAGTTAACATTATTGTAAGTACATGGCCATCAAGCAGATGGCTAAGTGAAAGAATTTCTGTAATAAATGATATCAATGCATTAGTCAAATATCCTTTCCCTGGAACATATTTCAGAAGATTAGTTAAGAGAATTATAGGTATTGATCCAGATGAAAATGATCCATGGGAAAAGAATCATCTTGTTTGGGATATTTTAGAGTTATTACCAGAATTAATGAAAGAAGATGAAGCAGATACAATTAGATCCTGGATAAAAATAAGCGAGAGAAAAAATGAGCAGATTAATACAAATTTATGGGATATAGCGGTCAATATAGCAGAGATATTTGATGATTATATACTTTACAGACCTAATATTATTAAGCAATGGTTAGATAAGAATAAAAAGATTGTTTCGAAAGAAATGAATGCTGGTAAAAATATACTTTGGCAAGAAATACTTTTCAATTTATTATATAAAAAGATAAATAAAGATCCGTTCTGCATCCAAGTAGAAAAAGCTATTAAACTTTTAAAAAATGATGATATTTCTAAACTAGATTATCCAAAGAATCTATACATCTACGGACTTAGCAGTCTGGCACCATTGCAAATAGATTTAATTCAGGCTTTCTCTAAAGTAATAAATATAAAAATCTATCTTATCTCCCCTTGTAATGATCTTTGGCAAAGATGTGAAACCAGAAGACTGCGGTTTAGAAACACATGGAATACCCCTCCCGACAGACAATGGTTACTAGAATCTCCAAGACTAGAGGCTTTCCTTGGACGTATGGGAGCTGAATTTCAACAGTTATTAGAGGGAAGTGGGGAATATCAATTGGGAGAGAGAAATGAGGAAGATATTTTTTCTCTTACAGCGGACATCTCTGCCAAGAAAGGAAACAAGCCTAATATCTTAGAACAACTGCAACAAGAACTGTTATACGCAAAAAGTGAAACTGTTTTAACTAAAGAGAAATCTGATAAATCGCTGCTTTTCCTTAAATCTCCAGGAAAGTATAGACAAGTGGAGTTAATACGAGACCATATATTGCAGCTCTTTGATAATGACAAGAAGCTACAACCTAGAGACATTTTAATCATGACACCACAGATTGATAGCTATTCGCCAATAATTGCCTCAGTTTTCAACAATATTGATCGCGACATTACTCCACTGCCCTTGGTAATAACAGATAGAAGTAAGGAGGATAAAGTAGGTTTAATACATTTCCTGATAAATCTATTAGAGATTTCTGCATCTCGTCTAACTGCATCAATTTTTGAAAACTTATTAACTAATCCAGCATTACAAAAACAACAGAATCTAAGTATTGAAGAGGTGAGTAACATTACCAAAAGCCTTCAGTCAGCTGGCTTTACATGGGGACTTGATTCTTCAGAAAGGTTTGGGGAAGAAACTCATAGCCTCTGTTGGTGTCTAGAACGATTTCTACTTGGTCTTGTATTGCCAGACGAACCAACTAATGGGATAAAAAATATCTCACCTTATTCCGAGAATATTTCAAATACAGGATTTATAAAAGCTTGGGGTACACTCTCAAAACTTTGTAATTATATCGATGCGATTCGGGGTAAACGCTCATGTAAGGAATGGATAAAACTTATAACATCACTCGTAAAGGATTTGTTCGGGGATGGTGGTGAATGGGCTTGGGAAGAGCAACAACTACTAAGCATTGTTAATAATTGGGGGCTCATAACAGAACACTGTGAACTAGAAATTGATTGTTTAATAGTCAAAGACATCATTACCAAAGCATTAAGTTCTACAAATGGAAAATTTGGTCATAGGACAGGAAAAATTACGGTCAGTGCCTTAGAACCTATGAGAGCAATTCCACATAAAATCATTATCGTAATGGGACTAGAAAGTAGAATTTTCCCAAGAGTAGATAATAGAAGAAGTTTTAATCTCCTAGAAAGTAAAAGACAACTTGGAGATCCTAACCAATATGACAAAGACCGCTATTCATTATTAGAAGCTTTAATCTCAACTCGTCAAAATCTTTTACTTTCTTGGAATTCCAAAGATGAAAAGACAGGAGAAGATATTGAACCTCCGAGTCCTATTCAACAATGGTTGAATTACCTAAAAATCAAATTAGGAGCTAATACCTTTCAAGATATACTCATTGAGCCACCAGCAAATCCTCTTGATCATTTCAACTTTATAAAAACAGAAAGATCACAAATCATGAGTTGTGATCGGAAGAACCTAGAAGCTAGAGAGTGGATAGAAAAAGGAATACCGACCAAAAAGGTATCACTAGCATTACCGATAAATTGGAAAGGACCTAATGGAAGTAGATCAGAATCTTATTCCTTCGAAAAGACCAAAGAGTGGTTACTAAATCCACAAACAACATGGTTAAAAGAGAATGAAATCCAATCAAAAGAATTTTTCAATCTTAATGAAGAAAATGATTTACTCGAACTTTCAGAGTTAGAAAGATATAAACTTCTTAAGTTTCGACTAGAAAATAGTGATATCAGAAGATTTAATGACATAAATAATAATAATATAAATTACTGGGAGGAGAATTTTTCAGGCAAGGGGATTTTCCCTCCTAAAGGCTCTGGGTTAATAGAGGAAGATCTACTTGAGGAGAGATGGAATAATATAATATCCGCAATATATGCTACTGGCGAAATCACGAAAAGAAGTATTGAGATGCAAGAGTTAGAGGGTGAATTTTACTTTAGTGGGGAGAATTTAATACAAATTGAATTTGGAAATTTAAGATATAAATCTCTTATGAATGGATGGCTAAATCATTTATATTTATCTGCAAATAGTTCATTTAATTCTAAAACATTGATAATATCTAAAAAAATAAATTATATCAAAAAAATTAATTTCGAAGTAACAAAAGAAATATTACCTATTAATACTCATGAAGCGACTAAAATTCTGAGAGAAATAAATCAATTGGCAACCGCAGGTAGAAAGAATTGTTGGCCCATACCATCAGAAAGTGGAATGGCTTTTGCCCTTGCGATAAACGAACAGAATAAGAATGAGCAAGATTTATTTAAAAAAAGATGGGAGGGTAATTCACATATGCAAGGAGAAAGAGAAAATCTAGCAATGGAACTTTGCTTTGGCAAAGAATGTAAAGCATCTACATTATTGGACGTTGATTCATTTAATGATGTATTAATGAGTCTTTATGAACCAATTCTAAAAAATATCAACTAATCTATTAAATAAAATGAATCTAAATAAAAGCACTCTATTTATGAATATTAAAACTAATATTTCAAAATGGGGATTTAGCAAGCAAGGTCTATTCAACAATTCTAGAGGAGAGTGGTATTTATTTTCTCAAATTTTACTTATCTTGCTTCATTTAACACCTCCCTACCCAAAAATAGATAAAATTGGATTTTCAATAAATACTTTTTTCGTAATTATTGGATTAGTAATTTCATTTCAAGGTCTAATAATTATCATTAAAGCATTTATAGATTTAGGTGATAATTTAACACCACTTCCTTATCCAATGGATGGATCGAGTCTAATAAAAAATAATTCATACGGAAATGTTAGACATCCTCTATACAAGGGATTAGTATTTATTTCATTAGGAATATGTATTTTCACATTAAGTCTAATACATGTAATTTTATTAATATTATTAGTATTCATTTTAAAAATAAAAGCATTAAAAGAAGAGGAAATGCTAAAAATAAAATTCCCTGAATACAAAATATATATGAAAGAAGTACCAGCTATTGTAAAAAATATTATTTATTTAGATTGGAGATTCTAAAATGATAATTATTAAAAAGTTTAAATACAATAATCAAGAAATAATAGTAAAAAAGAGTCTTAGTTGCAATTTAATTATTTTAGATATTAGATTAATATGAATAATACAAAATTATTTCAAGCCAATAAATATCCATTATCCAATGGAATGCGTCTCATCGAAGCAAGTGCTGGGACAGGAAAAACATTCTCTCTTTCTCACCTTGTTTTAAGGTTATTAACTGAAAAAGGATACTCAATAAACGAGATACTAGTTGTTAGCTTTACAGAAGCAACCGCATCAGAAATAAAAGCTAAGATTATTGAAAGACTTATTTTAGCTTTAAAAATAATTGAATCAATAAATACAAACATAGAGCCAGATGAAATAGATAAAGTTTTAACTGAATGGGTCGAATTAAATATAACATCAAAAGAAAGATCTTTATATTTAGCTTCTCTCCTATTAGAAGCATTAGAGAGAATTGAAAATGCAGATATCACAACAATTCATGGTTTTTGCAGTAAAACGCTTCGTAGAGAAGCTATTGAGAATGGTAATAATTTAAATCCAACCATCGAAAAAGATTCACATTCACTCATAAATGAAATTGTTGAAGAATATTGGAAAAAAGAAATATTAGAAATAGAGACTTCAGAATTAAAAGGAATATTTAAAACTAATTTCAATCGTAAGAATTTAATTCAAGTACTGAATACTTTAGATAATGATCCAAATAATAATTTTATGCAAACATTTAATGACATTAAAATAGATAAAAGCCTTTCAAATCAATTAAACTTTTATATTGGATCCTTATGGAGAGATTTCACAAGGATTTGGGAAGAAGAGGGAAAAGAGCTAGAAGATTGTTTCATAGATATTGCCAAGGATCTAAAATCGCAAGGTATTACAGATACAAAGCCATACTCATCCAAGCCCAGGAAAAATCGTTATGAGCTTTTAAGTAACTGGATTGAAAAGTGTAAAGAGAAAGAAAGACCATCATATGAAGAGATTCAAAATCAAAGCCTAATAAGTAAATATTTTCACCCTAAAAATATTTACTTATTAAATGTTAAGTATAAAATAAACTGTTGTTCAAAAGAAATGAATTCAATACTTGAAATTATAGGAGATTTATATGATAGCCCAGGTGAATTTGTTTGGGAACATGCTTTGTTATGGACAAAAAGAGAGCTTGATAGAAGAAAATCAAAAAAAGGTCTAATAAATTACTCTGATCTACTTAAATTATTAGATCCAAGAATAATAAATAGTAATAATGGTAATGGTAAAGATAATCCTAATAATATCTATAAAAACTTAAAATCAAGATATAAAGTAGCATTAATAGATGAGTTCCAAGATACAGACCCAGTTCAATTAAGGGTACTAAAAGAAGCCTTTGGTAACCGATCAACACATTTATTACTAATGATTGGAGATCCAAAGCAAGCAATCTATAGTTTCAGAGGTGGAAGCCTAAATACATATATGAAAGTCAGAGAAACTTGTGACCGGATTGATTTAATGAATGCTAATTATAGAAGTACAAAATCTCTAATTTTAATACTCAATAAATTATTTATTGATGGTTTAACAAGATCAAATCTATCAACTCAAGAACTTAATGCATGTTCACAAGAAGATCTACTAAAACTGAATGGAATAAAAGAACCATTGAAAATCATAAATCTAATAGATAATATTCAAAAAGAAAATCAACAAAAAATAAAATTAGAATCTAAAAGCATAATAGAGGACAAAATACCGAAAGTTATTGGATCTTATTTGTTAGAACTATTAAGCAACAATACTAAAAATATAACTCCCTCAGATATTTGCGTGCTAGTCAATAGGCACGATCAAGCTAAAAACATCCATAGCTATTTATCAAAAATAAAAATTCCTTCACAACTTCTAAGCAATGAAAACATATTCACTAGAGAGGGTGGTCAAATCCTACAGATTTTCATTAACTGCATTGTCAGTCCACATAACCAACAAAAACTTGCCCTACTAGCTTGTTCTGAGCTAATGAGATGGAAAAAAGAACAACTTTTCGAATCAAAATTCAATGGTGATTTTGATTCATTATCTTCTAAGTTCAATGAACTTGCTCAATTATTCCCGAAAATTGGATTATTAGGCTGTTTATCAAATTTTCTAGAGGGAAAATCAATAGCTGATCTTTCTCACAGAGGAACTTTATTAGGTGATCTTTATCAAAGTTCTCAGTTAGTAGACGAGCAGATCCATAGAAAAAAATTCAATGCGCTGAGAGCTTCAGAATGGCTTAGTAGTCAACGATTTCAGTCCATCGAACCAATACCTGAAGAATATCAACCAAATAGCGCCATTAGTGATAGCTCCATCAATATAATTACAATACACAAGAGTAAAGGACTTCAATTTAAAATAGTAATCTGTCCGTACTTGTGGCAAAAACCTCCAGATAAAAAAAGTCATCTATGGAAAGATAATCAAAATCTAATTATTTCTAAAAAGTATAAATGGCATAGAAAATATAGATCATATCAGGATTTTATTAGAAACGAATCATTAAATGAAGCAGAGAGGTTAGCTTACGTTGCTCTTACAAGAGCTAAAAAACAATTAATAATCCTGTGGGCAAAGGCTGCTGGGCAAGAAGGTAACCCTCTTGCCGGATTTTTATTTGGATCTAAATCAATAAATCTAAATATGGAAGACTACACAAAAGAAATGATGGAACAGTCATTCAAGAAAAGGGAACTAAAAGTTGATATTCAAGATATAAAAACTATTGAAACTAATAAAACATGGACACAACCTAAAAATGAAGTCAAATTATCACTTGGAGCAAGTCCTAGACATCAGTTTGAGAGTAGTTGGGGACGTTATAGTTTTTCAAAATGGATAACACAAAAAAATGACGAGTCAATTCTTAAAGACCTTTCAGATGAGCTAAATGAAGATCTTGCATTTAAAGATGAAAATCAGGATGTATCTCTAGAAAAGATTAATCAAGTGTTCAAAGGGAAAGGCCAAAGTATTGACACATTAGAAGATCAAATATGGTCTCAAGAAAGTCCTATCGCTAATTTTCCTAGAGGCGCTATAGCAGGAACTTGTCTTCATAAAATACTTGAAAGAGTAGATTTCAATGATATTGAAAATCAACTAAATGTTTCATCTATTATAGAGGAAGAATTAAATATAATTAATATAAGTAATTCATTTATTGAACCAATTATTATTTTATTAAAGAGGATTGCAAATATTACTTTGGGTGGACCTTTAGGTAAATTTAAAATAAAAAATTTAAATTCTAAAAGCTCAATCAAAGAATTAAAATTTGATATTCCAATTTGTCATGAATCAAATCCAATTAATACTCTCGAGTTATCATCAATATTTAAAGAAGATGTCGACAAAAAATATGGTTTAGATTATTTAAATAAGCTAATGAATCTAAATATCTATAGCAGTGGTTTCCTAACTGGATCTATAGACCAAGTTTTTGCAGACAACCCAAATCATGAAATTGCTAAATGGTGGGTTTTAGATTGGAAAAGCAACTGGATAGGTAGTCCGCTATCAAAAGAAGGCGATTTCTCTTGTGGCCCCTCAAATTATTCGATGCACAGAATGGATGAGGAAATGTACCATCATCATTATCCACTACAAGCCCATATATATCTACTTGCGTTGCATAGATTTTTAAATTGGAGACTTCCCAATTATTCACCTCAAAAACATCTTGGAGGTTATGTTTACGTGTTTTTGAGAGGACTCCCAGATGAAGGAGATTTAGAAGAAAAGAATTATGCTCTAAGGACTCCAGGCTTAATCGTCGAACCTGCGCCTCTTAAAAGAATTACAAAATTAGATTTATTAATTAAAAGTAAACAATAAATGAAAGAAACATTAAAAAATAAATTTTCAACTGATTTAAATAAATCTTTATTAGCTACTTTAACTCGCTATTTTCCACCCATAGAGTTTAACGAAGCTTTAATTGATGTCGTAAATGTATTAATGGATGGATTATCAAGAGGTGATGTTTATATAGACATGAGGGAAATCCCAAAAAATCTTGAACTTAAATATAAAGACTGGCCCACCTTTCATAAGAAAGCATTATTGGAGAGTGGCTGGACTAAAGGAGATAAATCTCCAATAGTTTTAAATGGAGAATTGCTAAGTTGGCGTCGTACACATAATGAGATAAAAGAGACCATTCATAAAATACTCGTAAGGAATCAAAGTATTAATAAGCTATCTAAAGAATTTCATGTTCGAATTAATTCGAAGAATCTAAAGCATCTAAATATTCAACAAATAGAAGCTGTTAACCTTGTTGAAAGTGAACAAATCATCTTATTAAGTGGTGGCCCAGGGACAGGTAAGACTAGTACCATCCTTCAAATGCTTTTACAAGCTCTAACAAAAAATCCGACTCTTGTTATTGCAATGGCTGCACCAACAGGGAAAGCAGCAAAAAAACTAAAAGATACTATTCAAGTAGGTATTGAAGATTTTGAAGATACTTTAAAAGATAAGCTTTCTAATATTCCTTCTAAAACATTGCATAAATGGTTAGAAGCAGGACCAAATGGCTTCAGAAGAAACTCTAAACGTCTATTAAATTTAGACCTAATAGTCGTAGATGAGATGTCAATGGTTGACTTGTCAACCATTAATGGATTGCTCGATTCATTACCAAAATCGTGTCAAATAATCTTAGTAGGTGATCCTGACCAATTATTACCTATAGGAAGTGGTGGTATATGGCAAATCTTGCATGACAAGGGAACGAAAACAAACTTTCAATCAAATTCAGTCAAACTTACAAAGTCATACCGTAACAAAGGAGATATTGCTTTATTGAGAAATACACTGAAAGATAAAGGAGTAGATGCCTTTTGGGACCTGCTTTCAATGAAAGAAGATTCATCAAACACAAGTCATTACCTTTCATCCCTAAAAAGTATTCCTGATAAAGTAGTAAGTACTCTCTTCAACTATAGAAAGAAGCTTAAAGAGTTAACAGAAAATTGTATTAATTATATTCCTACTGAAGCATGGCAATCAAGCATGAATGAAGTAAATCAATCAGTTGAGATAATAAAACTCTTTAAATTTATAGATAATCTACTCATACTTTGTCCACAAAAATATGGGCCCTGGGGTGTAAAAAAAATCCACGAGTTCCTTCTAGGAAATAAATTTGAGGAAGAAATACACAAGTGGGAGCAGGGAACACCGATCATGGCAAGAAGTAATCAACCTGAAATAGGTTTAGCAAATGGAGACGTTGGAATAATTATTGGCAACGGTAAAAAAAGACGTTTTTTATTTAATGTTTTTTCTGAGGAGCAAAGACTAGTAACTAGATTAATAAACCCATCAAGATTAAATATGTATGATGCGGCATATGCAATGACAATTCATAAAGCACAGGGAAGCGAAGCTGATCAAGTTCTTTTACTTTGGCCAAGTACCTCAAAATTTACAGAAGATAATACGCTTAAAAATTTTTATTCTGCCGATAATGAAAAAAGAATGCTTTACACTGCAATAACTCGTGCAAAAAAACAATTACTAGTAATTACCAATAAAGAAGAAGACTATTAAAGATGTGGTCAACTTATTCCTAAAAGGATTTTTGAAATGATAAAATTAATTTTATAATCCCTTTAACAAGGCGAGTCAGCAAAGCACGGTTATACACCGATCGGAAGTTGCCTGCCTAATTTGAAGGACAAAAAGGCAACCATTATTTAGATGACAAATAAAAATCTACATGAGGATACCTCATGTCCAGTAGATCAAGATGTTCTTGAGGAATCTACTGAGGAAGTATCGGATAAAGCTGATCAAAACTCAGCAAATGGATTTTCAGAATTTAATTTTAGTGAAGAACTAATTCAAACAATCTCTGATCAGGGATACTCATCGCCCACTCCGATTCAAAAAGCTGCAATTCCTGAATTACTTCTTGGTAGAGATTTAGTTGGGCAAGCTCAAACCGGTACAGGGAAAACAGCTGCATTTGCGTTACCAATCCTAGAAAGGCTGAAAAAGAATGTTGGACATCCACAAGTTTTAGTTCTAGCTCCAACTCGCGAGTTAGCTATGCAAGTGGCTGAATCATTTCGCACCTATTCCTCAGGTCATCCTCATTTCAAAGTACTTGCAGTTTATGGAGGCTCTGATTTCCGAAATCAAATCAACACTCTTAGGAGAGGAGTTGATGTGGTCGTAGGGACTCCTGGGCGAGTCATGGATCACATGCGACAGAAGACTCTCAATACTAGTCATTTGAGTTGTTTAGTTCTAGATGAAGCTGATGAAATGTTGAGAATGGGATTCATTGATGATGTTGAGTGGATTTTAGAACAATTACCAGAGGAGAGACAACTAGTTTTATTCTCAGCGACAATGCCATCTGAGATAAGAAGATTATCAAAAAAGTATTTAAATAGTCCTGCCGAAATAACAATAAAAGCAACTGAATTAAAGGAAAGACTTATCAGGCAAAGATATATAAGTGTTCAAAATGTTTATAAAGTAAATGCACTTCAAAGAGTACTTGAAGCGGTCACAGAAGAAGGAGTAATAATATTTGCTAGAACAAAAGCTATTACAATTGTAGTAGCTGAAAAATTAGAATCATATGGATATAATGTAGCTGTATTAAATGGAGATATTCCTCAGAATCAAAGGGAACGAACTGTCGAAAGATTAAGACAGGGTTCTATCAATATTTTAGTAGCTACAGATGTTGCAGCAAGAGGCCTTGATGTAGATCGAATTGGTTTAGTCATAAATTATGATATGCCATTTGATCGAGAAGCTTATGTTCATAGAATTGGCAGAACTGGACGCGCGGGAAGAAATGGTGAAGCAATTCTTTTTGTTAATCCAAGAGAAAGATCATTTTTAAGTAATCTTGAAAGAGCTGTAGGACAACCAATTGAGAAAATGGATATCCCAGACAATGAACTTATCAACAGCAACCGAATTAAGAAGCTACAAGCAAAATTAATCAAAGCGGCCTCAACAGAGAGAGATAATCCTGAAGAAGCTAATATTTTAGAAGAATTAATAAAGAATGTTGAAAAAGAATTAGATATAGATCCTAAAGACTTAACACTTGCCGCATTAAATTTAGCAGTTGGTTTTAATGCACTCCTTGAGAATGGAAATGAGGATTGGATCAGACAATCAGCTCAAAGAAATACAAGAAATGATCGAAGAGATAACAAGTTCAAACAGCGTCGAAAAGGTGATTTTGATGATAACAGACTAGAAGATGAGATGGATAGATTCAGGGTTGAAGTAGGGCACAGAGATAGAGTAAAGCCTGGGAATCTAGTTGGAGCAATTGCTAACGAAGCCGGTCTAAAAGGAAGATCTATTGGCAGAATAAGAATATTTGATAACTACAGCTTAGTGGATTTGCCAAAACAAATGCCTGATAAAGTTTTTCAGGCTCTAAAGAAAGTCAAAGTAATGAATAGAGAATTACAGATAAATAGAACCGATTGATAGAAAAAACCACTAATAAAATGCTTAGTAAATTATTATTCAGCAGCTTGATAACATTTATTAGCTTAAGTATGAGTATAAAATTGGAGGCTCAGGAAAAAAGAATTAGCACAAAGAATAGTCTTATTAATAGATTCTGTATAGCAACATTAAAATCAAAACTTGATATAAAGAATAAACAAGACTTAAATGAGATTAGTGATTTCACATGTGAATGTTTTTCTAACAAATATAATTCTGGAAATTCTTTAAAAAGCTCTCGTGTTTACTGTAGAGATAAAGCCTCTGAGAAATACAATCTCTAGAGAACAGGAATCTAAATAAAATGTATAAATCAAATTCAAAACCAAAGAAAAGCCCATTAGAAAGACTTTTAAGTAACCTTAAAAGTCAAAAGCGTTTAATTTATTCAGCTGTTATTTGCTCTACCTTAAATAAATTTTTTGATCTTGCACCACCTGTTTTAATTGGTATATCTGTTGATGTTGTCGTAAGAAAGGAAAGCTCATGGCTTGGTTCTATTGGGCTTAATACTGTCCAAGAGCAATTAATTACACTTGCAATAATTTCATTTTTGATCTGGACAGCTGAATCATTCTTTGAATATTTATATGGATTAATGTGGAGAAATTTAGCTCAGAAAGCACAGCACTATTTAAGAATCAAAGCATACGACCATTTGCAAAAATTAGAGATGGCATTCTTCGAATCAGATAATACAGGAAGGCTCATGACTGTACTGAATGATGATATCAATCAACTAGAAAGATTCTTAGATGAAGGAGCTAATAAAATTATTCAATTAATAATTACTGTTTTTATTGTTGGAGGGGCAATGATTTTATTAGCACCCGGAATTGCATTACTAGCATTTATCCCTATTCCATTTATTCTTTGGGGCTCAATTAAATTCCAGAAAAATCTAGCCCCTCGTTACCGTGAAGTCAGAGATAGAGCTGGAGATCTTGCCTCAAGACTTAATAATAATCTCAGTGGAATGCTTACTATTAAAAGTTTCGCTACCGAGGATTGGGAACTTGAAAGATTAAGACTTGATAGCAATTCATATCAAGAAAGTAATAGAAAGGCCATTAAGTTATCAGCAGCATTTATCCCCTTAATTAGATTTGCGATACTATTTGCATTTCTTGCAATATTAATCGCTGGGGGTTTCCAAGCTTGGAAAGGATTAATGCCTGTGGGAACTTATAGTTTTTTAGTATTTATAACTCAAAGATTACTATGGCCCTTAACAACATTAGGGCATATTTTGGATGATTATCAAAGATCAATGGCCTCGACAAATAGAGTTTTAGATTTAATAGATACTCCAATTAAAATTAAAACTGGAAAAGTTAAATTAGATCCTAATAATGTGAAAGGTGCAATCACATTTAAAAATGTTGATTTTACATATGAAGGACGGTCCCAAGTTATCAAAAACTTTAATTTAGATATTAGTCCTGGAAAAAAAATAGGTATTGTAGGTGCTACCGGTTCTGGTAAAAGTACAATTGTTAAACTGTTATTAAGGCTATATAAAATCAGTAAAGGTTCAATAGAAATTGATCAAAAATCAATTGAATCATTAGATTTCAAAAGTCTTCGACGATGTATTGCATTAGTAAGCCAGGAAACATATTTGTTCCAAGGCACAATTGAAGAAAATATTTCTTATGGATCACAAGATATTGACAAATTAAAAATTAAAAATGCTGCAGATATTGCCGAAGCAACTGAATTTATTAATCAACTGCCACAAGGATTAAAAACAATAGTGGGTGAGAGAGGACAAAAGTTATCTGGTGGGCAAAGACAAAGAATTGCCATAGCAAGAGCAATTTTAAAAAACGCCCCAATTTTAGTATTAGATGAGGCAACAGCATCTGTAGACAATGAAACTGAAGCCGCGATTCAAAGGTCTCTTAAGAAAATAACAAATAACTGTACTACAATTGTGATTGCACATCGTTTAAGTACAGTAATAGATGCTGACGAAATTATAGTTTTAGATGAAGGTAAAATAATTGAGAAAGGAACACATATTTCTCTTATTAAAAATAAAGATTTCTATTACTACCTTTGGAAAATTCAAGCTGGTGAAAATAATACTTAAACTAGATGAAAAAAGTAAAAGAATTAACTACTCTTTTAAAAGTATCTTGCATTTTTGACCATCGTTGTTCACTAGTACTAGCAGCAAGTGTATATAAATAACCTCTGTCTACGACGACAGTCGCGAATTCGTGCCTACTTTTTTCTTCTAAATCAATCGAGTATTCAAGATCATAGAATTTGCGTTCATCAACCTCTCTTTCTGAAGCATCAATTAATTGAATAGGATTATTACTATTTTTTTCACCAAAAAGTCTCTCACCTACGGCATCCGCTCCACCCAAATCATCTAAATCCACCTCATTTTCCAATTTAGAAATAACAAGACTGAGCGTTTCATCGGAGTTTATCAAGTCATGGTAAACAACCTCTGGCCCATTATCGACAGCCACTCTCGTCCACCCTGTTGGGAAAAGGAAACCATACCGTCCATCTTGGCTTTTGAAAGGTTCTAACCCTGCCGCTCCCCCTGTAGAGCAAGCTCCGAGCGTTAAGACCAGCGCAATAGCTAAAAAGGATTTAAAAGATGTTCGAAAAAATTTGATCATTTTGAGAGACTCAAGCATCACTATTTTGATACATTTCTAATTTAACTCACCGTAATCTTCTTTAAATTAGTGCAACCCAGATAAAACTCTGACTACATTCAAGTTAATTGCTTCTGAACTCTGAGCGGCTTCACTAAACCATTATCAAAATTAATCGATCAGTTTGAGCAATTGCCTGGGATAGGCCCCAGAACTGCTCAAAGATTAGCTCTGCATCTTTTGCGACAGCCAGAAGAAAAAATAAGACTGTTTTCAGAAGCTCTAGTTAATGCGAAAAGTCAAGTAGGCCAATGTAAGACATGCTTTCATTTAACTGCAGGAGAAAAATGCGAAATTTGTCTAAACAAGGAAAGAACGCAAGAACTCATTTGCGTTGTTTCTGAGTCAAGAGATTTGCTTGCTCTTGAGCGCACTAGAGAGTACAAAGGTCTTTATCATGTGATTGGTGGGTTAATTTCTCCGATGGATGGGATTGGACCAGAAATGCTTGAGATATCAAGTCTTATCAAAAGAGTTGATAAAGAAAATATCAAAGAAGTCATCCTTGCCCTAACACCAAGTATTGAGGGGGATACCACTAGTCTTTATGTTGGCAGATTATTAAAGCCATTCACCAAAGTCACTCGCATTGCTTATGGACTTCCTGTTGGAAGTGAGTTGGAATATGCCGACGAGGTAACACTCTCACGTGCTTTAGAAGGTCGTAGAGACTTAGATTAACCATCAAACAAATGACAACAACAACTAGAAAGACAACAAAATATAGTAGTTCCCTCCCGAAAGAGCGTTTGCCTGATTGGATCAAGCCATCCATAGGTAATGCAACTCAACTAGAAAAAGTTCAAAAGCTCGTAAAGGAAAACAGATTACATACGATCTGTGAGGAAGGCAGATGCCCGAACAGAGGTGAATGTTATGCTGCTGGTACGGCTACTTTTTTATTAGGCGGCTCAATCTGTACAAGGAGCTGTGCTTTTTGTCAGGTAGAGAAAGGAAAGTCACCCGAGAAAGTAAATATTTTTGAAGCGGAAAAAGTAGCAAATGCCGTTCAGGTATTGAAACTCAAATATGTAGTACTAACTGCAGTAGCAAGAGATGATTTACCTGATCATGGTGCAAGTCTATTCACGGCAACAATGGATGCAATTAGAACATTGAATCCTGGGGTAGCAATAGAGGTACTAACACCAGATTTCTGGGGTGGAAATAATAAAGATAATGTCAAGAGGCAAAAAGAGCGACTTAAGCTAGTTCTTTCGGCTAATCCTATTTGCTTTAACCATAATCTTGAAACTGTCAAGAGACTTCAAAGAGAAGTTAGGAGAGGCGCTACTTACGAGCACTCACTTAATCTTCTAAAATTTGCTAGAGAAATCGATCCAAAAATTCCGACAAAATCAGGAATAATGCTTGGACTTGGAGAAAAATTTCATGAAATAATTCAAACCCTTAAAGACCTTAGGAAAGTAGACTGTCAATATCTGACTATCGGTCAATATTTAAGACCTTCACTTGCTCACATTCCAGTCTCTCATTATTGGTCACCAACAAAATTTAATGATTTTGCAGAAATAGCAAAGAGATTAGGTTTTAAGAAAGTAAACAGCGGGCCTCTTGTAAGAAGCAGTTACCATGCTAATAACACCTTAGATTATTCTTCTTAACAAAGTTCTATTTACTCCGCCCAACTCCTATAACTTCTCTCAAATACTTTCTCACAATTACCTACCATAAACGCACCTGCACCTCCCCAAACAAGTCTCAAAGGTAGATCCAAGGGAGAAGATCCAACTTTGCGCACAGTATTAAATCCACGCCTACGAAAATAGCGTTGTAGAATTTTATGCTGATTGTTTTCATCGTAAATAGCCAATAATCTCGCACTCCGACATGGTGTCTCTTCAAGAGCCCAGGCCATAGTTGATGCCCAGATCAAATCACCTACATTAGAATTGGCGTTCTTGCCAACCTTCATAGTATCAAGCTGAAGTCCTTTAGTATTTTGGTATGCCCATCCTTTCATTTCACCCAACATTTGAATTTTATTATTACTGGTCATCTCACCAACAACTAGCTTAAACGACCAAATATTGAGAGGTCTCCTAACTTGTATTCGCAGCAACAAACCCTTATTAGAGGCCTCTTTTTCCAATAGAGTTAAATCAGGTTTAGTCATGAAGATGGCCATATAGAATTTTCAGGTAGACGCTTCATTATTTCGTCAATTTGACGTTGTCTTTCCGCAAATCTAGCTCTATCGCTATCTGTAAATTTGTCAACACATGCCTCACATTGCAAGCCTTTAATATACGTTGGCTTTTTCAAGTCCTCCGGAGAAATGGGTAATCCACAAGCATGACACATGCGATGTGAACCAGGCAATAGATCATGGTCTAAAGAGACACGTTGATCAAAAACAAAGCACTCACCATTCCATAAACTCTTCTCAGCTGAAACATCTTCTAGATATTTCAGTATGCCACCCTCAAGATGATATACGTCGGAAAATCCTTCTTCTATCAAAAAAGAGGTGGCTTTTTCGCATCTTATTCCACCCGTACAATACATCCCTATTTTCAAAGAGGGATTCTCTTCAAGCAAAGGTTTTAAGTGCTTTTGTACCCATTCAGGAAATTCACGAAATGAGCTCGTGTGCGGATTTAAAGCACCTTTAAAATTGCCAATTTTTATTTCATACTCATTACGAGTATCAATAACAACATTACCAGGATCTTCTAAAAACTCATTCCATTCACCAGCTTTTATATATTTACCAACTGATTTACTAGGATTAACTTGTTTAATCCCAATCGTGACAATTTCTTTTTTCTTACGAGCTTTAAATCGGCGAAAAGCCTGTTTCTCAGTCCAACTATATTTAACATTAATATCTGATACCTTTAAAAGTTTCTCTAGTGTTTCAATGAATTGAACTATCGCATTTTCAGTTCCACAAACCGTACCGTTAACACCTTCAGAAGCTAATAATATAGTCCCTTTTATTTCTTGATTCGTTGCTAATCTAGTTAAATCTTCTTTGATTAAAAGAATTTCATGGTCAATAATCGATGAAAAATTATAAAACGCAGCAACTGTATATTTGAATTTCTTGAGTCTTTCCTCTGTTTTCATACCTAATTATTCTTGAGAGAAATTAGCAGTAATTCCAGCATCAGCTAAAAGCTTGCGATCTGCCTCAACCTCCGGATTGCTTGTGGTTAAAAGTGTATCTCCATAAAATATAGAATCAGCTCCAGATTGTAGACATAGTATCTGAGCCTCCCTACCTAATTGCTGTCTTCCTGCGCTAAGTCTTATTCGACTTTTAGGCATAATGATTCTTGCTGTCGCGACCATGCGAACCATCTCTAGTGGATCAATAGAAGACAAATCCTCCATAGGCGTCCCCTCAACTGCAACTAACGCATTAATTGGTACACTCTCAGGATGTGGTTCTAAAGTTGCTAAAACTTTAAGTAAAGATGCTCTATCGGAAACAGATTCTCCCATACCAATAATCCCTCCACAGCACACTGTAATTCCAGCCATACGTACTCTTTTCAATGTTTCAAGTCGATCTTGATACGTTCTTGTTGAAATGATGTTGGAATAATGCTCAGGACTTGTATCTAAATTGTGGTTGTAGGCTGTTAAACCTGCTTCTGCCAACCTAGAGGCTTGTGAATCAGTAATCATTCCAGCGGTGACACAGGCTTCAAGCCCAAGTCCTCTGACACCTCTGACCATTTCAAGCATTGAATCGAATGCGTTTCCGTCTTTAATCTCACGCCAAGCCCAACCCATACAAAATCGATCCGCTCCTGCTTCTTTAGCCGCTCTTGCTCTATCAAGAACTGACTCAACTTGAAGTAAAGGATTAGGTTGAACCGTTGTTTCGTTGTGCACAGATTGAGGACAATATGCGCAGTCTTCTGAGCATCCCCCTGTCTTCACACTTAGAAGAGAGGCGAGTTGAACTTTATAGCCTGGATTATAAGACCTATGAACTATTTGAGCCCTCCACAACAAATCCATCAAAGGTAAATCAAGTATCTCTTTGACTTCCTCTAAAGACCAATTATGTCTAAGGTCGCCTCCTTTGATGGAATTAAAATCTAAAAATGATTCTTCTTTTAATGAGGATTTATTAGATTTCTGAATACTTGGATTAATTAGAGTCATAAAAGGATTTGAATATAAAAAATTTTATTACTATATAGTTTTAGCTAATAATCTTTAAAAAATCATAGAACTCAATATATTCAATTATTTTAGTTATACACCTCCAAATCTCCTTTTTCTAGATTGATAGTCTAGTAGTGCTTTAGTAAGAGTATCAGCGTTAAAATCTGGCCATAAGACATCCGAAACATGGATCTCAGCATAAGCTAATTGCCACAAAAGAAAATTACTTAGTCTTTTTTCACCACTAGTTCTAATAAGTAAGTCTGGATCGACCTCACTAGCTGTAAATAGTTCAGAGGCAAACACATTTTCATCTATCGAATAAGGATCTAATTCTCCTTTAACCGAACGTTCTGCAAGCTTTTGGGCAACTCGTACTAATTCTCGTCGGCCTCCATAATTAGTACACACATTAAAGTGAATACCTTTATTATTATAAGTTGATTCAACCGATTCTTTAATTAAGTCCTTTAAGGCAATAGGCAGTGGATCAAGATCACCCAAGAAATTAATCTTTACTTCTTCAAGTTTTAAATTAGTCAATTCACGCCTAAGAACACTTTCAAAAAGTTTCATTAAGAAATTTACTTCTTCACCAGGTCTGGACCAATTTTCAGTTGAGAAGGCGTAAACAGTTAATGCTCCTATTCCCCAATTACTACATAAATGCAGAGTAGTTTTTAGAGCCTCAACCCCAGCTGTATGTCCAATCGTCCTTGGTAAACCCTTTGCTTTTGCCCACCTTCCATTTCCATCCATAATTACTGCAATGTGGTCGGGCATACGAAGACGATCTAAATCATTAGGTAATGGGGATACCTTTTTAGAATTATCGGTGCTTAGTACAGAAGGGTAAGTCAATTCAAAGACTCCTTGCTGTCATTATTTTTCACAAGATTACCCCTAGATTGAGCAACTTTAGTTCCAATGTTAGAAGAAGTTGTTTTCACTGAAGAATTAATGCTGGTGGACTTAGATCCAGATGCATTTGAAGGATCTAACAATTCTTTCAAAAGGTCAAGCAATCTACTGCTTGTAATAGGTCTTTCGAGTCGACCTTGACTAGCTAAAGATAAGGTACCTGATTCTTCTGAAACTACAACACATATACATCTATCAAATCTTTCAGTTATACCCAGAGCAGCCAAATGTCTAGTTCCGTATCTACTAATTCCTTGCCTAGAAAGAGGCAAAATCACCCCTGCTGAGATAATTCTATTTCCTTTTACTAAAACAGCTCCATCATGGAGAGGAGTGTCAGCAGCAAAAAGATTTAATAACAATTCAGAAGACAATTGAGCATCAATTGGAACACCAGGAAAAAGGAAATCTTCAGGGCGTAAGTCACTACCCATATCAACAACAATTAACGCTCCTTTTCTATTTTGTGATAAGCGACCTGCGGCTTCAGTTAATTGAGCGAAAGTATTAGAACTTGCCCTAAATTCTTTTTGAGTATTTCCAAGAATGACTGCTAATCGTCCAGTACCTAATAATTCCATTAATCTCCTTAATTCTCCTTGCCATAAAATCGCTAAAGATAATGAGCAAGCTAAAACCAAGGCATCAACAAGCTTTGAAGTGATTGGTAAATTTGCAAACCTCTGAACGAACCACGCCAATGAAACTAAAAAGAGGTATCCTCTTAAAAGCCATAATGTCCTTTGCTCTTTAACTCTTGTAAAAAGAAGCACTCCAAGAGAAGAAGCAAACAAGACATCAAGGAGAACACGAAAATTTATAATCCACCAGAAATTCACTCCTGCACCCCGACGTTATTTCAACTTACCTAATTCTTAGGAATAAAGCGATCAGGTAATACATCTAATTGCAATAGATCTTCAGGAAGTTCTCTTCTTTGAGTCAACTCGGAAGAACCATTCCCAACCATAATTGTCGCAGGTCTAGGTATTCTGTTGTAATTGGAACTCATTGAATAGTTGTACGCACCTGTTCCAAACACAGCAAGAAAATCTCCACTCTCACAAGACGGAAGAAGAAAATCTTTCAATAAAACATCTCCGGACTCACAATGCTTACCAGCGATAGTAACTTTCTCAAAATTTGTATTTAATGGTTTATCTACTAAACAGGCACTATATAGAGACTGATAAGTTATGGGGCGAGGATTATCACTCATCCCTCCATTAACAGATAAATAAGTTCTAACACCAGGAACAACTTTTTTAGCTCCTATCTGGTAAACAGTTAGCCCCGAATTAGCGACAAGAGATCTTCCAGGTTCACACATCAGTCTTGGCAAATTTAAATTTCTATCCTTGCAGGCCTTAACAACAGCTCCAGCAATTACCTCAACCCATTTTTCAATAGAGGGAGGATTATCTTCTTGAACATATTTGATCCCTAAACCGCCACCTAAATTTAGATCAATTATTGGGTGACCAATTTCCTGTGCAAGTTTTAAAGCATCAACCATTACACCAGCAAGATCAATATGGGGTTGAACCTCAAAAATTTGAGACCCTATATGAGCATGTAAACCAGTTAAATTTGCCCAGTTATATGTTTTTAATTCTAGTAGAACCGACTTAAGCTCATCGGGGTCAAAGCCAAATTTGCTATCTAAATGTCCAGTCCTAATATATTCATGAGTATGGCATTCAATGCCAGGAGTAAACCTCAACATTAACTTTGCTGTTTTTTTCTCAGAAGCAATATTTTTTAGCAGCTCAATATCGTGATAATTATCTAAAACAATGGTTACATTATTTTTGTAGGCAAAATTCAGTTCATCCTGAGATTTGTTATTTCCATGAAATACGATATTTTCCCCTTTAACTCCACCCTTCAAGGCAGTAAGCAATTCACCTTCTGAGACAGCGTCAAGTCCAAACCCTTCAGAAGCAATAACTGCACAAATAGCCAGTGTGCTATTTGCTTTTGAAGCATATAAAGGAAGTGAGTCTCCTGGGTAATATTTTTTTAAAGAAGAAATATAAGTTTTGCATGCTCTCCTTAGGGTCAACTCATCAAATACATAAAGAGGTGTGCCATATTTTTTTGCGAGTTCACTAAGTTGACATCCCCCAACAACTAATTTTTTATTCTCATTAATTTCAGTAGAGATCGGAGCTATATTTCGATTTGGACTATCAATATCCTTATTGGGTTCAAAAGCCTCTGATCCTTCCATAGAAATTTTTACCTTAATATTTAGCTAATCTAGAGATCAATTAACAAATTAGTATTATAAAAAAGAAAAGGATTAATTAATTAATTAATTAATAGTTGGATATGAATCTCACAATAATTGAACTTGGGATAATGCATTTGAATGATTGCATGGATCTAGATCAAAAATCATTAAATGGTATTTGGACAAAATCTCAATGGGAAATTGAACTTAATGACTCTAAAAGGATTTGTCTAGGAGTCATAGAGTTCGAAACTAAAAAACTTTTAGGTTTATGTTCTGCTTGGTTAGTAATAGACGAATTACACATAACTTTTATAGCTGTCGATCCCTTGAATCAAAGGAAAGGACTAGGAAAATTTCTCTTATCAGCCTTAATCAAACGTTCAAAAGTACTTCAAACAAATCATATATATTTAGAGGTTAAAGACAATAACGAACCAGCTATAGCTTTTTACAAATCCATGGGCTTCAAAATGGTCGGTAGTAGATCTAATTTTTATAAAGATGGAAGAGATGCTCTTACTTTAAAAAAAGAAACCAATCTCAAATCATAAAATCAATAATTAAGTACGGTTTACCGAAATCGAAAAACAAATAAAAGGGGTTTCTTTGCATCAATTAATACTTTTAATTATTTTTCAACGAACACTTTATATTTACCCTTTATAAAAAAAAACTTAACCGTACACATTTGACACTTAACCCTGATAAATTAGATTAAATAGTTAAAGGTAAAAGCTAAATGTTTGAGAGGTTTACAGAAAAGGCTATAAAAGTGATCATGCTTGCCCAAGAAGAGGCAAGACGCCTTGGGCATAATTTTGTCGGAACAGAACAAATCCTTCTTGGATTAATTGGTGAAGGTACTGGTGTTGCAGCTAAAGTTCTTAAATCTATGGGTGTCAACCTAAAAGATTCAAGGGTAGAAGTTGAAAAGATAATAGGAAGAGGCTCAGGATTCGTTGCTGTAGAAATCCCCTTCACACCAAGAGCAAAAAGAGTACTTGAACTTTCTTTAGAAGAGGCTCGACAACTAGGGCACAATTACATTGGTACTGAACATCTATTGCTTGGTCTCATAAGAGAAGGCGAGGGAGTAGCGGCAAGAGTTCTTGAAAATCTTGGTGTTGATTTAACAAAAGTCAGGACCCAAGTTGTCAGAATGCTTGGTGAAACCGCAGAAGTTACAACAGGATCAGGTTCGTCCAAAGGATCAGCGAAAACAGCAACACTTGACGAATTTGGAACAAACCTTACTCAGCTAGCTAGTGAATCAAAGCTTGACCCAGTAGTTGGCAGACATTCAGAGATTGATCGTGTAATTCAAATTCTTGGAAGAAGAACAAAAAACAACCCTGTTTTAATTGGAGAGCCCGGGGTAGGAAAAACAGCTATTGCAGAAGGACTTGCTCAGAGAATTCAACAAGGAAATATTCCTGACATACTTGAAGAGAAAAGAGTTTTGACCCTTGATATTGGTCTACTTGTAGCGGGAACCAAATATAGAGGCGAATTTGAAGAAAGATTGAAAAAAATAATGGAAGAAATTAAATCGGCAGGAAACGTAATTCTAGTTATTGATGAAGTTCATACATTGATAGGAGCAGGTGCTGCTGAGGGAGCAATTGACGCTGCAAACATTTTAAAACCTGCTTTAGCTAGGGGAGAACTACAATGTATTGGAGCTACAACTCTTGATGAGTATAGAAAGCATATTGAAAGAGATGCTGCATTAGAGCGAAGATTCCAACCTGTAATGATTGGAGAACCTTCAATCAAAGACACAATCGAAATACTTAAAGGATTAAGAGAGAGATATGAGCAACATCACAGATTGAAGATTACAGATGAAGCGCTTGATGCTGCTGCTAATCTCGGTGATAGGTATATCTCCGATCGTTTTTTACCTGATAAAGCTATAGATCTCATAGACGAAGCAGGAAGCCGAGTCAGATTACTCAACTCCAAATTACCTCCTGAAGCAAAAGAAGTTGATAAAGAATTAAGAAAAGTACAAAAGAGTAAAGAAGAAGCAGTAAGAGATCAGAATTTCACCCAAGCAGGAGAGCTTAGAGAAAAAGAAGTTGAGCTTAGAGAAAAAATAAGAAATCTTTTGCAAAACATAAGACAAAAACCCTCATCAAATGGAAATTCCGATACTAATAATACTCCACAGGAAAATATTGAAGCTTCGGACCAAGTTATTACTGAGTCTGAAGACTTAAAAGTTTCCCAACCGGTTGTTAGTGAAGAAGATATTGCTCATATTGTTGCTTCATGGACTGGCGTTCCTGTTCAGAAATTAACTGAAAGTGAATCAGTCAAACTTTTAAATATGGAAGATACATTACATCAAAGATTGATTGGTCAGGACGAAGCTGTTAAAGCTGTTTCCAAAGCAATTAGGAGAGCAAGAGTAGGCCTCAAGAATCCAAATAGACCAATTGCAAGCTTTATTTTTTCTGGTCCAACGGGCGTTGGAAAAACTGAATTAACTAAATCTTTAGCTGCCTATTTCTTTGGTAGTGAAGAAGCAATGATACGCCTAGATATGTCTGAATTTATGGAAAGACATACTGTCAGTAAATTAATAGGTTCTCCTCCTGGTTACGTAGGTTTCAATGAAGGTGGGCAACTAACAGAAGCTGTGAGAAGAAGACCTTATACAGTAGTTTTGTTCGATGAGATAGAAAAAGCTCATCCAGACGTGTTCAATCTTCTCCTTCAATTACTGGAAGATGGAAGATTAACGGACTCAAAAGGAAGAACTGTTGATTTTAAAAATACTTTAATAATAATGACTTCTAATATTGGATCTAAAGTTATAGAGAAAGGTGGTGGCGGATTAGGATTTGAATTCTCTGGTGAGAATCAAGAAGATAGTCAATACAATCGAATTAAGTCACTAGTAAATGAAGAATTAAAGCAATATTTCCGTCCTGAATTCCTCAATAGATTAGATGAGATAATTGTATTCAGACAGCTTTCTAGAGACGAAGTTAAAGACATCGCAGAAATAATGTTGAAAGAAGTATTCTTAAGGATTAAAGAGAAAGGTATATCTTTGACTGTCTCAGAGGATTTCAAAGAAAGATTAGTTGAAGAAGGATACAATCCTTCTTATGGCGCAAGACCTTTAAGAAGAGCTGTCATGAGGTTATTGGAAGATAGCCTTGCTGAAGAAGTTTTATCTGGAAGGATAAAAGACGGAGATAAAGCTGAGGTAGATATTGATGAAAGTAAGAAAGTAATCGTTAAACATCTTGGAAAAAATGGTTCTAAACCAGAATTAGCAAGCGCAGCTGTTTAACTTTTAAATAGAAGAGCTACATGTTTACAAATAATCACAGCATCTCCCCTTCAAATGTAATTAGAGGCGAAGGGGCATGGCTTAAATCGTTAGATCTAATTATTAATTTTTGCAAAAGGCCTTTAATAATAGGTAGAAGTAGCTCTACAAAAAAATTAAGAACTTCATTCAAAAAAGATCTTCTTTTGAAAGGCATTCATCCAATCTCACTCGATTTAGATCATGACTGCTGCGAAATAGATATCCAAAAGGCATATCTAATCTCAAAAAATAATAACTGTGATGGGATTATTGCTGCAGGAGGTGGAAAGGTACTTGATGCAGGAAAACTAATCGCTGATTTACTTGGCATTAATTGCATAACTGTGCCATTAAGTGCATCCACATGTGCTGGGTGGACAGCTTTATCTAATATTTATACTCCAGATGGCAAATTCGTAAAAGATGTAACTTTAAAAAGCTGTCCAAACTTATTAATCTTTGATCACACAATTGTTAGAGCCGCTCCACCAAGAACACTTGCTAGCGGAATGGCAGATGCTGTCGCAAAATGGTACGAGTCTTCCTTAACAAGCAGTACAAGCCAAGATGGTTTTGTACAGCAAGCAGTTCAGATGGCTCGGGTTTTACGCGATCAATTATTTTTAAACGGTCACAAGGCTTTCTCAGATCCATCAAGCAATGCTTGGAAAACAGTTGCAGAAGGATGTGCCTTGACTGCTGGAATAATAGGAGGTCTGGGAGGCGCTAGATGCAGAACAGCAGCAGCTCATCCCATACACAATGGATTAACACAACTTGCATACACAAATAAACCACTTCATGGAGAACTTGTTGGATTTGGCTTACTCGTACAATTACATCTAGAAGAAAAAAATTCAAACAGTCAACTACCAAAACAAGCCAAGCTACAACTTTTAGATTTCTTCTCTCAACTAAATCTTCCTATTTCAATTGAATCTATTTGTCTTAGGAATACCACCTCGAATGAACTATACAAAGCATGTAAATTCGCCTGCAATGATGACTCTGATTTACATCAATTACCTTTCCCAATAAATGAAAAAGACCTTTTAGGGGCTTTTCAAAGTTTACAATCCTTACCAACAAGCTCCAAAACAAAATAAATAATACTTAAGAGCATTGAATCAAGAAGAAAAGAAAAATATAGATACAACAAACGC
Organism: Prochlorococcus sp. AG-311-D23; assembly: GCA_003284445.1. Classification (GTDB taxonomy): domain Bacteria; phylum Cyanobacteriota; class Cyanobacteriia; order PCC-6307; family Cyanobiaceae; genus Prochlorococcus_B. The sequence continues at coordinate 36,359 of QBVH01000005.1, read as the reverse complement.
TATTAAGGCATATATAGATAAAATACAACATGAAATTATTGACAAGCAAGCTAGTAAACTTTTTGAAGATCTAAAATGGATACAATTAGAGAATATTTCATCAAATAAATCTGATTTATTTCCAACAGTCGTAACAGGTAAAGGAAAGAAAATTCTCCTTATTCATGGCTTTGATAGTTGCTTTCTTGAATATAGGCGTCTCATACCTATTCTAAAAAAGAAAAATAAATTAATCATTCCAGATCTATATGGATTTGGATTTTGCCCTAGATCTAGTGGTAACAAATATGGATTTAGATATTTAATGAAACATTTGAATTCAATTTTAAATCATTATTCAAACAATCAACCCATAGGAGTAATTGGTGCCTCAATGGGAGGAGCTTTAGCGCTGGAACTAGCAAGACAAAACCCAAACAAGATCAATAAATTACTACTTTTATCACCCGCAGGCTTAGCAGGAAAAAACCCAAAAATCCCATGGCCTTTGAATCATTTTGGGGCCTTTTTCCTTAGTCGTCCTTTTGTTCGCAAAGGATTGTGTAGACAGGCATTCGCGGATCCAACAAATAGCGTTGGTCCTGCAGAAGAACAAATTGCCTCAATACATTTAAAAGTTCCTGGTTGGCAATCATCCTTAGCAGACTTTGCGGCAGATGGTGGAGTATCTCGCTGCGGACTTCCAAAACCAATTCAACCTCTAAAAATTGTTTTAGGTAAATATGACAGAATTATTCCTAAGAATGAAAAGGAAGAAACCTACAGGAACTACCACTCCAACATAGAAATAGCATTAAATTCAGGACATCTTCCACACTTAGAAGAACCAGAATTAGTTGCTAATGCCTGGGGAAAACTTAAAAAATGAGATGATAGCCAAGAGGATTAAAGAGAAAGGAATTTTAACTAAATTATTAGAGCAAGGTATAAAGATCTTAATCATAAAAGATTGTAAAAAGATTAGAAATCTTAAAATAGATATTATTTCCACTTCTAGTCAAATAATTAAAGGTGAGATAAAAAAAATTTACATTTCCGCTGAGGATATTAATTATAAAGATCTTTTTTTTGATGAACTCCAGTTAGAAGCTGTTAATCTAAAAATCAATTTTAAATTAATAAATAAAGAACTACACTTTACAGATAATCCAATAATCAATTTCAAAATTTTGTTATCTCAAAGCTCACTAAGAACAGTTCTATTATCGGACAAATGGAATTGGATTGGAAATAAGATTAGTAATGAGATATTAAACCTAGAAAAATTAATAGATATAAAAATAAAGGATGGTAAGTTATTAATAAAAGCTTCTAAAAAGAATCTCTCTATTAATCAAGTAAAACAGATTAATATTAAGACGGAAAGAGGAAAAATCTATTTGGAAAATAAAGGCTACAACAAGATAGTTCAGATACCGATTGAAAATAAAATATATATTAAAAATGTAAAGATAGAAAATAATTTAATTAATATTTTCGCAAGTTCATCTATTAGTTTTTAGTTATTTCAGGATATAATTAATGGAGAAAGTAATATCACTATATAAAACACAATAGCTGGAGTAAATAAATAACTATCTATTCTATCGAGAATGCCTCCATGACCAGGCAAAAAATCACCTGAATCTTTTAATCCAGCATTCCTCTTCAGCATTGATTCTGTAAGGTCTCCAACAAGAGAAAACAAAGCTACTAAAACACCAATAAATATTCCGATTAATATTCCAAATTCCCATCTAAGTAGATAGCCGAAATAGGATCCTATAAATATTGAAAATAGTAGTCCGCCAATAGCACCCTCAATAGTTTTAGAAGGTGAAATTGGGGATAGAGAGTGATTGCCAAACTTCTTACCAACAAAATAAGAGCCAATATCAAATCCAACTATCATAAAACATGTAGAAAAAGTTATTAGCATTCCAAAAGTGATAGATGATGACCAATCAGTGGGGATCAAGTTGAAGTTATTTGTTAAATCAATCTCTAAAAGATTTCTTAACTTAATCCAATGACTTGGCAAGAAACCTAAATAAAACAAACCGAATATTGATGCTGCTACATCAGCAATAGAACCAGTAACAGGTTGTAGTAATAACCAACCACAAATAGCAGCACCAGATAATGGCAAAATAGCATCTGATATTTCAATAGATATATATCCTTTAGAAGATAATTGAGTGAAGAAAAGTAATATTTGACAGGCTAATAATGTTGTCTTAGTAGCTGGTCTTATCCCAGTAAATTCTGCCATCCGAAAGAACTCTAGAAGAGCTAAATGAACAATTAAACTTATTGAAATAGAAAACCACCAATCACCAAGAGAGACTATTAAAAACCCAAAAGCTCCAACGACAAGTCCACTTAATAATCTCTTTTTCGAAACAGCTAAAAACATTAAATTAGGTGAAAAAATATAGCTTTCGTTTAGAAAACATACTTTAAAGGGATTATTAATAATAAATTTATTATAGCTGATGAGTAGATATTATTAATTAAGAAATAACTCTTACAAAATCAGAAATTTGTTCAGGCCAAAAGCTTTTTTGCTCTATCAACCAATTAACACGAGCTTCGTCCAAAATCTCACCAGGAATCAATAAAGGTATTCCAGGGGGATAAGGGCAAACCATCTCAACAGAAATTCTTCCAATAGCATTCTTTAGATTTACCTTCTCAAAATTTGATCCCCAAGAATCAGAACATGGCTTGTATGGCCTAGAAACCATACTAAAAGGTGGTCTTTTAAAAAAACGAGGTTTTTGTTTGCAATAAGATGTAAGGATTTGATTCCAAATTCTTACAAATCTTTTGCCTAATCTCTTGTGAGATGAGAGCCCAAGACAAAAAGTTAGTGTTCCTGGCTCAGCCAATTCACCAATTATTCTTTTACTTATAAAGCTTTTATCAACTTCAATACCACTCAAACCAAATTTTGACGTGTGAAGAATTATTTTTAGTGGATCACTGTTCTCAAGGAGAGGAACTTCTTTGTTAATCAAAAAATCTTTTAATATCTCAGCTTCATCTATACGTGATCTCAGTTTCTTTATACCATTAGGTTCAATAAGTTCCTTTATTGAACTTTCACAAGAAGCTAACAAGAGAGAACTTGGGCTTGAAGTTTGAAGCAACTCAATACTTCTCTCAATTTTAAATGGATCTACCTTGTCGCCTTGCGACCATAAAACCGCAGATTGAACTAAACTTGATGCAGATTTATGGAGAGAGTGAACAACAAGATCTGCACCAAAAAATAGAGCTGATTCAGGTAGATCTGATCTTATTTGACTAATTAAGTAAGCTCCATGAGCTTCATCAACCAAAACTGGCAAGGAATGAGAATGAATCTCATTAATCAAAGATTCTATATCTGCAGAATATCCTTGATATGTGGGGTTAACTAAAACTACCGCCGCTATATCCTCTTCAAATTCTTTTGCTTTTTTTAAAACCCTATGAAGCCATTTCCTATCAAAAACATAGGCATGACCTCTATCAGTTAGATAAGGGACATCGAAAAGTAATGGTGTTATGCCCCCAAGCAAGCATGCTTGGATACAGCTTTTGTGTACATTCCTTGGCATGAGAACAGCTTGACCAGGACGAGCTAAAGCAAGCAATGAACTTTGGAGTAAACCTGTCGCCCCGTTAACTCCATACCAACATCTATCAACGCCCACTTCAAAGGCAGAAGAATTTTGACTTTCGGCTATTGCTCCTTCACTGATCAACGGGCCACCAATCTCAAAAAGCTCAGGCAAATCCCAAATACCTGGTCTAAGCCTCAATAGTTTTTTTATGTTTTTTGGGAGAGCATTTCCTCTTCCATGTGCTGGTAAAAAAAGATTTTCGCTTCTATTAGTAGAAAGCAAGTTTAAAAGCCCCATAGAATAAAACATTTACCTAAAATCAATGTAGTGAAATTAATCAGTAAGCAAATCAAAAGAACTCCTTAGATGGGTAGCCAAAAGAACTTATGATGAATTCATGAAATACGATTTCAAAAGAGATCTAACATGGTTAATTTTAAAGCCATGGATATTGGTTCCTAGATTTATTCAGATAGTTGGTGCAATATCACTTTTACTGGCAAGACTTATATTTCAAGGTTCAAGCAATGAAGACAAAACTCAAAAGAAACTAGCTAAATTTTTACTTAAAACACTTATTGATCTGGGTCCCTGTTTTATAAAAGTAGGGCAAGCACTTTCAACTAGGCCAGATCTAATAAGAAAAGATTGGCTGGAAGAATTAACAAACCTACAAGATAATTTACCCTCATTTTCTCATGAAAAAGCTCTTGAAATCATTAAAAATGAGCTAGGGAAACCAGCAAATGAACTTTTCAAAGAGTTCCCATCTAAACCAATAGCTTCAGCTAGTCTTGGTCAGGTTTATAAAGCAAAATTATTTAGTAATTATTGGGTAGCAGTAAAAGTTCAGAGGCCTAATCTGATTTTCAACATTAGAAGAGATATCGTAATTATAAAAATACTTGGAGTTCTTAGTGCGCCAATACTTCCATTAAATCTTGGGTTCGGATTAGGTGAAATAATAGATGAGTTTGGAAGAAGCTTGTTTGACGAAGTTGATTATAAAAAAGAAGCTAATAATGCTGAAAAATTTTCCAACCTCTTCCACAAGAATAATTCAGTAACAATACCAACAGTAGAAAGACACTTATCAACTATAAAAGTATTAACAACAAGCTGGATTGATGGCACAAAACTAAAAGATAGAAATGAATTAATTCAAAATAATTTAAATCCATCAAAACTTATAAGAACTGGTGTTATCAGCGGCATACAGCAATTATTGGAATTTGGATATTTTCATGCAGATCCTCATCCAGGAAATATGTTTGCGCTGGAGGGTCATAATGGTGATTTAGGAAATATAGCCTATGTAGATTTTGGAATGATGGACTCTATTTCAGAGGTAGATAGATTAACTCTTACTGGTGCAATTGTTCACCTGATCAATAATGATTTTAATTCTGTTGCAAAAGATTTTCAAAAGCTAGGTTTTCTAAGTAAAGAACAGGACCTTAAGCCTCTAGTACCTGTATTAAAGGAAGTGCTTGGAAGTGCAATTGGTAAAGATGTTGCATCTTTTAATTTTAAAGAAATTACCAACAAATTCTCTGAATTAATGTTTGATTATCCCTTTAGAGTCCCAGCAAGATTTGCATTAATCATTAGAGCAGTTATCAGCCAAGAAGGACTTGCTATTCGATTAGATCCTGATTTTAAAATTATAGATTTGGCCTATCCATATGTAGCTAAAAGATTACTAACTTCTGATACTAATGAGATGATAAATATATTATTAGATGTCATATTTGATCAGAATGGACAGATAAGAGTTGAGCGAATAGAAAATTTATTCGATGTACTAGTCCAAGACTCGAGCACACCAGCTAAAGAGCTAATACCAGTGGCAGGAGCAGGTTTAAAGCTTTTAACTAGTTCTAGAGGCTCATTAATAAGGAAAAATTTATTAATGAGTATTATTAAAAATGAAAGGATAGATACTAAAGATATGAAGCAATTAATCAAATTAGTACGGAAAACCTTTAATCCTTTAAGAATGGCTTCAGGACTTAAAAAACAAAACAACACACAAGTTGCGTAGATGATTTTGATAAAATATAATTAAAATCAAAAAGCATGCTAACTAGTAGTATTCAAAATATAATCACATTTATTGCAGTCAGTTTAGATGATGCAAATTTACAAAGTCTAGATGAATTCATTTCCGATTATCAACAAATAAAACCAATTGAAGATCCAATTTTTTGGCTTTCTTGCGGTGCCTTTATTTGTTTAATGTCTGGATTGATTTTTGCAGACATTATGAAATCAAAACTAAATAAATGGTCAACACAAAAGATATCTCCCATACCGCTAGAGGACCCAAGAACAATATCTAGTTGGTTTTCATTTTTCACGGGTCTAACAATTATTTTCGTAAGCGCATTAAGCATTATAAACTTTTCTATAATAAAATCTCTGATATTTTCTTCATTAATCTCAATTCTTTTTGGTATAAGCATGTGGAAAGCCATTAAAGATTTGTTAATCCAAGTAAAAACAGGAACAGTTAAAGAAATAGATGATTTTTTCTAATTAAATTTGATTCTATCTACTTTTTTTGAAAGAGTTCAAATAATATTGAATGTAGATTAGCAATAATTTCACTAATTAGATTACAAAAGATAATATCTAGATCTGGTATTTTATCAAGAAGGAAAGCTAACTTACCAATAAAACAAAGCAGAGTCAAATTGAATGGAAGTCAAGCTATTCTTGAAGAGAAAGCAGATACTTACTTAGATCGTATTTTAGTCGACGGGAAAGATTTACCAACGAAGCTAAACCATAAATTTTTTCTACTAAATAAACCCTAAGGAGTCATATCTAGCTGCCAAGATAATCATAGAAGGAATACAATTTTAAGTTTTCTCCCATCATATTTACGTTGTGGGATTCATCCTTGTTTGAAGTTTAGAATTTGATAGCTGAGGAGCAATTCTGCTTACCAATAATGGAGACTTAACTTAAGGCTTACACAATCCAAATACTCCCACACAAAAATTTATCTAGATTGGGTAACTGGTCAGCCAAACCAATTAATATTAGATCATTGGAGAAGAGGCATTTTACTTGATGACAAAATAACAATGCCAGCAAGGATAGAAGTTTTGGATAGAGTTAATCGAAATACTCTTCTTAAAGTGATTATAAAAGAGATCCGAAATCGACAAATTCGCAAAAAAGCAACTCTTCTTGGACATAAAGTTCAAGATTTGCAAAGAATATCGTTCTCAAATACAAATTTAAATGGCCTACAAGAAGGTAAGTGGCGAAAGCTAAAGACAAAGGAATGTATTTCAATTATTAATTAAAAATATTTATCTTTTATGGCATTAAAATTTCCCTTTAAAAAATCCTCATCAGGCTTATCTGTTTCTAAAGATAAACCTCACGCTGACAATGAATTTTTAGAGGCAATTAATTTATTTAAAACTCAAAGAATGAAAGTTGGAATTTCATTAGAGACACTTTCAAAAGAGACCAAAATTTCAAGGAATGTACTAATAGCTATTGAAAATGGATGGGAAAAGTATTTACCAGAAAAAACCTATTTAACATCAATGATCAAAACTCTTGAGCTTAAGCTCAATTTAGAGAGAGGAAGTTTAAATGGTTTATCAACACAAAAAGGTACTATTAATACTATGTCTAGATTTAAGTTTAATTTTATAAATATAGACTTTCTTAATAGCTGGATTGGAAGCCTATTTTATTCCATCATAATGCTTTTATCAATACTAGCTCTTAATAGTCAGCAAAAATATCTTATAAAAACAAATAGTATTTCCACAGAACCCATTATTATAGAAAAGAGTCTTATAGAAGATGAAAATATAATTAATAAGCAAAAAGAAAATTAATTTATTCTTTTATTTGCTTTAGCTAAATCACCATATTTTTTCAAAGCATCTCTAATATTTAAATCATTTCTCGGTAATCTCCATGACCAATTATTTTCTAATGTGCCAGGTTTATTTAGTCGACAGCTATCATCAAGATTTAATAAATCTTGCATAGGTGCTACAAATAATTTAGCTTTGGTTTCCATTCCTATTCGAATCAATTCCCAAGAAGTGAAATTTTCATAATCAAAAATCCTTTCTCTGATTTGTTCTTTTCTACCTTGATCCATTTCTCTCCACCAGCCAAGTGAAGTTGAATTATCATGAGTCCCCGTATAAACAATCCAATTCTCTTTTTTAATATTCTCTGGCAAATAAGGATTTTCTAAATTTCCATCAAAAGCAAATTGAAGTATCTTCATTCCTGCTAATTCATAATCATCACGTAACTTTTCAACTTTTGAGGTTATGAGACCTAAATCCTCAGCAACTAAAGGGAGTGAGCCGCCGCAATCTTTTTTGATTAAAGTTAGTATCTCTTTTCCTGGAGAGGGCAACCAAATTCCATTCTCAGCTGTTTTATCTTTACCGGGAATTGCCCAAAAAGCTTCGAGCGCTCGAAAATGATCAAGGCGTAAAAAATCAACCTGTTCTAGATGTCTTGAAATTCTTTTTCTCCACCATCTATATTTAGTTGCTTTGTGCCTACTCCAACGATAAACAGGGTTCCCCCAAAGCTGACCAGTTTCAGAAAAATAATCAGGAGGGACACCACTTTGAAGGAATGTATCTGAATTAGTTAAAATTGAAAATAATGATCGATTACTCCATACATCAGCGCTATCTTTTGAAACATAAAAAGGGACATCTCCAAATAAAAAAATTCCTAGATTTTTCGCAAGCGCTCTGATTGATTTCCACTGCCTGTCTAAATGCCACTGAAGAAGATTATGGCCTAATAATTCTCTTTGGTTATTTTTTTTCCAATTTTCTAATTCTTTCTTATCCCGATCTGCATATTCATCTGGCCATTTCCACCATGGAAGATCATTGTTTTGAATCTTTAGTTCCATAAATATGGAATGGTCATCTAACCAAAATTGTTTTGAGCGCCATATTTCAAATTCTTCTTGAATAGTTCTATTCTGTTTATCCCAATAATCAACCAAAGAAAAACGTAAGGACTTAACTTTTGAATTTGCTAATTGAAAATCAACTTTATTTTCAAAACAATCATTTGCAGAAGAAAAATCTTCCAGATTATTAGCTAAGAATCCGTCCCTCACCAAATCATTTTGATCAAGGAACCATGGGTTGAAAGCAAAACCTGATGGAGAGCTATACGGAGATCCAAATGAATCAGTAGGAGCAAGAGGTAAAAATTGCCAAACACCTATTCCAGAGGCAGCAAGTTCATTAAGCCATTCTCGAGCAGGTTTACCGAAACTACCGCAGACAGGACTATCAGGTAATGAGGTTGGATGAAGCAGGATTCCTGAATTTCTTTCCAATTTCACTTTTTGTTATCTCTTAAAAATAGGAAAGAAATACTAATAAAGCTATTTTTTTATTAAATTCAAAATGAATTCCATATTAGATGGAAATCTTTTTCTTAAATCTCAAAAAAATAAAAAAATTAATTAATCATATAAAATTTAATTTATAAAATAAATTTGTTTTTATTTAAAACAAGATCCTTAAAGCATTTCTTTCCAACGATAGTATTATTTAGATGAACCGTTTAATAAGATTTTGAAGTAACCCATCCAAGTGAGGGAAGAATTAATTTGAGACTTTATATTTTTTCATTCCAAACTAACTCTTGATTGTAAAGCCCCAATTACATAAATCAAGCTCTCTCTAACTGTGTGTTTTCGAAAAAATCACCGTTAAAAATCTTTAAGCCTTTACCTGAAGTCAAATTATTAATGTTTTCAAAAGAAAATTCTTCAGAAGAGATTACTTTCACATAGCCACCCCAAACAAAAGGCAGGCCAATGATTCCCAGTTCAAAACATACAAATTTAGTCTTAAAAGAAAAAATATAAAAAACCTTTTATCTGATCATGTCTCAACATAAAGGTAGATTAGTAAATATCATTTACTGCTTGTTGTGGAACCGTGACCAGTTTTATTACTGCAGCGAATCCTGAGCCTACTAGTCTCGAGCATGACACTAATAGACTCAGATTGATTAGTGGGACATCCAATACAGCACTAGCAAAAGAAATTGCGACCTATATGGGGGTAACCAATGTACCTCTAGTTTCAAAAAGGTTTGCAGATGGAGAGCTCTATGTTCAAATCCAGCAATCAATTAGAGGATGTGATGTTTTTCTAATACAACCAACCTGTGCTCCTGTTAATGACAGTTTAATGGAGCTTATGATCATGGTGGATGCTTGTAAAAGAGCCTCTGCCAGACAAATTACAGCTGTAATTCCATATTTTGGTTACGCCAGAGCAGACAGAAAGACAGCAGGTAGAGAGTCAATAACTGCAAAGCTAACCGCAAATATTCTTGTCAAATCAGGAGTAGATAGAGTTCTCGCCATGGACTTACATTCCGCACAAATCCAAGGTTATTTCGATATCCCCTGCGATCACATATATGGTTCACCTGTTTTAGTTGATTATCTATCAACTATGAAGCTTGATGAAATCGTAGTTGTCTCGCCGGATGTAGGTGGTGTAGCCAGAGCCAGAGCTTTTGCTAAGCAAATGAAGGACTCACCTCTAGCCATCATTGATAAACGTCGCTCAGGACACAATGTTGCCGAAAGCCTTACAGTCATTGGAGAAGTCTCTGGCAAAACTGCAATATTGATTGATGACATGATTGACACTGGAGGTACTATTTGTGCAGGAGCTGAATTACTTAGGAAAGAGGGAGCTAAAAAAGTTATTGCATGTGCATCTCATGCTGTTTTCTCTCCCCCTGCCTACGCGAGACTTTCAAAAGAAGGCCTTTTTGAACAAGTTATTGTTACTAATAGTATTCCTGTTCCAAGTAATTTAGATTTCTCACAATTGAATGTCTTATCAGTTGCAAATATGCTTGGAGAAGCTATTTGGAGAATTCATGAAGAAAGTTCTGTTAGCTCAATGTTCAGATAAATTTTTAAATTTACTTCAAAATCAGTTCCACTACTTCTCTTGTATTAGAAGATAAATTTGCATTGTTTAATTTTAGTAATGATTCATACATTCCTTCCTTATTTTTATCTATGTAAGTTTTCCATTTACTAAAAATTTTCACCATTCTTGAAGCCGTTATTGGATTAATTTTATCTACCTCAATTAATTTATCAGCCATAAATAAATAACCTTGTCCATCTAGAGAATGAAATAAATCAATATTTTTACTAAATCCGCCGAGAACAGCTCTTATGGCATTTGGAGCCTTCCAATCAAATTTAGAATGTGAAAGTAATTTTTCAATCATATCAATTCCTCGCTTATGAGGTCTTGAGGCCTCATAAGCAAACCATGAGTCTAAGACCACTGGATTTTCTTTCCAAAGGTTATAAAACAAATTAGAAGCTTCATCGGTCAAAGTGTTATCGAGTGGCTTTAATGCACCTAAAGCCGCCCTTGATATTGTCATTGAAGAATGGCTAATTGATTCAACACAATTTCTTTGCACATTTCTATCGCCAGCAAGAGATAAATAGAACCATAAAGTTCCTAATAGTTTTCTCTCTCCTTTACCCATTGGCCATTGATGATCAATATTAATTAATAAATTTTTAGCTATTATTCTCAGCTCTTGAAGAACTTCATTACCAATTAAAACTTGGAAATCTATAGACTCTCTATAAATTCTTATTGGATCAACTTTTTTTAACAAGGATTCCAATTCTGCAAAACCAGGTATTGTAATAAGAGTTGCTAAGAAAAAAGGATCCTTAATTTCTAAAGATTTTATGGTTTGTTTAATAGCATTAATAAACCTATCTTCCAATGAATAATTGGCTTTATTGCAAAGCCTATTTTTCAAAACTTCACGCATCAAATACTGACCAGACTCCCACCTAGAAAAATAATCATTATCATTTAAGAAAAGGAACAGATAGTCATCTATAAGCAAATCAGATTCCCAAACAACAGGTGAAGAAAATCGTCTAAAAAGTGATAAAACTGGGGCTTCTTTCTCACCTGGGAGAGTATTTATTTTTAGATTCTTCTTATTTTTATCTAAAATAAATAAATTATCCTCAGCTATAGGAAGAGCACCTTTTTCTCTGCTATAGCAAGAATAAAGAATTGGAATAACCATTTCCGTATTTTCACTATTTTTTTCGCTATCTATTTTCTGCTCAAAAGAGACATTTAAAATTGAATTTTTTGAATCCCAAGATTGATTTATAAGAACTTTTGGAGTGCCTGATTTATAATACCAATTAAGAAATTTTTCTAAATCAAAAGGACAGTTTTTTTCTTCCAAATAAGCACCTTTTATTAATGAATTAATAAAATCCTCAGTTGTAGCGGCACTACCATCAAAAGTTTTAATATAGAGATTAATTCCTCTAAAAAACTTTTCTTTTCCTAGCAATAGCTCAAGCATTCTTATCACCTCAGCACCCTTCTCATATATTGTTGTTGTATAAAAATTATCGATCGCTACATACTCTTTAGGCTTCACCGCATGAGAGGTAGGGCCATTATCTTCAGCAAATTGAAAATTCCTAAGGAAGGAAACATCCTCTATTCTTTTTAGTCCAGAGCTATGAAGATCTGCTGTAAATGATTGATCTCTAAAAACTGTAAGTCCTTCCTTTAAAGAGAGCTGAAACCAATCACGGCAAGTAATTCTATTACCAGTCCAATTATGAAAATACTCATGTGCTATTACACTTTCAACTCTTTCTAATTCATCATCAGTAGCAGTCATTGAGTCTGCTAAGACCAACTTTGAATTAAAAATATTTAAACCCTTATTTTCCATTGCACCCATATTAAAATGTCGCACAGCAACAATCTTATATTCATCTAAATCATACTCAAGCCCATATACATCCTCATCCCATTTCATTGCTTTTTTTAAAGAATCTATAGCATGTTTTGTATATTTTTCATCGCCATTTTCAACATATATTTTAATATCAATCGACCTTCCTGTCTTAGTAAGATATTTATCCGAGACTGAGCTTAATTTACCAGCGACTAAAGCAAATAAATAGGATGGCTTAGGAAAAGGATCCTCCCATATAATTTCATGTCTATTTCCATTTGAACTTAATTTATTACCATATTTCTTATTACCATTTGATAATAGTATTGGGTATGAATTTATATCAGATTCAATCCTGACTGTGTACTTACTTAAAATATCTGGTCTATCAGGATGAAAACATATTCTTCTAAAACCTTCTGCTTCACACTGCGTAGCCAACATTCCACAGCTCGAATACAAACCTTCTAATGATGTATTTTTAAATGGGTCAATCCTTGATTTAATATTTAATTCAAATGTATGTATTGGAGGATTATGAATAACTAAATCTTGATTTGAAAGACTATATTTTCCTGAGTCTAGTTCTCTACCATCAATAGAAATTGAAAGTAAGTCGATTTCAACACCCTTAAGAATAAGTTTAGTTGGTTCTTCTAACTTTGGCTTTACACAAAATGAAGATTGGACAACAACTTCATCTTCAAATATATTAAAATCTAAATTTACTTTTGGTATCAGGAAAGGATAAGCTATATAATCTGATAATTTTGTTGATCTTGTAGATATATTTTCTTTCATATAGAATTTATTCCTAGATTCCTATAATAACATCGATTTTAAAACTAATTGATTAATTCTTTTTATTTTCTTTCTGAATTGACTTTGCTCTTTGTTCAATAGTCTTTCTTACTTTTCTCTCTATCTTCTCAGGTACCTGTTCAGGACAAGTTAATACAGCCGATTCAACTATTACATTTGATGATCCATTAAGTAATTGGTTAGGTGTTATCGTTTTTCCATCTAATTCCTCTAGAAGGCCTCCATGTTTATTAATTATGATTGCAGTTAAATTATTTGCAGCAAGTGAAATAGCGTCATCGAATTTAACCTTGGATCTTCTAGCAATACAAAAATAATTTGAAAAAATTTGGCCATATAAAAGCATGTCAGATCGACTAGCTTTAACAAGCTTATTTTCTTTGCTTAAAGAAGAAGTACTTGTGAAAGAAGAAATAAGAATGGTTGAAAATGAGATTGCTAAAATTTTTTCAGTTAAAGATTTAATTAATTTTCTCAAGGAAAGACGATCCAAAAACATCATTCAGCAAAAACCTATAAATAGATTCTCTAACCGCTAGTAAAACTATACAATATTAGGCTTAAGGAAATCCAAAATTTTCTGCCAACCAATTAGTTGGGATTCTTAATCCTTATTTCATGGTGATTTTCAACTATTTTCAACTTATCATTAAACCAACTATAAATAGTTCTGGATCTAAATTTATCTTGGTCAATTAAGCGCGTATGTTCTAATACATGCCAATCATCGTAATTAGACTCAAAGATCAACTCATGTTCATCCACTTGCCTAATATTTGAAATGCCTGAAGAATTAGATAAATAAGAACAATCACGAATTAATTGATGGCCTTGTAGACGAGCAGTTATTTCTCCCTCACTTTTATAGGTTGGGTTTTTAATAAAAAAATCTTTTTGATCTTCGCACCACCAATTAAAGCGATAGCTTTCAAATTCCAAATCACTTTGAATTAACTTGCTGATATTTATGTACATTTCCAAATTAATAGCCTTTTCTTCATCAAAAAAATATTGCCTTTTAGAATGCCATAAACCAATATTTCGATCAAACCATCGCCTTAAATTACTATCAAAATTAATTCTAAGTCTATCAATACCCACTGAAGATTTTGTAGTTCTTCCAATACCAGTTGTATGAGAAATAGCCATTTTCTGGAACTGAAAAAAAATCAAAAGTGTATCTATTAATTATTAGCTAATACCTAAAAGGTGTCTCGTTACCTTAAGGTATGCGTAATTATTTAGATTGCTCGACACTGTGGATAGTGCCGAAGCTAACGACAGACGGCAGTTAAAACTGTTGCTTGTGGCATCTAGTCACCATCTCTCAAGGGGAGATATTCGTTCGTTAATTGAATACTTAGAAAGAGAAGATTGTGGATTTAATGTCACTCTAGATTTTTCAGATCCTTCTGATAATCCCGAATTACTTGAACTTTATAGATTAGTAGCTCTTCCTGCACTAATAAAGTTAGAACCTTCGCCTAGACAAATATTTGCTGGGAGTTCAATTTTTGAACAAGTTAAAACTTGGGTTCCAAGATGGCAACACGAACGATTAAACAATCGAACAGGCGTGAGTCTTAGAGGCAAAACAATTGAATCCGATCAAACACAAAAAGAACTTCTTCTTGAGGATGATCTCCTAGTTCTTAGACAAGAGAACGAAACACTTACTAAAAAAATACATTCGCAAGAAAGCCTCCTGAGAATGGTTGCGCATGAATTGAGAACTCCATTAACCGCCGCTGGTTTAGCTCTTCAAAGCCAAAAACTTGGTCAAATCAGCATGAATAAGTTTCAAGACGTCCTCAAGAGAAGGCTTGAAGAAATTGAAATACTTTCTAAGGACTTATTAGAGGTTGGCAGTACTCGCTGGGAGACGTTGTTTAACCCTCAAAAAGTTGATCTTGCAAGCATATCTGCTGAAGCAATTCTAGAGCTTGAAAAGCAATGGCTTAATCGCAAAATAAAAATAAATACCGATATTCCAACTGATTTACCATCCGTTTTCGCAGATCAAAGAAGAATGATGCAGGTTTTGTTGAACCTTATTGAAAATGCTTTGAAATTTTCTGATGACGAAGGTGAAATTTTTATAACAATGCTTCACAGAACAAATCAATGGGTTGAAGTAATTGTTCGAGATAATGGGCCTGGTATCCCCCAAGAAGAGCAACAAAGAATATTTGTTGATCGAGTGAGGCTTCCACAAACTTCTCAAGAGACAACCGGCTTTGGCATTGGCCTTTCAGTTTGTAGAAGAATTGTTGAAGTTCATGGAGGCAAGATCTGGGTAGTTTCTAAACCAACTGAAGGTGCGTGTTTCTATTTCACTGTTCCTGTATGGCGTGGCCAAGATAAGGTTCAAGAAGCCTTGACGAGTGGCAAGGCGGGCCCGTAACTTTTATTTGTGATAACAATTACTTATTGAGTGATTTATCACTGCATCTGGCCCCATCGTCTAGAGGCCTAGGACACCTCCCTTTCACGGAGGCGACAGGGGTTCGAATCCCCTTGGGGCTATAAATAAAATTTCTTTAAATTAAAAGTTTTCTATGAGGGAAATACTATTTTAAGTTTTCTACCCTATGAATAGATAAAACTCGTCTATTCATAATTACTATTTTCACTGAAACATTACATAAAAAAATAATATTCGGTTTATCAGAAAAGAAGAACTAATCTCAAAAACTCTTTTAAATATTGGGATCTAAGAAAATAAATCAACTTGTGACGGTCTCAAAAGGTGAACTTAAAAATTAGTAATCTCAAGATAAAACAGCTAAAAGTTACCTCTTTTTGGTAATCTCACCTTCTAATTTAAGTTTTTATGGCTTACTCAGAGACAAAAGTAGTACTAGGTGGTCTTGCACATATTCCCATAATAATTGGCTTTTTCTACTTGATAAAAAGGCAATATTCATTTGGTGCAATGCTGAGAACTGGTAAAAATGCTTTAAGCGACAAAGTCAAAGCAGCAACTGCTAAACCTGCTGCTGCATCTTCTAAACCTGCTGCTGCATCCTCTAAACCTGCTGCTGCATCCTCTAAACCTGCTGCTGCATCTACTAAACCTGCTGCTGCATCTAAAACACCTGAATCTACTAAACCTGTGTCTGAATCTACCCCCTCTGCACCTGCCAAAGCGGCGGCAAAGAAACCTCATGCAGATGTACCCGTAAATACTTACAAACCAAAAGCACCATTCACTGGGACAGTAACTGAAAATTATTCAGCATTAAAAGAAGGAGCAATAGGGAAAGTTCAACACATAACATTTGATTTATCTGGAGGAGACCCAGACTTCAAATATATCGAAGGTCAAAGTTGCGGAATACTTGCTGCAGGAGAAGACGCAAAAGGGAAGCCTCATAGGCCAAGACTTTATTCAATTGCTAGCACTAGATACGGAGATAACTATGCAGGGAATACACTTTCATTATGTGTTCGACAACTTCAGTATGAAAAAGATGGTGAAACAATTAATGGTGTTTGCTCTACTTATTTATGCAACCTATCCCCTGGAGATAAAGTAAAAATTAGTGGTCCAGTAGGCAAAGAGATGCTTCTTCCAGAGGAAGAGGATTCTAATATAATAATGCTTGCAACAGGTACTGGTATAGCTCCAATGAGGGCATATCTCAGGAGAATGTTTGAACCTACGGAAATAGAAAAACATCAGTGGAATTTCAAAGGAAAAGCTTGGTTATTTATGGGTGCACCTAAGACAGCCAACTTGCTTTATGATGCTGATTTCGAGCACTACAAGTCAAAGTTTCCTGAAAATCTTAGATACACAAAAGCAATCAGCAGGGAGCAGCAGAATACAAAAGGAGGAAGAATGTATATCCAGGACAGGGTGCTTGAACATGCTGAAGAAATATTCAATATGATTGAGAATCCTAAAACTCACATTTACTTATGTGGATTAAAAGGAATGGAACCAGGTATAGATGAGGCTATGTCAACTGCGGCTTCTGCAAAAGGTTTAGACTGGTCTGAACTTAGACCTAAGCTAAGAAAAGCAGGCAGATGGCATGCTGAGACTTATTAAAAAAATAAAAAGTCTGGAAAGCGATAATTATTAATTACTTTAGAGATATTTTTTTCTATATTTAATAAATCAATATCAATTTTGTTTTTGGACATCCGACAAAAAATGGCGGAATGATTTGAAGCAACTTGGATAATATTTCTCATCTAATTGGCAAGGAAATTATCAATGAGCATGCCAGTAACAAATCCATTAAGAATAGGTCTTCGCCAAGAGCGAGTAGTTCCTCCTCAATGTCTGGTTATATTTGGGGCCTCAGGAGATCTAACACACAGGAAACTAGTTCCTGCTCTATTTGAACTCTTTAAGCAAAGAAGATTACCAAGTGAGTTTGCCATTTTAGGCTGTGCGAGAAGACCTTGGACTGATGAAATATTTAAAGAAAAAATGGAAGAGGCTCTTTCTTCTCAAATAAATGAAAGTCCAAAAGAGTGGGAATTATTTTCTCAAAACCTTTTCTATGAGCCTGTAGATCTTCAACAACCCGAACACCTAGTAAGACTTGGAGAAAGACTTGAAATAATTGACAAGCTAAGAGCTACTCACGGTCATCGAACTTTTTACCTTTCAGTATCTCCGAAGTTCTATGGAAGTGGATGTAGAGCTTTAGCTGCAGCAGGATTATTGAAAGATCCAAAACGTAGTAGGGTCGTAATCGAAAAACCTTTTGGAAGAGATTTCAATAGCGCTCAGTCACTCAATTCTCTCGTTCAGGGTTGTGCCCAAGAAAGTCAAATATTTCGAATAGATCATTATTTAGGTAAAGAAACTGTTCAAAATATTCTTGTTCTCAGATTTGCAAACACGATTTTTGAACCTATTTGGAATAGAAATTATATCTCGAGTGTTCAAATTACCAGTTCTGAAACAGTTGGAGTTGAAGATCGAGCTGGATATTACGAATCTTCAGGAGCTTTAAGAGATATGGTTCAAAATCATCTAACTCAAATGCTTGCTCTAACAGCAATGGAACCACCTGGACATTTTGATCCAGAAGCAATAAGGAATGAAAAAGCTAAAGTTCTTCAGGCAGTTAAGCTTGCGAATGAAGAAAAGCCTTGGGAATGCTGCGTTAGAGGTCAATACTCAAAGGGAGGTAGCGATGAAGATCCACTCCTAGGTTATAGAGATGAACCAGGTGTTAACCCAAACAGCACAACTGAAACATATGTAGCTATGAAGCTGTTCATAGATAATTGGAGATGGCAGGGAGTACCTTTTTATGTAAGGACAGGAAAACGATTAGCTAAAAGACTTAGTGAAGTTGTGCTCACATTTAGAGAAGCACCTGTTCACCTTTTTGACGCAGCAGGGGGATGCCCAACTTCAAACCAATTAATTCTTAGAATTCAACCCAACGAAGGCGCTGAATTTAGTTTTGAGGTTAAATCTCCAGGGTCTGGGATGAGAAGTAGACCTGTAAATATGGAATTTTCCTATGACGAATCGTTTGGAGAACCATCAGATGAAGGCTATGTGAGACTCCTTGCTGATGCAATGCTTGGAGATCCCACATTATTTACTCGAAGCGATGAGGTTGAGGCTGCTTGGCGTTTATATACTCCTCTACTTGAAAAGATTGAGGATTCTCCTTGGGAATTACCTATTTATCCATATGAATCAAGGACATGGGGACCGACTGAATCAGACTTACTTATTGGCAAAGATCAACTTCTATGGAGAAGACCTTGAAAAAATTAAATCCAATTCTTTTATTTGAACCAAATTAGATGTCTCCTCAATTAACCCTACAAACACCCCTTCAGTTACCTCCATCTGAAATTCCTACCTATCTTGAGCAACTATGGTCTCATGATGAGCAAGGAGATAAAGGAGCTAACACTTTTTGTTTAATTGTCTGGCAACCGGCCTGGATTGAACAAAAACTAGTCAAAACTGGAAAAATATCTGGGCCCGTAGTAGGGAGCCAAAGGAATGATCTCATAGAAGCTGCAAGAGAAATTATTCTAAGAGGAGATCTACCTAACAGTACTTCACCACTTGATTTCAGAGTTCAATCTTCAATTCAAGGTGAAGATTCAATTGAAAAAGTAGAAGACCTCAGAGGGCAACACATTGACACCTCTATTAGTAATTTGCAACCAAGAAGATTAATAACAATTGCACCCACAATTGATAAAGAAAATAATCTAGAAACTTTAGTAGCAGCCTATTGTCCCCTTCCTGAAGAAAGCGGAGGAAAAACAGCTTGTGGAGACGTAATTGTTTTAAGAGGTAATAAAGCTGCAATCAATGATGGGCTTGAAATTGTTGAAACTCTTGTCCCTGATGAACTTCCTTCTTGGTTATGGTGGAATGGAAGAATTGATGAGGCCCCCGAATTCCTCAATGCTCTAGCGCTACCAAACCGAAGATTAATTATTGATACTGCATTAGGTGAACCAATAATCTGCTTAAATTTATTGCTTCAAAGAATTCAATCTGGACAAGCTGTAAACGACCTGAATTGGCTTCGCCTTAGAGGTTGGAGAGAAACCTTAGCGATGGTATTTGATCCTCTTCAAAGAAGAAATGCTCTTGATAATTTACAAAAAATTGATATCGATATTGAGGGCTCACAAACAGTTCAAGGTCTTTTACTTGCTGCATGGATTGCCGATCGTCTCAACTGGAAACTTGAAAGTCCTATCTCCTCAAAAAAAGATCAACTGAAAGTAAGTTTTCTTCGTCCTGACAAAACTCTTGTTCAAGTTGGTATCACTTCACTACCAATTGGTAAGCCAAGCATAAATCCTGGTCAAATAGTGGGGATTAGATTAATTGCAAAAGCCAATAACAAACAAAAAAGCGATATTTGTGTAATCCTCGCATCAGAATCTGGAGAGTGCATGAGATTAGAAGCGGGAGGTATGGCAAGAATGGAACTTATTGAACAAGTCGTTCCCATTCAAAAGAACTCTTTAGAAAATGATGTTGCTCGTTTACTTTCGAGTAGTAGAGGCAATACGAGTCCTTTACTTGCGAGTGCGACGCCAATAGCAAAAGAAATGCTTGATTTAGTTAATCAAGCCAAATAAATAAAGTCATTAGATGGCATGCGTAATCTCTGCAATCTCAAGTAACAGTGGTAAAACACTTTTAAGTCTTCTTTTAATTTCTTGGCTAAAAAGTATAAATAAAACAGTTCAAACTTTTAAAGTTGGACCTGATTATTTAGACCCCCAACAACTCACTGCAGTTTCAAAAAAAGCTTGTCGCAATCTTGATTTAGTTCTCTCTGGTGAAAGTTGGGTTAAAGAAAATTTTAATCACTACGGAGGCTTAACTGATTATTCGTTTGTTGAAGGAGTAATGGGATTATTTGATGGAATTGGCAGTGGCTCACAAGGAAGCACCGCTGAATTAGCTAAGGTTTTAAGCCTGCCAGTAGTCCTTATTGTTGATGCTAGAGGGAAAGCTGCATCACTAGCAGCCTTAATAAAAGGATTTAGAGAGCACGATAAGGGATTAAAAATTGCAGGCGTTGTTCTCAATAATGTTCAAACTCCTAGACATGAAAAAATATTATTGGAGGTTCTTGATCAAATCAATACAAAGTCATTGGGTTCTCTTCCTTCATGCAAAGACTTACATCTTCCAGCGAGGGATTTAGGTTTAGCTCCCGCTCATGAAATTTTAGACTTAGATATTAAAGTTAAAAAGTGGGCATCAATAGCCAAAGATTATCTAGATATAAAAAGTTTTAGAAAGCTTTTATCATCTCCAGAATCTAACAACAAAACAATTAACTTTTTGCCAAAGAAAGAAAACGAATTTATTCATCCAATTGCTATAGCGGAAGATGATGCTTTCCATTTTAGGTATCAAGAAACAAAAGAATTATTAGAAGAAAATGGAATGCCAACTATTACTTGGAAACCTCTTGAGAACGAACAAATCCCAAAAGAAGCAAAAGGATTAATTATACCTGGAGGTTTTCCTGAGCAACACGCGAACCAATTGAGCAATTCAAAAACAAGCCTTAACTCAATAAAATTATTTTCGAAAAAGTTTCCTATATATGCTGAATGTGGAGGAATGATGCTTTTATGTAAAAGTATATTTGATCTTGAAGGGAGAGAATATTCAATGGCTGGAATACTACCTTTTAAAGCTAAAAAAGGTAATTTAAAAATTGGTTATAGAGAAGCAAGAAGTAAAAATAAAAGTCCTATCACTACTCCAGGTAATAAACTAATTGGACATGAATTTCATCGCTGGGAAATATTTAATGAAAGCTATAATTCAGAAATAAATTGCCCATGGGATATTAAAGGATGGAATTTGGAAAGTAAAAATGAGGGTTTTTGTAATCATTTAATTCATGCAAGCTGGATACATTTGCATTGGGCCAGTTCGCCTCTTATTATAGAAAATTGGAAAAAAACTGTTATGGACTATGCATAAAGAAATCTTTTTTCAAAAATAACATTTTCCAAATTACTCACTTAATAATTTCTCTAAAATATCTTGATTCGTCTTGCTTTTATCATCACCAACAATCCATACTCCTTTGCTCGCTCTGCTGACAGCAACGTATACAAGTCTTCTTCTAAATTCAAGATCTTTAGGCCAAAAGACATCAGAAGTTATGAACACTTCTCCAAAAGTACTTCCTTGACTCCTATGAATTGTAAGGACTGAGGCCGGACCTAAAGAAGCGAATGAGTCTCTAATAAAAAAGAAAAGTTTCCACATCGAAGCACTATTTTTTTTCCCTCTCTCTCTTGCCAGATTGCTCAATACATTCAAAGAAAGGTCTAAGTCAATTCGAGATTTAGAACCTATTTGAGGAATTAACCTTAAGGAGAATTCTTTTTCATCACAGTTGACTTTAGCTATCTGAGTTTCAATAACAGGTAAAGGGTGTTCAAAATCTTGGTGAATTCCCAAAGAGGCCAAGTCAAAACTATTTGGAATTACATCTTCTACCACCATCTCTCTATTGGAATTAATCAGAATATCTGGTTCTTCTCCAAGCTCATCCTCATTTAATGACGCATTTGCCATAACAGCTTTACGGCTAATTAAAACCTCTCCTGGTAAAACCTGATATTGATCTGCCATCTCACCATGAATAGCTCTTCTTGCATGAGGAACTAAATTATCAACAATTCGATTCGTGTAGCACAAAATTCTTGCTCTATCGTGATCATCCTCTAAGGAAGATAACCTCAATGATGATTTAGCTCTTTCAAGCCAGCTATTTCTATCTAATATTCCAACATTACCTTTTTTAGAATTAATAACTGGCAATATTGGCGGCTGATTACAAGGGATTTTCCCATCTCTAATTATATTTGCCAATTTTAGAACAGGCCCTTGATGACGAACGACTTGTCTAAGTTCAGTATTCACTGCTCTTTTCATTAAAAAAACTGAGCTACAACTTTCTCCCACTGGTGGAAGTTGGGCCGGATCACCAATAAAAACCAACCGAGTCGAATTACATCTTGCACATTCAAGCGTTATCTCCAATAATTTGGAATCAATCATTGATGCTTCATCAATTAAAACGAGTCCTAAGTTCTCCAAAGAGTTCTCTGTTTGATCAGTTTTTTCGCATATTTCTACATCCGCCTGTCTTTTCAACTTAAGTCGAAGCAAACGGTGAATAGTGGATGGAAACCATGTGGGTTGAATAGATTCCCTTCTTAAGCCCTCCCTTAGTACACCTACAGCCTTATGAGTTGGTGCAACTACAGTCCAACACAAACCTAACTCATCGACCTTTTTTAATAATTTCATAGATAAATATGTTTTTCCGCTACCTGCAAAGCCTTTCATTACAAAGGGTTTGAAGGAATATGGGGTGTTAAGCCATTCACAGAATAATTCAAGAGATTTTTCTTGATCCTTAGTTAAAACAACACAATCTTCTTTTGCTTTTACTTCTTTCACAAAGAAACTAATCCAATCATTTGCAAAATATGCAAAGGAGAACCAATGAAGAAAATACCTGGTAAAGCCACAATTGGTCCAAGAAGACTTCCTACCAATACCTCGATTTTTGTATGCCCCAAAGATTCTTTCAAAGTAGTTTCTGAAGACAATTCGTTAGGATTATTTTTTGAAATTTGATTGACTTTTGCTGCTGTTAAGCCTGCCGACCTTCTTATTCCCGAAGCGTCGTACATCACAATAAAAGCAATTGTTGAAGCCAAAGCAAATACTGGATCATTAAAGCCAAGTTGAAGTCCAACTCCTGCAGCGGTTCCTGTTACCAAAGCCGAGTGACTGGAGGGCATACCTCCTGTTTCAATAAGTACTGACGGTCTCCACCGTTGCTTAAAAATTAATTCGAATAATAATTTAGAAAATTGAGCAAGTCCACATGCTGCTAGTCCCCAGGCCAATACAGCATTATCAAGAATATAAATGAATTGAAATTCGAAACCTTGATTAAGATTCATCTATCTCTACTTGTAATGTAATCAGCCAATGCAAGAAGAGGTTTTGATTTTTCTGGCCAAGGCTCAAGAGCATTTTTTGCTTTTGATACTAAAAGATCTGCTCTCTTTCTTGATTCATCAAGACCAAGTAATTTGGGATAAGTAGTCTTATCAGCAATTAAATCCTTTCCTGCTGTTTTGCCCAATACTTCACTACTCGCTGTTACATCAAGAATGTCATCAATTATTTGGAATGCTAAGCCAATACCTCTCGCATAAACACTTAGTGCTTCTAGGAGATTCTCATCAGCTCCACCAATCAATGCTCCGCAAGTGACACATGCCTTAAGCAAAGCTCCTGTTTTATTGAGGTGAATGTACTCCAAGGTTTCTAAATCAACTTCTTTCCCTTCACAATCAAGATCAACTACTTGTCCTCCCACTAGTCCAGGAGCCCCTGCCGCTAAAGAAAGCTCGCCAATTATTTTCAATAGTCTCTCTGACGGTATACCCTCTGTTCGAATTGACACCATCTCAAAAGCTCTTGTCAATAGAGCATCTCCAGCAAGTATCGCCACAGCATCTCCGTAAACCTTGTGATTAGTTGGACGCCCTCGACGAAGATCATCATTATCCATTGAGGGGAGATCGTCATGGATAAGAGACATTGTATGAATCATTTCCAGAGCAACTGATGTTGGCAATGCTTTTTCAACTTCGCCTCCAGCAAGTTCACAGGCAGCAAGACAAAGTATTGGTCGTAATCTCTTCCCTCCCGCCAAAAGGGAATAGCGCATAGATTCCCTTAATTTTTCTGGCTTTTCAGGACCTAAAGACGCATCCAGCGCATCTTCAACGCGAGTTCTAGCTTTCTCTAGATACTCAGCGAAGTCAAAAGAAGCGATTGCTTCCTGCATGCAAAAAATCGATTCTTACCAATTCTCTCAGGACATAGTGAATCATGGAAGTAAATGATTAATAGTTAAAGGTAATCCACAATGTTTCTGCCACCTATCCACGGTATTTGCTAGAAGCATTGTTACTGTCATAGGCCCTACACCGCCAGGTACAGGAGAATAAGCAGCCACTTTATCTTCAATTTCAAATATCTTTACATCTCCACAAAGTTTAGTCTTTTTAAGCTCTTTCATATTTTCTTGATCAGGAGGAAGTCTATGAATTCCCACATCAATAACCACGCAATTCTCACTTACATGGTTTTCCCCAATCAAATAGGGCTTGCCAGCTGCTACTACTAGTAAATCTGCCTGTCTAGTCAAAGAAGATAAATCTTTAGTTCTTGAATGAGCAACCGTGACAGTGGCATTTGCAGCTTCAAGCATTAAAGCCATTGGCTTTCCAACAAGAATACTACGTCCAACTACTACTGCTCTTTTCCCTTCGATTTTGATTTGATTTCGTTCAAGCAGAGACATAACACCAGCAGGTGTACATGATCTTGGTCCTTTTTCTCCCTTTATTAATCTTCCAAGGTTCAAAGGATGTAGACCATCAGCATCCTTATCAGGATCAATGCTCCTTAGTAAAGCGGTCTCATCAAGGTGAGCAGGTAATGGTAATTGCAATAAAATTCCATCAACATTATTTTCTTCATTCAAACTTTTAATGACTTCTGTAAGTTCCTCCAATGAAATATCTTCTTTTAAATGCTTTGCAAAACTTCTAACACCTATTCGATCGCATGCTTTTTCCTTGTAATTGACATAAACTCCACTGGCAGGATCATTACCAACCTTAATGACAGCAAGACCAGGACGTCGTTTCGCAACTTCCAGGCCCGATTCGATAGCCTGTTGAAGTGTGAGTTCAATCTCCTGAGCAAGTTTTTTTCCATCTAAAATTTTTGGCATAAATAAAATGAATACAATTTCAATTAATCAACGCATTAAACCTAACGTCAGGTTAGGAGAAAAACTCTTTGGCTAAATTACCCAGTCCACAAAAAATATGGAGGATATGGTTAGGGAGTCAATCTCCCAGACGTCCAATACTTCGATGGTCAGCCACTGACAAGTTAGGTCTACTAATGGTCTGTCTATTAATAGCAATATTTTCAAGTTATAAGTTACTTGCTGTTCCCGATCTCAAACCAGGAGATATTGCTCAAGTCAATGTAATAGCCCCTAGAGATGCAAAGGTAATAGATACAACGGATTTAAAAGAAAAGAAACAAGGCTTGAAAGAAAGTTTTGTTCAATCAATAGATAATAATAAATCAAATAATTTACAAAAGACTGTTTTTAAGAAAATCAATATACTTCGCACCCTTAAGGATAACAATTCTGAAATAGATTTAAACGAAATTATTTTAACCAATCCAGAGAAAGCTTGGATAATTAATGTTACAGATAATGAATGGAAAGAATGGAAAGAAGAGATAAAAAATGTTTCACAGAAAATGCTTTCTCAGGGAATTATTAATACACTTGCACTTGATCAACTTAATGAAGCCTCTTCACTTCAATTAATAGATCTAGGTGAGAAAGATTCTCCAAATAGATCATTAGGTGCAAAAATATTATCTAGTAGTTTTCATCAAAAAAGTAATTTAAAAGTTGATAAACTCAAAACCAATATATTACTCGAAAATCTAATCTACCAAGAAGGTATAAAAACAATCAATGTTAAAGAGGGCAGTATAATATCAAAAAAAGGGAAGCAAATAACTTCACAAGAGTTTGATATCTTAGAACATTTTAACAAAGTAAGTCGGAGTCCCAGACCCTTAAAATGGTTAATAAGATTCTCGGAATCTATGGGAAGTTGTGGATTACTTCTTATGATTATGAGAAGAGAAAAGCCTAGGCTTCAGGCTAGACATGGTCTACTATCTTTAGCCTTGTTATTCGTAGTTCAAATAACAAAAGACTGGCTTGGACCGCTAGCAAGTCCTATGCAGTTATTATTACCTCCCACATTACTTCTTTCACAAGGAATAGGTACGGTAACATCATTAACTTGGATGGCTGCTGCTAGCCTGATTTGGCCATTACCTCTTACTGGATCAAGTGAAGTTAAACTATTAATCGCAAGTATCGCTGGTGCATTTATTGCATTTTTAGGAAGAAGGATGAGAAGCAGGGCACAGGTTCTTCAAATAGCTCTATTTATACCTTTTGGTGCATTATTAGGGCAATGGTTTATTCTTAATCAGTTAATTAGGGATGAAAATATAGAATTTAACAATCTATCTATTGATCCTAATTCTCTTTTAAAGGAGACACTTATTATTAGTTCAATATTAATGGTAACAATATTAATTATACCAATCTTAGAAAATACATTTGGATTACTTACTAGAGCAAGATTAATGGAACTTGCTGATCAAGAACGTCCTTTACTTCGCAGATTATCTAGAGAAGCACCAGGAACATTTGAACATACTTTAACAATTTTGAGCCTCGCCGAGGAAGGAGCAAGAGTAATAGGTGCTGATGTTGACTTAATAAGAACTGGAGCTCTTTACCATGATGTAGGTAAATTGCATGCTCCTAATTGGTTTATTGAAAATCAGAAAGATGGAATAAACCCACACGACGAAATAAAAAACCCATATAGAAGTGCCGACATTCTTCAAGCCCATGTAGATGAAGGATTAAAGCTTGCGAGGAAATACCGACTTCCATCACCTATTGCTGATTTCATCCCAGAACATCAAGGTACTTTAAAGATGGGATATTTTCTTCATAAAGCTAGAGAAAGTGATCCATCAGCCTCTGAAAAACGTTTCAGATATAAAGGACCTATTCCTCATTCAAAAGAAACTGGAATACTCATGCTTGCAGATGGCTGCGAAGCAGCGTTAAGAGCTCTGGACTCTTCCTCTTCAGACAAAGAGGCTTGCAAAACAGTTAGAAAAATAATTCAATCTCGTCAGATTGATGGCCAATTAAAAGAAAGTAGTTTAACGAGAGCAGAAATAGAAATAATACTTAGAGCTTTTGTCTCTGTTTGGAGGAGAATGCGTCACAGACGATTAAAATACCCCAGCTTCAACTCAAGATAAAAATGAAAAGACTTCAGGGAATCTTCAACATTAGCTAGAGCCTTATTCTTCTATGGCCTCTTCTACACCAATATATTAAGGCTATTAAATTAAGCAAAGCTATTAGCAATGACAAGCCACTTATCCCAAAAATATCATTCACTTTAATTAGCCTGATTATGCCATAAGGCAAAGTTCCTGAAAGAGTCATTGACAAAGCAACTATTGATAAAATCACACCCCATCCTCTTTGAGCAAAGAGACCTGCTGAAGCAACAATTCCAGTCACGGCAGATGGCCAAGCTAGACTAATAGCTAGAGTGATATTGGCTGCTTGAAGGGGTGGGCCTGATCCAACCACATATGCAATAAAAGGTATCGCAAGTGTATTTGAGATCAAACCAAACCAAGAAAGCGTCCAGTAGCCGCGCATTTTTGAATCCCCTTAAAGAATTATTCTCTTAAAAAAAATCATAAGTTCGATATTAATAATTTAATTTACGCGAGAGAAGGTTGCAAACAATTAGTTGGATAACAAACGGTTCTCCATGTTCCATTTCCTGCAAGAACTTGTACGCCAATGCCTCTATCTTTGATTGTGCAACTCAACCCTTGACCAGCGGACCACAACTTTGCGGCTTTAAGTGCTGCATCGATACTTTCATAGGGCGCATCTAGTACGTGATGGGGGATTCCATCAAGTCCTATAAGTCGGTAAAGATTTCTTTTTAAAGCCATTTATGTGCGCATATCTAATCGTCACATCACATAATAAACAATGGTTTATGGATTAATGCGAATTAACTAAAAAAATTTACGGAAACTTTTAAAAACACATTTTATGAAAGCTAGTTATTTAATCCATTTTTTACATACCTTAGCCAAATCATCATCTTGTGAATGAATGGATTTCCTTCCCTGAGAAGCTACTAATCTATTAAGCGCATTTATGTATGCTTGAGCCGCTGCAACAACAACGTCAGTATCTGCAGAATGGCCAGAGAATAGATTTCCATCTCTTCTTATTCTAATAGTAACTTCACCCAAAGCATCTATCCCCTCAGTAACTGACTTTACAGAGAATTCAATTAATTCATTAGGTTCATCTGTTAAGGAATCCAAAGCTTGGACTACTGCATCAACAGGACCTGTACCAAGAGAGACGGAGGTCTTCTCCTCTCCATCTTCTCCAACAACAGTTACTGTTGCAGTTGGCAGTAAAGAAGTTCCACAGCTTACTTGGACCAATTTCAATTGGAATAATGCTTCAGGCAGTTGAACTTGTTCACTAACAATGGCCTCTAAATCACGATCTGTTATTTCTCTTTTTCTATCGGCTAAATCTTTAAATCTAGCGAAAGCGTCATTAAGATCTTCTCTATTTAAATCATATCCAAGGTCTTCTAATCTTGCTCGAACAGCACTCCTACCACTTAATTTTCCTAAAGAAATCTTATTGTCAGACAACCCTACTGTTTTTGCATCGATAATTTCGTATGTAAGCCTATTTTTCAATACTCCATCTTGGTGTATTCCAGATTCATGAGCAAAAGCGTTTGCTCCAACAATTGCTTTGTTCGGTTGGACTACCATCCCAGTCAAATTGGAAACCAAACGAGAGGACTTAGTTATCTCCTCTGTCCTAACCGCTGTTAAAGGAGTAGGGGATTCAGGAGGCCTGCCAAAAAACGGATTAAAATATGATCTTCTTACATGAAGAGCCATAATTAATTCTTCTAAAGCAGCATTACCTGCTCTCTCTCCTATTCCGTTAATGGTACATTCAAGTTGTCTGGCTCCATTCTTTACAGCCTCAAGGAAGTTTGCGACAGCAAGTCCTAAGTCATTGTGACCATGTACAGATAGAACTGCCTCATTGATATTTGGAACATTTTTGTTGATATTTAATATCAAATCTCCAAATTCAGAAGGGGTTGTATAACCAACTGTATCTGGAATATTTATGGTATTAGCTCCTGAGGATATGGCTGATTCTATTACTTCGTACAGAAAATCTAAATCACTTCTTGCGGCATCTTCACATGAAAATTCAACATCATCAACAAAACTTTTTGCATAGCAAACCATGTCTGGAACTATATCAAGTACTTCTTTTCGGGATTTCCTTAATTTATGTTCAAGATGTATATCACTGGTTGCAATGAAGGTATGAATCCTTTTTTTTGGGGCTGGAGCAATCGCATCGGCACAAGCTTTGATATCAGGTTTTGAGGCTCTTGATAGTCCGCAAATAATAGGTCCTTCCTCTCCTCCTACATTCTCAGCTATTTTCTGAACTGCAGCGAAATCGCCAGGGCTAGCGAAAGGGAATCCTGCCTCAATAACATCAACTCCTAATCTTGCTAATTGTTGTGCGATAGCTAACTTTTCTTCTAAATTAAGACTTGCTCCAGGAGATTGCTCACCATCCCTTAACGTTGTGTCAAAAATTAAAACTCGGCCCGGATCTTTGGCCATAGCATGAATATATAAAGATAATCAGACCTGATTAAGATCTATTTGAATTGAGTCAATTATAGTATATTTCTCTTAATTTTCTGCAAAGATTATTACGTTCCTAACTATTTAGTTTATCTTTTTATAATTATATAATAACTAAAACTGTTGATTTAATATAAAATTCTAATAAAAATTACACTGTTGATTTAAAATAAAATTCAAATAAAAATTACA
Organism: Prochlorococcus sp. AG-311-D23; assembly: GCA_003284445.1. Classification (GTDB taxonomy): domain Bacteria; phylum Cyanobacteriota; class Cyanobacteriia; order PCC-6307; family Cyanobiaceae; genus Prochlorococcus_B. The sequence continues at coordinate 5,993 of QBVH01000005.1, read as the reverse complement.
ATTAATTCAATATTTAAAGTATATAATTTTACTAGTATTAGATTATAACTTAAAGTTTATCTTTTCTTGTGCTGTTGAAGAGTATAAGTATCCAAGGATCAAATCCAACAATCTGGGAGTTTTAATGACTAAAGGCCATCTCGCCATAGTCCTGCATGCCCATCTACCTTACGTAAGAGCAGAAGAACCTGGTTCCTTAGAGGAGGACTGGTTCTTTCAAGCTTTAGCGGAATGTTATTTACCACTTTTAGAAACACTTGAAAATGCCTCTAGATCAAAAGATCAGGAACCTAAGATTACAATAGGATTATCTCCTACATTACTTTCGCTTTTGGGAGATGAAGTATTAAAAAATCGATTTGAAGAATGGGTAGCTATAAGATTAGAAGTTCTGAATACATTAGAGACCGACAGCATAAAAGCAGTTCTACATCTTAAAGACCACTTAAAACGGCAACTAGAAAGCTGGAAGAGTTGTAAGGGAGACCTTATAGGAAGATTTAAAAAATTACAAATATCAGAAGTGATTGATATTCTTACTTGTGCAGCCACGCATGGATATCTACCTCTTTTAAGAGAAAATCCTGAAGCCGTAAGGGCTCAATTAAAAACAGCAATAACTGAACATAAGCGTCTTTTTATGATCGCTCCATTGGGTATTTGGTTGCCTGAATGTGCATATTATGAAGGCTTAGATGAATTAATGGCTGAATCAGGATTGAGATATGCAGTTCTTGATGGTCATGGCTTGTTGAATGCAGATCCAAGGCCAAGATATGGTCTGTATGCTCCGATTTGCACAAGAAAAGGAGTAGCTTTTTTTGGTAGAGATAGTGAATCAACTCTTCCAGTATGGTCATCAAGGGACGGCTACCCAGGCAATCCAAACTACAGAGAATTTCATAGGGACTTAGGCTGGGATTTATCAATAGAGAGCCTAAAAAAGATAGGAATCAAGGAAAAAAGGCCATTAGGGATCAAATTATTTAAAATTACATCTCAAAATACATCTTTAGAAAATAAACAAAGATATGACCCAGCAGCGGCAAATGCAAGTGTTGAAAAAGATGCAGATAATTATTTAAAGGAAAGAAAGAAACAACTGATAAAGCTTGAAAAATCAATGCAAATAGAGCCATTATTAATCGCTCCTTTTGATGCAGAACTTTTTGGTCATTGGTGGTTTGAAGGCCCGAAATTCCTATCCCATTTATTTATCAAATCAAAAAAAGAGGGTATTAAATTAATTACTTTAAAGGAGTCTCTTCAATTGACACCCAAAATCCAATTATGCAATCCTTCTCCATCTAGTTGGGGACAAGGTGGTTTTCATAATTATTGGTTAAACAAATCAAATGCATGGATTGTTAATGAATGGAGTAAAGCGGGAAGAGCAATGGTAGATATTTGTTCCGAGGGTTTAATAGAAGAATCGAATATTAAAATCATCAATCAAGCTGGAAGAGAACTTTTACTATGTCAGTCTTCAGACTGGAGTTTCATTCTTAATGCTGGAACTACCACCGAGCTGGCAAGAGAAAGAATAAATTTGCATCTAAAAAGATTTTGGATGTTAATTAATGCATTAAAAGATAATAAAATTATCAATGAAAAAATTCTTAAGGAAATAGAAAGAGAGGATTGCATATTTCCTTTAATTTCTGTTATTGATTGGAAAAAGAAAAGCTAAATTTTTTCTCTCTTGTTTATCAGGAAACCAATCATTCCCAATCTGACTTTGGATGGGGCGATATAAAATAATTTGAGCATAACAATAAACAGTCTTGGCAAAGGAAGCGTATTAGTTAAATATCCGAACCAATCTTTTTTAGGTAATTTAAAAAAAGTTTCGAAAAAAGACCTTAACAAGGTTTCGTCAAAGCTCATTAGTCTTTGAAGTCCAAACTGATAAAGACGATGTCTTTGAATTAATTCAGATGTCCATAGAGTTTTCCATCCTCTTATGGCTATCTGAGATGTAGGCATCAGAGGATCTTTTTTAATTACTTTTGCTATTTCGCTTGCTAATGAGGGTGCTCTCCTTAAAAGGGATCCAACAAGATATCCCGAAGCAGGATGAACCATGCTGGCCGAGCCTCCAAAGGCCAAAAGGGGTTGATCTCGATAAGGTAATGGTAAGTTCATCGGGAAAAGACAATGTTCTTCATGGAAGATTTCGTCAATTCGAATACCTTTGTTAGATAGACGTAAATTTAATCTCGCTTTTAATGATTCAAATGAAATTGGTGGTGCACACGCCAAAGATGTTTCTTCTACAAAATAACTTCCATCGCCAAGGTCCATCGCATATAGAAAAGAAGGTGGCTCCTCTAATTCGTTGGCATTTAAATGGTCTGATCTAAAATCCATCAATACAAAACGATTTTTCTTTACAGGGGCAGAACTAAATTTACCAACCACCCCATAGGCCGCTTGCTTAGCTATTTGATCATGCTTCGGCCTCCTGATAAAAGGAGTTTTATAACCACTTGCATCAATAACGAGCCTAGCAACATATTTTTTGCCAGAAGTACAAATAACAACAGTCTCTCTTACACTAAAATCAATATTTTTGACAGTTTCTAGTTGCCAAGAAAGTCCATTGCATCTATCAAGAAGAGCCTCTTGAAAATTAATTGAATTAAAGAGGCCATAATCAAGAAAATGATTTGTACAATTATCACCGTTTTTACTTAATCCATCTCCAAAAAAACTAACAGTATCATTCCATCTATATTTCAATAATTCTTGCATATTTAAAGACTCAAGTTCAGAGGCCCAGATCCCATAAGTATTGGGCCAAGGTTCTAAAGGAGACTTAGAAGCTATTGCCTGAACATCAAGTCCGTGTTGAACCAACTCAGCTGCGATGCAAAGAGCAGCTGGTCCTGCACCCAAAACTAATACATCAGCGACATTCTTCAATTTCAATTTTTTGAAGTTGGATCGGTATTTAATGATTCCTTAGTTGTGGATGATTCTTTTTCATCACCATCATTAATTTGTTCTGGAGGAACTAAAACAACATCCGATAACTTGTCGCCATTATCAAGCTTCTGAATTCTTACGCCAGTTGCAGCTCTGGATTGTTGAGAGATTTTATCTGCGCTGGTTCTAACAATTACTCCTCTTTCACTGACTAATAATAATTCTTCTCCTTTACCTAAAACCCTTAAACCTACAAGTTCATCTCCATCTTTTCTGAATTTTATGGCTCTTAGCCCCATTCCTGCTCTTTTTTGCAAACGAAATTGTGTCATAGGAACTCTTTTTCCTAGTCCGCTTGCAGAGGCAACAAGTACCCAAGGGCCTTCAGATTCAGAAGATTCATCCTGTAGTTCATCTTCTTCACTTTTATCAACGTGATCAGCTAACTCAGTAGACAAAACATCCATACTTACTAGTGAATCTCCAGACTTAAGATTCATTGACTTAACCCCTCTTGCTGATCTGCCTAAAGGACGTAATTCAGAGTCATTTAATCTAAAATGGATTGTCATTCCATTTTTAGAACCAATCAAAACACTATCTCCAGACTCAGCCAGGCGAACCCAAGTCAAAGCATCACCATCCTCTAAACCTATTGCAATTAGTCCATTTGCTCTGATCTTGCTGAAAGCTGAAAGAGGTGTTCTTTTGATATATCCCCCCCTAGTAAGCATCAACAAATAATTTTCATCATCAAATGAACTCACAGAAAGCAATGAAGTAATAGCTTCTTCCCTAGGAATTGGAAGTAATTGAACAATTGGAGTACCTTTTGCAGTTCTACTACATTGAGGAACTCTGTAAGCAGGAAGAGCGTAAGCAATGCCTCTATCACTAAAAAGGAGGAGGCTGTCATGATCATTACAACTAATAAATTTTTTCACTTCTTCTTCTCCTTGGCTTCGCGTTCCTGCTTTACCTCTGGTACCTCGACTTGTTGCTTCAAATTCATTAACAGGCATTCTCTTTAAATATCCTGTCTCGGTCAACAAAACAACTGATCTTTCATTAGCAATTAAATCAATATCCTCAAGGCCTCCACCAAGATCAAGAATCTCTGTTCTTCTCGGGGTATTATATTTTTCTTTTATTTCATTTTATTCAATATTTATTATTTCAAATATCCTTTCTTTTTTATTCAAAATATCTTTTAAATCTATTATTTTTATAACTAAATCCTCATGTTCAAGTCTTATCTTATCTGCCTCTAAAGCAGTAAGCCTTCTTAACTGCATCTGCAAAATAGCATCAGACTGAATATCTGTTAAGCCATGCAGTTCTTGCAATTTCTGTTTAGCAGTAGCCGAATCTGAAGCTGATCTGATAAGACTAATTATTTCATCTAGCTGATCTAAAGCTAATAATAATCCTAATAATATGTGATCTCTGCCCTCTGCCTTCTTTAAGAGATATTTAGTTCTTTTTTCAATAGTTTCTACTCTAAAATCTAAAAATACTTGCAACATCTTTCTAAGTGACAATATAATAGGCTCACCATTAACTAATGCAAGCATATTTGCACTAAAATTGGTCTGCAAAGGAGTAAGTTTAAATAAATTATTTAAAACAACTTGTGGATAAGAATCTCTTCTTAATTCAACAACAATTCTCATACCATCTCTATCACTTTCATCTCTAATGTCTGCAATACCTTCAAGTTTTTTATCGTTAACCATATCTGCAATTCGTTCAATTAATCCTGCTTTATTTGTTTGATAAGGAAGTTCAGTAATTATCACTGCGTCTCTATCTGGTCTCCCTGGATTTTCAATTGTTTCTATTTCAGCGACTCCACGCATGGTGATTGAACCTCTACCAGAAAGATATGTTTCCTTAATTCCACTCCTGCCAAGTATTTGACCACCAGTTGGAAAATCTGGACCTTTAATTATATTCATTAACTCTATTTCTCCTAACTCAGGATTAGAAATTAAAGCCATCAATCCATCAATCAATTCAACCAAATTATGTGGAGGTATGTTGGTTGCCATACCTACAGCTATTCCAGAAGATCCATTTAATAACAATTGTGGAATTCTTGCCGGCAATACTGTTGGTTCTTGTACAGATCCATCAAAGTTATCTGCGAAATCAACTGTTTCAGATTCAATATCTTCAAGCAAGCTATCAGTGGTTAAAGATTGTAATCTGGATTCTGTATATCTCATTGCGGCAGGAGGATCATTGTCAACAGATCCAAAATTCCCATGCCCATCAATTAAAGGCATCTGCATGGAAAAATCTTGAGCCATTCGGACCAAGGCGTCATAAACGGCTGTATCACCATGAGGATGGAATTTACCTAAAACTTCCCCAACCACACGTGCGCATTTCCTGTAAGGCCTATCGCTGGTTAGTCCAAGTTCATACATCGCATAGAGAATCCTTCTATGAACTGGTTTAAGTCCATCTCTTGAATCAGGTAAAGCTCTCCCAACAATCACACTCATCGCGTATTCCAAGTAGGAACGCGACATTTCGTTTCTCAAGTCAGTCTGAATGATCCGATCGTCGGATTCCCCAGGACCAGTACTATTAGGTCCCAATGGATCAGCCATACTTAAAGGTTTTACCAATTATAAGAACATCTGAGCATTAATAAACCTTTTAAAGTGAAAAACCATATATCTGAAAGTAAATCACCTCAAACAAAAACAACAATTACAAAAAAATGATATAAATGCCCATAAAAGCATTCCTAAATCAACTAGCAAAGCTGAAAAACAAGCGAAATCTTGATTATCTATTCCCAACAATTGCTCAATTTGGCACTTCAGTTGGTAGTTTGACGAGAACTTACAAAATTTAGGTGTGAATATTCAACTAGGTCGCACCAAAACTGTTCGAAGAGCCTACGGGATTGATGAAATTGCATTAGTTCCAGGAGAAAGAACAGTTGACCCTGGAATCACAAAAACCAACTGGGAAATCGGTGGGATTAAGAGAGATATTCCCATAATCGCAAGTGCGATGGATGGTGTTGTAGATGTAAACATGGCAGTGGG
>QBVH01000004.1 GCA_003284445.1 Prochlorococcus sp. AG-311-D23 | reverse complement strand
TTGATTGGTTTTTAGAGATTTTAGAGTATTAAAAATATACTCAACCACCATCAATCTCACATCCAACAATCGAACCCCCTACTAGACCAGCAGGAATTGCCCACCAACGATCTTTTCCTCTTGATATTGCTGTGGCGAAGCCAGCACCTAAAATACCTCCTGCAATTTTGCCTTCGGAGCAATCATTGTTATCAATTTCTTTTATGTTGATTGTTGACCCATCGCCTGGACATGGGACTTCCACCGTTTCCTCCCATTTTTTGACATATCCAGGATCATTTCTTGTCCCTGGAATATATTCTTCTCTATATTCGTTTCTCGTACAAGTTCTACTTGATGAGTAACCTCTCTGAAATTCATCTGCAAGTATCGATGTTGATCCGGTACAAATAAAAACTATTGAAACAATCAGAGATTTACAATTCATATTTTTGCTTGTGTTGTTTTGGATGCACAACTTATACTAATAATAGTAGAAATAAGGATGCAAATACCACCTACGTAAACTGAACTTGTTATTGTTTCTTGGAATATTAATACTCCCCATATACTTGCAAAGATAACTTGGGAATAATTTAGGGAAGTTGCTTGGCCAGCTGGTAGTAGGGTTAAACCCTTTGTTATGAAAAGTTGACCAATCTGTGTGAAAATACCAATACCTATTATCCAGAACCAATCTGTTTCGGTTGGTAATACAAAATCATTAATAACAAAGGGAATAGATAAAGGGATAGAAACCAAAGGAAAATAGTAAATAATAACAAGAGGGTGTTCTCTTGAAGAAAGCTTTCTTACACAGATGTAAGCTAATGATGTCATCAATGCACCAAATATTGCAATGATTATTGCTAATACTGTTTCCTGAACATTACTGTTGGTTGTAAATTCTGGTTGACTAACTAAAACAATTCCTATCCAACCAATAATGATTGAATATACTATTCTTCTTGATATAAATTCTTTTAAAATTATGTATGCACTTATGACTGTAAAAGTTGGATAAATATATTGTATTACTGTTGCTGTTGCTATAGGTAATATTGTTAGGGCTTTGAAGATACAAAATAGTGCAACTGTGCCTAGCAATCCCCTGATGATTAACAATCTTTTCTGATATCCCCAGGGGTTGACTTTGTTTTTATATAAGAAAAATCTTGTTATTATTATACTTATTGTAGCCCTAGCAAGAACAAGTTCTGAAATTGGTATCCTCCCTCCAATCGCCTTAACACATACACTCATTAGGCTAAATGCTAAACCGCTTCCAATTAAAAATCTGATCCCTTTTAAATTCTTTTCTAATTTAAATTTATCTTTAAGTAATTTTTCTCTCAATTTCTAAATCTCTTTACTAAATAATTAAAGATCAATTAAAATTATCATATGGCTTCTGCTCGACTACATCCCAGGACAATTGAGTCTGTCAAAGAGCGTGTAGATATTGTTGATGTAGTTGGTGAACATGTTGTCTTAAAGAAAAAAGGTAAAGAATATGTTGGAATATGTCCTTTTCATGATGATAGTAAGCCTTCAATGTCAGTGATTCCTGGAAAGCAATTTTATTATTGTTTTTCCTGTGGAGCTGGTGGAAATGCTATTAAATTTTTAATGGAGTTTCAGAGACAAAGTTTTAGTGATGTTGTTCTTGAACTGGCTAAGAAATATCAAGTACCTATAGACACAGTTGATGGGCCTCAACAAGAAAGACTCAAGCAACAGCTCTCACGTAGAGATACCCTTTATCGTGTCTTGAAATTCGCTACTGGTTGGTTTAGAAATCAATTAAATTCTCCCTGTGGAGAGAATGCTCTTAAATATCTCAAGAAAACACGTCGTTTGAGTGATGGCACTTTAATCAATTTTGAGCTTGGATTTGCACCAGATAATTGGGACTCATTACTCAAATATTTTGTGGATATCGAAAAAGTTAGTGTTGAAATTCTTGAATCTGCTGGATTAATTGTTCCTCGAAAGGGTGGTAATGGTTTCTACGACAGATTTCGCAATCGTATAATGGTTCCAATTCACGACAGGCAAAAAAGAGTTATTGGTTTCGGCGGAAGAAGTCTTGATGGTTCAGAACCTAAGTATTTAAATTCACCTGAGACTGAAATCTTTGAAAAGGGTAAAAATCTTTTTGGTTTGGATAAATCAACCCTTTCCATAAGGAAAAAAGATTATGCAGTTGTAGTTGAAGGATATTTTGATGTGATGGCTCTTCATGATTCTGGTATTACAAATGTTGTCGCCTCTTTGGGAACAGCATTAAGTCGCAATCAAATAACGCTTCTCTCTCGTGCTACCGATGGTAAAAAGATCCTTTTAAATTTCGACTCTGATAACGCTGGAATTCGGGCGGCTAATAGAGCTATTAGCGAGGTAGAAAACCTTGCTCTTCAAGGTCAGCTTGATTTAAGAGTCCTTCAATTACCTTCAGGTAAAGATCCAGATGAGTTCCTTAAGGATAATTCTCCATCCGAATATGAAGCATTAGCGGCAAAATCACCTCTTTGGATGGATTGGCAAATTGATCAATCTTTGAAGGATTTAGATTTAAGTAAATCTGATCAATTTCAGGAAGCCGTTAGCAACTTAGTAAGTCTTCTTGGAAAGTTACCTCAAACGGCGATAAGAACCCATTACCTACAGAAGGTTGCTCAGCGTCTTAGTGGAGGACAAGGTAGATTCGCTCTACAACTAGAGGAAGATTTACGTAATCAAATTAGTGGTCAGAGATGGCACGGACGCTCTAAGAAAATTGATAAACCTCAAGAAATTAGTCTTAGAGAAAGAAGTGAGGCAGATATACTTTTTACTTATATACATTGTGCTAATCATAGATCTTATATTCGTTATGAACTGCGTCTCAGGGACTTAGATGATTTTGCAATTAATCATCATCGTGCAATATGGTCTACTATAAGTAACATTGAGGAAAATAAGTTTGGTCCTGAAATTGTTGAGAAGATAAATCGTTGTAATGATTCTAATAATATCTTAGCTGATGTTGATTTAATTAAAAACTTGTTAGATAACTTTCTAGCTAATAATAATGAACATCTTCCTAAACTTACTCCTTTTCTAGAAGCTAATGAACTTCGATTGGCAACACTAAGTGATCCCGATTCTTTTATTCGTGGAGCTCTCGCTGCTCTTGAAAAGCAAAAATCATTAAAACGTTGCAGGCATCTAATTGATGCATGGAGTACTCAACGGTTACAAACTCTTGAAAACTGTATTGCCTCTCTTATTGTTCAAGAAAATTCTGAGCCAAGTGATTCAAATGATATGGAACAGAAGGTTATTAACATGTTTGAAGAATTAAATAATGATGCTATAAATTTTCAGCAACTTTACTACGCTGAGAGAAAGCACATATTAAATTTAGATCAACAAAGATGTTATAAATAATTTTATAGTTTTTATTAATGAAACATATCTCACCTTTGAATTTGGATAAATGTTCTTTATCAAATGATCTTTGGCCAGATTTTATCAATAAAATTGGATTTATTAAAGCAAATTTAGCTGTACAACAATCTCTCGATCTTCAAAGAATGCAGGGATCGACTTCTACCCTTCCTGTCCTTATTCTTGAAACATGTGGAACTGCTCTGGTTAATTCCCAAGCTGTTAAGACTTATATTGGTTTTTCATATTTGGAGCAAGGTATGGTTTTAATTTTCAGTACTAAATTAAACGCAATTCAGTTACTTAGAGACAATTAATAATACTTAATTATTATAGACAATATTTTTTCAATTCATTTCTTACTAATATTGGTTTATCTTCTAATATATATGCTTGCCTTTCTTTTTCTTCTTCTCCAGATATTTTCATTGATCCATTTAAAGCATTAATCTTGGAAGGATTCATTGATAGTTTTCTATCTATTTTTAACAATTTTCCATCATTGCATTCTTGTGCGACATGAACAGCTTCATGCCTCAATGCTTTTTTGATATGTAAGGCTGTCCTTTCAAAAATTCCCTTTTTATTCATTCTTAGAAGTGTATAGCCCTCTCTTCTTTTTGCGTTACTTGTGCAAATGACTATTTCTTTTTTTCTCTTATTTATAAAACCTACATAGTTTTTACTTATCGAACATAGTTTTGTGTTTTCTTTTGTTTTATATCCTGCTTTTTCAACTATCTTTACTATTTCTACTTCTGTTCTATCTAAAAAATCTACGAACTCCATTATCTTTTTTATTTTTCAATTATTACTCACCTAAATATACTATAAATCTCTGTTTTAATTGTAATAGGTAGTATCATTGTTAGATATTATACAAACTTCTAATTAGCGTATATAGTTGGAATATTTTCTAGATTTGTTGTCTTTATACTAGATAGTTTTTTTCTCCGCGGTCTCCATTCTTTTTCCATCATTGATGATCCCCAATTTATTGTATCTATACCATTTTTAGAATTAATATTATCTATTACATTATCTAGTCTCTGTAGATATATTTCTTCTTGAATATTTTGTGCATCAAATATTAGGTTTTGTTTATATTGATTACTTTGAAGTTTATGCAATATTACCCCTGCTTTTATAAATTTCTTATAAGGTTTAAAAATTTCTTTCGTTAGCAATAAACTTTTTTCAATCATGATTTTTGAGTTAGAGCTTGGAACGCTTATTCTTTCTGTTGCTTCACTTCTAAAAAAATCTTTTGAATGAGTATTTGTATTTGTAAAAACTGTAATAGCCGAAGATAATTGATTGTTTTTTCTCAACTTAGCACTAGCGATTAAAACATATTTAATGATTGCTTGGTTCAAATCTTCTAAGCTATCTATGGGATATGAAAAACTTCTGCTTACGCAGATTTCTTTCCGATCTGATGAGGTCTCTTTTATAGGGATACAGAGGTTTCCTTTTAATTCATTTTGAATGCGTAGACCAACTACACCATACTTTCCTTTGATTTGGTCGCTTGACATGTCTCTAAGTTCTCGTGCATTAGTTATCCCATTATTCTTTAGCCATATCGACATTCTTTTGCCTATACCCCAAACTTTATCTACTTTGATTTGGTTAAGGTAATGGTCTTTATTTTGAATAATACCTATGTCAAAGATGCCTGCATTATTCTGTATTTTTTTTGCTAGATGATTAGAAATCTTTGATAAAACTTTTGTCTCACCAATACCGATAGATATTGGTATACCAATGTTTTGATAAACCAAAGCTCTTAAATCTTTTCCCCATTGATATAAGCACTTTCCTTTTGGACGTTTTATAGTTCCAAATGCTTCATCTATAGAGTAGATTTCTAGTTCTTCACAATTTTTTCTTAGTAGCTGCATTAAGCGATTACTTATATCACCGTAAAGCTCATAATTTGAACTTCTCACATTTATATTTAATTGAGTCAGCTTATTCTTTAACTTGAAATAGGGCTGTCCCATAGGGATTCCCATTCTTCTAGCCTCTGAACTGCGAGCTATTATGCATCCATCATTATTCGAAAGTACAACTAAGCCCTTTCCTTTTATGGAAGGATCGATCATTTGTTCACACGAGGCATAAAAATTGTTCCCATCAATTTGAAGTATTACTTTGGACATAATTAGACTTTTTGTTTTTTTAGTTCATGTATTGAATAAATCGCTACTCCCCATATTTGTATATCTACATATTCATATAAATTTATTGCTGGATAATTTTCTTTATCTGCTTTTAGATAATAATTATCTTTCTTTTTTATAAGTCTTTTCAAAGTAAATTCTCCATCCAATAGAGCAACTACAATATGTCCAGGATTTGGGTTTATACTGCGATCTATTATTAATAAATCATTATTATAAATTCCTGCGTTATTCATTGAATTGCCGCTTACACGTAGAAAGAACGTACTTATTGGATTTCTGATTAAGTATTTATTTAGATCGATACCGAGCTCTATGTAGTCTTGTGCAGGAGAAGGAAAACCTGCGGAAATAGTTTCTTTTACTAATGGAATTAATAGTGTCGATGAGTCTTCCTTCGAGGAAGAGTAAGAGCCATTTGAATCCATAGATCCAGGTCAATACAATCTATTATAGTACAGGTGAACTATTTTGCTGTGTTTGCGTTTGGCTTATTCCTTGTGGTAAGGACCTCCTTGGGTAATGCTTTTTGCGCGGTAGAGTTGTTCTATTAGTAGTAGGCGAGCTATTTCATGAGGAAAAGTTAAAGGTGAAAGACTTAATTGCCATGAGGCTGAGTTGTTAAGGGAAGGGAGCAGGCCTGAAGCACCTCCAATAACAAAACTAATATTTTGATTGTGAGAATTTAGAAGTTTTGTTGCTAATTGCTTTGATGTGAAAGATTGCCCATTTTCGTTAAGAGTTACTAGTAGTTCATTTTTGCCGATAATTTCTTTGATCGAATATTCTTCTTTTAATTGTGTGCTATCTTTTATTTCTTTAACTTCTAAACCAGGTAATCTTTTTAAGTACATTTCTATACCTTCTTGAATCCATTTTTTTTTTATTTTCCCAATCGCAATGATTTTATAGTGTGAAATATTAAGCATAAATAAAATTCTTTAATCGATATCATCTTCAAGAAGAAATTGTTGAAATTGTGTATAAAGGTTTAGTGAATCTTCAATCGAAAGATCTTTAGAATTTTCATTATTATTTAGATCTGCATTGGAAGAAATTTTCACATTATTTGATTCAAGTTTTTTAAGTCTTTCTAATAAATGAGGGGGCACGTTTCCATCTGGACTTATTTCCATTAACTCTCGAAAAAGTTGTTCAGGGTTGGTTTCGATTTCAACTGGGTGTAACTTTTGATTTTTTGTTTCTTTTTGATTCTTTAATTCAATAGATTGAGGTTTGGATATCTCTTTAGGAAGTTTTCGTCCTAGCTCTTTTAAGCGTTCAAGGCTATGGCTATCAAAAGTCATTTTAGAAAATGTATATTGATTGAAGATCTTCTTGTGAGTATATTTTAAATAATTTATTTTTATTTGAGTGAAATATGTGATCGTTTCTAATGTGGTTCGGAGATTATGCGTATGAGTAATAACACTTTGAATAATTTTAGGCATATCCCAAGAAAACGCTTTGGACAGCATTGGTTGAAAGATGAGGGTGTCTTGGATCAAATAGTTAAGGCTGCCGAATTGAATCCTAAAGATTGCGTGTTAGAAGTTGGGCCAGGTAAAGGTGCTTTAACTCAGAAATTAATTGAATCCCAAGCAAGATTTATCCAGGCAATTGAGCTAGATAGAGATTTAGTCGTTGGTTTGAAAAAACGTTTTAGTCATCAAAATAAATTTAGTTTGAGAGAGGGAGATATTTTATCTGCCCCACTTGATGCTGAGAATGGACTTACTATCAACAAAGTTGTAGCTAATATTCCATACAACATCACAGGTCCACTATTAAAAAGATTGATTGGTGAATTAAGAAAAGCACCTGAAAATAGTTTTGAAACTTTAGTTTTACTTATGCAAAAAGAAGTTGCACAAAGACTTTTGGCTAGACCTGGGACCAGTAATTTTAGTGCTTTAAGTGTACGGATCCAGCTTTTAGCAAAATGTCAGGACATATGTGATGTGCCTTCTAAATGTTTTCAACCAGCACCCAAGGTGGATTCCAAAGTTGTGATGATTAAGCCCTTTGTCTCAAGTGAGCCAGATTTTTATGAGGTAGGAAATTTATTAGAGAAACTTTTGAAACACGCTTTTGCTGGTAGAAGAAAAAAATTACGAAACACGATTGGAAGTTTTGTTGTTTCCAACGATCAAATAAAGGAATTTTTCGCCCACAGAGGTATTAGTCTTGATCAAAGACCACAGGAAATTTCACCTTCCAATTGGTTTGGCTTGGCAAAAGCATTAAAAGAAACTTAAGTTATTTAAATGGTCCATTCAAAAGCTAATGAAGATTTTCTTATCGCAGAAGCACATGCAAAAATTAATTTACATTTAGAGGTTTTAGGTTTTAGGAGCGATGGCTTTCATGAATTAGCAATGGTCATGCAAAGTATTAATTTAAGTGATCAATTGAAGATGATAAAAAGAGCAGATAATAATATTAATCTTAAATCTAATAATAAAGAGATTAGTAATGGTGAAGATAATCTAATAATAAAAGCTGCAAAGCTGTTGAGAAATAAAGTAGAAAATACAGAATTAGGTGTTGATATTGAACTTGAGAAAAACATTCCTATTGGGGCAGGATTGGCAGGTGGATCTACAGATGCAGCAGCAACATTGCTTGGATTAAATAAACTCTGGAAGTTAAATCTCAAGACAGAGCAATTAGAGAAACTGTCAAAAGAAATAGGTTCAGATATCCCTTTTTGCATATCAGGAGGGAGGCAGATATGTTTTGGTAGAGGTGAAATTTTAGAAAAATTGGAATTTGATCAGATTCAGTTGGGTCTTATTTTGGTTAAAGATCCTTCAATACAAGTTTCTACTCCAGTTGCATATAAAAAATATAAAGAACAGTTTGGTAATAGCTATCTGAAAAATGATAAGGATTTCGAAATCAAGAGAAACTCCATCAGATCTAATGATTGGTCTGATCAGTCGCTTTTCGATAATCGTGAAGAAATACAAAATGATTTACAAAAATGCGTTCTCCCTATGACACCCGAGGTTGAGAAGTCACTTAATATATTGTCTCGGTTACCTAATGCCCGCCTCGTTTCAATGAGTGGTTCTGGTCCAAGTTGTTTTGCCTTGTTTCAAGATTTTGACCAAGCAAATAAAGTACTAAAAGAACACGTTAATGAATTTAAAAGAGCTGGTTTATCAGCTTGGGCATGTTCAATGATGTCTAGTGGAGTTGAATTAAGTAATGAATTCTCCTAGTAATGGGTTTAAAAATGAATCTGATGAGTCAGCTAAACCTTCATCAAGTCCTTTAGACACGTCTATTTCTGAACCAAAGAAAGGCCCCTTAAGCTTTCTCTCAGGTTCGATTACGAGCTTGTCTTTTAGCCTCTTGAGCCTTTTTATAAGTAGAAAAATAGTTTTATATTTTTCTACTCATTCTCCTAATTATTCTTCACCGTTTGCTCAGAGTATTGCTTCTGGTTTTAAAACACTAATTATTGGGATTAGCTTTCTTGCAACTTTTACGTTTGGTTTTATTGGACTGGGTTTATTTTTAGTATTTATTCGAAGTTTGATAGAAGGCAATAAGAAAAAAACTGACTAGTATCTAAATATTAAATTGTCATATTTTATCTTTCTATGACTCTCCATGATTTGGGACTTTTGGTTTTATTACTATCTCCGGGGATGTTGCTTTCCGTCTTGCTGTTATCGACTTTTGCTGCGGGTGGGTAATTAGGCACTGTTTGAGATAGTTTGGAATAACAAACCGGTAATCCGGACGATCTGTTAATGCTGTGAAAGGGACTCTTTTATTTAATGCTCTTCGAGAAGCAATTGATGAAGAAATGGGTAGAGATCCCTTAGTGTGCGTGATGGGTGAGGATGTTGGGCAATATGGCGGCTCTTATAAAGTTACGAAAGATTTATATGAAAAATATGGAGAGTTCAGAGTCTTAGATACACCTATTGCTGAAAATAGTTTTACTGGTATGGCCGTTGGTGCAGCCATGACTGGTTTAAGACCAATTGTAGAAGGGATGAATATGGGTTTTTTGTTACTCGCGTTTAATCAAATATCAAACAATATGGGAATGCTTAGATATACGAGCGGGGGGAACTTTACTATTCCAACAGTTGTTAGAGGCCCTGGTGGTGTTGGAAGGCAATTAGGCGCTGAACATAGTCAAAGACTTGAAGCCTATTTTCATGCTGTTCCTGGTATCAAAATTGTGGCTTGTAGTACTCCTACAAATGCCAAAGGTCTAATGAAAGCTGCTATTAGGGACAATAATCCTGTTCTTTTCTTTGAACATGTCCTTTTATATAACCTCACAGAAGAGCTGCCTGAGGGTGATTATGTATGTGCCCTTGATCAAGCCGATCTTGTAAAGCAGGGAAGCGATATTACTATTTTGACTTATTCAAGAATGCGTCACCACTGTTTAAAAGCAGTCGAGCTTCTTGATGGTAAAGGAATTGATGTTGAATTAATTGATTTAATCAGTCTTAAGCCTTTTGATATGAATACAATCTCTAAATCAATCAAAAAAACTCATAAAGTAATTATAGTGGAGGAATGTATGAAAACAGGTGGTATTGCAGCTGAATTGATGTCTTTGATTACTGAGAACTGCTTCGATGATTTAGATTCTCCCCCTGTACGATTAAGCAGTCAGGATATTCCGACTCCTTATAATGGAAACTTAGAAAATTTAACCATTATTCAACCTCATCAAATAGTAGATGCTGCTGAACAAATTGTTAATAATGGTGGATTAGATTAATAATGGGCAAAAAGAATTACTGGTTTCTTTTCGTTATTATTTTTGCAGTATTAAGTATTTTTATATGCACTAATATACCTTTCCAATTAGGATTGGATCTACGAGGAGGTAGTCAACTAACTTTAGAGGTTCAACCTACTGAGGAAATTACAAAAATTACTCCTAACGAAATCGAAGGTGTTAAAGCTGTTCTTGATAAAAGGGTAAACGGATTAGGAGTTTCCGATTCGCAACTTCAAACTGTAGGAACAAATCAATTGTTATTAGAACTTCCTGGGGAACAAGATCCTTCAGGGGCAGCGAAAATATTAGGAGAAACTGCTCTATTAGAATTTAGGATTCAGAAAAATGGTACAGCGGCTCAATTAAGAGATTTACAAACTCAACGAAATAGTGTTGAATCTATAATTAACTTATTAGAAGAGAATAATAATTCAGCTCAGTTATTAAAGGAGATCAATATTAACAATGATATTAATAAGTTATTCGAAAAATATAAGATTCAATCCGACCAGATATTAGATATAGTTGAATTTAATATTTTAAGGAATAAAATAAGTACTGAAATCGCAGGTCTTTTTGAACCAACATCTTTAACTGGAAAGTATTTGACAAATGCAGGCAGACGGCAAGATCAAAATACTAATAATTGGGAAGTCACTTTGAGTTTTAATAATGAGGGCGGAGAATTATTTGCAGATCTTACAAAATCCATCGCTGGCACTTCTCGATTGCTTGGAATTGTTATTGATGGGATCTCATATAGTGAAGCAAGTGTTGGTAAGCAATTTGAAACTGCAGGTATTACTGGAGGGTCCGCAACAATAAGCGGTAATTTTACTGCTGATGATGCTAGGGATTTAGAAGTTCAATTAAGGGGAGGGGCTTTACCTTTACCTATTGAGATTATTCAAATAAGAACAATAGGACCTTCTCTTGGGACACAAAATATTCGTCTAAGTCTTTTTGCTGCTCTTACAGGCTTGATTTTTGTAGGAATTTTCATGATCTTTATTTATAAATTAGCTGGTTTTGTTGCTGTCTTGGCATTATCTTGTTATTCGCTATTCACTCTGTCTATTTATGCACTACTCCCTGTCACTCTTACTCTTCCAGGTATTGCAGGATTTATATTGAGCATAGGAATGGCGGTTGACGCTAATGTTCTTATTTTTGAAAGATTAAAGGAAGAACTAATCAACGGAAATACTTTGATTCGTTCAATAGATGCAAGTTTTAAAAACGCTTTTTCATCAATAATTGATGGGCATTTAACTACCTTGATAAGCTGTATAACTTTATTTTATTTGGGAACTGGATTTGTAAAAGGTTTCGCAGCCACCTTAGGTATTGGGGTTGTGTTGAGCTTATTTACTGCCTTAACATGTACGAAAGCAATATTGAAGTTCCTAATGAGTTACCAAGGACTTCGGAAAACTTCTAACTTTATTAATGTTAATCAGATTTCATCACCATCTATCAACGTTCAATAACAACTATTTAAAAAAATTAAATTATGAAAACTAATTTTAATGTTCAAATCTATAAAAATAGAAAATATGTTTGGCTTGTTTCATTCTCTTTATGTTTGATTTCAATAATTGGAATGCTAATTTGCCTTAAAACTACTTCTATTAAGGCCCCTTTAAACCTTGGCTTAGACTATACCGGAGGGACTCAAATAACCTTAGAGAGGAGTTGTACTGATGATTGTATTAGCTTAAATACAAGTGAAATTTCTAATAATATAATCGCTTTAAAAAAACAGGATAAAAGTTTTAGTTCAAATACATCTCCCAACTTATCTAGATCACAAATTCAATTACTTGATAATTCACAATTAATATCCATTAGGCTTCCATTTTTATCTGCAGATCAATCCGAGTCTGTAGTGGCCGAGGTTAATAAATCTTTCGGTCCATTTAACAACGAAAATACTTCAGTTGAGATTATTGGTCCAAGTCTTGGAAAGCAATTACTTAAAAGCAGTTTAATTTCTTTATTCTTTGCTTTTCTTGGAATAGCTTTATATATTAATTTTAGATATGATCGAAGGTACTCATTCTTAGCTTTATTTGCTCTTTTACATGACATACTTATTGTTTGTGGTGTATTTGCTTGGCTGGGATATTTCTTTAATGTAGAGGTAGACTCCTTATTTGCTGTTTCTCTTTTAACTATTGCTGGCTACTCTGTAAATAATACTGTTGTTGTTTTTGATAGGATCAGAGAAAAAAGTTCAATAGATAATCAATTAAGTTTTAAATATCAGATTGATAAAGCCGTTGGCGCAACATTAACAAGGACCTTATATACAAGTCTTACAACACTACTGCCATTAATATGTATATTGATTTGGGGAGGATCAACATTGTATTGGTTTGCATTTGCTTTGTTAATTGGAGTTATAACTGGATCTTGGTCGAGTATAGCTTTAGCTCCTTCATTGTTATCAATAACAAGTTCAAAAAAGCTTGATTGATTTAATATGGGCATGACTTCAATTGGTCGATTATTTATTTATATAAGATACAATTGGCTACAAATTCTTTTAATTTTACTTTCAATATATGATTTAAGAATTGACATTAGAATTCTAGTTGATTTTTTTACTTTTTCGACTCTTTTTTATACTATTTCTGAACATCCGTTGGCTATTACGATACTAATTACTAGCCCCTCTCTTTTAAAAATAGTAAATAAGTCTTACGATATAAACTAATTATATGATTCTATATTTAGTATACTTTTATTATCCCTAACCATTTTAAACAGTGAAATGAGTTGATTTATTTTTTGGCTTTTCTTGATGATTTTGGCTCAATTACCACTAATAGCTCCTCCATTTGAGTCATTAATTTTTTGACTTCTGTTGGCTCTGGGAGGGCTAACTCTTCTGTTACTCCTAAATGCATTTTTCTCAGCTCAGCTCGTAAGATCTTGAGAGATGCTTTGACTTCTTGCTTCTTTTCCTTAGCAGTTGCCATCTTTTCTAAGTCTAATAATATCTATCATTATACATGATGTTATTAATTCATACTTTTTAGATTCCCAAATCAAATTACTAAGTATATAATTTAATTTAAGTGCAGTTCATTAAAAATGAACGATTGAGCTTCTAATCATATTCGGCTATGCAAACTCCTCTATCTAATATTATTTACTTAAAGAAGATTAAAGTAGTAGTTATAAACTTTTTCTTAAAGAATAGAATAATTATCTTACCTTTCATTATTGTTCTTTTTTTTATATCACTTTATTTTCTTATAGATTTTTCTACTCAAAGTCTTGTCGCTCATGATGAGGGACTTTACGCAAGAAGAGCAAGATTAATTGAGTCCTCTGCTAATTGGTTCTCCCCCCCATTCATATCTCCTCACCATAAGACATTAGGAAGTTATTGGCTTATAGCATTATCTATAAGGTTGTTTGGAAATAGTGAACTAGCTCTAAGGCTTCCAAGTATTCTTTCTTCTTTCCTTTGTTTGATAACCTCGTACTCAATAGCATTAAAAATCACAAATAGAAAGTCTGCATTGATTTCTTTGTTCTCACTTTCATCAATGCCATTATGGATTCAATATTCAAGATATGCGAGTCCAGATTTGCCATTTGTATTGTGTATTTTATTAGTTATATTGTTTTTCCTTAAATCACTAGATTCTTTAGAAAATAGAAGTCAATATTTTTATTTATTTTGTTCTGGCCTTTTTATTTCTATATCTTTTTTTATTAGAAGTTATATGGCCTTTGTTCCTCTTATAGGACTAGTACCTTTTATTTTTTATCAATTATTTAAAAAGGAATATACTTTTAAACTGTTCTTTTGTCTCGGAATATTCTTTGGGTCTATCCCCACGTGTCTTAATCTTTATTTTTCATTTCAAAAGTATGGCATTACTGGAATTACCACTCTTTTTGATTTCGCAAAGAAACAGGCTGTTGGTCAATTTGATCTTAATAATTTAATACTTGTCCCTTTGAACTTTTTGTATTTAACATTTCCGATCGGAATATTATTATTTATTCTTGTTTTTTTTACTAGATCTAACATAAAATTAAATTATCCACTATTGATTTATTGTTATCCACTTTTATCCTTAATCTTATTGTTATGCATGTCTACTTCATATCCACATTATTATATTTTCCTTTTGCCTTCTTTATCTTTAATCTTTGCTAATTTCATAACATCTTATTCATTTAGATACTCCTTTTCAAGGTCTACTGTAAGAATTTTATCGTTAATAATACTTTTATTAATATCGTGTATTCTTTTGTTTTCTATTATTAATTATAAAGACTTGGTAATTCTTTATTCATATGGAAATCCTTTAATAGTATATATTCTTATCTCTTTTATAGTGTTATCTTATCTTACTTCACTTCGATTTCTATTTAAAATTAAATCTCTAAGCTTTAATTTAACGAATTTCTTTTATAATATAATTATACCTCAGTATATCTCTTTATCATTATTTTTTAATTTTGGTGTACTAGGTAATCCCAACTATAAAACAAAACTATTTTTGAAAGATCCAACTATATCATCAATTATAAACTCTAATACCATTTACCTGTTTAGTGTTGACAGTAAAATTCAGACTTTATTATCATATTATTTGCCCTCCTCAAGGAATTTAGTTGTTTTTGATGGAATTAGTAAATATAAGTATGTAATTACTTCTGATAGAAATTTATTGGAGAAATTTGATTTAAAAGAAGTCTTTATTCCTGTTAAAAAATTTGACAATCACTTATTATTAATGAATATTGGTGAATAATGTACTATCAATTCTTTTGATACAATAGAAAAAATGAATAAAATACTTAAAAACGCTTATACAAGATTTTGGGTTCCTGTTATGGGAAGGCTTATTTCTAAATTGATTCCTTTACTTGAGGGAAAGTCTCCTGAAAAAACACCAACATATGATATTGATGGGAAAAACTAAAGAATAGGATGTGACTATTCTGGTAAGGAACCACCATGGCAATATCCAACTGCTAGAGAATTTATGTCCATTTTATTTTGAGACTTATTTATATTATTTGATTTTAGATACTTTGTAGTTTTATCTATGCATGATGAACTTGATGATGTATACCTTACTATTGGATATATGTATAGTATCCCTGCAATTAATATCGCGGAGTAAACTATGTATTTTTTATTTTCATCAATGAAATTTGCTGCCTCTTTTTTCTTCTTGAGATATTTAGAGAGCCATGAATCAGGTAATCCGACTTGAACAAACAAGAGTTCAACCCACCATGGAAGCTTTGATTGGTTTTTATCTGATTTGCTTTTCATATTGATAGTTAGATTAAATAGCCCTTTGATAAAATAATTTTTGGCTAATATCGCATCGATATTGTACCAATTGAAATATATAGCATTTTTATAAAAATGGTATAGTCATTTACTTGTTTTATGAGTATTTACTCTTATTATTCTTTTCTTTTTAATTCATTGAATATTATTATTGATTTTTCGATTAAAAATAGTGTATTATTTTTGTGGATGAAATGTATTCAATGGCAAAAAGAAGACGTAAACTTAGTCCTGAATTAGAGAAAAATATTTCATTAGCTAAGAAACAAATTGAATTAATTACAGCAATAATTCATGATATAAATGAGGATGACATACAAGAAGAATATAAATCTGCATTTTTACCTGTAATGAGTGCCTATCTCTCTCTTGAACAAATGTATAAAGAGGTAGGTTTTAATGATGATACTACTAAACTCCATGAACTTTACTTAACTAATTTAGATAAATTTAAAAATGAATATGAGCTTTAGCATTTTAATCTGCTAATTCCTTTTGTTTATATTAGTTAAGCAATTTTATATAGAAAAATTATTTTAAATATTTTCTTATATTTTTTATTTATAGTTTTTTAGTAAAGATATATTTTTCTTTTAATCTTATTTATTTAACTTTATTTAAATCTGATTTCTTTATTAATTAATAGAGTTTATCTGATTTTGAGAATTATATTATGAGAAATATTTTTATTTCTATGGCAGATAACCAATACGATATTGATTCGGCGATGAATATGATCAAAGAAGATATCATAAGAGAACTCTCTGAAAGTGTATCTAAGCAAAATAAAAATTCGTACTATCGCCAAAATTCATCTAATACCCTTTCCTTTTCCGATAAGACTTTGGATTAGTTTTTTCAATTATTTCTTTGATTTCACTTTCAGTCAACCTTGTAACTAGAAAAACCTCTTGTACAAGTTTACCTTTCCTAGCTAGGAGCTTATAACCTTCTTTAGTTTTAACAGTAACTTTTATATCAAGTTTCTCACCTCTGCCATTTGTCTTTGAAAGCGAGGCAGGTGTAACTGTTTTTATCTCTTCACTAGCTGCAATCTTTTTTAACCACTTAATTAGGCCTTCTATGTTCGTGCTGTGGTTTTGGACAAGTCTTCCCATTTTTGGTGTCTTTTGTCTAATTTCCTTTAAATTTCTCTAGGGGCTTGGTACTCTAACGTTTCTGATAAGTTATAATTAGAAAAAATAATCTTAGTCATGATATTCACTTTGGGTTGGGCTTCATTAGCTGCGATTTTCACTTTTTCTATAGCAATGGTTGTTTGGGGTAGAAACGGTGATGGTTCTATTGATCTATAGGCATAGTTATGCCTATAGACTTCAATCTCTATAGTTTTCTATCATTTATCTCTATTGTACTACTGTCATTTATCACCATAGGTGTGATTTATATTAGTTATATTGACTGGAAGGACAAAAGAAGAAAGAAATAATTATTTGTTTTATTTTGTTTTTAGGTTTAATGCGATAATTTCTAATGCTTGTTTCATCTTCTCAATATTCGACTTATACATACTTATATCTTTCTCAACCCTTGAATATTCATAACCTAGAGATTTAGAGATATCAATTATTTCTTTATTAATATCTTCCTCTTTTACATCTTTAAATAATGGCATTTCGCTAACTAACTTATATAGACCAATAGCATTTATACGGCTGTAGTAGGTATAGTCTTTTTTATCGTTATTCATTTTTGATAGAAATGAATTCAAATCTTCTTTTGTAAAAGATTTTGCCTTGCTAGCTAATTGTTCTGAAGAGTTATTGATCTCAGCTGGATCAAAACCATTACAATTACATATTGCATCGAATAGCTTCGATATGTGTTCGTTGGGTTTATATCCGTTAGTAAATTTGGTAAATACTTCTTTTAAGCCAGTAGAAAAAATTGAATCTTTCTTAAAGTTTTTCTGATGACTCAATAGGTGGAGTTCTACTAGCAGTTCATCTGCAAGCTTTCTATAAATCGCTGGTATGACATAAGGAAATTCCTTATGGAAATCAGATTTGCTGTCTGAAATTGTTGCTCTAACGCTCAATGCCAAACCTAGATAATTCTTAAGAGACCTTAGCTTATCCCGCGACTTAGCTAGGATCATGAAAACCGACCATTATTAACGTTCGATGATTCCAATAGTTATTGAAGAATCTGGAAGAGGAGAAAGAGCCTTTGATATTTATTCAAGGCTTTTAAGAGAAAGGATAGTTTTTTTGGGTGAACCAGTAACAAGTGATTCTGCTAATAGAATTGTTGCTCAACTCCTTTTCCTTGAGGCTGATGATCCTGATAAAGATATTTTTCTCTATATAAATTCTCCAGGTGGATCTGTTTATGACGGCCTTGGAATTTTCGATACAATGCAGCACGTTAAGCCTGATATTCAAACCGTTTGCGTTGGACTTGCTGCAAGTATGGGAGCCTTTCTACTTTGTGCAGGTGCAAAAGGAAAGAGAAGCAGCTTGCTTCATTCCAGAATAATGATTCATCAGCCACTGGGAGGGGCAAGAGGACAAGCTAGTGACATCAGAATCCAGGCCGATGAAATTTTGTTTATTAAGGATAAATTAAACAAAGAACTATCTGATAGAACGGGACAACCTATTGAGAGGATTCGGGAGGATACAGATAGAGATTTTTATATGTCTCCATCTGAAGCCATCGAATATGGAATTATTGATAACGTATTTAATAAAAGACCAATAAATTCAGTCTGATTTTATCTATTATTTTGTATCTGGTAGAACAGGTATAAATCTATCTTTATCAGGGATAGTCGCATATTCAGATAATATTTTGCAGAATTCATCTCCATCCATAGTTTCCTTTTCGATTAAAATTTCAACTAATTTATCCATAGCTGATCTATTTTTTTCAACTAATTCAAGTGTTTCGTGATAACACTTTTTAACTATTGATCTGACTTGCTCATCAATTTGCTTTGAAATTCCATCTGATATATCAGATGTATTCATTAAGCTTCTTCCTACAAATACTTCTTGACTGTCTCCTTCTAAAGAAACTGGGCCGAGGCTACTCATCCCAAACCTGGTAACCATTTGTCTTGCCATTGATGCGACCATTTGTACGTCACCTCCAGCACCAGTTGTTACTTCTTCTCTGCCGAAGATAATATCCTCAGCAGCCCTCCCGCCAAGAGCACCCATTATTCTTGCTTTTAATTGTGCTTTGCTTGTCAAAGCCTGATCATCATCTGGAGAGAACCATGTCAAACCTTGTGCTTGTCCCCTTGGGATAACAGTAACTTTTTGCACAGGATCATGATCTTTTACTAAAGTTCCAATTAAGGCGTGACCTACTTCGTGGTAAGCGATCAGTCTCTTGCTTCTTCCATCTACTAGCGGTGTTCCTTCCATACCCGCAATAATGCGATCAACTGCATCATCAATTTCTGATAGACCAATTTGTTCCTTCCTTCTTCTGGCTGTGAGAATAGCTGCTTCATTTAGCAAATTAGCTAAATCAGCACCAGTAAAACCTGGAGTTCTTCTGGCAATGCTTTCTAAAGTTAAATCTTTTTCTAATTTTTTATTTCTTGAGTGAACTTTAAGAATTGATAATCTCCCTGCTATGTCAGGCGCGTCAACGGTTACTTGTCTATCGAATCTACCTGGCCTCATTAATGCTGAGTCAAGAACATCTGGTCTATTTGTTGCTGCAATGATGATAATTCCACTATTACCTTCAAATCCATCCATCTCAGTTAGGAGTTGATTGAGAGTTTGCTCTCTTTCATCATTACCACCTCCAATTCCAGCTCCCCTTTGTCTCCCTACTGCATCAATTTCGTCAATAAAAATTAAACAAGGACTGTTTTCTTTAGCTCTTTTAAATAAATCTCTAACACGACTGGCACCCACACCTACAAACATTTCTACAAATTCTGATCCTGAAAGGGAGAAGAATGGGACCCCGGCTTCTCCTGCAATAGCCTTAGCTAAGAGGGTTTTACCAGTACCTGGAGGACCAACTAGTAAAACACCTCTTGGGATTTGAGCTCCTACAGATGTAAATCTTTCAGGTTGTTTTAAAAATGTGACTACCTCTTCTAAATCTTGTTTGGCTTCGTTTACTCCGGCTACATCATCGAATTTGACACCAGTCTCAGCTTCCATTGCAAACCTTGCCTTTGTTTTTCCAAATTGCATTGCTTGCCCTGGTCCACCTGGCATTGAGTTTGATCTTCTTGAAAGTAAAATCAGACCTCCTATAAGAATTATTGGAAACAGGAGGTTGCCAAGAATTCCAATTCCCGCTGGTGCTGTTTTAGGTGGATGAATGTCAAAACTTATACCCTCTTCTTTAAGTGAGGAAACTAATTCTGGAGCTAAGCCCGGTAGATCAACTCTTAATCGTTGAACTCTGTTATCAATTTCTGGATCAACTGACTCGACGATTGCATTTCTACCGCCTTCGTAAATGTCAACAGAAGTGACTCTTCCTGCTTTTACGTAATCAAGAAATCTTCCGTAACTGATCTTTGCAACCGGTGCATTTCTTGATGTATTAGCGCTACTAGATTGATTAACTGGGGTATTAGTGGCTGAAGATCCAATAATTTGAACCGTGATTAAAACCACTATTGTTATGGGGATAACCCAAAGAGCTAAAATTTTCCATTTCTTATCCATAATTCTTTAAAACTTTCGATCAATTCTAATAGTGCAATGCCCCCTTCTGTTGGATGGTTTCATCAGTTTCTCAGAAATATTTAAAATTTATGTTTTTAAAGTTAGTAAAATTTCCAATGCTTTTATAAAAAAAGGATTATTTATAAACTTCTTAGCGCGGTAATGGGATCTAGCCTTGCAGCTCTTTTTGCTGGAAGAACACCAAAAGTAAGACCTATTGTACCTGATATGAAAACAGTTATAAATACAGTTCCAAATCCAATTGTTGCAGGCAATGGTGATAATAAAGCTACGATTTTTACTGTTGTAAGTCCTAAGCCTGTTCCGGCTACTCCACCCAAGCTAGAAAGAATTAATGACTCTATTAGGAATTGTGTTGAAATATCTAATCTTCTTGCCCCTAAAGCTTTTCTCAGCCCTATTTCTTCAGTTCTTTCGCTTACAGAGACCAACATGATATTCATAATTCCTATTCCTCCAACGAGTAAAGAAATACCTCCTATTGCAGCTAGCAACAATGTTAAACCTCCTGTAATCGTAGATACTATTTGCAATGCATCTTTTTGTGATCTAACAGCAAAATCATCATCTCTAATTATTTTGTGTCTTTGCCTCAATAAATTTGTTATTTGAAATTTTGCCGCTTTTATTGATTTCTCATTTATTGCTTCAACACTAATGAAACTAAGACTTATCCCATAAGTTGGATCTTTACCAGTAATTCTGCTAACCATTGTGGATAGAGGAATATAAGCGTTCTCATCTTGATTGCTTCCAAATACAGCACCTTTAGGCTTCATTACTCCAACAATTTCAAAAGACTGATCTTTTATTCTTATTCTTTCCCCTAAACCTTCTTTTTTATCGAACAGTTTCTCTTCAAGATCTGGTCCAATAACAACTACATTTTTAGCCCCTATTGTATCTTGGTCATTAATAAATCGGCCTTTAGCAATTTCGAAGCTTCTTACAATTAAAAATTCATTTGTTACTCCTGAAATAGAACTACTCGTACTTTTAGAACCAGTTTGAATGACTTCATTAGAAGAGATTTGTGGAGCTACTCGTTTAACAGTTGGAACTTGCTCCTCTATTGCTTTTGCATCTTTAAGAACAAGGTTTTTTGGAAAAGCTACCCCTCTTCTTCTTGTGTCATTACTGCCTGGTACAACGAATAAAACATTTGCACCTAGATTGCTTAATTGATTTTCTGCAAGATTTTGTGCCCCTCTGCCCACTCCTACAAGCGTTATTACAGAGGCATTACCAATCACTATTCCAAGCATTGTTAATAGACTTCTAAACTTATTAGATTTAAGATTCTTTATTGCCATTCCCGCTGTTTCAGTTAGACGGAGCTTCCTTTTCATATTTTTTTAGATAAACAGAGATTCATTGTCACCTTCTGAACTAACTATCCCAACCTTAACCAAGTCTGTTGACCCACTTACCCCTGATAGCGTTCCTGCTGTTTCAACAACAAGATCTCCTTGCTTAAGTATTTTCATTTTTTTTGCCATATTCATGGCATCATCAAATGTTTTTGAAGTGCTTGTTTGATTTTCTATTAGAAGTGGCGTAACTCCCCAGACAAGTTGAAGTGTGCTGGCAACAGTCTTTTCATTAGTTACTGCCAGTACTGGAGTGGCAGGTCTGAATTTGCTTACGTTTTTTGCAGTAGCACCACTTTTTGTTAAAGGTATTATTGCTGCTGCGTTTATTTGTCTTGCGATACTGCTTACGGCTGCGCTAATAGCATTTGGAATAGTGCTTGGAAGATGACTTTCCAATGCTTTTTGTGGATAATCCCTTTCGATTCTTTTCGCAATAGTGGCCATTGTTGCCACGGCCTCAATGGGATAATCACCCACTGCAGTCTCATTTGAGAGCATTACGGCATCCGTGCCATCGAGTATGGCATTTGCTACATCACTCACCTCTGCTCTTGTAGGTCTTGGGCTTGAGGCCATTGAATCAAGCATTTGTGTGGCCGTAATGATTGGTATGCCAAGGCTGTTTGCCTTTTTGATAAGTTGTTTTTGTAACAATGGAACTTCTTCTGCTGGCATCTCTACACCTAGATCCCCTCTAGCCACCATGACTCCATCACATAATTTTAAGACAGCGTCTATTTGATCAATGGCTTCAAATTTTTCTATCTTCGCAACTACTGGGGTGTCAAATCCATGATTTCTAATTAAATCTTTTATTTCTGTTAAATCAGAAGGATTTCTTACAAAACTTAGTGCTACCCAATCAACTCCCTGTTTTAAACCAAAAGCCAGATCTATTTTATCTTTATCAGTTAGGGCCCTTATGGATAGTTGAACATCAGGGAAATTAACACCTTTGTTATTAGAGAGAACTCCACCAACAGTTATTGAACAAATTAATCTTTGTTCTTTTAAATCAACTTCTTCAACTTTCATCTCTACCCTTCCATCATCTAACAGAATTCGATTTCCAACTGTTACTTCTTCAGCTAGCTTTTCGTAAGTGACATTTGCTTGGTCCTTATTACAGTCAATATTTTTTGATGTGAGAATAAATTTATCACCATTTTTGACATTAACAGGTCCGTTTTTAAATCTACCAAGTCTAATTTTAGGCCCCTGAAGATCTTGAAGGATTCCTATATGAATGCCTAAATTATCTGAAACTTGTCTAATTGTTTTTATTCTTTGAGCATGTTCATCATGGTCTCCGTGACTAAAATTTAGACGGAAGGTAGTTGCACCTGCTTCTACTAACTTAGTTATTTGACTCGCACTTTCAGTGGCGGGTCCTATTGTAGCTACGATTTTGGTCCTTCTGGCTAGGTCTAGTATTGTCATTTATGTGACTTGTGATTAAAAAAAACTAACATCTGATTGTGTTTTATTTGTCAACTTTGCTTTTTTAAGAAAATAAAAATGGAATTAAATGATTATCAAAGAGAATCTCGAAAGACAGCTCTTTATCCCGATGTTGGAAGAAATGCTATTTATCCAACATTAGGGCTTGTTGGTGAAGCAGGGGAGGTTGCTGACAAAGTGAAGAAAATTCTAAGAGATAAACAGGGTGTATTTGATAAAGATAGTAAGGATGAAATTAAATTTGAACTAGGTGATGTTCTTTGGTACATATCACAACTTTCTAGCGAGTTGGGATACGAATTGGAAGAAGTAGCTCATGCAAACTTACAAAAGCTCAATAGCCGCAAATCTCGAGGGACAATCCAAGGCAGTGGCGACAATCGTTGAGCTTTAAATTATCCATATGCCTGAAATCCGCTCATTGCTAGTGCAGCAGCATTTCCAAGTATTCCTTGAACAACTCTAATAACCACGAAAGCTAAAATAGGAGATAAATCTAAGCCTCCTAATGGTGGAATTATGCCTCTGAAGAAATTTAAGTAAGGATCAGTAATAGCGCATAAATTTACAAGTATGGGATTACTCATATCAAGATTTGGGAACCAGGTCAGCAAAACTCTAATGATTAATATTGTCGAATAAATTCCAAGCGTTTTTAAAAGTACAAGCAGAATTGTTGGAATGATCTCGTAGCCCATTAGCCTTAAATTTTTTACTATATTAAGCAGCCTTTTTGTCTTCTGCTTGATCTGGTTCAGGTAATACAGAAAATGTTTGATGAAATTTTTCTGAAAGAGTTAGCCAGAAAGATCGTCCATCCTTTTGCCGCCTTCTTTCAACGAAGTTTTTCTCTACAAGTTCTTTAATGTGGTCGTATGCACCAGATCCTCTGAGATCAACCAATTCCGATTGAAGTATTTTTTTCTTAAGTGCAACAGTCGCTAATGTTCTAAGAGTAGCAATTGATAAATCTGCTGGAAGAAGATCCTGAACCAATTCGCCAAGACCTTGTCTTAATTCCAAAGAATAATGATTTTTGTTTTCGTTTATTTCTAAAGATGTGTCGCGCTGAGCATATCCAGCCTTAAGTTCCCAGAGTGCTTTTTCTACTTCAGTAATATCTTTGTCCAGTAATTCAGCCATCTCTTTTGATGACGTTGGTCTTCCTTTGAGATAAAGAATTGCCTCTATCTTCGCTGGTAATGATATTGCGCTGTTTTCATTCATGATCTTGCCTTTGAAGTATTTTCTTTTCTATTCAAAATTAACGCGTCTAATTAAACTATGCACCTAAAAATAATTTATATGCTGGATTATCACTCTCATCCCAACTTTTATAACCTATTTTTTGAACAAACTCATTCCAATCTGGAATCTCTGAATCTTTTACAAGCACACCAATAACTATCCTTCCTGTATCAGCGCCATGATTTCTATAATGAAAAATGCTTATTGACCACTCTGGTCTCATTGAGTTAACAAATCTCATCAAAGCTCCCGGTCTTTCTGGAAATTCAAATCTGTATAGTAATTCTCTAAACTCTCCTTTAGATATTTGATTTATTGATCTTGGGAGCCTTCCCCCAACCATATGTCTTAGATGAACCTTTGATAGTTCATCATTACTTAAATCATGACAAACAAAACCTCTTTCTTTAATATCATCAATTAATAATTTTCTATCTTTGATATCTGATACCTCTACACCTAAAAATATTTGAGCTGTTTTACCTTCTGACATTCGATAACTAAATTCAGTTAAACTTCGTGATCCAAGTGTTTCGCATAAAAGTTTTAAACTTCCAGCTTTTTCTGGAATTCCTACTGCAATCATTGCCTCTTTTTCTTCTCCTAATTCAGCCCTTTCTGCTACAAATCTTAGCCTTTCAAAATTCATATTTGCACCACAAGCTATTGCAACTAGGTTTTTATCATTCAACTGATTATTAACAACATGTTTCTTTAAACCAGCAATAGATAATGCACCTGCTGGTTCAAGAATTGACCGGGTATCTTCGAAAACATCTTTTATAGATGCACAGATTTCATCTGTATTTACTGTAATCATTTCATCAACATTTTTCTTACAAATTGAGAATGTTTTTTCTCCTACCTTTCTTACCGCAACACCGTCTGCAAAAAGGCCAACACTTTCAAGCTCAACGGGTTTGTTAGCTTTTATTGAAAGTGTCATTGCGCAGGCATCTTCGGGCTCAACTCCAATAATCTTTGTTTCAGGCCATATTGCCTTTACGTATGCACTGACTCCAGCTATTAATCCTCCACCTCCTACTGCGATATAAATTGCGTCAGGTGGTTTCTGACTCTGCCTAAGTATTTCTAGACCAATAGTTCCCTGACCTGCAATGACTTCAGGATCATCAAATGGATGGATGAAAGTTAAATTTTCTTTTTTAGATATCTCTAATGCTTTCTCGTAGCACTCATCATAAGTTTCACCATAGAGAATAACTTCTGCTTTGTGTGATTCAACGGCCCTTACTTTCATTATTGGAGTCGTTAGAGGCATAACAATGACTGACCTGCATTTAAGAAATGATGCACTTAAAGCAACTCCCTGTGCATGGTTCCCGGCGCTTGATGCAATTACTCCTTTATCAAGCTCTTCTTTCGTTAGCTGAGACATGCGGTTAAATGCACCCCTTAGCTTGAATGAAAAGACAGGTTGAAGGTCTTCTCTTTTAAACCAGATGTTGTTTTTGAATTTTTTACTTAGGTTTTTGGCCCTTTCTAGTGGGGTTTCTTCAGCAACGTCATAAACACGAGCTCTTAGTATTTTCTGTAAATAGTCCTCCATATCTAGTTTTTTTCCGATTTTTGGTTTATGTATTTTCTACATTCCATTTGTTCTTGTGCAAGTTTCATCAAAATGTAGGGTAGACCTCGTAGATTGGAGGGATTCAATCTCAGAGTTGTATGCGTCTGAGCCAGTTAAGTCATCCAAATGAGCTTCATGGCTTATCCATTAGTGAATTGGAAGATGTTGCTTGCCAAATTAGAGAAAGGCATCTTCAAGTTGTTTCTACTAGTGGTGGGCACTTAGGTCCAGGTCTTGGTGTCGTTGAGTTAACAATTGCTCTTTATCAGACTTTAGATCTAGATGTCGATAAAGTCATTTGGGATGTTGGCCACCAAGCTTACCCACACAAGTTAATTACTGGAAGATACGATCGTTTTGATTCGCTGAGGCAGAAAAAAGGTGTAGCTGGTTATTTAAAAAGAGCAGAGAGTAAATTCGACCATTTTGGCGCAGGTCATGCAAGTACGTCTATTTCAGCTGCTCTTGGAATGGCGATTGCTAGAGATAGAAAAGGAGAAGATTATAAATGTGTTGCAGTAATTGGTGATGGAGCATTAACAGGTGGAATGGCTTTAGAGGCCATCAATCATGCGGGCCATTTACCAAAAACTCCTCTTTTGGTTGTTTTAAATGACAATGACATGTCAATTTCTCCTCCTGTCGGGGCATTATCTACTTATTTGAATCGAATGCGCCATAGTCCGCCTGTTCAATTTATCTCTGACAGTGTCCAAGAAAGTGTAAAAAACCTTCCTTTTATGGGTGATGCTATGCAGGAGGAATTTAAATCTCTTACTGGCAGTGTTAGACGTTTGGCTGTTCCAAGTGTTGGAGCAGTTTTTGAGGAATTGGGTTTTACTTATATGGGTCCTGTAGATGGGCATGATATTTCTGAATTGACTAAGACATTTAATGCTGCTCATAAAGTAGGAGGGCCAGTAATGGTCCATGTTGCTACTACAAAAGGGAAAGGTTATCCATATGCTGAGGCTGATCAAGTTGGTTACCATGCTCAGTCATCTTTTGACTTGACGACAGGAAAATCAATTCCTTCTAAAACTCCTAAGCCTCCAAGTTTTAGTAAGGTATTTGGTCAGACTTTAGTAAAACTTTGCGAACAAGACAGCAAGATTGTTGGTATTACTGCAGCGATGGCAGAAGGTACTGCTTTAAATCTTTTACAGAAAGCTATTCCAGATCAATATGTAGATGTTGGTATAGCTGAACAACATGCTGTGACTCTCGCTGGTGGAATGGCTTGCGAAGGCATCAAGCCTGTTGTGGCTATCTATAGTACTTTCTTACAACGAGCATATGATCAGTTAATTCATGATATTGGAATACAGAATTTACCTGTAACTTTTGTATTAGATAGAGCTGGAATTGTTGGTGCTGATGGACCAACTCATCAAGGGCAATATGACATTAGTTATTTAAGATGTGTTCCAAATTTTACTGTTATGGCTCCAAAAGATGAGTCAGAATTGCAGCAAATGTTGGTCACATGTATTAATCACAATGGTCCCGCAGCTCTTCGAATACCTAGAGGTTCTGGAGAAGGAGCAGCTTTGATGGAGGAAGGATGGGAGCCTCTAGAAATTGGGAAAGCGGAGATAATAGAAGAGGGAGAAAATTTATTAATAATTGGTTATGGCTCTATGGTTTGTCCAGCTCTTAAAACCGCAGCAATACTTAAAGAATCAGGAGTTGAAAGTACTGTAATTAACGCTCGATTTATAAGACCATTAGATGAGGAGACTATTCATAAAGCTGCAAAAAGAATTGGTAAAGTAGTAACAATGGAAGAGGGAACATTGCTGGGAGGTTTTGGTTCTTCAGTTGTAGAATCTTTTAACGATAATGATATTTTTGTTCCTACATTAAGAATTGGTATTCCTGATAAATTAGTTGATCATGCAACACCACAACAAAGTAAAGAATCTCTTGGTTTGACACCCGATTTGATGGCTAATCAAATTAGAAATAAATTTAATTTTAATTAATTATCTTTTGAAATAAAAAAGGATTATTGAAATCAATAATCCTTTTTTATTATTTAATATATAAACTTAAGGCTATAAAACGCCTCTAGCTGCAAGACCTAATATTGAGCCTATTCCCAGAACATGACCTAAGCAATTTGCACCAACAAAGGCACCATGGCTTAGACCACCAAAAAATCTTGCGTTAGGCATTGGAAAACCTTCATTTGGCTTTTCAATGTTTGATCTTGCTATTGCATAAGCAAGCAAATTGCAGATGATCATTACCACTGCACACCTTGGAGACCACTGGAATGTCACTGGATCAGCTGCTGCTAATAAAGTTGTGAACATCATTTATGTCTATTGGTTTTTTTTATTATCCTTCATAAAGCATACTTTTGAGTCATATGTTACTCACGTCTTAAGAGTTTTTTACTTCTGTTTTATTTCTGCTTGACTGCAGCATCAAAACAAAACCGTAAACAACAAATGCATCGCTTATCGTCAGAAAAGATTCTGCTAGGCCGTGAAGAATATCTACGTTAGTTAACTCATCATTGAAAAATATTAGTGAAATTATTGCAAATATAATTGTCATGAAGACAAATAAAAGAGTTAATTTAAAACCTATAAATGATATTTTTGGTATTAGTTTTGTTTTGCCTGCATAATGTAGGAAAAATAGATAAGGTATTAATGAAAGAATGAAAAATGGACTCGGATCAATTTGTGCCATTGATTCAAGGCTGAGGACTGAAATATTCATTGGTTTGTTTGTGATGACTCAGATCTAAGCAAATTCCATGCAGCAACAGCAAGACATATATTTCCTAAAGTAGTTAAGGCAGCCTGCAGCACAACTAATCCCTTTAATTCGAGACTATTATCAAATATATGCCATGTGATTGCTGCCATAGCACTTGCTAAGTTTGGCAACATAGCTAAAGCAAAATAACCCAAAGCCTTGTTTTTTGTAATTGATGAAATTAGGTCAATTATTATTATTGCTATGCCCCATTCAAATAATGTTGCAATGTGTATAAACCATGT
The DNA here is from genome assembly GCA_003284445.1 of Prochlorococcus sp. AG-311-D23. Taxonomy (GTDB): domain Bacteria; phylum Cyanobacteriota; class Cyanobacteriia; order PCC-6307; family Cyanobiaceae; genus Prochlorococcus_B. The sequence continues at coordinate 52,642 of QBVH01000004.1, read as the reverse complement.
TCCTAACGAAAGTTCATGCATATATTTTTTGTTGCTTAATGAGTTCTTCTAAAACTTCTTGAGCATGACCAAGAGGTCTTACTCCGATCCATTTGTAAACAACTATACCTTCTGGGTTGATCAGAAATGTATTTCTTTTTGAATAAGGATCTAACCATGAATCGTATAACTTACTAACTTCTGAATTTGCATCTGATAATAATGTATATCCAAGTTTTTCTGATGTACAAAATGATTCGTGCTCTTCTTCACTATCTGCACTTATGCCAACTATTGATGCATTGATTTTATTATATTTAGAAAGATTATCCTGAAAATTTTTCGCCTGCAAGGTACAACCACTTGAGAAATCTTTAGGATAAAAATATAAAACTAACCATTTTGAAGAAAAATCATCCAATGACCATTGCTTTTTATTAGGGCTGTTTTTGCTATATCCATTCAACAAAAAATTCGGTGCCTTTTTGCCCAGCGAAACTGAATTTATACTTGCAAATATTCTTGAAGGCTTAATGAACAAAATACTAGAAAATAAAAAAAAATTTTTTATAAATTCACTTCTTTTCATTTGATACAAAATCAAATTTATAGTTTGTTTAAATCAACCCCTAATGACTTTGCATAATTTCCTAGTCCCTTTTTTTGGATTGTTTTTAATGCTCTTGTCGTTACTCTTATGTTTATCCATTTGCTTTCTTCTTCCCACCACAATCTACGCTGCTGCAAATTAGCTTGCTGTAATTTTTTAGTTCTAATATGGGAATGGCTTACAGACATTCCGTTGTTAGCCCTTGTGCCTGTAAGTTGGCAAACTCTAGACATTTTTTAATCTTACTCTTTTGTTTATTCTATCAAATGAGGTTGAGTTTATACGAAATTTTTCATTAATTTCCCTAACAGCTCGGCATTTCTAGTTTGAAAAGCTGCAATATCCTTGTTTTCAAGACCTCCAATTGACAGTTTTGCCATCTCATAAACATGGATAGCGATGTCGCTAGCTAATTGCCCTTCCTCTGATTTGCTAGATCCTTCAATAACTATTTGGTTAGAATTTAGCTTGAGTAATCCTTGAATAAGTGGGTGGTTTGAATTGACTATCAAATTATGATATTCGGGAAGTCCAGGCAGTTTCTGTTCCATCAATGCTGTTATATCATTTATTCTTCTCATTTGTTCTGGTAATAATATTAATGAAGGTGGTGAATTATCACCTTTCAGATTCTGTATTTGTACTGTGACTTTTTCATTGTTTAAAGCTGAACTAATAATCTTTTTAAGTGTTTCTGACTTAGTATTTCCATCTTTATCTGCGATCTCAGGCGAATCATCTTTAATACTTTCATCAAGTTCTGAATCAACTCTTACAAAATTTATTTCCTTATTTTTTTCCTCTAACCAAGGAATAAATTGAGTATCAATAACAGTATCAAGTTTTAAAACTTCTTTGCCTTGTGAAGTCCACATATTGAGTGCTGTCGATTGAGAGACTTCATCGGTTGAATATAAAATCTTTTTATTCTCATCAGTTAACCTATTTTTATAACCATCAAGAGTGGTAAAAGTTTTTGAGCCAGATTTTACAAGTTCGTTTGTGTCATCATTATCTTCTGAAGTATTTTTTGTAGTTGAATATAAAATTATATCTTTTACTTGCTCGGCAAATTTCTCATCTTCCATAGCTCCTATTTTAATAAAGGGGGCTATTGAGTCCCAAATATCAGCATAAAATTGGTTTTCATCTTTCTTTAATGTTTTAAGCTTATCGGCTAATTTCTTAGCAATAAAGTTACCGATAGATTTAACTCTTCTGTCTGATTGTAATGCACTTCTGCTTACATTTAAGGGAATATCTGGTGAATCTATTACCCCCCTCAAAGGTAATAAATATCTAGGAACTATTTCTTTAATTGAATCGCTAACAAAGACCTGATTACAAAATAATTTGATTTCACCACTTTCCCAATCTGCTCTACCACTTATCTTTGGGAAATATAATATCCCTTGCAAATTGTATGGATAGTCAGTATTTAGGTGAACCCATAAAAGAGGTTCACCTTGAAAGGGATAGAGATATTTATAGAGTTCAATATAATCTTCGTCTTTAAGATTTTGTTTGCTTTCTCTCCAGGGTGGATTCATTTTATTAATAACTTCATCATCTAGTGAGATTTCAATAGGCATGAAATCACAATATTTTTTAATTAATGTTTTAATCCTGCTTGGTTCAATATATTCTATTTCTTCTTCCATTAAATGTAGAATAATATCTGTACCTATCTCATCTTTATCTGATTCATCAAGTGAATATTGAGGAGAGCCATTACATTTCCATTGAATAGCTTGTGAATCATTTTTTGCTGATTTAGTTATTATTTCAACTTCTTCTGCAACCATAAAACTTGAATAAAAACCGAGTCCAAAATGACCAATAAATCCATCATCAGGTTGTTTATATTTTTCAAGAAATTCTTCTGCACTGGAGAAGGCTACTTGATTAATATATTTTTTAATTTCATCACTAGTCATTCCTATTCCATTGTCACTAATGGTCAATGTCTTTTTTTCCCTGTCAATCGAAATTTTTATGTTTTCATCGTCAGCAGCGACACAATCTCCTGCAAAGGCGGCCATCTTCCTTTTCTTGATTGCATCAACCGAGTTACTTATTAGCTCTCTGATAAATATTTCATGATCTGAATAGACTGCCTTCTTTATTATTGGAAATATATTTTCTGTGTGAATAAGAATAGTTCCTTCTTCTTTAACTGGCATGACTTATCTAAATTTTTATCATCATAGCGATACAAATTTCCATTTAGGCATTAAATGCTAAAGTGTTATTGATTACAGTTCAATAGTTATCGATCCCTGACAATTATTATAAAGATATAGGTGATTTATATCAATCTATCCACTCAACTTTAGTACATCTATTGGATTTTAAAAGTTGATTTATTGCCTCATTTGTCTTTAGAGGTTCCTGTGAAATTACAGAAATAATACCCTTATCATGCCATTGCTTTTGTTGTTTTAATGCTTTATATAAACTAGTACTTTGCTTATATGCGATTAAAACTTTTTCACTATTGTCACGATTTTCGATGTTAGAGGTGACTAATTCCCTTACTTTATCAATACTAATACTAAAACCGATTCCGAAGCAATTATGATCGCTTGAACTAAATTTTTCTACTAAATCATCATATCTACCACCTTTAGCAATTATAATAGGTGCACTTAATGATGATGAAACAAGAGAAAATGTTAACCCACTATATAATTTGTATTTGGTTCCTAATGTAGGATCTAGTTGTACTTCTATACCTTTCTCTTTAGCTAATGGTTCAATAATAGTAAATAATTCCTTTAGGTTATCAATGTAAGAATTCGAGCCATATATTTTTTTTAGATTTGTTAATACTTTTTCTGGTGTTCCTCTCATATTCATGATGTTTCTTATAAACATTCTTTGTTCATCTTTTACATCAAGAGTACTCAATGCTATGTAATCAAGATCGCTCAGAATACTTTTTATTTGGTCTATTTGGGCCGAATCAAATGAGCTTAAAATAAGTTCCAATAGATAAGTATTCCCAATAAGCAATGTCATTTCATGCTTATGATCTATTTCAATTATTTCCAATGATTGGATGAGCAGAGATAGAAGTTCTATTTCTGCATTAATAGCTTTAGTTCCTATTAATTCAACTCCGCTTTGAAATGACTCTTCAATATCAATACCACCATCAATGCTTTGATTGCATTTGAATGAAGTTCCTGTTGACCAAAAACGAAGTGGCCTTTCATATTTATTAAATCTAGTTGATGCAGCTCTAACAATTGACGCTGTTATTTCAGGTCTTAATCCAAGAGGTTCATCAGAAACGATTTTTAGTATTTCATTGTTCGAAATACCACCAGCTGCCATAAGTGTGTCTAGACGTTCAATATGCGGCGGTGATATTCGCTCGTATCCCCATAGTTGATATAAAGAGGAAAGTTTTGATGCAATGAGGTGGTTCTTTCTTACTTGCTGAGGATTTAAGTCGCGCGCACCCGAGGCAGGTTGCAATGTCATTATTTTAATCTTTTTATTACTTAAGGATCACATAAATTAGAACTATTTTCCACCATAAGAGGTAGGGGGTAATGGTTTAATTTTTTCAAGTTCTTTTATGAGCTCACTTTGTATCTTTGGATTACAAGCAAGAATTCTGCCGGTATCCAGATCAAAATCTCCGGAAGGATAATTGGATACTATTCCACCAGCCATTTCAACTAGTGGTACTCCTGCTGCCATGTCCCATTTTGCAAGTCCACGTTCCCAAAAACCATCTACTTTACCTGAGGCTACAAATGCGAGATCTACAGCAGCTGCTCCTCCTCTTCTTACCCCATGGGTAAGATGAGTTAGCCAACAAAATTCTGAATAATTATTATCTAATACTTCTCGTCTGTCATATGCGAAACCTGTAACTAAGAGTGAATCAGATAAGGAATTTGTGTCAGTTACATTTATTTTATCGCCATTACAAAATGATCCATGTTCTGGAGATGCATAATAAATTTCATTCAACGAAGGTACTGATATTGCTCCCAATATTGGATTGCTATTCCAAATTAAACCTATTGAAGTTGCAAAAAATGGATATCCATGGGCATAGTTTGTTGTCCCATCAAGAGGGTCTATACACCATTTTAATTCACCATCCTTAAACTTATATCCACTTTCTTCTGCAAGAATAGAAATGTTAGGACTCTCTTTTTCTAAATAATCTATTATTATTTTTTCACATTCTATATCTGCATTTGTAACAAGATCTCCAGCGGTTCCCTTACATTTTATCGTTTTAATCCTTCCATAATTATTCATTAGCGATGCTCCCCCTCTCTCTGCGGCCTGCTTGGCAATTTCTAGTAATTTATTGATTTCATCTTTACTTAAACCTGCATTCAATGCTGCGGTTTTACAAGATGGAATTATCATAGTTAATATTTTTAATTATTTTAATCATCTACGATTGAAAGATTTTATTTATCTTTAAATCAATTTATTTTAGTTAACACGTTAATTGTTAATAGGACCTTGTTTATTGTAAATATATTTAATAAGTAAATTCGAAATTTAAATTTTTAAGAAGAGCTCTTTTGTGGTATATATTTAAATTCAGCAATTGAAAAGATTTAATTGCTGAATTTAAGGAGAGGTGGCCGAGTGGTTGAAGGCGCAGCACTGGAAATGCTGTATGGGGGCAACCCTATCGAGGGTTCGAATCCCTCTCTCTCCGTCCCTAGGGCTGTTTTTACTATAAAAGGACCTGTAAACTATCCAAATTTTCCAGAAATGTAGTCTTGAGTTGATTTTTGTTTTGGTGAATTGAACATATTTTTTGTTTTACTAAATTCAACTAAAAAACCTACTTTTCCTCCAAGATCTTTCCCTTTCTTTTCTGTATTAAAGAATGCTGTAAAATCACTGACCCTATTAGCTTGTTGCATATTGTGAGTAACAATAACAATTGTAAAATTTTTCTTTAATTCATGTATTGTCTCTTCAATTTTTAAAGTAGATAATGGATCAAGTGCTGAGCATGGTTCATCCATTAAAATCACATCTGGCTCGATTGCGATTGTTCTCGCAATACATAATCTTTGTTGTTGCCCTCCAGATAATGAATAACCACTTTCGTTTAATTTATCCTTGCATTCATCCCATACGGCTGCCTTGATAAGTGATTCCTCTACTAATTGATCCATGTCACCTCTGTAACCATTTACTCTAGCTCCGAAGGCAATATTTTCGTAAATACTTTTTGGAAAAGGATTAGGTTGCTGGAATACCATTCCAATTCTTCTTCTAACTTCAACTGGATCTATATCTTCTGCATATATATCTGTACCTTCAAAAATTACACTACCAGATAATTTACAACCTTCAATTAAATCGTTCATACGATTTATTGCTCTAATAACTGTTGATTTTCCACACCCTGAAGGACCGATAAAAGAGGTAACTTGATTTTTTTTTATATCGCAAAAGATATTTTTAACAGCAAGTGAATTTCCATATTTAATCGAAACATTATCTAAGGAAACAGAAATATTAGGGACATTTGGTGACTTTTTGTTTTTTGGACTTAATTTATCAATCATTTTATTATTTACTATGTTCATAATTATACTTTGTTTTTTGAAAAAGCACCAAGTGTTCCTATCCATCTTGAAAGTATATTTAAGCTTAAAAGTACAACAACTAATATAAAGGATGCTGCCCATGCTAATTGATTTTGTGCTTCATATGGTTCAAGAGCAAAATTATATATTAGTACTGATAACGATCCCATTTCATAGAAAAGATCATCAATACTTGTTATGTAATATCTAGAAAACAATGCCGTAAATATCAATGGAGCTGTCTCGCCTGCAGCCCTCGCAATTGCTAAAAGTATACCCGTAGATATGGAAGTAAATGCCGATGGTAATGTGATATTAGATATCATTGTAAATTTAGATGCACCAATACCCAAGGCGGCTCTTCTTAAAGTATCAGGCACTAATTTTAAGGCTTCATCAGTTGTTTTAATTATTGTTGGCAACATTAGAATTGATAGAGAAATGCCCCCTGCAATACCACTAAACATTGATCCAAATAATATTTTTGTAGATACAATTATTGCGTATATAAATACACCAGCAATTATTGAGGGAACTCCTGCAAGTACATTAGATCCAAATCTAACAAAATTAGCAAATCTTCCAGACTTAGAATATTCAGCAAGGTAAACCCCTGCTCCCACACCAACAGGTATAGATATAATTGAAGCAATTATTGTCATTATAAATGTTCCAGTTATGGCTGGCCCAATACCTCCAGCGGACAGAAGATCATCTCCTGGTGGCTCAGGTTCAAGGATTAAGGTGTCTAAGTTTATATAACTTCCACCTTTAATTAATACATAGCTTATAACTAATATTAAAGGAAGTATTGAAATGAAAGCGAAAAAGGCAGAAGTTATAGTTAATGCTTTATTCCCAATATTTCTAGTTAAAGATGGATTAAAAGTTAGAGATTTTTTAGAAGAGTAATTCATATATTAGTATTTTAAGCTTAATTTTTTTACAATCCACTGGGCAAATACATTAACCATTAATGTTAGTATCATTAGGATTAATGCTGCATACATTAGAGATGAAACTTGGCTTCCATCTGCCTCCCCAAATTGATTTGCAAGCATTGATGAAATTGTATATGAAGGAGCAAATATTGACCAACTAAAGTTATTTGAATTCCCAATAATCATTGTGACCGCCATTGTCTCACCCATTGCTCTTCCTAGAGCTAGTAAAACTCCTCCTGTTATCCCAGAAATTGCGGCTGGAATAATGACTTTAAAAACTGTTGTCCATCTTGACGCTCCTATTCCATAGGCAGCTTCCCTAAGTTTAGATGGAACTTGATTTAGTGAATCTTTTGAAATAGATGTAATTATAGGCAATATCATTACAACAAGTATTAATATCGCTGGCATCATTCCAGCCCCAAGTGGTTGTGTGCCAAAAAAGGGTATAAAACCAAATAGTTCGTAAATTAAGTTCAAAAATGGTCTTATAAAAGGTTCCATAATAAATACTGCCCATAGTCCTAGAACCACTGATGGAATAGCAGCTAAGAGCTCAACCATAATTCCAATTACATCTCTTATGTATTTGGGAATTATATTTTCAGTTATAAATATTGCAGTGCCTACACCCAACGGAATAGCAATTAATAATGAAGCAATCGATGTAAAAAGGGTTCCATAAATAGCTGTTAATGCACCGTATTCATCTGTAACTGGATTCCAAGCAGAGCTAAAAAGAAACCTTAGTCCATACCTTGAAATCGATTCAGTTGATTCATAGTAAACAACTGCAAATATTGAAAAAAGTACTATTGCTACCATTGAAGCCATTGCAACAACAATATTTTTAAAACCAATATCTACCAACCTCTCTGAAGTTGGTCTTATCTTTAGTAAATATTTTGATGTAGTTGCTTTGTCCACGCGCAAAAGCATTTACATTCTGAATCTATATCTAATTTCAAATTTTTCACTAAGATAGGGTTAATGATTGGCTTTAAGTGTTGAAGGGTACATAATAAGTATTGAATACCTTTAAATGCTAGTTACTGTGGGGCTTAAATAAGTATTGCCATGGGGAGAATAGTTGGCATTGACTTGGGAACGACTAATTCCGTTGTTGCGGTCTTGGAGGCTGGTAGGCCTGTTGTTATTGCTAGTGCTGAAGGTGCAAGAACTACGCCATCAGTTGTTGGCTTTACCAAGGAATCTGAACTATTAGTTGGTCAACTTGCTAGAAGGCAATTAGTACTTAATCCCAAAAACACTTTTTCCAATTTAAAAAGATTTGTTGGTAGAGCATGGGATGAGCTTGAGGAAACAAGCCTTTTAGTCCCCTACAGCGTCCGCTCAAATGATCAGGGCAATGTTCGAATTACCTCTCCAATAACAAAAAGGGAATATGCACCTGAAGAACTTATTGGAAATATTATTAGGAAATTAATAGATGACGCTGAAACCTATTTAGGAGAAAACGTTGATGCTGCTGTAGTAACTGTTCCCGCTTATTTCAACGATTCACAAAGACAAGCCACACGCGATGCTGCAATTTTGGCTGGCATCTCTGTTGAAAGGATTTTAAATGAACCAACATCCGCAGCTCTTGCGTATGGATTTGATAAAAGCTCTTCTAGAAAAGTTTTGGTTTTTGATTTAGGTGGAGGCACATTTGATGTCTCATTGATGTCCATTTCTAATGGTGTTTTTGATGTAAAGGCAACTTCAGGTGATACACAATTGGGTGGTAATGATTTTGATCAAAGAATTGTTGATTGGCTCGCTGAGGATTTTTTAGAAAAAAATAAAATAGACCTAAGAAGAGATAGGCAATCATTGCAAAGACTTACTGAAGCTTCTGAGAAAGCTAAACAAGAACTTTCTGGTGTTCAAATCACACCAATTTCACTGCCTTTTATTTCTACAGGAAAAGATGGTCCATTACATATAGAAACTACCCTGAGTAGAAAAAAGTACGAGAGTCTTTGCAATGACCTTTTAGATAGATTATTTGAGCCTGTTAATACTGTTATTGATGATTCAGGTTGGAATCCTGAGGACATTGATGAAGTTGTTCTTGTCGGTGGAAGTACGCGTATGCCAATGGTAAAGCAATTAGTTAAAACATTAGTTCCAAATCCACCTTGTCAATCTGTTAACCCTGATGAAGTTGTTGCTATTGGTGCGGCAATTCAAGGGGGGATTCTTTCGGGAGAGTTAAGAGACCTTTTGTTGAATGACGTCACACCTCTTTCGTTAGGACTAGAAACTGTTGGTGGTTTAATGAAAGTTCTAATTCCACGTAATACCTCGATACCAGTAAGACAATCCGACGTTTTTAGTACATCTGCCTCAAACCAATCATCAGTTGAAATTCATATTTGGCAAGGAGAGCGGCAAATGGCCTCAGACAACAAATCACTTGGAAAATTCAGATTATCTGGTATTCCTCCGGCCCCAAGAGGAGTTCCTCAAGTTCAGGTGGCTTTTGATATTGATGCTAATGGCTTATTAGAAGTAAGTGCCACAGATAGAACTACTGGGAGGAAACAATCTGTAAGTGTTACTGGCGGTTCAAACTTGAATCAAAATGAAGTTAATAAGTTGATTGAGGAGTCCAAATTAAAAGCATCTGAAGATAGAAAAAAACGTGCTTCTATTGATCAGAAAAATAATGCATTAACACTTGTTGCTCAAGCGGAGAGGAGGCTAAGAGATGCTTCTCTTGAGTTGGGACCCTACGGAGCAGAGAGACAACAACGATCTGTAGAGGTTGCGATGAGGGACGTTGAAGATATGCTTCAAGATAATGATTTGCAAGAACTTGAATATGCAGTCGGCTCTCTCCAAGAAGCATTATTTGGTTTAAATCGTCGCTTATCAGCAGAAAGAAAAACAGAGACAAATCCAATACAAGGGATTAAAAATACTTTTGGATCATTAAAGGACGAGTTGTTTTCAGACGATTACTGGGATGATGATCCTTGGGATTATTCACAAAATGGTCAAAATAGAAATAGTGATAATAATTATGGGAGAAGGGATGTAGACCCTTGGGATAATGACTACTACCGTTGATCCTAATTATTGGTCTCTATTAGGAGTCTCTCCTGAATGTGATTCTAATGAGCTTAAATCCGCATTTAGAAAAGAGGCGCGAAAGTGGCACCCTGATTTAAATAAAAATGATGTCAATGCAGAAGAAAGATTTAAATTAATTAATGAAGCCTATGCGATACTTAGCGATCCAAAAAAGAGAAGAGAATGGGAGAAACAGAATAATAAACATTTAGATATCTTTGATAATAGATTTCCAACTTATGAGGAATATATAGATCTTGTATTAGGAATAAGAACAGATTTTAAAAAGGAAAGTGATGATCAATATTCAGAACTTTCCGAAGAAGAATATGAAAACTTTGCGCAAACTAATTTTAATGAATTTATTCCTACCACAAGCGAACCATCACCACCACCAACTTTAATTTATGAAGATCAAGAATCAATTGTAGAAATCACACCGGATCAAGCTCTTTATGGTTCCTCAGTAGAAATCCAGTTACAAGATGGCACGCTTGTTGAGGTTTTAACTCCGCCATTTGCAGGTGATGGATGGAGATTACGAATAGAAGGTGCTGCAATAGGTTGTCGCGACCATTTTGTACAATTAAAAGTACAAACGGATGATGGTCTAAGAATTGATGGATTAAGAGTTTCGTATCGTCTTGAATTATTTCCACATGATGCTTTATTGGGTTGCGCTGTAGATATTCCAACTTTAGATGGGTCAGTAACATTACAAGTACCCCCTAATTCATCTACAGGAAGGCTATTAAGACTTAGAGGACGTGGATTGGAGTACGAGGAATATCGTGGTGATCAAATTGTTGAAATAATTATTGTGTTACCTGATAATTTAAGTGATTCTGAAATAGCATTATATCAACGTCTAAATGAAATATCTATGGAGAATTATTAGAATTATATTGTTTATTCAATTTATCGATTTATAATTAAATTGGTTATTTATTTACTATGTTAGTTCATGTCCTTTTGTATGAAGCGGGGACTGAAAGTGAAGGTATACATTCCCTTGAACTTAAGGGAGAGACAGTAATCCTTATGTTCGAAGATAAGGACGATGCTGAAAGATATTGTGGACTTTTAGAAGCACAAGATTTTCCAAAACCATCAGTTGAGGAGTTAACGAGGACTGATATTGAAGCATTTTGCGTTGAAGCTGGTTATGAATCACGCTTTGTTGAAAAAGGCTTTATTCCAAGATCCGATGAAGAGCGCCTTATGATTTCACCACCCCTTTCAAACTTAGAAGTAGGAAATTGGCAAAATCAAGATAATTTAAATGAACAAACATCTTCTAATGAGCAACTCCAAGATATCAAAAAACGTTTAGAAAATCTTTTATGATTAATATCGATGATAATTATATAAATATTAATTATCGAATACTAACTGAGCAGGTTAATTTAACTTCGAATGAATTAGATACTAAGTCGACAAATGAAATAGTTAAAATTTTCTGTGAAGCTGATAAAGAACCTCAGAGAGCTGTTGAAAATGCTATTCCAGAGATAATTAATGCTATCGACGAAATAACGGTAAGACTTAAATCAAATGGTAGATTATTTTATATTGGCACTGGTACCTCAGGAAGATTAGGGGTACTTGATGCTTCTGAATGTCCTCCCACTTTTTGCACGGATCCAGATTTGGTTCAAGGAATAATCGCTGGAGGTGTTCCCTCACTAACAAGAAGTTCTGAATCTCTTGAGGATGTATCTGAGATTGCTATTGCTGATCTTAAAGATAGAAATTTTTCAAATAGAGACGTCCTAATTGGTATATCGGCCAGCGGAAGAACACCATATGTATTAGCTGCATTAAACTATTCAAAAAGTATAAATGCATTAACAATTTCTATTTCATCCGTTCCAGAATTTGATTCATCCTTATTTAATGATATTGATATTAGGTTGATTACAGGTCCAGAGATTCTTGCCGGCTCTACAAGATTAAAAGCTGGAACAGCTACAAAGATGGCTTTAAATATAATTTCTACATCAATTATGATTAAATTAGGAAAGGTTTATGGTAATAGAATGATTGATTTATCAGTCAGTAACGAGAAATTAATAGAGAGAGCAATTGGTATTTTATTTGATATTGGTTCAGTTAACAAAGAAACTGCGCTACAACTTTTAAAGAAGACAAATGGATCTGTAAAATTATCTCTATTAATTGCTTTGTCTGGTCTAGATGTTATCGAAGCTAAGCAATTACTTGATGATTCGAAGGGTAATTTAAGGACAGCACTTATTAAAGTTAAAAATGATTGAATTTTTATTTTCTAACTTTTAATTTCAGGATTATCTTTCTGCATTAAAATTTAAAAGCAGTTATTATAGAAAAAATTAACTTGAATTATGTCTAAAGTATTGATGGAGACAGATAAAGGCCAATTGACTATTGACCTCTTTGCTAATGATGCTCCCAAAACAGTTGAAAACTTTTTAAAGCTTGTTAAAGAAGGTTTTTACGATGGTCTTTCTTTTCACAGAGTCATTAATGGTTTTATGGCTCAAGGCGGATGTCCAAATACAAGAGAGGGAGCAAAGGGGATGCCTGGAACTGGAGGCCCTGGATATTCCATTGATTGTGAAATCAATCCAAATAAGCATGAAGCTGGTTCACTTTCTATGGCCCACGCTGGAAAGGATACCGGCGGTAGTCAATTCTTTTTAGTTCATGCTCCACAACCACATTTGGATGGAGTGCATACTGTTTTTGGTAAAACTGATGATATTAAAATCCTTCTTTCTATCACTAATGGTACTAAAATTAATAGTGTAAGTGTTATTAAATAGTCTTAAATCTATTATATTATTTTGATATTAACTCCATTCTAAAGTACTGGTTTTATCTTTAAAATCCCAATCAAACAACGGCGAATTTTCAAAATTTGAAAGTTCGCTAATTTTTTTTGGCTCTATCAAAATATTTGAAGAAGGATGTAAAAGTCTTTCATAATTATCTGTTTTAATTATTCCTATTCTTTCAGTATTTTCCCAATTACTTAGCTCCTTAAGTAGAGACTCAAGTAGCCTCTTATCTATCAAGTTACCTTCTAAATGAGTTTTAATGTCTCTATGTCTAACGTTCCAAATAAATAATGGGTTTTCACAGAGAGCTTTCAATCTTTGCGCGTTTTGAATTGATATATTTAAAAAATGATTTTCTGACCACTTATTTGCTTTATCTTCAAAATGTTTTAATTCATCATTATTAACCTTGCCATCCCAATAGACGACAATGTTTTGTCTTTCATTTGTTAGATTTATTTGATTAGTTTTGTCAATTAAGTGTCCAAGCTTCTCTCTTTTTACCTCAAGATAAGCTGCATTATGATCTCCTGGACAAATAACTAATGGAACTCTAGATACAACCTGAAGACCATATCCACCAAGACCTGCTATTTTTCTTGGATTATTTGTTAATAACTTAAGCCTGTTTATTCCCAGATCTGTCAATATTTGTGCTCCTACTCCATAATTTCTTAAATCTGCAGGAAAACCCAACTTCTCATTGGCTTCAACTGTATCCAATCCTCCATCTTGTAAATTATATGCTTTTAATTTGTTAACTAAACCTATACCTCTCCCTTCCTGTCTTAAGTAGACAACTACTCCTTCTCCCTCTTCAGAAATTCTGGACAGGGCAGCTTCTAATTGAGGTCTACAATCGCACCTTAATGATCCAAATGCGTCTCCAGTTAGACACTCTGAGTGCATTCTTACCAATACTGGCTCTTTTAAGTTTTCTTGATCTCCTTTTATTATCGCGACATGTTCTGAGCCATCCAATTCATTCTTATAACCTATTGCTTTGAAATCTCCAAATAGGCTTGGCAACTTTGCAACAGCTTGTCTGTACACAAATCGTTCATTTTCAAGTCTGTAATGAATTAAATCTGCAATACTGATCAACTTTAAATTTCTTTCATGTGCATATTTTTTTAATTCTGGCAATCTTGCCATTGAACCATCCTGATTTTGAATTTCACAGATAACGCCTGCAGGAGATAGGCCTGCTAACAAAGATAAATCTACTGCGGCTTCTGTATGTCCAGCTCTTTTTAATACTCCACCTATTTTTGCTCTTAAAGGAAAAATATGACCTGGTCTTCTTAAATCAATTGGTTTTGTCTTGCTATTAAGAGCAACTTGAATTGTTTTAGCTCTATCCTCGGCTGAAATACCTGTTGAAACACCAAATTCAGGACCTGCATCGATACTTACTGTGAATGCCGTTTGGTTTGAATCGGTATTTCTATCCACCATCAAAGGCAGATCTAATTTGTCTAATTTTTCCCCTTGCATTGCTAGACATATCAAACCTCTAGCTTCTGTTGCCATGAAATTTATTTGCTGGGGAGTCGCAAATTGAGCTGCACATATTAAATCGCCTTCGTTTTCTCTCTTTTCATCATCAACTACAACAACACATTCACCATTTCTAATAGCAGCTAAAGCATCTGCTATTTCATCAAATTCAATTTCATAACAATCTTCTGATTTCAACTTATTCCTCGTGTTTGTGGTGAAATGGTTCTTTGCTAATTATTCTCAAATGAATATCTCCTCATTCTACAAAATAACTTTGATGTTATGGCAATTAGTACATCTAAAACAGGGAGGATCGCAATTATTGGAGCATCTGGATACGGTGGACTTCAACTCGTTAAGTTGATCAATGAGCATCCTAATTTTGAAATTTCAACTTTAAATGGTGAGCGATCAGTAGGTAAAAGCTGGAATGAAATAAATCCTTTTATGAAAATTTCTGGAGATAAAAAGATAACTAAAAGCAATATTGATGAAATCGCTCATGATTCTGACTATGCAATTTTAAGTCTTCCTAATGGTTTATCATCACAAATAACACCTTTATTGCTAGAAAAAGGTATTAAGGTGCTCGATTTGTCAGCTGATTATAGATTTAAATCATTAGATAAGTGGAAAGAAGTCTATACAAAAGAAGCAGCAAAATATCCACGATATGACCACGAATTATGTGAAGAGGCTATTTATGGTTTTTCAGAAGAATTTAGTAGAGAAATTGCAAAGTCTAGATTAATTGCATGTCCAGGTTGTTATCCAACTGCGTCACTCAGTCTACTTATTCCATTCTTAAAACAAGGTTTAATAGAAAGTGAGGGAATTATTATTGATGCAAAATCTGGAACATCTGGTGGAGGGAGAAACCCAAGTGAGCAACTTCTATTGTCTGAAAGCTCTGAATCAATTAGACCATATGGAGTTATTGGACATAGACATAGGTCGGAAATAGAAATAATCGCCAGTCTTTTTGCTGGTCACGATGTCAATTTACAATTCACTCCTCATTTAGTACCAATGGTTAGAGGGATTTTGTCGACAGTTTACGCTCGTTTAAGAGATCCTGGCTTAACAGCTGAAGACTGCAAAATTGTAATTGAAGCTTTTTATAAACATCAACCATTTATTGATATATTGCCTGTAGGAACTTATCCTGCAACTAAATGGGTTAAAAATACTAATAAAGTTATGATTTCTATTGAAGTTGATAAACGTAATGGACGAATTGTTCTAATGAGTGTTATTGATAATCTTCTAAAAGGTCAAGCAGGGCAGGCAATACAAAATTTAAATATTATGCATGGACTTGTATCAGATACAGGTCTTCCTAAGATTACTTTTTATCCTTAAAACTTGTTCTTATTTCCATTGCTACTTTAGCAATAGCTAAAGGTAAAATTATATGTTCCATATCTTGAATTCTATTTTTTAGGGTTTCTATACTATCTTTTTCTTTAAGGGGGACTGCCGCTTGAATAATTATTGAACCTGCATCAACCTCCTTTTGAACATAGTGAACTGTGCAGCCAGTAATAGTAACCCTTTTGTCCATTGCCTGCTTTATTGCATCAATGCCTTTAAATGATGGTAAAAGTGATGGATGTATATTAATTAGTCTATTATTAAACTTATTAATTATTTCTTCACCAACAATTCTCATCCATCCAGCCATAACAACAAGTTCTACTGATAGTTCCTCTAGTTTCTTCATAACCAATTTATCGTGTTCTAATCTCGACTTGCAATCTCTATGATTAATAATTACATAAGGTATATCATATTTAATTGCTTTTTTTATTGCTAAGCAATTAGGGTTATTAACAATTAATATAGAAATTTCTGCATTGATTTGTTTTTTTTTAATAGATTTAATAATGTATTCAAAATTCGATCCCTTGCCAGAGGCAAGGATACCTAATCTGATCTTTGGTTGAACCAAATTGCTTTGTGATTCAAGTGGACTTATTAGGCTCTGCCCATTTAAACCATTAAATAATTTTTTTTCTGCATATTCTTTATTATCTTGCTTCATCAATTAAAGATTAATTTGGACTAAATATATGACCTTTCGAAGAAATTACAATATATAAATGTAAAGACATTTTTAATAGTAATAAAAAGTTAAATTAATATTTAGAAATATACAGCTTTAGATAATAATAACTAACAAGCTTACTTACATTCTTTTTGTCAATTACTAAACATTCACCATTTAAAAACCATTCTTGACTAATATAAATAAAATATATTTGTTAAACGGCTCTCATTTGAGAGTACCTGCTAACAGAACTCATTAAGGAGTATTCTTTTATCAATAATGGCAATAACTGACATCTTCCAGCTAAATAACAATGATAAATGGAGAAGGTACTGCGACCTTTTGTTTAGCGATGATTCATTAGGTTTTTGGCTTGATATAAGCAGAATGGATATAGAGAATACCGATTTTGAAAAGTTTAAGGAAATCTATTCCAAAGCCTTTGTTTCTCTTGAAAGTCTCGAAAATGGTTCTATTGCAAATATTGATGAAGGTAGGCAAGTAGGTCATTACTGGCTTAGGAATCCAAAAGTTGCTCCTAGCCCAGAAATTTCAGATTCTATTGCTATGGAAATAAAAGACATATCCAAGTTTGGGGCTTCAGTATTAAATGGTGAAATAACAAACGGCGATGGAAAAAAATATACAGATGTTTTTTGGATAGGTATCGGTGGTAGTGGTTTAGGTCCTTTACTCATCAAAGAGTCCTTCAAGAGAGAATCAATCGGATTGAATCTACATTTTCTAGACAACGTAGATCCTGAGGGGATTTCACATAAATTAAATTCTATCCTTCCTAATATAGATTCAACTTTGTTTGTCGTTGTTAGTAAATCAGGTGGAACACCAGAACCATTGATTGGAATGGAGCAAGCTATGAAGTTTGTCGCCGATAACAATCAGAATTGGTCATCCCGAGCGATAGCCATTACATCAAAAGGCAGCAAGTTAGATATTTTAGCCCTTAGTGAAAATTGGTTGGTTACTTTTGATTTACCTGATTGGGTTGGTGGAAGGACAAGTATTACTGGTGCTGTTGGATTATTACCTGCCGCTCTAATTGGCGCTGATATAAGCAAGTTTTTAGATGGAGCATCTCAAATGGACGCATTAACAAGAGTAAAAGACATAAAAAATAATCCAGCAGCGCTTTTGTCTTTAGCTTGGTTCAAATCTGGAAATGGAAAAGGGTTAAGAGATATGGTTGTACTTCCCTATAGAGACAGATTACAAGTGTTCAGTAGATATCTTCAACAACTTGTGATGGAATCTTTAGGAAAAAAGTTAGATAGAGATGAAAATCAAGTTAATCAAGGTATAGCAGTTTATGGTAACAAAGGTTCTACAGATCAGCACGCATATGTGCAGCAGTTAAGAGATGGCATTGATAACTTCTTTGTTAATTTTATTGAGATTCTTCACGACCCTACAGAGATAGTTGAGGTAAAAAATAAAAGACCAGGAGACTATTTGTCTGGATTTCTTCAAGGAACGCGTTCAGCATTGACTGAAGGTGGGAGACAGAACTTGACAATCACATTTAAATCATTCGACGAATCTAGTCTTGGTGCTTTAATTGCATTGTTTGAGCGAGCAGTAAGTCTCTATGCAGAATTGATTAATGTTAATGCCTATAATCAACCGGGAGTTGAAGCAGGAAAAAAAGCCGCTACAAAGATAATTAATCTTCAAAAAGAAATTGAGGAACTTTTAGATGATGGAAAGCAAAGAACATTAAATGAAATTAATGATGCGTTGTCTATTGATTCAACTGAGTCTATTTATTTAATTCTAAGAAAACTTTCAGAAAATTCTCATCATTATTCAATGATTGGTAATCAATCAAATCCTAATGAACTAATTATTTCGAAAACTTGATTTCTAAATAACTATATTAACCAATTTATTCGGAACAACAATTATTCGTTTTGGTGCTTGTCCATTCATCCATTTTTTAGCAGCCTCACTTTTAATAGCTATCTCCTCTAATGCTTTTTTAGAGAGATTTTTACTAGCATCAATTGATCCTCTAACTTTTCCATTAATTTGAATCATAAGTTTAAAAGTATCTTGTTCAATTGCACCCGCATCGAATTTTGGCCATGATTGAAGATGAATACTTTGAGTATTTCCGATTGTCTTCCAAAGCTCTTCTGCAATATGAGGAGAAAATGGAGAACTTATTTTAATTAATATTGAAATAACATTATTTAGAGTTTCATTACTACAGTAATTAGCAATTGAACTTAGGCCATTTACAGCTTTCATGAGCTCAGATATTGCTGTATTAAATTGAAGATTTTCTAGATCATCAGTTATTTCCTTAATAGCAATATTAATGAGACGTAAAGCCTCGTCATCTTTAGACTTTTCTCTCACTATATTTAATCTTGCATTACTCTTTGTTAGATCTAAAGTATTTATCACAAATTTCCATAGTCTCTGTATGAATCGATATTGACCTTCAACATCGGAGTCATCCCACTCTAAATCTTTTTCCGGTGGAGCTTTGAAAAGTATAAACATTCTGGCTGTATCAGCTCCATATTTATCTATCACTACAGATGGATCTACACCATTGTATTTAGACTTTGACATCTTTTCATAGATGATTTCAATACTTTCTCCCGTAAGTGGATCTTTAGGATTATTTATATCTTTTATTTGAGCCTTCGAAAAATACTTATTTGTATTGGGATTTTTAAATGTAATCGCTTGAACCATGCCTTGCGTTAAGAGTTTCTTAAAGGGTTCATCTATGTTTATTAATCCGCAGCTCTTTAGTGCCTTGGTTAAAAATCTAGAATAAAGTAAATGTAAAATTGCGTGTTCGATACCACCTACATACTGCTTAACTGGAAGCCATTTATCTATTTCACCTTTAAGAAAAGGATTTTCACAATTTTCAGGATTAATATATCTTAAAAAGTACCAAGATGAACACATGAAAGTGTCCATTGTATCAGTTTCTCTAGTTGCCTCAATTCCACATTTAGGACAACATGTATTTATCCACTCTGTTTTTGTAGTTAAAGGAGACTGACCTTTACCAGTTAATTTAATATCAGTAGGAAGGGTAACTGGAAGATCTCTGTCAGGCACTCTAACTTGTCCACATTTCTTACAATTAATAATCGGAATAGGGCACCCCCAATATCTTTGTCTAGATATAAGCCAATCTCTTAATTTATATGTGATCTTTGGCTTTGCCCAATTACCATTTGAACCAAATTCAAGTATTTGTGTTTTTGCGATATCTGACTCAATTCCATTGAAATTATCTGAATTGATCATGATACCCTTATCAACATATTCAGCATTTAAATAGCTATCATCTTTATCATTATTTGGTCTTATTACATAATTAATTGGTAAATCATATGATTTAGCGAATTGATAATCTCTACTGTCATGAGCCGGAACACCCATAACTGCTCCAGTTCCGTATTCCATAATCACGTAGTCTCCAATCCAAATAGGTATCTCTCTATTATTTGCAGGATTGACTGCCTTAACTCCTAAATTCATTCCAAGTTTTATTCTACTATCTGAATTTCTTTCAAGATCACTTAATTTAGCTTGAGTATTTCTAAAGGCTTGTAGTTTATCGATATCATTATTATTTATTAGTTGATCAATTAAAGGATGGTTTGATGCAAGGACAAGATAACTTACTCCATATACTGTATCTATTCTTGTTGTAAAAGCTGTTATTTTTTGTTTATGATTTTTGATGTCAAATGTTATCTCTGCCCCAACTGATTTACCAATCCAATTCTTTTGCATGACCCGGACTCTATCTGGCCATTCTTCTAGTTTAACTAAATCCTTGTTTAGATCTTCGGCAAAACTAGTAATTCGTAAAAACCATTGGTTTAATTCTTTTTTCTCAACTTTAGCTCCAGATCTCCAAGATTTACCCTCAGCATCTACTTGTTCATTAGCGAGAACAGTTTGATCAATTGGATCCCAATTTACTGTTGCTTTTTTTTGATAGGCAAGATTATTTTTATGTAATTGATTAAATATATATTGAGTCCATTTATAATAATTTTCTTTGCAGGTAGTAACTTCTTTAGACCAATCGATTGATAAACCTAAGCGATCTAATTGTTCTTTCATTTGTGAAATATTTTTATCTGTCCAGGTAGATGGACTTGTGTTTCTCTCTATTGCTGCATTTTCAGCGGGTAAACCGAAGGCATCCCAACCCATTGGATGTAGGACGTTAAAACCTTGCATTCTTTTATATCTAGCAAGCACATCAGTAATGACATAATTCCTTACGTGTCCCATATGTAAGGAACCTGAAGGGTATGGGAACATAGACAATGCGTAAAAAGTATTGTCTTTATTTACATCAGTATTTGTTCTGTAAAGGCCTTCATTGGCCCATTTTTTATGCCAATAAGCTTCTATATCACGAGGTTCGTATCGCTGGTTAATAATCTCTGAAGTAGTATTATTCAAAGAAGATCTCCTTCAGTAGTTGATTTACCAATTTGATAATGTTCTCATAAATTGATGCGAAATATGCAAATAGTTCTGAAATTACTACCAAGAATGCTTTATTTTCTAACAAGATAGTTGAAAAACTGTAAATCATGAAAAATAATTTTTCAA
This sequence comes from Prochlorococcus sp. AG-311-D23, assembly GCA_003284445.1. Lineage (GTDB taxonomy): Bacteria > Cyanobacteriota > Cyanobacteriia > PCC-6307 > Cyanobiaceae > Prochlorococcus_B. The sequence continues at coordinate 31,448 of QBVH01000004.1, read as the reverse complement.
AATATCAAGGACTTGGTAATGATTTTATTATCATTGATGCTCGTGCTATCGACTTAGATTATTTATTTTCAAAAAATAAAGATAATATTATTGAACATTTATGTGATAGAAATTTCGGTATCGGAGCCGATGGAGTTATTCTTATATTAGAGTCAAAAAATAAATGTTTGGTTAGAATGAAGATATTTAATTCGGATGGCTCTGAACCGGAAATGTGTGGTAATGGTATAAGATGCTTGATTGCTTTTTTAAATGATAACAACGAAATTAAAGATAATTCTGAGATTCCTATTGAAACTAAAGCTGGTCTGATTCTAACCTCTATAGATGGTAATAATAATATCAGAGTAAATATGGGAGAACCAATCCTTTCTCCTCAAGACATACCTACCAAACTGTTAATGAATAAATTAACAATTCCTAATGGAATAATTACAATAGATGATCAAAACTTAAACGTTTATGCTGCTAGTATGGGTAATCCTCACATGATTGTATTCGTTAATAATATAAATGAAATACCTTTTGATTATTGGGGTAAATACCTCGAAAAACATAAGTCATTTCCAAATGATACCAATGTACATTTTGTGCAATTAATTGATCAATCAAATATTAAAGTTAAAGTATGGGAAAGGGGTTGCGGGCCAACATTAGCTTGTGGTACAGGAGCTTGCGCTTGTCTCGTAATAACATCTAAACTAGGTAAAACCTTAGACAGAGCAAATGTATATTTACCTGGAGGTAAATTAGAAATTGAATGGCCCAATCAAACGGGTCCTATTTTTATGCAGGGTCCAGCATTAAAAGTATTTAGTGGAGAAATAGATATTTAATCACTCTTGAATATGCACAATATTTATCTCGATGCTTCAGCGACCACTCCTCCACATATAGATGTTATTAATAAACTAAAAGAAATTCAATCTGAATGCTGGGGTAATCCATCAAGTATTCATAAAGTTGGGATTATAGCAAGAGAAATTTTAGAAAGATCTAGATTATCAATAGCCAATAAATTAAAAGCGTCAACTGATGAAATATTTTTCACATCTGGAGCAACTGAATCAAATTATCTTGCTCTTAAAGGTGTAACTAATAATCTTGATAAAGGTAGAATTATTATTACTAGCGTTGAACATCCCTCTCTTAACTTAATAGCCAATCAATTGTTTAATGACGGCTGGGATATTAAATACTGGCCTGTAGATCGGCATGGAATTATTGATTTAGATCTTTTGGATGAGATGTTATCTTCTCCAACAAAATTGGTTTCAATAATCTGGGGGCAAAGTGAGATTGGGTCCATTCAGCCAATAAATCTCATAGGTATGGAATGTAAGAAGAGAAATATACTATTCCATACAGATGCTACACAGATCCTCCCTAACGGCCTTTTTGATTGGAGTAATTTAAGTGTTGACATGCTTAGTGCTTCTGCTCATAAGCTTCAAGGTCCTAAAGGTATTGGTTTATTGATGTTGCGTAAGGGCATTCAAGATTTATTGATGAATAATCCTTCTTATGGATTTAAGAATGGCGCTATAAGATCTGGTACGGAGTCAGTCCCCCTCATAGCAGGTTTTTCTACAGCAATTGACTTACTCAGTGAATATGTAGAGGTTACAGATAATCAAACATTATTCCCTGAGAATAATGTTTCCAAAATGACTTCACTGTTAAAAAAAAGTCTAGTTAAGAATAAACAACTTACCTTTATAGGCTCTCAAAAGGAACGACTACCGAATAACCTTTCATTTCTCTGTCATACAGAATCAATGATTCCAATTAAAGGTAGAGAAATTGTTCGACTGTTGTCTAAACAAGGCGTTTATACAAGTAGTGGTAGTGCTTGCTCATCATCTAGACAAGGCCCAAGCCCCACACTGGTAGCTATAAATGCTGACAAATCACTTCAAGAATCTGGCTTAAGAATTACTATTGGTCCATGGATTTCTTATAATGATATTAATACAGTGTCTAATATAATATTTAAATCATTGCAATTATTAGCACTCAAAAAACAATGATAATAAAATGACAAATAATTTACCTGCAGATCTTGAAGAAGCAGAAATTAATGTTTACGATTCAATCCAAAGTTATTTCTTAAGTAACTCTGATCAATCATTTCTTTCTATAAACCTAAAATTCGAAGGGTTAAGATTAAACCCAATCATTTTTCGTCTTTCTAACAAACTAACTAAAATTCAATACGAAAATATTTTATTGTGGGCTGATGCTGGTGGAGCTGCTCTAGCTAAAAGAGATAATCCTGAATTGGCTAATAAGATATATACATTTAAGGAATTCATTAATTCATCAGATTTAATAGATTCAATATTGTTGGTTTGTTCACCCCAACCATATGATATTGAGATGTTTGAACAAGTATGTTCTCATGCAAAATCTACTGTCATTATGCTAAATGGAAAGCTTGAAGACCCAATTGTTGGTATAGGTAGTGTAGGTCGAGAAATGCGGAAAAGATTTGCTGAAAAATGGCAAGTAGTATATTTTGTCCAACCCTTGTCTTTGGGAGCACTTTTAAAGAAATTCCCTAATGACTGGGATCTCTTTAAATTAGAATCTAATGGATATTCATTTGTAAAATCATTTGAGAAAAGACCTGATGATGAAACTATAATCCTAAACTTGTAGCTTTATGATTAAAAAATTATCGTTATATATAGGATTTAGTTTTTTATCGATAAATATAATCAATGGTAATTTATCTTCTTTATATTCATATCTTAAACAAAGAATTAATATTAATACTATAGTTTCAGAAAAGATTAAAATATGTGATCCGCTTCAAGATAATATAGAAGATTATATTTCTAACTTTAGAAATAATATTAGTATAAGTATTTTAAATGATAGTGGTGAATTTATTGTTGATATAAATAGTAAATTACCAAGAATTCCTGCGTCAAACCAAAAAATACTTTCCAGTGCATTTGCTTTAGATAACTTAGGCCCTTATTACGCACTCAAGACATCATTGAGGAAGCTAAGTACAGGAGAATTACACATTAATGCTTCTGGTGATCCTGATTTTGATTCAAGTCATTTAAACCAATTAGTTAGTGAATTACATAGCTATAAATTTACCTCATCAAATAAAATACCCATAATAATAAATGGTATAAGTCCAAAAACTTGGTGGCCTTCAAGTTGGTCATATTCTGATAGAAAAGAAGAATATGGAGCTCCTATTACTAGGTATTCTATTGCCAGTAATTCAAGTATAAAAGCTTTAAATCAACCTATTGATAATTTTATTTATATTCTAGATAAGACCCTTAAAAATCAAAAATTATCTAGTAGTTATTTTATAAAAAATGTGAATCAAGAGTACCCTATCGATTTTATTTCAACTATTAATACTATTAATTCGGCTCCATTATACGTTTTACTTAATTTAGTTAATTCAGAAAGTCATAATTTTACTTCTGAAGTTATTTTTAGACATTCATTGAATAACTGGTCTCATGATTTTCCTAATCATAAATACAATAAATGGTTAAAAGATCAAAACTTTAGTTCTGATAATTTTATTTTTTCTGATGCTAGTGGTTTATCTAGAGAAAATAGAGTTACTACATATGGGTTATCTCAATTTTTGAGAAGAATGCAATTAAGCAGATTTTCTGATTATTATTTTTCGTCTTTTTCTATTTTAGGTGTTAGGGGTTCATTAGCAAATGTTAATGCTCCAATAAATCTTAAGGGTAAGATTTTAGCAAAATCTGGAAGACTTAATAATGTTAGATCTGTTTCCGGTATTATGTTAGAGACAGGACAAATATTTAGTATTATTGTTAATAATAAGGAAAAATCGACGAATGATATTATCAGTATTTTATCAATAGTAGATAATACTAATTATTGTACTTAATTAGTATTTAGTTTCATTAGATCCTTTGCAATGAATTCAGGAACCATATGACGAATTTCTCCACCAAATCTTGCAACTTCTTTCACTACTGAACTACTTAGAAAGCTATGGTGCGTTTCTGTTGCTAGAAAAATTGTTTCATATTGATTATTTAATGATCTGTTTGTATGAGCAACCTGTAGTTCATATTCAAAATCACTCATAGCTCTTAAGCCCCTTAAAATAAGATCAGCATTATATTCACGAGCACAATCCACAGTTAATCCTTTAAAAGCTATTGTTCTGCAACCTGAGATATCTTTAGTAGCATTTTCAATCTGCTGAATTCTTCTTTCACATGAGAAAGTAGCCTTTTTTAAAGGATTTTCTAATACTGCAATGAGAACCTCTCCAAATAAATCACTTCCTCTTTGAATTAAATCAAGGTGACCAAACGTTAATGGGTCGAAACTACCCGGATAAAGCGCCTTCATGGTTTTTTAACTTTAAAAAAGTCCATTTCTTTCATAGAATTGCATATCTATAAAAGTATCAAAGCGCATGACTCTCAACCAGGATGCCAAAAAAGTTCTTTTGCGCAAAATCCCCCATGGATTATTTATATGTGCAGTAAGAGAGGGAGATGAAATAAATGGTTTTACTGCAAGCTGGGTAACACAAGGCTCATTTACCCCTCCTTTGGTTGTAATGGCTGTTCGTGCCGATGGATCTAGTCATGGAATTATTCAAAGGACTAAGATGTTTTCCTTAAATGTCTTGAGAGAGGATCAAAAGGATCTAGCTGCTGTTTTCTTTAAGCCTCAAAAAGGATTAGGAGGAAGATTTGAAGCTTGTAAATTTACCTATGGTGAATTAGGAATGCCCCTAATCGAAGATGTTATTGGTGGCGTTGAATGTGAAGTTATTTCAGGAGTTGAGCATGGAGATCACACAGTTTTTGTTGCTGAAGTAAAGAGTGCAGTATTGAATAAAGATGGATCTGCCTTAAATTTAGCCAGCACTGGATGGAACTATGGTGGTTAATTTACCGAGACGAGTTCGGTGGAACTAGCACCGTTAATAAGGGACAAGCCAAGATTATCGGAATTTTTGAAGGATATACCAAATGATCCTGGTTGTTATTTAATGAAAGATTCTGAGGACAGATTGTTATATGTTGGAAAGTCTAAAAAGTTAAGAAATAGAGTTAGAAGTTATTTTCGTTCAGGAGGTGAATTAAGTCCAAGGATTTCATTGATGGTGAGGCAAATTGTAGATATTGAATTGATTGTTACTGATAATGAAAGTGAGGCATTGACTCTAGAATCAAACTTAATTAAATCTAATCAACCATATTTTAATGTTTTATTAAAGGATGATAAAAAATATCCATATATTTGCATTACATGGGGTGACAAGTATCCAAGAATCTTTTTAACGAGGAAAAGACGTCAGCGTCAATTAAAAGATAAATATTATGGTCCTTATGTAGATGTTTATTTACTTCGGCAGACTCTATTTAGTATTAAAAAGTTGTTTCCATTAAGACAAAGAAGGATTCCACTATATAAGGATAGAACTTGTCTTAACTATTCAATTGGAAGATGTCCAGGTGTTTGCCAGGAAGAAATTAGTTCAGAAGATTATAGAAATACACTTAAAAGAGTTGAAATGATATTTCAGGGGAGAACTGAAGAATTAAGATCATTATTAGAAAAACAAATGCACTCTTTTTCGGAGTTATTGAAATTTGAGGAAGCTGGATCAGTTAGAGATCAGCTTAAGGGAATTGATAGATTATATGAAACTCAAAAGATGATTATTCCTGACTCATCTGTTTGCAGGGATATTATTGCATTGGCATCAGATGAAAATATAAGCTCAGTACAAATTTTTCAAATGCGATCAGGTAAATTAATTGGAAGACTAGGGTATTTCTCTGATAATAATAATCTTAATTCATCACAAATACTTCAAAAGGTAATTGAAAATCATTATTCAAATGTGGACCCTGTTGAAATACCATCAGAAATATTAGTTCAACATGAATTAATGAATACAGTCTTAATATCTGAATGGCTTAGTGAAATTAAAAAGCAAAAAGTTAATATTAAAATACCAAAAAGATCAAAGAAAGCGGAAATTATTAAATTAGTAGAAAAGAATGCAAATCTAGAGTTGCAAAGAATAAAACAATCACAAGATAAGAATTTACTTGAACTAGATGATTTAACCAATATCCTTGATTTAGTAAAAATTCCTAAAAGAATTGAATGTTACGATATTAGTCATATTCAAGGTAGTGACGCTGTAGCATCTCAAGTAGTTTTTATTGATGGAATCGCAGCTAGACAACACTATAGAAAATATAAAATTAAAAGTTCAAATATAAAACTAGGACATAGCGACGATTTCGAATCAATGGCTGAAGTGATTACTAGGAGATTTAGAAGATGGGCTAGGTTCAAAGAAGATGGTGGTGATATGAATGAACTATCAAAGAATGAATCAAGTGTTCTTGATAAGAATAATTTGAATGACTGGCCAGATTTAGTTGTAATAGATGGTGGTAAAGGTCAACTAAGTTCAGTATTAACTGCTCTAGAAGAATTAAATCTCGATCAAAATGTAAATGTTATTTCCCTTGCCAAAAAGAAAGAAGAAATTTTTATTCCAAATGTTAAACAACCATTAGAAACTGAACCAAATCAATCAGGAATGCTTTTGTTAAGAAGGCTTAGAGATGAAGCTCATAGGTTTGCAATTACCTTTCATAGACAAAAAAGAAGTCAACGTATGAAACGTTCTCAGCTAAATGAAATTCCTGGATTGGGACCACAAAGAATAAAATTATTATTAGAGCATTTCCGGTCAATAGAAGCAATACAAATGGCATCTCTATCTGAACTTTCATCAACACCAGGCTTAGGAACATCTACTGCTGTTGTTATTAGAAATTATTTTCATCCAGATCAAAATAAATAATCTATTGATAATTTTTTTACGATTTAGAGACAGCCAAACTTTATTATAGTAATGTATATAGTGATATGAAGGCACGAAACATTTAATAGAATATGATTTTTTCGCCTGAGACATATTTGTGGTTTAAATCCTTTCATATTATCGGCGTAGTAGTTTGGTTTGCAGGTTTATTTTACTTAGTTAGATTATTTATTTACCATGTAGAAGTACAGACTGAGAAAGAAGAAATTAGGGATGCATTTAATAATCAATATACTTTAATGGAGAAAAGATTAGCAAATATCATAACAACTCCTGGGATGATTTTAGCTGTCATCATGGCATCCGGATTATTATATATGCAGCCATCATATCTTTCTCAGACATGGATGCAGATTAAATTATTGTTTGTAGCTTTTTTACTTATATATCATTTTTATTGCTATAAAATTATGAATGAATTAATTAATAATAAGTTTAATTATACTGGACAACAACTCCGAGCTTTGAATGAGTTGCCAACACTATTGTTAGTTGTTGTTGTAATGCTTGTCGTTTTTAAGAATCAGTTTCCTACGAGTGCAGCTAGTTGGTTAATATTTGGATTGATACTATTTATGGCAGCAAGTATACAATTCTATGCTAAATGGAGAAAGAATAAGAAACAACTTACTTAGTTAGTATGTCTAATATTGATTCTCTTGCCTTAGTAAATATAATTAAATCGATTAATAAAGATAGCTGCCCAAATTCTATTAATTTCCATATGCATTCAACATATAGTGATGGTAGCTTGACCGCAAAAGAAATTTATAATCAAGCAATTGAATTAAATCTTGATCATTATGCAATTACTGATCATCACTCAGTAGATGCTTATATTGAATTAAGCAAATCTAACGATTTCACCTACAAAAATAGAATAAATAATCCTAAATTATGGACTGGTATAGAAATCACTTGTCTATTAAAGGGATGTTTAGTCCATGTTTTAGGTCTTGGTTTTAATCCTAAATCAAATTACTTATTGCCCTATATAGATCATAAATCTGCTATTGGTAATGAATTATTAGCTTCAACTGTAGTTGAGTCTATTCATAATGCTAATGGGATTGCTGTATTAGCTCATCCTGCCAGATATAAGCTTCCATTTGATATCTTGATTAATGAAGCTTCTATTCTTAAATTTGACGCTGTTGAAACTTGGTATAACTACGAAAGAGCACATAATTGGAGACCATCAGAATTTGTCTGCGATAAGATATTTGATTGTGCAAATTCATATTCTTTGTTATCTACATGTGGTACGGATAGTCATGGATTATCTCTTTTAAGGCGATGATTTATTATTGTTTTTATTTGAACTAAATTTTTCAATTTTACTATCTATATCTGATAAAACAGTTTTTATAGATTTTATTTCTTCAAGAGTTGAATTTGTCCATAGTTCTCGGTTGGAGGCCTCAAGTAATCTTTCAGCTATATCTCTTAAAGCCCATGGATTATTATCAATAATAAATTTCTTTGTATTTTCATCTTCCAACCAGTTATTAGTAATTGACTTATAACACCAATCGGGAACAAGGTTAGTTGTTGCATCAAATGAGAATAAATAGTCAAGACTTGCTGACATCTCAAAGGCACCTTTGTAGCCATGTTTTTTCATTCCATCAAGCCATTTAGGGTTTAACAATCTACTTCTAACTACCTTATCTATTTCTTTTGATAGTTTATGAATTCTTGGACGTTGATATCTAGAATTATCTGCAAAATATGCCTGTGGATTGCTCCCACTCGTTTTCTTAACTGCTGAGATCAAGCCACCCTGAAATTGATAATAATCATCTGAATCAAGTATGTCGTGTTCTCTATTGTCTTGACTATGAAGTACAACTTTCACTTTGGCTAAATTATCTTCCAACCCCTTTCTGTCTTTAACAATATTGTTTGAACCTTCATAACGCCATTTACTCCATTCAATAAATGCGTTGGCAAGTTCAGTTTGTTTTTCCCAGGAGCCACTATTAATTATTTCCTGTAATCCTGCTCCATAGGAACCAGGTGCTGATCCAAATATTCTAGATTCGGTTTTACCATTTCTATATGACTCAGCCAGTGGATTAAGAGCAGTTGGCTCATTTAAATTCCCAATAAGGTTTTGACCTCTTCTTATTAATTCAATGATTTGAGGAAATGCATCCCTGAACAAACCTGAAATTCTTAATGTGACGTCAACTCTGGGCCTATTTAAAACACTTATTGGAATTACTTCTATGTCCACAACCCTTCTTAATGTTCCGTCCCATATAGGTCTTAAACCCATTAGAGCAAATAGCTGACAAATATCTTCTCCACCATTTCTCATGGTAGAAGTTCCCCAAATCGAAATAGCAAGATGTGATAGGTGTTCTCCATTTTCCTGTAAGTAAAGACCAACTATTTTTTCAGCGCTTCTTTTCCCTAAGTCCCAAGCTGTTTCTGTTGGAATAGCTCTGATATCAACAGAAAAGAAATTTTTACCAGTGGGTAATACTTCTAATTTCCCTCTTGTTGGAGCACCAGAAGGACCGCTAGTTATTCTTTTACCGTCCAAAGACCTGAGAAAATTAGTCTTTTCGTTAATTGAACTTTTTAATAATCTTGGTAAGATATTATTTAATATATGGTTAATAATTATATTTGGTTTTTCATTATCTAAATACTTCACCAATTTTCTATTTAGAACTATTTGATTTGTTTGTGTTGAATTATTATTTAGTATTTTTTTACAATGAAATTCGATTATAAGCATTGCCATATCATTCAACCAGTTAACTATTGTTCCTACTTTCCTTGCAGTAATAGAGGTATATTCTCTAAATAAATTAATATCTATTGGCTTTAATTCTAGACTTTCCTCGTCCTTCCAAGGGTCAATAGTAAATCCTAGATCATCTGCTATACATTGTGTTAAACCTTGAGTTTTTCCTGTTGGAACATTTGACATCAATAATGTTAATTCTAATAGTTTGTCCATGCTTAGTTTTACACCAAAGATATGAAGACCTGTCCTTATTTGTGACTGTTTTATTTCACACAAATAACTTTCAGCGTTATCAATTATTTCTTGTATGTTAATGTTTTCCTTGTCTGGTTTAAGAGTAAGAGTTTCAATACCTGGCCATGAATTTTTGATTAATAAATCTATGATTTTCTTTTCTAATAGATCATTTCTATTATCATTTATAAGTTTAGACTCATAGTATTCATCAATTAAATTTTCTATTTCTAATAACTCATTGAAACTACCCGCATGTGACAGTGGCGGTGTTAAATGATCAATAATTATGGCGTGTGTTCTTCTTTTTGCTTGTGAGCCTTCTCCAGGGTCATTTACGATAAATGGGTATATATTCGGTACTGGTGGGCAAAGAATAAATGGGAAACAATTACTACTTAAACCAACACCTTTCCCTGGTAACCATTCAAGGCTACCATGTTTACCTAGGTGTATAATTGCATTTGCCTTAAATGAATACGTTAACCAAAAATATTGTGCAACATATTTATGTGTAGGTGGTAGATCTGGTGAGTGCAAATCTGATAGGTTATCAGATTCAAACCCTCTATTAGCTTGAACTAATATAGTTATATTTCCTAGACTTAATCCATTAATTGGGAACCCTTTTTTTTCTAATTGTTTTGAATTTGTTGGTTCACCCCATCGTTTAATTAGTTTTTTCTTTGCATAAGATTCGATGTTATTCCAGTAATACAAATAATCATCAGGACTTAAATATGATTGAGGCTCGTTTGATATGGTTTCATCAGAGTTTGTTCTGTACGTAATTAACTTGTTAATTAGCTCTTTACTAGTTTCTGGTAAGGGATCATCACCTAAATAATATCCTTCATGTTTTAACCATCTCAAAATATTTAATAAGCTTTCAGGTGTATCTAAACCAACACCATTTGCAATTCTAGAATCCTTGACAGGATAATTAGCTAATACAACAGCTATCTTTTTTTTAGAGTTACTTGTCTTCCTTAGATAAACAAGATTTTTTATATATTTAAAACACCATTCAATATGTTTTTCATAAGGTTCTGTCTTATATACAGATACTGATAGTTCGTTATCTGTATGGCAAAGATTTTTAAAAGCAATTGGAACTGTACAAATTCGACCATCTACTTCTGGAAGAACTACTTGAATTGATAGGTCTATTGGATTTAAACCGACCGTAGATTTTTTCCATTCATTAATAGATGAACTGGATATAAGGAGTTGATACACAGGAACATTAAATGAGTCCCAAAGACTATTTTGTATATCATCATGTTTATGTTCAACTGATGAAAATGATGTAGTAGTAATGATCGCTTCTATTTTTTCATTTGCCAATAAATTTATTACCTCTTTCTGAATATCTTTTGACTTAAAACTTGTAATCCATACTATTTTTGGATTTATCTGATGTCTTTTTGAAATCTCAACTATTGAGTCTGCTAATTCCGTATTGCCTGATTGTAATAAAGATTTGTAGAGAAATATAGCAATATTAGGATAATCATTATCTGTCCAGTTCCATTTTACTAACTCATCATGAAAATCAATTAAGCTTTTATCAAGCTTAATTTCCTCTAAACTTATTAATTTATCTAAAAGGTGTAAAAAGTAATTATAATTATTTAATCCTCCTTGATTTAATAGAAGTTGAATAAAATCAACTTGAACTTCTTTTAAACTACTAATATCTTTAAGATCATTAGCCGTGCTCTCAATTCCTGATACTACTATTAGTTTTCTATTAGGTTTTTCTAATTGCCATAACCCTAATTGTTCAAATCCATATGACCAATATGATCTTGATCCTAAAAACCTAACAACAACGATATCTGCTGAATTACATGTATTGGATATATAATGGTCAATTGATGCATTTGATGATAAATAGGCTACGGGTAAAGCCCTGATTTTATTTCTCCACTTTTTATTTTCAGATAGCTTTAATACAGAAGATAAGCAAGTTATGTCGGATGTAGCACTTGTTAGGAAGATAACTGGTGCATTTGGTTGTTCAATAAATGTAATTTCTTCTTGAGGATCATTCCCAGGAAGGCTGGCAATTCTATGCATTCATTTATTATGTGTAATTAAGGCAGTAAAACTTGAAATGCTGATTTTTTTTCATCCTAGCTCGAACTTAAATGCATAATTTTCTTCCCTTCGCATGGTTTGAGGGGCAATGTATTCCATTCAATGATGCAAAGCTATCAATTGCTACTCACTCTCTTCATTATGGGACTGCAGCTTTTGGTGGGATGCGTGCTATCCCAGACCCAAATAATAGTAAGTCTTTTTTGTTATTTAGGGCAGATAAGCACGCAAAAAGATTATGCCAAAGCGCAAAATTTTTGATGACTGAATTAGATGAGAATTTTGTATTACACTCTTTAGAAACCTTTCTAGTCAAAAATAAACCTACTCAACCTGTTTACATAAGACCATTTGTATATACTAGTGATTTAGGGATTGCACCAAGATTACATAATATAGAAACTAATTTCTTTATTTATGGAATAGAACTAGGGGATTATCTTTCACCTGATGGTGTTACCTGCCGTGTTAGTAGCTGGACGCGTCAGCAAGATAACTCACTTCCACTGCGAGGTAAAATTAGTGGAGCATATATTACAAGCTCGTTAGCTAAAACAGAGGCAGTAAAAAGTGGATTTGATGAGGCACTATTACTAAACAGTCAAGGCAAAGTTAGTGAGGCTAGTGGAATGAACATTTTTATAGTTCGAAACGGCGATCTAATAACACCTGGTGTAGATCAAGATATTCTTGAAGGTATTACTCGTGCAAGTGTTATCGAACTTGCAAAAAGTAATGGAATAAATGTTATCGAGAGACCTGTAGATAAAACTGAGTTATTTATATCGGATGAGGTATTCCTTACAGGCACCGCTGCAAAGATAACTCCGATCAAAATGATTGAAACTACACTAATGAGTAAAGAAATGCCAACAATGAATTTACTAAGAGATAAATTAACTAAGATTACAGAAGGTTTAGTACCTGAATATGAGAATTGGGTTAAACGTGTGAATATAGATTAAAATTAGAATGTATAACTTATTTAAATTTATGTTTTTTCATTTTTATAAGTAAAATATATATTATATGACTGACTTTTTAGACTATCTAAACTCAGAGAAGAGGCCAATAATTGTATTTGATGGTGCTACAGGCACTTCGTTACAAGATCAAGAACTAACATCTGATGATTATGGTGGTGTTTCTTTAGAAGGTTGTAATGAAAATCTTGTCTTAACCTCTGTCTCTAGTGTTGAGAAAGTACATCAATCTTTCTTAGAGGCCGGATGTGATGTAATTGAAACTAATACATTTGGTGCAACTTCTATTGTTCTTGATGAGTATGGAATTGGACACAAAGCTTATGAGATCAATGTCAAAGCTGCACAAATAGCAAGGAATATTGCAAATAAATATCAAACATCAGATAAGCCAAGATTTGTTGCTGGATCAATTGGTCCAACAACAAAGCTCCCAACCCTTGGTCATATCAGTTTTGATGAATTAAAAAAATCTTATCTTGAGCAAGCTAAAGCACTGATTGAAGGTGGAATAGATCTTTTTCTTATTGAAACTTGCCAAGATGTTTTGCAAATAAAGGCAGCTCTCCAGAGCGTAAATGAAGCGAAAGGAACTGGAATTAAAATCCCAGTAATGGTATCTGTAACCATGGAAACTACAGGTCAGATGCTTATTGGTAGCGATATTTCCTCAATCACAACAATTTTAGAGCCATTTAATATTGATATTTTGGGCCTTAATTGTGCTACTGGCCCAGAAGAAATGAAAGATCATATTAAATATTTATCTGAGCATTCACCCTTTCACATAAGTTGTATTCCAAATGCTGGACTTCCTGAAAATGTAGGAGGTAAGGCTCATTATCGATTAACCCCAATGGAACTTAAGTTCCAACTTAGTCATTTTATTAATGATTTAGGTGTTCAACTAATTGGCGGTTGTTGTGGGACTAGACCTGAACATATAAAACAACTATCAGATTTATCTCATGAGCTTTTATCATCAGATCACAGATTGATTAATTTATCAAAGGAAAGATCCATAATTCCAGCTGCATCATCAATCTATGAGTCAATTCCATATGAACAAGACAACTCTTTTTTGATAATTGGCGAAAGATTAAATGCAAGTGGTTCAAAAAAGGTAAGAGAACTTTTAAATATTGAGGACTGGGATGGGCTAGTTGGAATAGCAAAATCACAACTTAAGGAAAATGCTCATGTACTGGATGTAAATGTCGATTTTGTTGGAAGGAATGGCATAGAAGATATGTCGAACTTAGTAAAAAGATTAGTTAATAATATCAATTTACCTTTGATGCTTGATTCAACTGATTATGAAAAAATGGAGAGTGGTTTGAAACATGCTGGTGGAAAATGTATTTTGAATTCCACTAACTATGAAGATGGACAAGATAGATTCCATAAGGTGATTGATCTAGCTAAAGAACATGGTTCAGCAGTTGTAATTGGAACAATTGATGAAGATGGAATGGCTAGATCTGCAGAAAAAAAAGCTGATATAGCTACTAGGGCTTTTAATGATGCTACTGATTCTGGGTTGAAACCCTATGAAATTTTTTATGATCCTTTAGCATTACCAATATCTACAGGACTTGAGGAAGATAGAAAGAATGGTTTTGAAACGATTAAAGCTATTAAGTTAATAAAAGATCGACATCCGCAAGTACATTTAATCCTAGGAATATCAAATGTAAGTTTTGGCCTAGCATCTAGTGCGAGAGTTGTACTTAATTCAATCTTCTTGAATGAAGCAATTAAGGCTGGATTAGATTCTGCAATTGTTTCACCATCCAAAATATTACCTTTAAATAAAATTAGTGAGGAGGAAATAAAAATATGTTTGGATCTTATTTATGACAAGAGAATCATAGATAATAGTGTATGCACCTATGATCCCCTAACGACCCTAACAAGTTATTTTGATGACTCCAAAAAACTTCAAAATAATAGTTCTATTGATGAGGATATTAATTTACCTATAGAAGAAAAGTTAAAGAATCATATTATTGATGGTGAAAAAACAAATCTACATTCAAATCTTGATTTAGCATTAAATAAATATAAGCCATTGATAATAATTAACGAGTATTTATTAGATGGTATGAAAGTTGTTGGTGAACTATTTGGATCAGGTCAAATGCAATTACCTTTTGTACTTCAATCTGCAGAAACTATGAAATACGCCGTTTCATATTTAGAAGGTTTTATGGATAAATCTGAGGTTAATCAATCAAAAGGTAAATTTATTATAGCTACGGTCAAAGGTGATGTTCATGATATAGGAAAGAATCTAGTAGATATTATTTTATCGAATAATGGGTATGATGTTATTAATTTAGGAATTAAACAAGATGTCAATACAATTATAAACGCACAAAAAGAACATCATGCCGATTGCATTGCAATGAGTGGTTTACTTGTAAAATCAACAGCATTTATGAAAGATAATCTTAAAGCTTTAAATGAGGAAAATATCGATGTACCTATCATTTTAGGTGGAGCTGCTTTGACTCCCAAATTCGTTAATCAAGATTGTGCGAGTGTATATAAGGGCAAGGTTATTTATGGGAGAGATGCCTTCACTGATTTAAAATTTATGGACGCTTATATGAAAGCTAAATTAACTAATAACTGGAATAATTTAACAGGTTTTTCCGAAGGCGCTCCAGAGGGCATAACTATCGGAACTTATAAAAGTACTAATTCAGATAAAAAAGTTAAAAAAGAGACTTTAAAGGCAAATAAAGTTATCGATAATTCCAGATCAAATGAAATATCTTCAGTAAAAGCTATTAAACCTCCATTTTTAGGACCCAAAG
The DNA here is from genome assembly GCA_003284445.1 of Prochlorococcus sp. AG-311-D23. GTDB lineage: Bacteria > Cyanobacteriota > Cyanobacteriia > PCC-6307 > Cyanobiaceae > Prochlorococcus_B. The sequence continues at coordinate 15,659 of QBVH01000004.1, read as the reverse complement.
TCTTATTAGAAAAAGATATTGATTTATCTAAGGTATATAAATTCTTAGATCGTAATGCATTATTTGCGGGACAATGGCAAATGAAAAGATCCAAAGATATGTCGGCTTCAGATTATAAGGAATTCCTTTCGCAAAAAGCTGAGCCAAAATTAGATTATTGGATGAATAAAATCATAAATGATAATCTTATCTCACCATCATTAGTATATGGATATTTTCCATGTGGGAGAGAAGGGAATTACTTAAAGGTATATGATACTGATCACAAATCTCTTTTAGGAAAGTTTCTTTTACCAAGACAAAGATCTGGGAAAAGATATTGCATAGCAGATTTTTATAATGATTTAGTTAATAATCAACCTTGTGATTATCTACCTATGCAGGCAGTGACAATGGGAGAAAGAGCAAGTGATTATTCCCATAAATTATTTAGCCAAGACTCCTATTCTGATTATCTATTTTTCCATGGTTTAACTGTTCAATTAGCTGAAGCCCTTGCAGAATATGTACATTCTATTATTAGAAAAGAATGTGGTTTTGAATCAGAAGAACCTGATGATATTAAGGATATTTTGGATGTAAAATATAGAGGTTGTCGATATTCATTTGGTTACCCAGCTTGCCCTGAGGTATCGGATTCTAGAAAGCAATTAGATTGGCTAGATGCATCTATAATTAATATATCTATGGATGAAAGTGAGCAACTTCATCCAGAACAAAGTACTACTGCTATTGTTGCTTTACATCCAGTAGCTAAATACTTTGGTATTTAATCAATTAACTTAATTGTTTAAACTAATTTACTAATCTAAATATTATTTTCATCCATCGCCTCTAATACTTCTATCTGAAATTCTGCCATTGATTCTGAGTCACTTAAATCAAATCCTTCTCCAGCAGCATTTTGAGTTAACTCTTGAAAATGAAAGGCTCCTTCACCAGTAGCTAAAAATTCCATAGCAGAGGTTTCGCCGCTCTCTCGAAAAGCGTGACAAAGAGCCAAAAATGCTCTGTCTTCAGAAAAGTCCCAATCCATCAAGGAAAAATTACTGATTGAGGTTTTAACTCCTTCCCCCCTGCTTCCGTCAACCTAAAAAGCCAATAATTTCAAATTATTTTGCAAAATGATAAATCATGAATCGATTATTATTCCTTTAGATCCATTCCAGCACAGTCGTTTCTCGATGATCACTGCAAATAGAATATATTTTCGAAATTAATTCGAAGTTAATGGTTTCATACAAAGAAAATCCTTGACAAGAATATTTATTATTGATTGCTTGGAACCACGCACACCAAAGACCTTAATCAGCCTGAAAGACCGTTTAGAGCGGCTCAAGAGCATCAAATCAATCTTTGCCATGATGAAATACCTTTATGTTGATCGATGGTTGTCTGGGTTAAAAATAAAGAAAGGTAAAAGTTTTTAAGCTAATTTCATTGCAAACATTTGCATTGAATATTAATTAGTTAATAAGTTTTGGTTTTACTTTTTAATTTTTATGTTAAAAAATATACAATATTAATATTCTTGAATAAGGTCTATTGAAGGTGAAGAGCGAATTGATATGGTCGAAGGCTCTTGAAACAAGCAGAAAGGCAATAGAATGCTCAGCTGTCATTCCTTTAGAAACTTTTAAATATAAACCTGTTAAAAGAACCTTTGACTTTGAATTAAGGTTTCTAAAAAGAACCTTTCCCAAAAAATTAGTTGAATATGGTCCAAAGATGAATCCCTTTACACCTTGGGATAGAAGACTTGAAGTTCAAGCAGTAAATGATAGTTTCACCTTAATTTTAAATAAATATCCTGTACAACTTGGCCACTTGTTACTGATAAGCAATTATTGGAAACCACAAAATGGCTGGTTAAATATTGATGATTTTGAAGCAATTACCAAAGTTGATGACGATACCACAGGGTTATGGTTTTTTAATAGCAGTAAAGAGGCAGGTGCCAGTCAGCCTCATCGTCATTTTCAATTATTACGTAGGCAAACTTATGAAAGTATTTGTCCCAGATATGATTGGTTTTGCTCTTTACTAAATAAAGAACTTTTCAACTCTGATGTCAAACAATGTGTATCAATTAAACCAAGAAAGAATAATTTAGACTCAAATGCTAAAGACTTGTTTAATTCATATAAGTCAATGATTGTTGATATGGAATTAGGAGATATTAATAATGATGATAAACCATTAAAGCCATATAATCTGCTTATCACTGAAAAATGGATTTCATTAATTCTCCGATCAAAGGATAGGTCTCATGGTTTCAACATAAATGCACTTGGGTTTGCAGGATATTTTCTTGGAACTAAAAGATCAGATATAGAAATGCTAATTAAATTTGGTCCAGAAACTATTTTAAAAGAGGTAATTTAAACTATAAAAAAACTTTTCTTTAACTTTCTACACTTGAAACGTTTGATTCAATCTGCTCTTCTAGCTTAGAAATTGAAGCTGATATTGAAGCAAGTTTGCGTTCATAAGATTCTTTAATTGATACTAATAGATGTAATTTTTTAGTTTGAAAGAACTTTTTTCTTTGGCTCCAATCTTTATTTGAATTACAGAAGTCCATCTAAATAAAATAAATTTAATATACAATAGACAATGTTTATAACGAATGTGTTTCTGATGAAATTATTTAAATAAGATCAAAGATTTTATTTTTTTTTAATATTGATTCTAATTATATAAATTCAAACGTATAGGTGTGTTGAGATTCAAAACTCTATTAACATAGTTTTAGTTTATTGCTTGATGTGGCAAAAGCAGAAGAGAAGGACGTAAAAAGAATTTCAATTGACTTGCCAATTGAGTTAATAGAAGGTGTAGACCGTCTTCGTAAAGAGTGGGGATTAAGAAGAAGAGGACTAGTCTTTGAGAGGTTATTAGAAGTTATTTTATCAAATGACTTAGAGGATGATATAACAGACAATCAACAACTAGAATTTCACCAAAATGTTAAACCTGACTTGGCAACTCAGAATTATGAAGTAGAAGACAAAAAGACAGAAGAAAAGGCAATTGTTATAGTTGGTGATAAGAATATTGAAATAAAGAATGTCTCAGTACTTGAAAATAGTCTAGAAAATAACAGTAAAAATCAAAAAGATCAGATAAGTTCTGGCATTGAACTGCCTGGGTTTATAAGGAAACAGACTACTAATCTAAAGAGAAGTTTAAGCAAGAATCAGTCTATTAAAAATATGGAGGATACATCAATTACAACTATTGATATAAACGATTTATTAGAGGCGAAAAATGATGCAGAAAAACATTGGATCTACATTTACGGTCAAAAACCCACAGACAATGTTCTAGAGGCATCAATGATTTGGCTAGCAAGAGATATTTGGCCCAACGTCGATGGTACAGAAAACATTCCTTTTACATGGAATGCGGCATGCAAAATGTTGAATTCATATTGCAAGGATTGGCAAAATGAAAATCTAACATTTGGTCAGGTAATTATAGTAGCTGGTGCATTAGAAGATCCATTCTCTACTAAAAATTTAAAAAGTAGAATTCCTACTCTCATTCGAAGATTCGTTAATAAATTTAAGCGAAGCAATAATGTGACTTCTTTTCAAACACTTGAATCAACAATGACAATTCATGGGGCACTTAAATTATTAGGTTTACCTACAAAGGCAGGCTCATCACTAACTCTTTCCTTCATTAGGGATGCATATAAAGATAAAGCATTATCTAATCATCCAGACGCAGGGGGTTCAAATGAATCAATGAGAAAATTAAATGAAGCATACCAACTTTTGAAAGATTTATACAAGAATTGACGTCTTACCTGTCTCGTATGAGACTTGCAAATAGTCTAATTATGGGTCTAAATTGATCTTGCTTAGACTCTTTTCTCGTCCTTTGAGGAAAATGTAATCCTTGCTCATTCGAAATCGTGGGGAATTAGTTTTTAGAACTTGTTTTTGCTTACAACTTTGTGTAAGTGAAATGATTATTATCCTACAAGCAACAAAATAAAATACTTTTTTATGCGTTATTTTTCCAGATAATTAATCAAATTAAGCTAAGAAGATAATAATTAGAAAAGTTGCAGTCCAAACTATGTCCACTTTTATATTAGAAGCAGAAATAAGTTAGTGTAACTGGGCTTAAGTCCTTGCATAACTGCTTTATAGACAGTTATGCAGAGTTAAACCTTTAATAAGTGTTCGAATTGACGATAAATAATATTTTTTTGAATTCAGGTAACGTTTAATTCTTACTTGTCTAATAATAGACTCTTACTGGGTCTAGCTGTGTATCTTGCATAAGATAAGTAAGACTATTTGTTTCTGTTATTTTTTCTGGTTGAAATTATGGTTAGGGAACTAATGAAAAATTATTCATTGATAAGTTAATAATTAAACCTATAAGGAAGCAAAAATTCTAAAAATAATCCTTACTTTTGAACTTATATTTTAAATTATAGTTGTCTCTTTAGTCTAGCCTAATTCTAGTGGTGGGACTCTTTATGAGATAATTATTGTACTGATGAGACTAACTTCTAAGTTCCGCTTTTATTTTTTCTTTAAGAGCATTTCTTATCTTTTCGTGTATTGGATTTATATCTTCTTCTACAAGAGTTTTTTTAGGGTCTCTGTATCTAATTCGAAAAGCTTGGCTAATCGCATCCTCGGGAATTGAAGATCCCTCATAACGGTCTATCAAATCTACTTTTTCCAATAGGGGCCTTCCCGATTTTTTTATTAGATTCATAATCTCTAAGGAGCTATATTTTTTTGAATGAATAAGGGCAATATCTCTTTCCATATATGGAACAGTGGGGTATTCCTTGTAAATTCTTGTCCAATTTGTTTTCCTTGTTGCAGCTTTAATCAAGGAATCAAATTCTAGGTTAAATATGTAAGTTTCTCGAATTAGATCAAATTTCTCAGACTGAGACGGATGAATTTGACCAAAGAAGCCGATACTTTTGCCTTCAACAAATAATTCAGAAGTTCTTCCCGGATGCATGAAATCTATATCAGTAAGCCGTTTATCAATAGTTTCAACTCCAATAATTTGAAGAGATTGCTTAAGTTTTCCTCTTGCCTCAAAATAATCTAACGATATTTGTTTTGATGCTTCACCCCACTTACTAAGTCGTTTACTTCCAGTTAAAGCACCTGATAACAAATTAGTTTCAACAAAACTTTCTTTATCTTTTTTGTATGTTTTTGCAATTTCAAAGATCCAACATCCTTCAGCTCCAAAAGATACGTTTCTCTGAAGTATTTTAAGATGTTCATCCCATACATTCGTTCTTAATCTACTTGTCTCTGATAGTAGTGGATTTTTAATTAGTACAGCATTCTCATCGGTATTATCAGGACCAACAAGAGATGAAGTAACTACTTCTTGAAAACCATTATGAATGAAAGAATTTCGTAATCGTCTTTCGACTAACTTAGTGGGTGATAGTACTCCTGGCTCAAGAGGGTCGGGCATATTTGAGTCAAAATTATCATATCCAATTAGCCTCGCTATCTCCTCTATTAAATCAATTTCTCTTGTTAAATCAGTTGATCTATAAGGAGGGATTTCAACATTCCAACCGGCGGAATTTGAAGTAAGTATGCAACCAAGTTTTGATAAGAGAGTCTCAATCTCAACCTTATTTAGTAAACGAAGTGTATTAGAATTACTACCTACATCATTAATATCTGGGCATCTTAATTTACCTAAGACACTGTTTATTTTCTCCATTCTTAGATTAACACTAATACTTTTTTTCTTAAATTCAGTATTAACATAAGCTGAAATATTTTTACCACCTAATTCAGCGGATATTAGTTCACTAGCTCTTTTAGACACAGCAGTAGTCATGTTTGGCGATATTCCTTTTTCATACCTACTACTTGCATCTGTCCTAAGACCTATTTCTCTACTACTATTTCTTATTGAAGTAGGAGTAAATACAGCTGCTTCTAACCAAATTCTTTTTGTTTTATCACTTACAGAACTATTATTTCCACCGATAACTCCTGCTATTGCGATTGGAATATCGTCGCAAGTAATCAACTTTATCGTTGGGTTAACTTTATATTCCTTTTTATCAAGTGCGACAAATAATTCACCTTCCTTACCACTTCTAATACCAAAATCATTTGGTATAACTTTTCTACCAACTATATTATCTAATAGATCTGCATCAAAAGCATGTAAGGGTTGCCCCTGTTCAAGCATTAAATAATTTGTTATGTCTACAACTGGGTTTATACAATTTTGCTTTAATGAACTTAATTTATTAAAAATAGTTTTTTTTGTCTTTCCAGTATTGTCAATACTGTCTATATATGTAATTGAGTAAATACAGTTTATTCCAATCGTTTCTTTATCACTTATTTTTGGATCAAATATATTAAAATCTACATTGTAATTTAAAGTTGGTAATGTTAATTTAGAATTTGTTATTGTAGATATTTCTCGCGCTATACCTACCATTGACATACCATCAGGTCTATTAGCAGTAATGGCTAATTCAATTATGGTGTCATTCAAACCAAGGTAATCAACAGCGTTTGTACCAATTGGAGGGATATTTGATTTATTTTCTTCAAGAATTTCAATCCCTTCATTACTACTTTCAATGCCTAATTCTTCCAGTGAACAAATCATTCCCTCGCTTTCTACTCCACGCAAATTAGATAATTTTATTTTTAATGATTTTGAAGATAAATAGGCTCCAACCTTCGCCACAAGGACGTGAAATCCAGCTTTTACGTTTGGTGCGCCACAAACAATGCTCAACTTTTTGGGTAAACCAACATCTACAGAACAAACTTTTAGCTTTTCGGCATTTGGATGAGGTGTGATTTCCTCAACAAAACCAATAACAACATTCTTTGCTTGTTCTGATAAGTCTTCTAATGATTCAACCTCAAAGCCTGTCATAGAAAGCTTTTCAGACAGCTCGTCAATATCATTGTTATATTCGACAAGATCTTTTAGCCAAGAAACAGATACCTTCATGATTTGCTGTCACACGAGTTATACATAGGTGCTCAAATGAATTTATAAAAAGGGGTGCTTAGCCTAGTAAGATTGTACTTTGTTTCCTAGACTCACAAAAGTTGAGCTAAGTTCATATGGCGAAAAAAGGTACCAGAATTGTGGTCACTTTAGAATGTACTGAGTCTAGATCTGTTCCTAGCTCAGAAAAACGATCAGCAGGAGTATCTAGATACACCACAGAGAAAAATCGTAGGAACACTACTGAGAGACTTGAACTTAAAAAGTTCTGTCCTGAATTAAATAAAATGACAATTCATAGAGAAATCAAATAATTATTCCTTTTCACACTTTTTTAAAATGACTAATTCACTATTTAAACAAAAGCTTTCTCCAATAAAGCCAGGCGATCCTATTGACTATAAGGACGTAGAATTATTAAAGAAGTTTATTACTGATAGAGGTAAAATTTTACCTAGAAGACTTACAGGATTAACAGCCAAGCAACAAAGAGACTTAACAACAGCTGTTAAAAGAGCAAGAATCATTGCTTTACTCCCCTTTGTTAATCCAGAAGGATAATTATATTTTGGTAATATTCTATTAATAATAGAATGTGTAAAAAAATATTAGAAGATGAAATTAAAGATTTAATATTCAGATTTAACACAAAAAATAATTTAAATTCTGCAGTTAAAGATCTTACTCATCTTAAAACATATACAATAGATGATTATAAAACGTTAGAAATTGATGATGCAATTTCATTAGAACAACTATCTGGTCAGAAAAAGTTATGGATTCATATCGCATCCCCTACATCCTATATTGAATATCAATCATGTATAGATAAGAATGCAAGAAAACTGATCTCGACTGTTTATTTATCAACTAATACTTATTACATGCTACCCGAAGTTTTAATAAATAATTTGTTCAGTCTAAGTGACAAAGAAAAGCGAGAATCATTAAGCCTAGGTGTTATTTTTAATGATGACGGTAGTATTTTTTCTACTGAAATTGTGCAGAGTTTGATTAAAGTAGATTATCGGTTAGATTTTACAGAAGCTGATGAACTTATAGATTATGCGCCAAAAGAAGAGGAAGATTTAAGTCTTATCTCAACCATTTTAGAAAGTAGAAAGAGTTGGAGAAAGAAGTTAGGTGCAATAGAAATATTAGAATCATATGGAAAAATAATTGTAGAAGATAAGATTCCTAATCTTAAGATAATTGACCCAACTTTTTCAAGACAACTGATAAGTGAAGCTATGATCTTGTATGGAAATATTATGTCCAATTTTACTAAGCAAAATAAAATACCTGTTCCATATAGGGTTCAAGAAAGTTCAAATAAATTAAGTAAAGATAATATTCAGTATTCTGAAAATAAAATTTTATATAATTTTTTACTTAAGAAAACTATGGGTAAAACTTATTATTCTATAAATCCAATGCAACACAGTAGTTTAGCATTAACATCTTATTTACATGCTACATCTCCCATAAGAAGATATGCTGACTTGTTAGTTCACTATCAATTAAATAGATATCTTAATAATAAAGTTCTTATATCTAAGGATGATGTTCAACAGATTATAAAAGAGATTAATAATCAAGGAAGACAAAATATTATGAGATTTAGAGAAGATCAAAAATATTGGCTAAGTAAATGGTTCGAAAATAACACATTTGATGAATATAGTGTGATATTGCTAAATTGGATAAATAGGTATAAAAATATTTGTATTTTATATTTTATTGATTACCATTTCTCTACAATATCTAATTTGAATTCGAATTTAAATGTAAATATCGGAGATAATTTTAACGTTAAAAATAGTAGCCATAATTCTATCGATATGAATTATTTTGAAATAATTTCATGATCAATATAAACTATAATAATATAAGTGCAAAAGTTTTAAAAATATAATATAATAATTAGAATATACAATAAATATGAAATACACAATTACAACGCCACTATATTATGTTAATGACAAGCCTCATCTTGGTAGTTCTTATACAACAATCGCTTGTGATGCAATAGCTCGTTTTCAAAGATTAAATGGAAATACAGTCCTTTTCCTTACTGGCGTTGATGAACATGGTCAAAAAATAGAACGCACTGCTGAAAGCAAAAATCTAGAACCTCAATTTCATTGTGATGAAATATCGGAAAAATATAAGTATTTATGGGACAAACTAAATATTAGTTACGATCGTTTTGTAAGAACAACTTCTAATGAACACACATCTTTGGTACATCAATTTTATTCCAAAGTGTTGAAATCTGATGATGTATATATGGGTAGACAAAGTGGTTGGTATTGTGTTGGTTGTGAGGAATATAAGGATGTAGATGATAATGATAAAAGTCCAATCTGCTCAATTCATAAGAAAGAATTAGAGTGGAGAGATGAAGAGAATTTATTTTTTAAATTATCAAAATATCAAGAGCAAATTGAAAAATTAATTCATGTTGATGGTTTCATATCTCCGAAAAGTAGAAAAAATGAAATTATAAATTTTGTCTCTAAGGGCTTAAGAGATTTCTCAATTTCAAGAGTAAACTTAAAATGGGGAATAAATGTTCCCGGAAATAAAGATCACACATTTTATGTATGGTTCGACGCTTTACTAGGTTATGTTAGTGGATCTCTTAATGATCAAGGAACACCGGAACTAACTGAAAAATCTTTAAGTAATTGGCCTGCAAGCATACATGTTATTGGTAAGGATATCCTCAGATTCCATGCTGTTTATTGGCCTGCAATGCTTCTGTCCGCAGGGTTGAAAACACCACGAAGCGTCTTTGGACATGGATTTTTGACACGAGAAGGGCAGAAGATGGGTAAATCACTAGGTAACGTGCTTGATCCCATAGAACTTCTTGAATATGGAGGGATTGATGCAATGAGATGGTATCTTTTAAGAGATATTGAATTTGGAGAAGATGGTGATTTTCAAATGAGAAGATTTGTTGATATTGTTAATAGTGATTTAAGTAATACTATTGGTAATTTGTTAAATAGAACAATTACAATGTCGAAAAAATGGTTTAAAGAAAATATTCCTATAGATAATACCTTACCATCTGATTCTTCACTTAAGACTCAATCTGAGATTAAGATAATCGAATATATGGAATCATTTAAGGAAAGTAATTTTAAAAATTCAGCTAATGCAATAATTGATTTAGCCAATAGTGCAAATCTTTATCTAAATGATCGAGCACCATGGAAACTAATTAAGGATATTTCAAATAAAGACATTGTTGCTCTTGATATTTATTCTGTTCTCGAATCATGTCGGATTATTGGAATATTACTTAATCCATTCGTGCCAAATCTAAGTAATAGAATATTAAAACAACTTAATATTGAAACTTCAACGATTAATTTTAAAGAATCACTACATTGGGGTTTGTTAGATCCCAATAATGGATTACAGGATCCATGTCCTGTAATGGACAAGATTGAATTTAAAGAGACCTCTGTTTAGTGAAACTATTCAATATTTTTTTACTATTAATAATTTCTATATTTACACTTTTTGGATGTCAAAAATCTAATAAATCAACCGCAAAGATTGATAATAAAAGCTATATTAATGATTTTGAACTACTTCAAGAGAATCCAAATAATCAAACTAGTGTTAAAATTACTAGTCCTAGAGCCATAATTGATCCACGTAATAGCGATATAGAAATATATGATAGCTCAATTCTAATACTTAATAAAAATGGAATAGACTTTAAGGTAAAATCTGGGAACTCTATTCTTGATAATTTATCAAATAATATTAGAGTTTTTAACAATGTTAACATTTCATTTCTTAAAAATTCAAATTATATTATTAGCACTAATTCATTTAATTGGGATTTAAATACCTCCGTTATAGACATAAATAATCCACTTGATATTAATTTTGAAAATACTATGATAAATGCATCTAGAGGATTATATAATATTAAAACCAGCCTACTTAAAATAGATAATTCAAAATTTAATAGAATAATAAAAAATTCAGAAGGTATAGAGGAATATGAGGTTGAAATATTATCTGACTTTGCTAAATGGTTTAAGAATAATAATAAATTAGTTTTTACATCTAATGAGAAACAAGTTGAAACTACGATAAATTTTTTACTTACTAAGTAGAACGTATAACTTGTCAGACCATCCTGAAATCCATTTTTCATCTGAATTTGTAAATGATCTCTTTGACCACCCTCCAACAATTGTGAGACCTCTATTAGAAAGAGGATAAACAATCACTGCAGGTAAATCATTTAAAACATCATTAAATTCTTCTCTACCTGGAAATAACTCTGTATTCACTAACGAAATTAGTCTTTTTTGATCAATAGCTCTATTACATATTTCTCCAGGTTTAAACACTTTATTAGATATTAATCCTCTTCTAAGTATAACTCTATTATCCCAATATATTAATATCGTACTTGCAGCTGTTGCAGTGAGTATTTGCTTGCTTCCCCATGCTAATTCATTTCTTTGATCTTCAGATAATTCATTAGATAATTCAAAACCTTCTTTTCCATTCAACTTTGCTTTAGAAGGTTGTTTAGGATTAATTTCAGTCCAGAGATAGCCTATGGTTATTAATGCTATTGATGAAATTCCAGATATAGTCTCTGCTCTTACCAAGCTTGGGTTAACTTGATTAGTAGTTGCAATGTTTATTATTGATAAAATCAATAGAAATCCTCCAAATATAATAACTAAGTTAGAAATTTTATACATTTAATTTTTCAAAAAAGTTTAAATAATATATATGTTGAACTTTATTATACATATCAATGTCTAACTTTAAATTTTTAGCTATTTCGATATAATATAAGAAAAATACTATTAATAGATAATCTAATAGCTCAGAAAAATGATTACACCAATAGACAATAATTATAAAGGGCTCGTATCAATTACAGGACCGACAAGAAGTGGTAAAAGTCAATTGGCGGAATTTTTAATCAAGAATCAAAAATCCGTTACTTATATAGCAACCTCAAAACCAAGACCTAATGATCTGGATTGGCAACAAAGGATAGATCTCCATAGAAAGAGAAGACCTGATAAATGGAAGTTAATTGAGCATCCTATAGACATCTGCAAAGCAATTGAATCGATGAGAGGGAATCAATCAATATTAATAGACTCAATAGGTGGTTTAGTAGAGCAACACTTAAGAGAAGACGAAGCTGAATGGAAAATATTCCAGGATAAATTTCTTAATTGCCTTATTGAAAATAATTTCTGCATTGTTGTTGTTTCTGAGGAGGTTGGTTGGGGAATTGTTCCTGCCACACCTTTAGGTCATTTATTTCGTGAACGACATAGCACCCTAACCTCATTAATTAGTTGCCGCTCAAACAAAAGGTTGCTTGCTGTCAGCGGAATTGCACTTGATTTAGATCAAATTGGTGAGCTCATACCATGAATACAAATACTAGTTCAAGACCTCGTGTCGCATTATTTGAACCAAGAATTCCGCAGAATACTGGAACAATCGGGAGATCATGCTTAGCTTTTAATATGTCATTAGATATTATTAAGCCAACTGGATTTAGCTTTTAAGATAAATATTTAAAAAGAGCAGGGTTAGATTATTGGCGTCACGTAGATGTACATTTATATGAATCATTTGATGAATATAAAAACTCTTTTAAAAAATCAAGAATTATAGCTTTTACCAAAAAAAGTAATAATTTAATCTCAAATGTTATCTATAAAGATACAGATATACTCTTATTTGGACGAGAGGATACAGGTTTGCCAGACAACATAATGGATAAGTGTGAAATTGTCGCTGGGATACCTATGCCTGGAGGAGAGAATCAATTAAAGACAGGAGGAGTTAGAAGTTTGAATTTATCCGTTGCAAGTGGGATCGTTTGTTATTCTGCATGTTTACAATTAAATTTATTAAGCAAATAAAATCCATTTATCCAAGAAAATTACAATATAAAACGCCATCATTTATTACATTATCATCATCAACCTCTAACCATTCTTTGTATTCATCATATAGAGCTTCCCTATTATGACCATTCAAATTATTGAGACGTTTAAGTGATGCATTAAGCATTACTTCTACTGATTTTAAAGCTCCAGATTGCCTTGAAGACATAGAAGAAATAAATATTTTATAAATTCTAATTCATGAAAGTCTTTGTTTCAGTTTCATTTATTACAGAAATCAGAATTATATTAGTTTTCAAAAGAATGTATTTAAAAATTATAAGATAAATTTTAATTAATTTTATTTATTAAAATGAGATAGATCTCATAGAGCTTTTTAGATAATACGGGATTTACTAATTTACAGATTATAGTAGTGATAATAACATATTAAAAATCAAACATTTTAAATGTCCAAAACATATATTATAGGAAGTTGCGAGGTCACAATTAATTATGCACTTAAGAGAATTTCTAAACTAGAAGGCAAAATAAACAAGCTTTAGAGAGTGAGTTCAGAGAATGGATTATTGCTATTAATAGCAATAATAAAAACTACGATGTTCTCTTTATAAATAAAATATATTGATGTGTAAAATTTTAAGCTCTAGGATGTAAGTCTGGATATCTTGTACTTTCATCTTTTATTCTGTTTGGGTTTTCACGATCTGAACTTCTAGCTGCGTTAAAAATAATAAAAAATGGGATGAATATTGCGAAGAAATAAAAATGTAGAAGGACCAAATCCCATGGAACACCTGCACTACCATAATCTGGGAAAAATAATGCGGTTGCTATTGGGAGCATTTTGAACTTAACTCTGCCAATAACTTAACTAGAACCAGTCTCAAACGTGAGTTACTTTTTTGACCAAGTTTTAATCAAAAGCTGCAGCTCCTTTATACGTTTCTCAGCAGCTTCAATTTTTTCAGATTTCATTGTATAAGATTATTAAAAATCTACTATACCGAAATGATTAGTAATTAGAAGTGATAGAAACCGTAAGAGAATATTTGAATCCTATCAATTTTAACTATATATTTACTGTACTTATTAATTTCTAATAGAAGGTGAGGCTTTGCATAAAAACAAATAACACACTATATTAACCCTGTAAATATATTATCAATAAAAGATGAAATATATATCAAAGATCTTAACTAATATAAAAAACCTTTTACCCTATTTACTATTGATAGCTATATATTTCTTCTTTGTTAATCTTGAGGCAGGAAAGGATAAAAAAAACAATAGAAATAGCGAAAATGAATATATTTTGACAGAAGAAGAATCAAACGAGCAAAATAAACAACAGAGAATAGAAATCCCTGTCATTCCATATAAACAATAAATTCCTACCTAATATTTAACTTAGAAGTCCTTCCTTTAAATAAGTTTACTTGTCTTTGCGCTGCTCTATCTAGCTGCTTTTTAACTTCAATGCAGTGGGCACAGTTGCAATTCATTTAGAAAAAATAAGAACTAAAGGACTATTTTTAACTGATGTGGCGAACAGCTGATATCAGTTGAGCCATAAGAATGAAGATGAATATTAATTACGCTAAACTTATCAACAATATGCAAGATTTCAAGTATTTTTTATTGGAATAAAAATATTCCGGGGCACTAGTACTTTTCTATAACTATAAAACTGATCATTAGGATATGATTTACGGTTCATTGGAATCAATCTCGGTATCAATTGACTTCTCGTCATAAAGGTCGAGAGTTGAGTTTAGTTCTGCCTTTAAAAAGGTAATCCTTTCACTTTGTTGAGTTAAGTTTTCTTGATTAAAACGTTTCATTTTTAAGTAAATAGGAATGTTAACAATTGAATTAAGGCAAATCCATAAAAAATTTCATTCGTGGAATGTGCCTCTAAGTAATTTGTATTGTTAGACTTATGTATTCATTATTGGCAATTGACACTAAAAGTGTGTATTAACCTTGTTCGGTTTACAACCATTGAGATTATTTACATTAATCACATTATAAAATTTAATGGCTATATTTTTATTAATCAACATTATCAATATGAATAAATGATCTAAAATAAATAAAACTGTTTGATGTAAATGAAAAGAAAATTATTTAACGTTGAAAATAACCACCCATTTTCACTAATTGGTTTTGAAAAAAAAGCTGCACTGGCAATTCAGAACCATTTTCGCTTAAGCAATTATCAAATGCTAGTCCTAAGTTGGATAAAGGGTCTGTGGACAGGTATTTTGCTTTCTCTAGTAATTCATCATTTTGTAAGCCACTGAATTATATATGTTTGACTAACCCAATCTAAATTATGGATTGTTTGAATAAAATAAGAATAACTAATACAATAGTTTTTTAAATGTTATTCAGAAGTTAACTGAACTTCTTTTAATAGACTTTCATTATCTATTTTTCCTAGATTTAAGACTTCAAAATCATCAGCTAAGGTTGTTTTAATTGATTTATCACCCTGGCTTTCCATAATTGAAGTGGTTGGTTTATTCATTTTACGATTATTTGTATAGAACATACCTTGAATATATTTTTTGTTTTCGTTAAATCTGATTATAAATATTTTGAAATTTAAAGAAATAAATTTTTTAAAGATGTTATACATAAAAATAAAAGTTTCCTATATCTTGGCAATAAATTTTGTTTGAAATGAATTAATTTTGTAGTGCATGCCGAACTTTTATTTTACTCTTTCTT
>QBVH01000003.1 GCA_003284445.1 Prochlorococcus sp. AG-311-D23 | reverse complement strand
ACTCAGGGATATGCGAAATCAATGGGACAGAAGGAAGGCTTAGCTACAGAGGTTATCCAATATCTGAGCTAGCCCAAAAAAGTAGTTTTTTAGAAACTGCATTTCTCTTGATTTGGGGAGAACTTCCCACTGGAAATGAGCTTGAGAAATTTGAAAAGGATGTACAAATGCATAGACGAGTGAGCTTTAGAATTAGAGATATGCTCAAGTGTTTTCCAGAATCTGGGCATCCTATGGATGCTCTTCAAGCAAGTGCTGCATCTCTGGGCCTCTTTTATTCTCGAAGAGCAATTGATGATCCAAAATACATCTACGACGCAGTAGTGAGGTTGATTGCCAAAATTCCAACTATGGTTGCTGCTTTCGAGCAAATAAGAAAAGGAGACGATCCAATTCAACCTCAAGATGATTTACCGTATTCCTCAAATTTCCTTTACATGCTTACCGAGAGGGAGCCAAATCCTCTTGCAGCAAGAGTTTTCGACAGATGTTTAATTCTTCACGCCGAGCACAGTCTCAATGCGAGTACATTTAGCGCAAGAGTAACTGCAAGCACACTTACTGATCCTTATGCTGTCGTCGCTTCCGCCGTTGGGACATTGGCAGGTCCTCTCCATGGAGGGGCAAATGAAGATGTGATAGCAATGCTAGAGGAAATTGGTAGACCTGATGAAGCCTCTTCATTTCTTAATGATGCAATTGAAAGAAAAAGGAAAATCATGGGTTTTGGGCACAGAGAGTATCGTGTAAAAGACCCTAGAGCAACAATTTTACAAGCCTTCGCAGAGGAACTTTTCTCGGAATTTGGTAAAGACGAAATGTATGAAGTAGCCAAAGCACTTGAAGAAGAGGCTATTTCCAAGCTAGGGCCAAAAGGTATATTCCCAAATGTTGACTTTTATTCCGGACTTGTTTATCGAAAGCTTGGTATTCCTCGAGATTTATTTACACCAGTTTTTGCTATTTCCCGAGTTGCTGGTTGGTTGGCTCACTGGAGAGAACAACTTGGAGCAAATAGAATTTTCAGACCATCACAAATTTATGAAGGAGCAAAAACGAGAAATTGGCAGCCTCTTGAAAGAAGATAATTTGAAATTTATTTTTTTCGAATTTAAAATTAATTAAAATTACACTAACCTTGTTAAAAGAACTTACGTAAGAAGTGAATTCAGGTATAGACCTTGAAATGAGTTTTACCCAAGGTGTTCAAAACCTTGGTTTGTCTCATGAATTAGCACATCTCTTATGGATCCCTCTTCCAATGCTTTTAGTATTGGTATCAGCTGTCATTGGTGTATTAGTAACAGTTTGGCTTGAACGAAAAATCTCTGCAGCAGCTCAACAGAGAATTGGGCCTGAATATGCAGGTGCACTTGGTATTCTTCAGCCAATGGCAGACGGTTTGAAACTATTAGTAAAAGAAGACATTATTCCAGCAAGGGCTGACAGTGTTCTTTTTACTGTTGGTCCAATATTAGTTTTAGTGCCAGTTATTCTATCCTGGCTAATTGTTCCTTTTGGTCAGAATCTTTTAATTAGCAATGTAGGTATAGGAATATTTTTGTGGATTGCCCTGAGTAGCATTCAGCCGATTGGTTTACTGATGAGTGGCTACTCTTCCAATAATAAATATTCTTTACTAGGTGGACTTAGAGCTGCCGCTCAATCAATTAGTTATGAAATTCCATTAGCTCTAGCAGTTTTGGCAATAGTTATGATGAGCAATTCATTGAGCACTGTTGACATAGTTGAGCAACAAAATACTGCTGGGATACTCAGCTGGAATATATGGCGACAACCTGTAGGTTTTATTATTTTTTGGATCTGTGCATTAGCTGAATGCGAACGACTTCCTTTTGATTTACCAGAGGCAGAAGAAGAACTTGTAGCTGGTTATCAAACTGAGTATTCAGGCATGAAATTTGCTCTGTTTTACTTAGCTGGATACATAAATCTTGTTTTATCTGCTTTACTTGTTTCTGTTCTGTACTTGGGAGGATGGGGCTTTCCAATCTCAATTGATTGGTTTTCATCATTGATAGGTCTTTCAATTGATAATCCATTAGTTCAAATTATTGCTGCATCTCTTGGAATTGTAATGACAATCCTTAAGGCTTATTTGCTGGTTTTCTTAGCAATCCTATTAAGATGGACTACTCCAAGAGTTCGGATTGATCAACTACTTGATTTAGGCTGGAAGTTTCTTTTACCTATTTCGTTGGTAAATTTACTTGTAACTGCCTCACTTAAATTGGCATTTCCGATGACATTTGGCGGATAAAAGAAAAGCAACACAATAACTAGTTTTTTTAAGTAAAAGTACCTACATTTAATTGAAAAAAGCTGTATAATGATTAATATAAACATAGGCCGCCGGCATCAAATTTAATATGCTTGGTTTCCTTGAAAAAGTTGCCGACTACACTAAAGAAGCCGTTAGTGCAGCAAAATATTTAGTTGATGGACTAGGAGTTACCTTCGATCACATGCGTCGTAGGCCCGTAACAGTCCAATACCCTTATGAAAAACTAATTCCCTCTGAGCGTTACAGAGGAAGAATTCATTATGAATTTGATAAGTGCATTGCTTGCGAGGTTTGCGTAAGAGTATGCCCAATAAATCTTCCAGTTGTTGATTGGGTAATGAATAAAGAAACCAAGAAAAAAGAATTAAGAAATTATTCTATTGATTTTGGAGCATGTATTTTTTGTGGAAATTGCGTTGAATATTGCCCTACGAATTGCTTATCAATGACAGAAGAATATGAACTGGCTGCATTTGATAGACATAGCCTTAACTACGATAATGTTGCTCTTGGAAGACTACCAACAAGCGTAACTTCAGACCCATCAGTCCGTCCTCTCAGAGAATTACCCTATTTACCAAAGGGCATAATGGACCCTCATGAATTACCTGCGAACCAACAAAGAGCAGGTAAGCTTCCTAGTCAGATTATAAAAGAGCTTCAAGAAGAAGAAGAAGAAGAAGAAGAAGTTAATAATAATTCTTCGGATATGGTTCCAAATAAATCTAATTCTACTAACTAATGAATATCGCTTATTCAACAGAATTAATTTGCTTTTTAATTCTTAGTGCTGTCATAGTTTCTGGAAGTTTAGCTGTTGTTTTATTAGAAAATATTGTTTACTCAGCATTTTTATTAGGAGGAGTATTTATGGCCGTAGCAGGTTTATATCTTTTGCTAAATGCTAGTTTTGTCGCTGCAGCTCAAATTCTTGTATATGTAGGAGCTGTAAATGTTTTGATATTATTTGCAATTATGTTAGTTAATAATAAAGAAAAGTTAAAACCAATTAAAGGTCTTAAAACTAGAAAATTTATATCTGGTGGCGTTTGTGGTGGATTATTAATTCTATTATTGCGGGTTAGCATTACCACCAAATGGAATTTACCCGGACCAACCTCTATTGGTGAAGAAGCAACTGAAAGAATAGGTGAACATCTATTCACAGATTATTTATTACCTTTTGAACTTGCTTCGATTCTATTATTAATGGCTATGATTGGAGCAATTGTTTTAGCAAGAAGAGATGTATCAATTCCACCAGCTTATATAAATGATTTAAATAATCAAAAGTCCTTAAGTGATAAGAAAATTCCCCTTCTTTCCGAAAATACTATAAAATGAATTCAATTAAATATATAAAATTTAGATACTAAATATGTTGGAAAATTCTTTTGGACCAGTCCCTCTTCAGGCTTATCTTATAGTTGCCGCATTCCTTTTTTGCACAGGTGTATGGGGATTAATAAATAGTCGAAATGCTGTTCGTGTTTTAATGAGCATAGAATTAATGTTAAACGCAGTAAATATAAATCTTATGAGTTTTTCATCATATATAGATGGATCAGTGATTAGAGGGCAAGTATTTTCAATTTTTGTTATTACCGTAGCAGCAGCCGAAGCAGCTGTTGGACTAGCAATACTACTTTCCTTGTATAGAAATAGAGTTACCATTGACATGGAAAGTTTCAATCTACTCAAATGGTAGTTATTTTTAATGACAACAAGTCTGATCTGGATCTTATATAGATCAGATAGCGATAATGCATACAAAGAAACATTAAAGTGTAAAAAAATAATTGAAGGTTATGGGAAAAAAGTTTTATTTTCCGAAATAAGTACTGAAACCACTAATATCAACCAACTATTTTCAGCATCTGATATTTTACCAGAAATTACTATTGTTCTAGGAGGTGATGGAACAGTTTTAAGGGCCGCAAGATATTTATCCCCGAAAAACATACCTATTTTAAGTTTTAATGTTGGAGGGAATCTAGGTTTTTTAACGCACGATCGTCACATCTTAAAGCAACAATCTTTTTGGGAAAGAGTTTTAAATAATAGATTTAATATCCAAAAAAGAATGATGCTTGAAGCAACTGTTGTTAGAGAAAAAAATAATAATGAATCCACAATTAAAAAATCATTCTTTGCACTAAATGATTTTTATTTACGTTCTTGCACAGATGAGATTGCACCTACTTGCAGCCTCGCGCTTGAAATAGATGGTGAAGCTGTAGATAAATACAAGGGAGATGGGCTTATCTTCTCTACTCCAACAGGGTCTACTGCTTACTCTATGGCCGCTGGAGGACCCATTATTCACCCATCCTTGGATGCAATCATAGTAAGCGCTATTTGCCCAATGAGCTTAGCCAGCAGGCCCATCGTGGTCCCTCCTGAATCTCAATTAGTAATCAAACCCATAAGAGGTATGAAACAAAAAATAAAGTTATGGTTAGACGGAACTAGTGGATGTCTAATTAAAGATGATGACACATGTTTAATAAAGAAATCTAATCACTCAACCTCAATAATAATTTTAGATGAAAATCATTCTTATTATAAGACAATTACTCAAAAACTTCATTGGGCAAGTAGCCTTAACGATCCTAATAAATAATAAGTTATGGGTATAGAAATAGAAAGAAGATTCTTAGTTGAAAATGAAGACTGGAAAGATCAGGTTATACTAAGTGAAAGTTTTAGCCAAGCCTACCTAAATTCAAGTGTAGATGAATGGGCTACTCGAGTAAGGATAATAGATAACAATAAAGGATACTTAACATTAAAGTCCTCTTTAAATGGATTAACAAACTATGAGTTTGAATATCCAATTCCTAGAAAAGATGCTATTGAATTAATACAATTATCAAAATATAAAATTACTAAAACTCGATATCAGCTAAAAATAAATAAGAAAAATTGGGTAGTTGATGTTTTTGAAGAGTCAAATTCATGTTTAAGAATTGCTGAAATTGAATTAAATTCTGAATCAGAAGAAATTCAAGTCCCATCATGGTGTGGACAAGAGATAACTGGGATCAAATCATTGAGCAATGCTTCTCTTGCGAAAGCACCAATTTCTGAATTGCCAGTAAAAGATAGGATAAAAATCAAAAGTTTCTAAACAAAAGGGCAGATTGTCCTTTAGATTGTCTTAACAATTGTTGGATAGCTTCCGGCGATTTATGCATCCTTTGGAAGAGTTGTAACTTGTTTGGTCTTTATGACACAGAAGGTATCCTTAGGGTCACTTGCTCTGACAAGGAAGCTTGCATTGCTTATGCAAAGTTATTTGAGTTGTCATCAATAGAATTTTCTCTAATGCCCTTATCAGATATAATTGACGACGAAAATAATTAGAAATACTAAGAATCTGTTTCATCTGGCAATGAACAACAATTGAACCCATCTCTACAGATTTTCCCATGATCCATTGCCCAGTTCAACAAAGCCACTCTGTTTTTTGAACCTGTTTTTGTAAACATATTGCTGACATGATTGTCTACAGTCCTTTTGCTAATTGTCAGTTTTTCAGCAATCTCCTGATTAGTCAGGCCATCTGCAACTAATCCAATGATCTCCATCTCCCTGGCTGACAGTCCCATATGGGACGAATTAGCGATCTCTCCTGTAAACATTCCCCTCACTCACAACTCATTAATTAATACTACTTAGATTAGGGCCTTTAATCACCGATAGTAATTATCTAGTAAAAAATACATGTGAAATCTAAACTTCAAAATCGTCTTGAATCTGGCTTATCAGCTATTACTGCTGAAATCATGCCTCCTAGAGGCGGTAATACAGCTTTAGCTCTTTCAAAAGCCATCAAATTAAAAGACCTTGTGCATGGTTTTAATGTTACAGACGGCAGCAGGGCAATCATGAGAATGAGTAGCCTGGCCCTATGCAAGCTGCTTTTAGAGGCAAATCTTGAACCAGTCTTGCAACTATCATGTAGAGATAGAAATCGAATCGCATTACAAGCTGAATTACTAGGAGCACATGCTCTAGGGATAACAAATATCCTCTGTTTAACTGGCGATCCTGTACGAGTTGGAGACCAATCTCAAGCCAAATCAGTTCAAGATTTCAACTCAATAGAACTTATTCATCAAGTCACATCACTTAACAAAGGAATAGATCCAGTGTCTGATTTATTACCTGATGGCCCAACTAATTTATTTGCTGGAGCTGCAGCTGATCCAAATTGCAGAGGGTTTGATGGCTTAAGAAGGAGAATAGAACTCAAAAAAACCGCGGGTGCAAATTTCCTTCAAACTCAAATGGTCATGGATCCTAGAGTACTTGAACGATTTTGCAAGGAAATAACAGAGCCTATGAAAATTCCTGTTTTAGCTGGAGTTTTTCTACTCAAATCTTCCAAAAATGCACAATTCATCAATCGTGTAGTACCAGGAGCATGCATACCCGAATCAATTATTTCCAGACTTGAAAGTTCATCAAATCCTATTGATGAAGGCATATCAATTGCTGCTGACCAAGTAAAAAGTTTTTTAGGGATTGCTCAAGGAGTTCACATTATGGCCGTTAAAGCAGAACAACAAATACCGATAATTTTAGATAGAGCAAATATTAATTAGAAGAACCAATTAGATCAGTACCTAATAATTCAGCCATTGCTTTTTGTTGAGGTGAAGGTTCGCCTAAGTCCTGTCTTCTAGCATCAGTTATTAACCAATCTAAAGCAGCTTCTTGTAAATCAAAATGATCACCTTCTTTACCAACGCAATATCTACCAAAGACTAACTTCTCCACAAGTTGAACTCCTGGCCCAATTAATGAATAATCAAAGATTATTGAATTATCAATTGTTGCACCTTCACAAATACAACAACTTGGACCAATCATAGAAGGTCCAACGATAGTTACACCATCTTCAATCCTTGTCATTCCACCAACATATATTGGTCCTTTAACATTTATTTTATCCCAATTAGCTGCAACATTTAAACCAGTATATATTCCTGGTCTTACTTGCTTCCCTGGTATTTCAACCTGTCTAACATCGCCTTTAAGTACATTCCGAATGGCTCTCCAATAATCTGGTACTTTGCCAATATCAACCCACTCAAAATCCATGGCTAAAGCATAGAAAGGTGCTCCTTCTTCTACTAATTTTGGAAACAAATCTGAGCCAATATCAAAGGGTTTTCCAGATGGAATATAATTAAAAATTTCAGGCTCAAATAAATAAATTCCAGTATTAATCGTATCGCCTAGAGCATTCTCAATAGAAGGTTTTTCTTGAAAAGCTTTAACTCGATCTTCTTCATCAGTTACAACAACTCCATAACTACTTACTTGATCTTTTGAAACACGTTTAGTTATCAAACTAGCCAATGCACCTTTTTCTTTATGTCGTTTTACTGCTTCAGATAAATCCAAATCAATTAGTGCATCACCACACAAGACGACAAAAGTATCATCAAAAAACTTTTGAAAATCTTGAATTTTTTTCAGCCCGCCCGCTGATCCAAGTGCATCACCAATCAATTCTCCATCTTCAATACGACCTTCAAAGCTATATGCAATTTCAACTCCAAATCTTTGTCCATCTCGGAAATAATTTTCTATTTCCTCAGCTAAATGAGAAACATTGACCATAACCTCAGTAAAACCGTGCTCCTTAAGGAGTTCCAAAAGAAACTCCATTACAGGTTTCTGAAGGATAGGAATCATTGGCTTAGGAATCACATGCGTGATCGGCTGAACTCGGGTTCCTTTACCAGCGGCCAGGATCATCGCCTTCATAGGCGGTTTAACTTACATAAACAAGGCCAACATAGAATGCTGCCTCCACAAAGAGCTAAGCAGCAGCCGGCGAGACATCTGTCACGTCTAGAGAAGCGATGGGAAGTTGAGCAACCATTCCTGGTTGCAAAAGCCTCTTTAGACATATGGGAGAAAACAAAGAGCCTTTTTGAACAATCTCCACTTTGCCCTGAGAACATAAAAATAATAAAGCCCAAAAGACCCCTACTCTATCTGTATCCAAATCATCTGAGGCCGAATTTTCTTTCCAACTCTCAACTAATATTTCAAAATCAACCCAGTGCAAAGCTTTCTCCCACTTATTTATAAAAATTGCAAGCGCAGCAGTGGTCTCAGGCAATTTTTCTCGATGAGCAAGAGATGAAACCTGAGCAATGACCTCCCTGTTACTTAATTTTTTTTGTCGTAACTTTCTACGATTATTTAAATCATCATTTTTTAAAGATTCTGCAATTGTCTCAAGCTGATTTATTAATTCTCCAAGAGTAACTGGCCTTCTAAATGGAGGAGGTGCAACGGGCCTTCTCAACAGATGTCTCTCTGGTCGAAGAGGTAATTTAAAACTGTCATCTAACCAACCCTGATCACCAAAATCCAAGCTTGAATCATCTTCAACTTCCATATCAACAGAGAGCATTTCAGACTCAAGCACCTCCGCCTTTAAGCCAACCAATACAGAAGCCGCTAAAAAGGCCTCACTACTCTGAGCCAGATCAACCTCATAACTTCCACCATTTTGGCTGAAATGTTGTGAAATCTTTTTTGGGATTTCAATACGCTGTTTAAGTTGATCCAAAAAACCATCTACAACAGGAATAACATCCACATCCCAAGGATCAATATCTCCTCTTTGAGCAGCATCTTGCAATAAGCGAATAGCAAGTCTCGCTCCAGAATCTGCAGATTGAGTTAAAAAATCAACTGGCAATGAGAATTATTAATCTAAAAGCAACTTATCTATATTTTGAATGTAATGCCAGGTGAAATAATTTTCAATCTAAAAGAGGAGCTTCAATAGTTCCTATTGATAAGTTTACATTGCTAATAATTGTTGCTTGATCACTTCTAATTCTCTCAACGGCTAATAAATCTCTTTTAACCAATCCATCAATTGATGAAATATAAGTATCAGTTATTATTTTTGGATACAAACCAATTCCTATAATTGGAACTAGTAAACAAGCAATTATATATATCTCTCTAGGTTCAGCATCTACCAACTTTGCTTTGGATATTAACTTTGCATTCTCTTTACCAAAGAAGATTTCTCTGAGCATCGATAATAAATATATAGGTGTCAAAATGACTCCAATTGCTGCTAACGAAGCAACTACAATCCTAAATGGAAGAGTATAAACTTCATCGGTTACAAACCCAACAAAAACCATTAATTCGGAGATAAATCCACTCATTCCAGGTAAAGCAAGAGAAGCGAAAGCGCATGCTGTCCATAAAGCAAACATAATCCTCATATTTTGACCAATACCACCCATCTCATCTAATTGAAGGGTGTGAGTTCTGTCGTAAGTTGCACCAACAAGGAAAAACAAGCTTGCTCCTATTAAACCGTGGCTAACCATTTGCAACATTGCACCACTAGTACCTAAAGAGCTAAAGCTTCCAATACCTATTAAGACAAAACCCATATGACTTATTGAGCTGTAAGCAATTTTCCTTTTTAAATTTCTTTGAGCAAAAGAAGTTAAAGCTGCATAAATAATATTTACTACTCCCAATACAATTAACAATGGAGCAAATTGAGCATGAGCATCTGGCAGTAATTGTGCATTAAATCTAAGGAGAGCATATCCTCCCATCTTTAACAAGATTCCCGCTAGGAGCATATGAACTGGCGCAGTGGCCTCTCCATGTGCATCGGGCAACCAAGTATGTAGAGGAACGATAGGAAGTTTGACCCCAAATGCTATTAGCAAACCTGAATAACAAATCAGTTGAAACCCCCTACCAAAATTTTGCTGAGCTAAATGGGTATAACCGAAATCTGGTATCCCTCCTCCTTGAAAGAAACCCATTGCAAGACCAGCAAGGAGAATAAATAACGAGCTTCCTGCTGTATAGATAATAAATTTAGTCGCCGCATATTGCCTCTTTTTACCCCCCCAAATTGCAAGGAATAAATAAACTGGGAACAACTCCAATTCCCAAGCCAGAAAGAAAAGCAACATATCTTGAACGGCAAATACAGCTAGCTGACCGCCATCCATGAGAAGAATTAAAAAGAAAAATAATTTTGGTTTATAGCTAACTGGCCATGCAGCCAAAACCGCAAGAGAAGTTATAAAGCTTGTAAGCAATATCAATGGCATTGACAAGCCATCTGCACCAACAGACCAAGTCAATCCAAGATTTGGAAGCCAACTAACTTTTTCATATAGTTGCAAGCCTTCTTGACTGGGATCAAAACCTTTGAAGTAAGCAGCGACAGTAATAAGAAAAGTAAGTAAAGCAATTATGAGCGCATACCATCTAACTTCTTTTCCTTCGCCTTTATCTGGAATAAAAGGAACAATTAATGCTCCAACAATGGGAAACAATATGGATAAACTTAACCAAGGGAAATCGGCTTGGATTGGCTCAGAAATTAGCATTGTTCCTATGTTCAAACTTGTATTGAGAGCGAATTCCAAGACTCGAAATTAATCACCACTTTTTGAGTTTAGAAATTATGAGGTTATTGGCACCCTCTAGATAGGGGATGAAACACACACCTAAAAAAATTATGTAAAAATCATGCACCTACAACTCCAAACAGTGCAACCAGAGCAATAACTCCTCCAAAAACAATCAATGCGTAAAACTGTGCTCTTCCTGTCTCAAAATATTTAAGCCCTTCTCCACTACCAAGAGTCAATAATCCAGTCAGATTGACAACTCCATCAACTACTTTTGCGTCTACTTCTAATACTTCTCTTGCTAGCTTTCTAATACCTTTTACAAAAATCTTCTCATTTATATCATCTAAGTACCATTTGTTCTGAAGAAATGAATTGATTTGAGGGTACTTTTTGGATAGAGAGACACCAAGATGAAGTCTTTTTAAAGAATAAGTTAAGACAGCCAATAAAATCCCTGCAGAGGAGATTACGACAGAGGCAGTTGCAAGTGGAAGAAATTCTCCCCAGCTAAACTTTTCTGCAGCTTCAATAGCCTCAACTGGATCTAACAAGTTTGCAAAAATGCTGTTCCATGGAACACCTATAAAGCCAATCAAGACAGAAGGAATTGCCAAGACTGCCAATGGTAATGTCATAGGCCAAGCAGATTCATGTATTTTGCCAATTTCATGATCTTTATGATCTTCATCTTTCTCTTTGCCTGCTAAAGAAAGCAGTGAAACCTGAATGTCTTGGTTTTCGCCTCGAAAATCTCCCTCGAAAGTAAGAAAATAAAGCCTAAACATGTAAAAAGCTGTCATTCCTGCAGTTAAAAAGCCAATAAACCAAAGAATTGGAAAGCTATTAAATGCTTGACCAAGAATTTCATCTTTACTCCAAAAACCCGCGAGAGGAGGTATTCCACTAATAGCAATACAACCAATGAAAAAAGTTATTGCTGTAATAGGCATTTTTTTACGTAGGCCTCCCATTAATCGCATGTCTTGAGCAAGAATTGGTTCATGACCAACGACCTCCTCCATTGCATGAATAACTGAGCCTGATCCAAGGAATAACATAGCCTTAAAACAAGCATGGGTAACAAGATGGAACATTCCTGCAACTGGCGCACCACACCCCATTGCAAGCATCATGTATCCAAGTTGAGAAACAGTGCTGTAAGCCAAACCTTTTTTCAAGTCCATTTGAGTCAAGGCGATCGATGCACCTAGGAAACAAGTAACAGTTCCAATAATTGCAATAAATAATCCAACGAAAGGGAACTGGCTAAACAAAGGGTCAAGCCTTGCTACTAAAAAAACTCCCGCTGCAACCATTGTTGCTGCATGGATAAGGGCAGATATGGGAGTGGGACCCTCCATTGCGTCGGGCAACCAAACATGCAGAGGAAATTGTGCAGACTTAGCCATTGGCCCCATAAAAACAAGTATGCAAAGAGTCAAAGCCGCCCACATCGGTACTGCCCCAGATCCAACTGCCCCTGATAAACCTTCAGCGATTCCATAAAAATCAAAACTGCCTGTAGCCCAAAAAAGACCCAATATCCCGAGCAACAAGCCAAAATCCCCTACTCTATTTACAATGAAAGCCTTTTGTGCGGCATGTGCAGCACCGTCTCTGTCATACCAAAAGCCAACTAGTAAATATGAACACATACCAACCAATTCCCAAAAAACGTATATTTCAAGCAAATTTGGACTAACAATCAGACCAAGCATTGAGCTGCTGAATAAGGCTAGATAGGTAAAAAAGCGAACATACCCAGGATCATGTGCCATATAACCATGGGAATAAATCATAACTAAGAAAGCAATTGTAGTTACGAGAGCGAGCATGACTGCCGCTAGAGGATCAATTACATATCCCATTGGCAACTCAAATGAGCCTGCACTTGCCCAAATAAACAAGTGTTCAACTGGAGGCTTCCCAGAGAGTTGCTCAGCTAAAACTGCATAACTAATAAATGCCGAAGCACCTACGGAAGACAAAAGGGTTATGGCAACGGGTTTCCTTGAACGATTAAAAAGATCATTAAAACTAATTAATCCCAAACCAATCAAAACCGCCCCACAAAGAGGAAGAAGTGGAATTAACCAAGCAAAATCTGCAGCCGAATGCATCCAGCTAAATCATATTGAAATAAGTTTAGGCAATTTTTGCTAGTAATTCAGTTAAATCAAAAGAGAGAAATCTCTGAGCTCCAACAGAAATAAATTTATGTGACCACCAGAAAAAAAACACCGCAATGAGAATCCCCATTTGAGAGGGCCTAAGAAATTCTTTTATTTGTAATTTTTGTCGTCCATCCAACACAGCTAAGAAAGGCACGACTGATGTTTTTTTCTTGATTTCATCAAATTCTTTCCCAAATCTCAGAGTAAGTCTTTTATCACCATGCCAGATAGCAAATAAATGGTGGGCAATCAATCCCACACAAGTTACGAGCGTAAAGCTTGTACCAATCCAAAGTAAATGTGCAAAGCACCAAATAATTTGACCAATTGCCTGGGGATGACGAGTGACTCTAATGATCCCTGAGGCGTAAATTCTAACTTTGGGCTTCAAGACAGCCGGGATTTCTAAAAGGTTATAAGTAGCTGGATACAAAAAAAGGAAACTAACTGCACTTAAAATCCAAATCACAGGAATTAATTCACTAATCCCTTGAAAATTCCAAAATCTCACTCCGTCATAACGATGAGCAATAAAATAACCTACCAAAATGACCGCTGAAGGAATACTTGCAAAAGCGAAAATCAATCTCCATGCTCTAGCTCCAATTACACTTTCTGCTTTCACCCTTAAAGCCGCTCCTCCACTATGAATAACGGCAAAACAAAATAAAAGTAATATCATCACAAAACTAGAACTATGAGTATCTGAAAGTGTCATTAGTCGTATAAAAACCTCTTAATAAATTATTAGATCCATACCGGATCAACAGTTGGAGTTGTTTTTCCCTACATTTTATTTTAATAACTGCCATGAAGGCCTGCCACCATGGTTGAGATCCCATTCACTCTTGATCAACTAAGAATTCTCAAAGCAATAGTTGATGAGGGTAGCTTTAAAAAAGCTGCTGATAGCCTCTTCGTTACTCAACCAGCTGTAAGTTTACAAGTACAAAATTTGGAAAAACAACTAGATATTGCCATATTTGACAGAGGTGGAAGAAAAGCACAACTAACTGAAGCTGGAAAGCTTCTTCTTAATTATTGTGAGAAAATTTTAGGAGAATGCCAAGAAACTTGCAAAGCAGTTGAAGATTTAAATAATCTCAAAGGGGGGTCCATCATTATTGGAGCTAGTCAAACGACTGGTACTTATTTGATGCCAAGGATGATTGGGGTTTTCAGACAGAAATACCCAGAAGTTTCAGTTCAACTTCAAATACATAGCACTAGAAGAACAGGTTGGAGTGTCGCTAATGGCCAGATAGATATCGCCATCATCGGAGGTCAACTGCCTTTAGAGTTGAATGAATCATTGGAAGTTATTCCTTTTGCAACTGATGAATTGGCTCTTGTTTTACCCACTAGTCATCCATTAGCAAAGTTAAAAGAACTCACAAAAGAAGATCTTTATAGTCTTAATTTTATCACCTTAGACAATCAATCAACCACAAGAAAAGTCGTAGATCAACTATTGTCCTCTTCAGGATTAGACGTCCAGAGATTACACATAGAAATGGAATTAAACTCTCTTGAAGCTATAAAAAATGCAGTTCAATCTGATCTAGGAGCTGCTTTTTTGCCCGTAGTATCAATTGAAAGAGAATTATCTGGAGGAAGTATTCACAGAGCAATTGTTGCAGATCTAGAAGTCAAAAGAGAACTAAAGGTAATTACCAATCCTGGCAGATATTCATCTAGAGCTTCCAAAGCCTTCACACAAGACATATTACCTTTATTCGCTAGTTCATTTTCGCCACTATTTAATCATTAAGATTAGAATTGTATAGCCTCTTTATTGATACCTACAGCATCTTCTTCAGCACCTCTAATTATAAATTTATTTTCATTAACATCTGCTTGATAAACACAACGCACAATTGGCTGGTCCCTTATTGACCCTATATATGCAAATGTATTCATTCTCTGTTTACATTCTCTAACATCTTCATTATTTATGGCTCCTTGCTTTTGCAAAACAGTCCAATTTTCTCTTCTAATGACACAACCTGGTTGAAGGGCAGGTTGTGTCACAAAGCTTGTAGAGGGGTTCAGGGTCGTATACATTTCAATATCGATAACAAAGGCACTTGCACCGTATTGCCTGCAAAAGTCGGGATCCGGAACTGCCATATCCAATTGCTGCTGACTTGCAATATTTCCCTGGCCACCTGAAGTTGTGCTTGTGATAAGGCTTCCTATACCCACGCCAATAACCAATACTCCAGCCAAGATAGCAATTGAATTAGAGTTGATTTTTATACCGCCACTGCCCCCGCCTCCATCTGAAGGGCCTGAAGATCTAAATCGACTGTCTCTTGACTCATACTGGTCTCTAACATTTGAATCTTTTCTAGAATTAAATCTGTTCCCTTCTTTTCTTCTCGCTAAATCTGATCTTCTACGAGATGATGGTCGTCGATTATTAGGACCTTGATTCATAATAAATCTTGAGTACGCGGTAATCCCATGGAATAGTTCATAACCCTACTATTAGGGTTATAACTAAGTTCTCCGTCTTTAAGCAACTTTCTAATAAAATCTTCAAGCAAGGATCCTATTTTTCTCAAGCTGTAATCACTCAATTCGTTATCAGCTTGAAAGTTCACTAATTCACGAAAATAATCTTGTACCTTTTTTATAGATTGATCACTCCAAAGAAATTCATTATCGGGATCAATATCTAAAGTCAAATGCCCATTATCTAAAATTAAATCATTATTTTCGACAACAGCAGTAAATATTCTTACATGCCTCGTTGTGCATTTGAGAATAGTATCGCTCATGAATCTAAAACAACAAACCGAAATATATACTGCAAATTTAACGACCTAAACCCTTGTTGGGTGGTCTTAATCACTAAAGTTGTTAAATACTCTTTTATTTAGGTATGCGCGTAGCAATCGCCGGAGCCGGATTAGCAGGACTTTCATGTGCAAAATACTTAGCCGATGCTGGCCATACGCCATTTGTTTATGAGGCAAGAAACGTACTTGGTGGAAAAGTTGCTGCTTGGAAAGATGAGGATGGAGACTGGTATGAGACTGGATTACATATATTTTTTGGAGCTTATCCAAACATGCTCCAGCTCTTTAAAGAGCTAGATATTGAAGATCGTCTTCAATGGAAAAGTCATTCCATGATTTTTAACCAACCAGAAGAACCTGGTACATATAGCCGTTTCGACTTCCCTGATCTGCCTGCGCCAATAAACGGAGTGGCAGCGATTTTAAGCAACAATGACATGCTTAGCTGGCCAGAAAAAATTTCGTTTGGGATAGGACTAATACCAGCGATGTTGCGCGGCCAAAATTATGTAGAAGATTGTGATAAGTACTCTTGGACAGAATGGTTGAAAAAACAAAATATACCTGAAAGGGTAAATGATGAAGTTTTTATCGCAATGAGTAAGGCACTTAATTTCATAGGTCCTGATGAAATTTCCTCAACAGTTTTACTAACTGCATTAAACCGCTTCTTACAAGAAAAGAACGGATCAAAAATGGCATTTCTTGATGGAGCCCCACCAGAAAGACTTTGTCAACCAATTGTTGATCACATCAGAGCTTTAGGAGGCGACGTATTTTTGAATAGCCCACTCAAAAAAATCAATTTAAAAAAAGATGGATCTGTTGAAAATTTCTTAATAGGTAGTGCCAAAGAACCTCAGGGGAAAGAAATACAAGCGGACGCATATGTCAGCGCCATGCCCGTTGATATTTTTAAAACAATTTTGCCTAAGGAATGGGCTTCTCAAGATATTTTCAGAAAACTTGAGGGACTGAAAGGAGTTCCAGTTATCAATATTCATCTTTGGTTTGATCGAAAACTTACAAATATTGATCACTTACTATTCAGCAGATCTCCTCTTTTGAGTGTTTATGCCGACATGAGCATCACTTGTAAAGAATACGAAGATCCAAATCGTTCAATGCTTGAATTAGTTTTTGCTCCTGCAAAAGATTGGATCGGTCGTAAAGACGAGGAGATAATTGAGGCAACAATGCAAGAATTGAAAAAACTTTTTCCCATGCATTTTACAGGGGAAAATCAAGCTAAATTGAGAAAATATAAAGTAGTAAAAACACCAAAATCAGTCTACAAAGCTGTTCCAGGATGCCAAGATTTAAGGCCTGATCAAAAGACTCCAATAAGCAACTTTTTCTTAACTGGTGATTACACAATGCAAAAATACCTCGCTTCCATGGAGGGTGCAGTGTTAAGTGGAAAAATATGTGCAGAAAAAATCCAAATCTCCACTGACATAGGTTCTTCTTAGTCTTAATGTATAACAACAGTAATTTATTTAAAATTGCAATTCAATCGATTAATGCAAACTAAAAAACTTACAAACTTCTAATTTTGACGCAGCCTTCTTTGAATCTAGAGGATGCCTATGAGGCTTGCAGAAAAGAAACTGCACAATGGGCCAAGACCTTCTACCTTGGCACCATGTTGCTGCCCCCTGCCAAACGCAGAGCAATCTGGGCTATTTATGTCTGGTGCCGTAGGACAGATGAACTAATGGACAGCGCTGAAGCTCAAAAAAAATCTAGAAATGAGTTGTCAGATCGTCTGAACAAATGGCAAGACAAAACAAAACAAATTTTTTCTGGTAAAACTGAAGATGACCTTGATGCTGTCTTAGCGGATACTTTTCAAAAATTTCCTCAGTCTATTCAGCCATATTTAGATATGATTGAAGGCCAGAGAATGGATTTAGATACAACCAGATATAAAACCTTTGAAGATCTGGAACTTTACTGTTATCGAGTCGCTGGAACTGTTGGGTTGATGACGCAAGGTGTAATAGGAATTGATGCTGCCTATACACGTAATCCAAATCTGCCACCTCCTGATACTTCAAAAGCAGCAATAGCTTTAGGAATAGCGAATCAATTAACCAATATTCTTAGAGATGTTGGAGAAGATAGAGGAAGAGGACGAATTTATTTGCCATTAGAGGATTTGAAAAAATTTAATTATTCAGAAGAAGATCTATTGAAAGGAACAATTAATGAAAACTGGAAAGCTTTAATGGCTTTTCAATTAGCCAGAGCTAGAGATTGGTTTCAGAAATCTGAAGAAGGTATAAAATGGCTTTCAATAGATGCAAGGTGGCCTATATGGACCTCATTAAGGCTGTATAGCGGAATACTAAATTCAATTGAAAAACTCGATTATGACGTCTTCAGCAATCGAGCTTATGTAAAGGGATGGGTTAAAGCTGTAAACCTACCCATCTCCTATCTGATAACTATTAACGATGAAAAATATAAACTTAAAACACTTATTAATTAAACATTTAAGAGGGGGTTTTTTGATTGGCTAAAAGATCCTTTAACTTTGATAGTTCCCCAGCCCATCTAGGATCTGGAGCTTCTTTAATTGGGGCATCGCTATGTACAACTTTCTTAACATCTTTGCGATTAGAACCTTTATTTACATTATTAGCACTGGCACCTCTTCTTGAATTACTGGAATTTGATTCTTTCCGCTCGGAACGTTCAACCCTCAATTTGTTGCCGTTAAATTCGTAGCCATTAAATTTTTCAATAAGCTCATTTGAGACATTCTCATCCTTGACGTTAGCAAAACCAAACCCCCTACAAGCCTTGGTATCTCTATCGAAAACAGCTTTAAATTTGATTCCGTCTCCAATGGATGTTAGGAGGGCTTCAAGTTCTTTAACATTGACATTCTGCGGCAAATTACCGACGTAAAGGCGAACACTCATTTAGAAAAAAAAAGGAGATAAGAAGACGACGGCATGCGGCCGAGATTACTTTGATTTGTGTAGTTAATCACAAAAAGGGTGAATTCTCCAGCGTCCATTTACGAGCGACCTCCAAAGCCTCAGCATCTGTGCAGAATCTTCCATAAGCTTTTTCCTTAGAAAGATGTCTAATGAGTTCTCCCAAGAGCGGGCCAGGGGGGAGTCGAAAAACCTTTTGGAGGAAATGTCCGTCAAAGGGAGAAGAAGGGTGAAAGAGAGGATCAGAAGGGTCTTTCCAGCGCTCCAGCCAAGAGCCTGCATGTCTTTCTTTCAAGAAAAGGATAAAAGAAGGCAAATCCTCTTCCATATCAATGTGAAGTTGAAATCTTTGATCTTCTGAAAGATCATCTAAACCTAAATTATTAATTTTATGAACCCAAAACCTTAAGTTCTTGCATCTTTTGATTTCATTTTTACTAAACGTCAGTCTTGACATGCCCTTATCGCTGAGTAGAAACGTTAACTTTGCTAAAAAACTTCCAAGTAAGAAATTTTTCGAGGCAATATCTTTTCTTTTTAGCTCCGTACAAATAAGATTATCGTCATTCCAATTTTTCAATAATTGCAATTCTGAATATATTTGCCAAACAGAGGAATTCCATTTTGAATGAACAATTTTTAAGATCTCCATTTTTATCCTCTCAGGTGCAACATTATTTAATTTTTCTACATTATTTTTTAGAAACCTTTTAGTTTTTTTATCTAACTCAAAATCTAATTCACACATTAATCGAAAACCTCTAAGAAGCCTCAAAGGATCATCAATCAAGTTCTTCTCGCTTATCGCAACAATTTTCTTACTTTTTAAATCATCCATTCCTCCCATCGGGTCATAAATTTCTGGCTTTTCTTTGAGCTTTAAAGCAATTGCATTTATTCGAAAATCTCTCCTTGATAAATCATCTTTAAGATTCACTCCTACTTGTCTAGCAAAATCTAGAGTCCATCCATTAATAACTAATCGAGCAATATCTCTTTTTTCGTCAAGCTTTATAAAAGTGGCATTAATCTTTTCAGATAAATTCTCGCTGAACTTAGTAGCACTTATTGGAATAACAAAATCCAAATCAGGTTTTGGACTCAATTTGTTCAGCAATCCATCTCTGACAGAACCTCCGACCAAAGCACTTCCAGGAGGCAAATCATCTATGGATATTGGCCAATCTTTTGGGTTTAAATCTCCAAAAAGGTCATTTGATAGTAACGTGTGTTTAATTATCAAAATAATACCTAAACTTTCCTTGAGTAGTTATGTGCATCTGTGTTGATTGTTCTTGGGTAGATAGATGTAAGACCTACTACACAGTTGAAGAAAATCATGGGGTCAGGCATCTTTCTGAAGATCCAGATTTTCAGGGCAATAATCCAAAAATTCACATCAATATTTTTGATATGCCTGAGAGTGAAATAGGAATAGAATGGGATGTTAGAGGATGTGATAGTTTTCAGCCTGATCAGGGGAAATGGAGCAGGCTGCGTCCTGGAGAAGAAGTTCCAAAATAATAGTCATAGTAAATTAATTGCAAAATTTCTACACATCAAAATCAAGATATTTATTAGCTTTACATAGCACATCAGAGTCTTTTGGGATTGCAGTCAAGGATATGGAGAATAAAGAAACAATAATAAAAAGCGAAGTATTCCATATTGGTCGAGCACTATCCAATAAATTATTTAGTTGTATAGAAACAATCCTTCCTAGAAAATTTTGGAAGCAAATAATTCGAATTTCAGTAGCAAAAGGTCCTGGAAGTTATACCAGCACAAGATTAACTATCTCAATGGCTAGAACAATTGCTCAGCAAATTAATTGTTCACTCGATTCGATGAGTTCCTTTCATTTAATGGCCCCAAGACTTTACAAATATCTTGATCAAAATCAAACTTTTAATCCATTTTGGATAAAAGATATTTTACCGCGCAGAGGCATTATAGCTGGTAGGTATCAATTAATTAAAATCCACCAAGAGTCAGATTTTCATGAATTTAGTGAAATAATTTCTCCACAATTAATAAGCGAGAAAAAAGCAATAAATCCATCAATTAAGGCTTCAATTAATATAGAAAAAGATATTATTACGTTGATAAATTTTTCTGAATATTGTCAAAAATCAAACTTTCATTCTAATTGGAGAACAATCTTACCCATCTATCCAACTTCACCAATCGATAAGCAAAAATAAAAATTCATAAGTTCCAATATTTTTAATCTTTTAGAGATAACTTAATTTCTGATTTTTTATATTAGGCCTTCATCCAACATTGAATTTATAGATATTTGAATTTCTTTAGTTGTTGATATTAAATCTTCTCTTTTCTTTGTTTTAGGGGGTTGAATTAATACACCCACTCTTAAATGAATAGATACAAGTCGGGGAAAAAGAGATCCTTTTGGAAAAGCTCTGTGACTATTAATTATCGCCACAGGAAGGATAGGGGAACCTGTCCTCGCTGCCAGGAGAGCAGCTCCTGCTTTAGGATCATTAACTCTCCCATTTTCTTGTCTGGTTCCATCTAAAAACACACCTGTAGCCCAACCTTCACTTAATCGATTAGATGCATTTCTTATTGCCTCTCTATCTCCTGATCCTCTCTTAACTGGATAGGCACCACAACTAGAAATTATGAATGACAATATGGGCACCTTGAAAAGTTCAGACTTTGCCATAAAAGCCACCGGTCGACCTAAAGCATGGCCCAAAATCGGTGGGTCCAGATGGGAACCGTGGTTAGAAACAACAACAACGCCACCTATATTTGGTAAATTCGAAATCCCTATTGTTTTGCCTCTAAACAAAAAACGAAAAATCGGAAAAGCGAAAAGATAACTGACGCAACCATATACAAAACTTTGGCGAGGTCTATTTTTATGGATTTTTTGAACTCCCGTAACGACTCTAAATTTTTCCAAAATTAATAACCCAAATCACTTGAATTTGATATTTGACTTGTAAGTACACCTTTCATTGAGCGTTTAGCAAGACCACTAAGAACATTCCCAGGTCCAATCTCGACCAATGTCGTTATTCCTTCTTTTTCCATTTTATGCATAGTCTCTCGCCATCTAACTCCAGTAGTCATTTGTTTTTTTAGGCGATCCTTCAAAATGTCACCATTTACAGCTGGAGTTGGATCAACATTGCTAAGAACTGGAATTTGAGCATCTTGAAAAGTTACTTGATCAAGTTCTTCAGCAAAACTTTGAGATGCTTCAGTCATAAATTTGGAGTGAAAAGCACCTGAAACTTGTAAAGGAATTGCTCTTTTACATTTTAAATTATCAGCCACGTTCCTCACTGCCTCTGGAGAACCAGATAAAACAACTTGAGATTCACTATTATCATTTGCTATTGCAGCTCCCTCAGTTTCTCTAATCAAATCATCTAATTCATTTCGATCAAAGCCCAAAACAGCAATCATTGCTCCTCCTCCAGCAAGTGCCATCAATTCAGATCTTTTCTTTAATAGCAATAACGCTGTCTTCGCATCTAAAACATCTGCTGAATAAAGACCAACTATCTCTCCGAGACTGTGTCCTGCAATTAATTGGGTCTCCCTTTCTTGTCTTTTTAAATCATCAACCAATAGTGACTCAACAACAAAAAGTGCAGGTTGAGTATTTCTCGTATCGTTTAAATCATATATATCTTCATTTGGGATCCCTTCGCCACAACAGATTTTCCAAAGATCTCTTCCAAGAATTTGAGATGCCAATTCAAATCTATCTCTCGAACCAGGCAAATCTAGTAACGAATTTGCCATTCCTAATTTTTGAGAGCCTTGTCCAGGAAAGACCCAGGCAATAGTCATGATTTTCTAGATTAATTGTAAGCAGCTTAATGGGGACCATGCCAATAAAACAAAGCGGCTCCCCAACTCAAGCCAGCGCCAAATCCACTACATGCTATTAAGTCTCCGGATTTAATCCTATTATCCCTAACTGCCTCATCAAGCATCAATGGAATCGTTGCTGCTGAGGTGTTCCCATAATGTTTCAAATTTGAAAGCACCTTTTGTGATGGTATAGAAAATCTTGAGGCTACAGCATCAAGAATTCTTTGATTAGCTTGGTGTAATAAGAGCCAATCTATTTTCTCAGACTTAATTTGATATTTTTCTAAGATTTCTCCAAGAATGATTGGAACTTCTTTAACTGCAAACTTGTAAACCTCCTTTCCCTCCATTTTTATTGGCAAATATTCCCCTTTTTGATGGGTAGCTCCTTGAACTAAATCTAAAAAAATATTTGATTGAGCAAGGTTTAAGCAACCTCCTTTACTTCCATCTGACTTCAAATCGTATCCAATAAAACCACTTTCATCACCAGAACTCTCAAGAGCTACTGCTCCTGCTCCATCTCCAAACAAAACACACGTCTTTCTGTCATCCCAATCTACCCATTTTGATAATTGGTCTGCTCCAATCACGACAGCTCTTTTAATAGATCCAGAAGCTAAATATTGTGAGGCAGTTACCAACGCAAATAAAAAACCACTACAAGCAGCAGTTAAATCAAAAGCGAATGCATTGGAAGCTCCTAAATTTGATTGAATTTTTGGAGCCGACCCAAATAAATCTTCTGGGGTAGATGTTGCAAGAATTATCAAATCGATAGTTTTCACATCCCAATTAGCCATTTCAATTGCATTCAGTGCTGCATCAGTAGCTAAATCAATCAAAGACTCATTTTCTCCAATAACCCTTCTTTCGCCAATACCAGTTCTACTTTGAATCCACTCATCGTTAGTATCCACTCTCTGACCAAGTTGATGATTACTTATTACCTTTTGTGGGGTAGCGCTACCGCACCCCACAAAAGATATTCCGGATTCCAATTGAGAATTGCTAATCAAATCTAAAAAAAGCTCTCATTTCATAAGTCAATCACATGGTAGGACAGTTCTAATCAGACTTTAAGACTTCTGGTTTATTTAAATCCGCTAAATCATCCATTACTCCGTGGCTGGCAGCTGAATGCACAACTCTTAGAGCACTTAAAACTGATAGAGCTTTACTTCCTCCGTGACCAATCACACAAATTCCATTAATTCCTAGAAGTAAAGCCCCACCATGTTCTGCATGATCTAGGCGTTTCTTTATTCGTTTTAAATTATTTCTTAAAAAAGCAGAACCAACTTTGCCTCTTCTTCCTCTCGGCAACTCAGCTCTTAAAACTCCCAAAAGAACGCTTCCTACTGATTCTAAAAATTTAAGCAAAATGTTTCCTGTAAATCCATCACAAACCACAACATCAAAATCTCCTGATAAAACATCTCGCCCTTCACAATTTCCAGAAAAACAAAAACGTTCTTCCTCGTTTAAAAGTTTATAAGTTGCTAGAGAAAGATCATTACCCTTACATGATTCTTCACCAATATTCAATAATCCTATTCTTGGCTTGTCTACCTGCAAAACATCTCGACTGTAGATATTTCCAAGAAGAGCAAATTGATGCAAATAGGTTGGCTTGCAATCCATATTTGCTCCAACATCTAAAACCAATACAGGTTGACCAGGGTCTTTAGTTGGGAATAATGCTCCAATTGCTGGACGATCAATTCCTTTTAAACGTCCCAATTTAAAAATAGCTGAGGCCATCATTGCTCCAGAGTTCCCAGCTGAATAAACACCCATAGCTTTTCCTTCCTTAACCAATTTCATTGCAATATTGATGCTCGCATCCTTTTTTTTACGCACTGCAGTGGCTTCTTCATCCATGCCAACTGAAAGACCACTAGAAATTAATTGAAATTTGCCGTCTTCGATAGCTTTGTCTAGAGATTCTTTTAAACCAGATTCAATCGCTGCTTTTTCTACTTTCTCAATTTCACCTACAAATTTAATTTTCAATGGAAGTAAAGACAAAGATTTCAAACACCCATCAAGAATTGCTCCAGGTGCATAATCTCCTCCCATTCCATCGACAGCGACCCAAATTCTTTCGGAATCTTGAATTGCATTTTTATCATCCGTACTTTCTCCACCTTGGAGCCTTCTAAGGGGATCAAACACAAATGGTTCTAATGTACTTCTAGCAATTGATCCAGCATTATTAACAACTGAACCAGCATTAGAAACAACTGTTCCTGCGACATTACTTGCTGCTGTGGCTGAGCTTGTTGCAGTGTCAACAAGGCTTGTTACAGCTGAGTTTCGGCGATACCAAATCACCAATCGCCTAATTGCTTTAGAACGATTTGTTTTATTATTTAAGTGATTTTTTTCCACTTATTTATGATCCTTCAGGAATCATAGAGTCAACAATTCTTTGAAAAAGATAACCTGTTCCTCTTGCAGTAAGTATTAGTTCTGGATTTGCAGGATCATCCTCAAGTTTTGATCTAAGTCTAGAAATATGAACATCCACTACTCTCGTATCAACATGTCTTTCAGGTGTATATCCCCAAACTTCTTTAAGAATCTCACCTCGACTAAAAGGTTCTCCTGAACGACTGACTAACAGTTCTAAAAGACTAAATTCCATACCTGTTAATCGAATTCGTTCATCGTTTCTATAAACCTGACGCTTATTTGTATCAATCTTTAAATTCATTACTGCAATGACACCTGAATTAGGTAGTCCTGCTATCTGTTCTTTCTCTACTCTTCTTAAGACACATCTGATTCTAGCTTCTAATTCTTTTGGGCTAAATGGTTTGACAACATAATCGTCAGCACCTAGCTCTAGACCAGTAATTCTATCTGCAACATCTCCCAAGGCTGTCAGCATGACTATTGGAACATCTGATTCCTTTCTTAGTTCCTGGCAGACTCCATATCCATCTAATTTAGGCATCATGACATCGAGTACAACCAAATCAGGCTCACAATTCCTGAAAAGATCCAAAGCCTCATTTCCATCACAAGCAGTAACCACCTGATAGCCAATCATGGATAGGCGCGTTTCTAGGATCCTCCTAATACTTGCCTCATCATCAGCTACGAGGATCGTTTCCTTTGAGGGACTTGTGGCCGTCATTTGTTCCTAGCTTTGGCGGCTGCGACAAGATCTTAAGCGCAGGTTCACCAACAATTAAAGATCACTATCTTTATTCAACTACAGCCAACTTCCTTTTTACAACTAAGTGTCTCGTTCTGTCTCTATTTATGTCTGTCAAAGTTGCGGTGCTCAAACCAGGCAATTCTTTGGCCGCTGCAACAATTGTGGGGAATGGAACTCAATAATAGAAGAAAAAATCAATCAAAAATCAGATAAATCTATTTACACAAAGATTAATTCTCCCAAAGAAAAAGCTCCCTATCGTTCTGAACTAATAAGCCAAACAATAAACCAACTTATTGAACGCATTTCAAGTGGATATAAAGAGTTAGACAGAGTACTTGGTGGTGGATTAGTACCTGGATCACTTGTATTAATTGGAGGAGACCCAGGTATTGGGAAAAGCACTTTAATTTTGCAAAGTGCTACTAAAATGGCTCATCAAAGATCAGTCCTTTATGTGGCTGCTGAAGAATCAGCTCAACAAGTAAAACTCAGATGGAATCGAATTGAGGATTCGAAGTCCAATCTTCATTTACTTGCAGAAACAGATCTAGAGCTAGTTATAAAAGAGCTCGATCACTTAAAACCTGACGTTGCAGTGATTGACAGTGTTCAGGCTTTGCATGATCAAAGTTTATCAAGTTCACCAGGCTCAGTAGCTCAAGTTAGAGAATGCTCAGCAGCTTTACAGCAAATTGCTAAACGACAAAATATATCTCTTTTGATCATCGGTCACGTTACAAAGGATGGAATGTTAGCCGGACCAAAAGTTCTTGAGCATCTTGTGGATGCAGTACTTACTTTTGAGGGCGATCGATTCGCTTCTCACAGACTACTCAGAGGAGTAAAAAATCGCTTTGGTGCCACTTCTGAGCTTGGAGTCTTTGAAATGCAGGCGGATGGATTATCTGAGGTGTCTAATCCAAGTGAATTATTTTTAAGCAAAACCTCTGCACCTGGTATTTCAACAATTGTTACTTGTGAGGGAACAAGACCATTAGCCATCGATATACAAGCACTTTTAAATCCCACTAGTTATGCAAGTCCAAGAAGAACCACAACTGGTATTGAGATAAACAGGCTTCATCAAATCTTGGCGGTTCTAGAAAAAAATATGAATCTTTCACTCTCAAGATATGACTGTTACATAGCTGTAGCCGGGGGATTAGAAGTAGAAGAACCTGGCGCTGATTTAGGAATAGCGGCCGCAATAGTTTCGAGCTTAAAAAATATTGAACTTGAAGAAGGTGTAGTTTTCATAGGAGAAATAGGTCTTGCTGGTCAATTAAGATTAGTCAGACAAATGAAACAACGGATAAATGAAGTTATAAGACTTGGATATAAGACATTAATTATCCCAGATGGAATAGATACAAGCGAGTTTGAAACAAATCGAAAATTAAAAATATTAAAAGCTTCTAATATTAATCAAGCTTTAATCTATGCTTTAGATAATACTTAATCCACGTTTTAGTTACTTATAAATAAACATCAACATTTCCTCTACCTGTAGTCTTCAGCCAATTTTCTATATCTAAATATCCTCCTGGGTATAAACGAACAGCTTTACTCCAAACTTCAGCTGCCTGATCGAACCAGATATCACACTCATCTTGATTATCATTTCTTTGAGCCATTCTTCCTCTTCTTTCATAAATTAATCCCATATTTTTCAAGCAAGATGGCTGTTTGGGATTTTGTCCCAAAGCTTTTTTATATGTATCTAGTGCTCTTTCTTCGTCTCCATTACTCATATAAATTATTGCCATGTTTTTTAATGTCTCTCCTCTATCAACTTGATTATCTTCAAGTTTTAAGCTCTCTTCGTAATACTCCAAAGCCTCGGAGTAATCTCCATCATTTTGAGCTGCCAAACCTTTTCTGTAATAAAGGTAGGCTTCTTTTTCTTTGGAGTCTATTGGCATCACTTTCACTATTCCCTCAGCCATCTTCGTGAAGGCCTTATCAAGAAAATTGTCTTTGTTTTGACTTCTAGGCACGATTGAACAAATATCAATAAATATGATTCTACCCTGCCTGAAAATAAAAAAAATGTATAGAAATAATGAAACTAATTTTTTTGTATTAATAAATCATTAAATAAACGCAACATGCTTTTTATTTATTAAATTTAGAATAAGTATCCAAAAATCATATTCCCTTGAGCAACAAAAAGATTGCCCAAAGCAAAAATACAATTCT
The DNA here is from genome assembly GCA_003284445.1 of Prochlorococcus sp. AG-311-D23. Taxonomy (GTDB): domain Bacteria; phylum Cyanobacteriota; class Cyanobacteriia; order PCC-6307; family Cyanobiaceae; genus Prochlorococcus_B. Next base: position 64,388 of record QBVH01000003.1, on the reverse strand, counting down.
GCTGGATGTAGATGGAATGAAGTGCGGAAGTTGTGTACAGGTAGTTGAAAAAATACTTAAAAACCACCCAAACATAAGCAACGCAAGCGTTAATTTAGTAACAAAAACGGCTTTTATAGAAATTAAAGAGCCTAATAATCCCTTTGCCGATGTAATACAAACTCTTACATCCAAGGGCTTTCCATCAAAGGAAAGACCTACTCAAACAATTTCAAAAAATACCGAGTTAGAGATAAACGAAAATCAGTATTTATGGAATAAATGGCGACAACTAATAATTGCCATTTCATTATTAATTCTCTCAGGGTTTGGACATCTGGTAGAGGGTCAACAAATATCTTTTCCACTTATTGGTTCATTACCATTTCATGCTGCACTCGCAACATTTGCTTTACTTGGGCCAGGTAAATCGATCCTCAACGCAGGACTAAAGGCCGCAATCATGCTTACACCGACTATGGATACCTTAGTCAGTCTTGGTGTAATGAGTGCTTACATAGCAAGCATAATTGCTTTAATTTGGCCGACAGTTGGCTGGCCATGTTTTTTCAATGAACCGGTCATGCTGCTTGGATTTGTTTTATTAGGACGTTTTTTAGAGGAGAGAGCACGAGTCAACACTGGTACAGCGTTAAAAGAGTTGGCAAAATTACAACCCGAAACAGCCAATTTAATTTTAGACAATAACGAAATTCGTGAAATCAGGATAGGTGCTCTAAGACCAGGAGAAAAAATTCAATTATTAGCCGGTGATAGAATCCCAGTTGATGGCTTAGTTATAAAAGGAAGTTCGGCAATAGATATCTCCAGTTTAACTGGCGAGTCTTTACCGTTAGAAGCAACACCTGGAGTCGAGCTGCCCTCTGGCAGCCTAAATTTAGAGTCAACAATTATTTTAGAAGTTCAAAAAATCGGATCTGAAACGGCCATAGCTAAAATAATAAGTTTAGTTGAAGAAGCCCAAGCTAGAAAAGCACCTATTCAGGGATTAGCAGACAAGGTGGCAGGTATGTTTTGCTATGGGGTAACAACTCTTGCTTTAATAACTTTTGTTTTTTGGTGGAAAATAGGGACGAGGATATGGCCAGAAGTTTTAGAAGTTTCTAGTTCAGGTTTCATGCATAGCCATAACTTGCATGATCATTTGATGAATACACCTCAAACACCAATTGGTCTCTCATTTCAATTATCGATAGCTGTTTTAGTCGTAGCCTGTCCATGTGCACTAGGACTTGCCACGCCAACGGTAATAACAGTCGCATCTGGGGAAGCTGCCAAACGAGGATGGCTATTCAAGGGTGGAGATGTCATAGAAATGGCATCAAAAATAAGTCAAATCGTTTTTGATAAAACAGGTACACTCACGATTGGAAGGCCTTTAGTTGTTGGGTCCTGGAAATACGATGAGTCAGAAAAAAATTTCATGCTCAAATTGGCTGCAAGCATTGAACAAGAAAGTCGGCATCCGCTAGCCCAAGCAATTATTCAAGAAGCACATAAAAAAGAAATCAAACTAGAAACAGTATCAAGATCAACTACATATCCAGGCAAAGGATTAGCTGGCAAAATTAATAAATTAGAAGGACTCATAAGAGTCGGAACTCCCGAATGGATCAAAAGTGAAGGAATTGAATGGAATGAAATGATTGAAAATAATTTCAAGCTTTCAAAAAGAAAGGCTCAATCAATAGTTGCAGTTGCTTTGGAGAACAAATTATTAGGTTTTTTCTTGATTGATGATCAACTAAGAAAAGACTCTTTCCTTTCAATTAATAAATTACGCTCAAGAGGTTTTTCATTGAATTTGTTTAGTGGTGATAGAGATTCAGCAGTTTTATCTATAGGGGAAAAATTGGGATTTAATGCAAAACAAATTACATGGCAAATGTTACCGTCAGACAAGTTGAATAAGTTGAACTTATTAAAAAATAATGGTTTAGTCGCGATGATAGGTGATGGAATTAATGATGCTCCAGCTCTTGCTGCTGCAGACTTGGGCGTAGCGGTAGGAACCGGAACTCAAATCGCTCAAGATTCTGCTGATCTTGTTCTGCTTGGAGAAAACTTGGAAGCCCTTCCAAATGCTTTAAATCTATCAAAACGAGCAATGCTCAAAATAAAACAAAACCTTGCATGGGCATTTGGATATAACTTGATTGCTTTACCAATCGCGGCAGGATTACTTTTACCATCTTTTGGCTTATTACTATCTCCTCCATTGGCGGCTTTACTTATGGCTTTGAGCTCTATAAGTGTTGTACTTAATGCTTTATCTTTGAAGTCAAAATGAAAGGAAAGTTTATTGTTTTTGAAGGTATTGATGGCTCGGGTAAAACCACTCAAATCAATCAACTATACAAATGGCTTATTGGCACCGACCTCATACCTGAAAACAATAAATTAGTTATCACTAGAGAGCCAGGAGGAACTAAATTAGGAAAATCAATAAGATCGCTTCTACTCGATACTTCTCGAGACAAAAGTCCAGGTTCTATTACTGAGCTTTTACTTTATGCCGCAGATAGATCACAACATGTAAATGAAATTATTCGCCCAACTTTAGATAAAGGGGATTGGATAATAAGCGATAGATTTTGTGGATCAACACTTGCTTATCAAGGTTATGGAAGAAAATTAGATATCAACTTAATTAAAGATCTCGAAGCCATAGCAACGCAGGGAATTGCCCCAGATATTACATTTCTATTAGACATACCTATTGAAGAAAGTATAAGAAGAAGAATGAATAGAAAAGATGATCGAATAGAAAAAGAAGGTAGAGAGTTTTTATCAAATGTTTCTCTAGGCTTTCAAGCATTGTCCGAGGACAGTAACTGGAAAAAAATATCAGCTATTAACTCAAAAGAAAAAATCATATCCGAGATTAAATCCGAGATAAAGAAATTAATAAAAAACAAATAAAATGGATGATTTTAAAAATATATGTGGACAAGATTTAGCAATTGAAATTTTAAAATCTGCTATTTCAAAAGAACAAATTTCTCATGCTTATTTATTTTCTGGCCCAGATGGGGTTGGAAGAAAAAAAACTGCTAAAGTTTTTATCAAAGCTATTCTTGACAAAAATAAGGAAAAAGAAAGTACAAAAAGAAAAATAGATAGTAATAATCATCCTGACCTATTATGGATAGAGCCATCTTATATAGTCCAAGGTCAAAGTATTTCTCAGACAAAAGCTAGGTTAGATGGCATAAGTATAAAATCACCTCCGCAAATAAGGCTAAATCAAATTAAAGAAATAATTGAATTTTTAGGGAAAAAGCCATTTGAGTCAGAACGAAGCATAGTAATAATTGAAGACATTGAAAGAATAAATGAATCTGCATCAAATGCATTATTAAAAACTCTTGAAGAGACACATACAGGATTATTTATTCTTGTCACTCAAAGACCAGAGAAATTATTATCAACCATTAGATCAAGATGTCAGATAGTCCCATTTATTCGTCTGAATGATAATCAAGTAAACAAAATTATTGAGAAATCAGAAGTTGTTCAAGAAATAAATGATGTTCCTAGTGACAAAATCAGAGAATTAATCGAGTTTTCACATGGATCTCCTGGACGCTATATTACAAATCTTCAGCTTTGGTTATCCTTTTCAAGTCCATTAAGACAAAAGCTAGAAATCCAATTAACTAATCCAATTGAGTTATTAAAATTAGCAAAGGAAATCACTGATGAACTCAACATAGAGCAACAACTATGGCTTATTGATTTTAAACAGAATAGGTCTTGGACAAAAGAAAAAAATTTTAATATCGTTATGAAACTTGAAGAACTGAGAAAACAATTATTGAAATTTGTGCAGCCTAGACTTGCTTGGGAAGTAACTTTATTAGAAATAAACTTGATTGATTAAGCAATAACTCTTTCATCCGTACTGTTTTTCAAAGAATTAGTTTCTCTCGATTGATTTATTAATGGTTGAATCTCACTAATTTTGTCACCTGTTGGTAGTTCCAAGCAATATCCTGCACCGTAAACAGTTTTAATGAATCTTGGTTTTCTTGGATCAGGTTCAAGCTTCGTTCTTAAATGTCTTACGTGCACTCTAATAGTTTCGATATCATCATCAGGCTCATAACCCCACACTTCTTTAAGAATTAAAGAGGGTGCAACTGTCTGACCATGTCTTTGCATCAAACAATGGAGCAATTCAAATTCTAAATGAGTCAAACGAACTGGAAATTCGAACCATATCGCTTCAAATCTTTCAGGAACAAGTGTAAGAGGGCCGTAATTGAGTATTTCTTGTTGGTTGTTACTTCCCAATGGTGCACGATTAGTTCTTCTTAACAACGCCTTGATCCTTACTTGCAATTCCTCAAGGTCAAATGGTTTTGTGATGTAATCATCTGCACCAGAATTAAAACCAGTAACTTTGTCTTTAATTCCACCCAAAGCAGTAATCATAAGTATGGGTATTGCTGATGTTCTCTCATCTCTTCTTAAACGTTGACAAAGAGTTAAACCATCAACTTTAGGAAGCATTAAATCAAGAAGAATCAGATCAGGTGCATACTGCAGAGCTAGAGCTTGACCCTTGATCCCGTCCTCAGCTTTTTGAACATCAAAACCAGTGTGCTCAAGATGCCCTGCAACCAGATCTCTCATGTCTTGGTCGTCTTCAATAAGTAAAATGCAAGGCTTCATTAATAATTGCCCAAGTTAAAAAGTACCCGCAACCGCGATTACTAAAGATTCATATGATTCTCTCAAAATTTTGTTTTTATTGCAGAATTCGAAAAATTTGGTTTTCTTTGGCCTAATCGACAAGACCATCTAGTATCACTGTTGTTTTACCCCTGAAAAAGCGAAAAGTCGCTAAACTCTCTTTAGAATTTCTTCCGATTACGAAGCTTAACTGTTAAGGAATTCTCAAAACTTTCATAAAAAAGCGAGTAAAAATTTATAAAGTTTGTTTTTATCTTGCAAATAAAGCAATGATTTTTTGAAACTCAAAAGTCAACAAATCTGTTCTGATGGATAAACAAATTTACATTTGCCTTTAAAAACTCCCCGGGCGGGATTCGAACCTGCGACCAATCGGTTAACAGCCGATCGCTCTACCGCTGAGCTACCGAGGATTACAACATTAAGAATTTACCCTTGCCAGCTACCTAAGGGCAAGTGATTTTATTTCTTGGAACACTTTTGAACCAGAATTCCAAGTACTGATGGCTCCATTTTTAAGAATTGCCGCCCCATCACAAAAATATAATTCTTCCAATCGATGAGTAACCCATATTGCTGCAATTGGATCAGCAGAAGAACTTGTCAATTTTTTCATAACTTTCAAAACTGAATTTTGACTTTGAGGGTCCAAAAGAGCTGTGGGCTCATCAAGTAAAAGTAAATTTGAATTGCTAACTATTGCTCCAGCAAGAGCTAAACGCTGCTTTTGCCCACCACTTAAAGTATGAATAGGCCTGTCCAACATTTCACCCAAGTCCACTTTTTCAAGAGCGGAATAAATTATTTCCAATAGATCAGTTTGGGGAATGTTTTTAGGAACGCTGAGCATTAACTCACTTTTACATGTTGGCATAAGCAATTGATGGTCTGGATTTTGATAAACCATTGATGGTCTGAGAGAGCAAAAAATTTTTCCACTTTTTGGACGAATTCCTCCATTTATCAAGCGAAACAATGTGCTTTTACCACTTCCGTTTTCACCAACCAGCATCCACAAACCAGGCTTTACAATTGAAAAAGAGCATTGATCTATAACGTTGACTCCATTGGGCCAAGAAAAAGAGACTTGATCAAATTCCAAATATCCAGACCAAGTGGTTGGTTTCAAAAGTGAATGACTCCTATTGTTTCTTAATTCTGGAGTGAAAATCCAGGCCGTTTGCTAGTGCTGCTACTAGTCTTTTCATAAATTTGTACAGCTGTAATTTCGCTTACAAGAACAGTAATTCTTTTATCTTCTACTTTTTCACAAGTCAATTCTAGGAGCCTTTGATTACCATTTTTTATAGAATCTATTACGTCAGTGTAAAGCCTCTTTGCCTCTCCATGCTCTTTTCTCTGAACTACCAAAGGCATAGGACTTAATTTAATAGTAAGCTCAATACAATACACTTTTTCAGAAAACAGTAATTACTGATTTATTCTTACAAATAAAAGCTGAAGAAGTGAAAAATATATTAATAGTAATATTTGATTTAATTATTACATGTATACAGGTCCCAAGCATTAGTTTTCTTAATTACTTTGCATTTACTTTTATTTTCCTCGTCAAAACTCCTGATTTTTTTTCCTGAATACCAATTCAAACTCGGCCGCTCAAAGCTATTTCTAATAAAAATTTGTTGATTAGGAAAGTCATGTATAAATTCAGCTACTGGTCTTACATCCCAGCTTTCATTTATTTCCCATAACCAAAATTTAGAACTAACAAAAAAGAATAAACCAATTATGCTTCCAAAAATCAATCCAATAAAACCAATCTTTCTAATATTCTTTCTTGAATTAGATAATGATAATCCCCCAATAAACCAAGCTAAACTAATAAAAAAAATTGCATAAAAGTAACCTTCTCCAAAGTTGAGAATCTTTAGCTTAATTAATAAAGAAAAAGCAAATAAACATAATCCAATTAAAGAAAGTATGTAAGGAATTTTCCTTAATATTTTTTTAGCGAAAACATAACTATTCTCTTCTCTTTGAATTAACCAAGAGACTGGGGGGCCGCATACCAAAGCAAAAGGTAACCAAAATGGATGAATATACCAAGGAAGTTGCATCTTTAGAGGTAAAATACTTCCTGCAATAATTATCTGAGTACTAAAAGCCCAAATGCCCCAACGAGTATTTAGGCTAAAGAATGCCCACAAAAGACCAATTGGCCATACAAGAATCCAAGGCCATCCCCCTTCAAGTATTTCAATTATTGGTACCAAAACTCCTAGCTCGCTACCTGAGCCTTTTTCAAATAAAACTCTTCCTGCTCCATCGCCCCACCACAACCAGAAAGCTCCTGAACCATATGAAACGAAATTCCATAAATGCCAAGCAAGGCCTGGAATTAGTCCATAGAAGAACCAGGTCCATGAAAGATTATTTAAATATTTTTTTGATTTATATTGCCAAATTAAAGGTAACAAAGATGCAAATAGTGCAGGGATAATTACAGGGGCTTTAAGTAAAAGCATGAAACTACAGGCAAATCCAGCTCCTAAGAAATTAAATTTAGTAGACCTATTATTTTTTATAGATGATAAGCAAAACCATAAAAGAGCAATAGCACTAAGCTGCGTTCCATCCAACATTGCCATTCGCCCGTATCTAATAATTGGCAATAAAGTCAATAAAATTGCTGATGTGGTTAAACATGCTATTCGATCTTTAGGGCGCAAGTTCCACTGAATCAGACCGCCCAATGGAACAACAAAAGTCGAAAAAAGTGCTGGAAAAAATCTTATACAAAACTCAGAGGGTAAAAAATCAAAATTATTTTGAAAATTTCGACTTATTCCAATTGCAAAAGATATTATCCAATGCAATCCAGGGGGTTTATTCAAATAGGGCTTATCCCAGAGAGAAGGAAGCAATCGCTCTAGTCCACTTTTTTGGTTTAATTCCAATGCAACTCGTGCAACAGTAGCTTCATCAAAATCTCTTAAAGGCAAATTCCCCAGTGAGACAAATGCAATTCCACAAGCTATGGTCCAAAAAAGAAAAACCCATAAAATTGGAGGCTTACAGTTGCGGGAAATGCTCTCGGTCAATATCAAAAAATTATTCCATCTATTTATATCTCTAAAAGGCCAATAAAGCTTTTGAATAACAAATTTTCAAGCATTATTAAAGAGAATTGAATTATTAAATAACTTTTGCCTCGAAATTGATTCAAGTTTTTACAATAAGATCATGCCAATTGCTAATGACATAACATATTTAGTTGGCCAAACACCTTTGGTCAAGCTGAATCGATTGCCTAATGAATTTAATTGTAGAGCAGAAATCGTAGCTAAATTAGAAAGTTTCAACCCCACAGCATCCGTAAAAGACCGAATAGCTGGCGCAATGGTGAAATCAGCGGAAAAAGAGGGAACAATCAAACCTGGGCATACTGTTCTAATTGAACCAACCAGCGGAAACACAGGAATTGCATTAGCCATGGTTGCTGCAGCAAAAGGTTATCGGCTCATACTTACAATGCCTGACACAATGAGTACTGAGCGACGCGCAATGTTAAGAGCATTTGGAGCAGAACTTCAACTAACCCCTGGCAAAGAAGGAATCCAAGGCGCTATTGAACTCGCAAAGGAATTGGTAATTTCTGTACCTAATGCATATTTGCTTCAGCAATTCGATAATTTATCCAATCCTGAAATTCATGAAAAAACGACCGCTGAAGAAATTTGGGAAGATTGCGAAGGCAAGCTTGATGCATTAATTGCAGGAGTAGGAACAGGAGGGACAATTACAGGTTGTGCCAGATTTTTAAAACAAAAAAATCCAAAAATCAAAGTTTTTGCGGTAGAACCTTCATCCAGCCCAGTCCTATCAGGAGGGAATCCTGGATCTCATGCGATACAAGGCATTGGTGCTGGTTTCATTCCTAATGTATTAGATATGAATCAAATTGATGAAGTCATAAGAATCAATGATCATGAAGCAATGGACATAGGAAGAAGACTTGCTAAAGGAGAGGGATTGCTTAGTGGTGTCAGTAGTGGTGCTGCTGTAGCCGCTGCTTTAAAAATAGGGAAAAAACCTGAGTTTGCGAATAAGCGATTGGTTGTTATCCTTCCTAGTTTTGGTGAAAGATATCTCTCAACAACAATGTTTACCTCCATCCCCGCAAACCCAGTAAAAGGTAATGAGTACCTCTAAACAAGAACTAATCATTCAACAATGATAAAAGACCCATATCAAATATTGAAAGTTCATCCCAGTGCAAAACTTGAAGAGATTAAGAAAGCATATAGAAAACTTGTAAAAATACACCACCCTGACAAGGGAGGAGATTCAGCAGTAATGCTCGAAATAAACTCAGCATGGGAACTATTAAAGAAAAAACATAAAGATCTAAATTTAAATAAAGTTAATAATTCAAAAGTTTATAACCAGAATGAATACAAAAGAGAATCTAATAATTACTCTAATTCTGAAGATATAAAAAAATGGTTTCATAACGTATACCTCCCTATTGATAAATTATTAGGACAAATAATGAATCCTTTAAGTTCAAGAATAAGAGACTTATCAGCTGATCCTTATGATCAAATACTCATGGATTCTTTCTGTCTATACCTTGAAGAAAGTAAAAAAAAAATAACTAAGATTAAAAAAATTTATACATCTTTCGCAAGTCCGTCAATAATAAGGGATTTCAGTTTGGATCTCTATCATTGCTTATCACATGTTGAGGATGGTATTAATGAATTAGAGCGCTACACAATGGGCTATGTAGACAATTACCTGCATGATGGAAAGGCAATGATAACTACTGCTAAGAAAGAAAGAAAATTTTTACAAAGCAATAAAAAAGAATGGCTTATCTTATAGCTCTAATCTTTATTCAGTTTACTAATATGAGACTATATGATCGGAATTTATCCAAACATCTGGAACTGGTCTTCTCCACCTAACTTGAAAGTAATCGCCTTTAATCAACAATACTTCTCCAGGCCCTTGAAAAATATATTCAGGTAAATCCGTGTCGCTCGCTTTAGATTCTAAGCTATTAGAGTATTTCTCACGATCAACTTTTACAAGATCTCCTTTTCTGAATTTCTTTTGTATCTTTGGTTGTGATTGTGAATCATCTACTTTTTCGTTTTGTTCAGACATTTTAAATACTCAATAAAAAACTAATGACTTAATTCAAATATTCAAATGAAGAATAGCAGTTAACACAGAATGGTAAAAAATTATGTCATTAATTAATTAATTGCAAATTCCATAACGTTAATGTTCTTGATCGATGAACATCATAAGTTCATCAAAATCCCTCTAAGCTAATCAAATCTAATTCGAGAAATCATGAAATTACTACTTACTGGATGCACTGGTTTTATCGGAAGAGAATTAATTCCTTTGCTAATCAAAGAAGGGCATAGCCTTACGGTCATATCTAGACAAACGAAAGGAAGATTAAACACGATAGTCAAGAACTCAAGAATAAGAGTCATACAAATGAATCCAGCTGAGTCCTCGTCTTGGGATAAAGAAGAAATTCAAAACTCTCTTAAAAGTTGCGAAGGGGTTATAAATCTCGCTGGCGAACCTATTGCTGAAAAAAGATGGACTACCGATCACTGTAAAGAAATTACAAATAGTCGCATAGAGACAACAAAGAATCTGATTAAAAACATACGAAATCTAAGAAAGCCCCCCAAAGTTCTCATAAATGCATCTGCAATTGGTTTTTATGGCTCACATTCTCAAACTGAATTCAATGAAGAAAATATTCAGGGTGATGATTTCCTTGCAAATCTATGTAAAGAGTGGGAATTTAGTGCCACAAACAAACCAAGAGCGACTCGCCTTTTAATTGTAAGAATTGGCATCGTTTTAGCGAAAGATGGAGGAGCACTTGGAAAAATGCTTCCCATTTTCAGAGCTGGCCTAGGAGGTCCCATAGGAGATGGAAAACAATGGATGAGCTGGATACACAGAACAGATCTTTGTAAGATTATTAGCGAAAGTGTGAAAAATTCTGCTTGGTCAGGTGTAGTTAATGGGGTTGCGCCAAATCCTGTACGAATGAATGAGTTCTCTAATTCACTTGGTCAAGTACTTGGCAGACCAAGTCTTATTGCAGTTCCTGGACCAATATTGAAGTTGATTTTAGGAGATGGAGCTCGTGTAGTTTTAGAAGGACAAAATGTACAACCTCAAAGGTTAAATAAGCTCAAATATAAATTCAGTTTTCCCACTATTAATGACGCTTTTAAAGCAATATTAAATTAAAAATTTTAATGAAATCTAATCAGAAGTCAAAGGTCTAACCAATTTTTTATTTTTAGTAACGTTTTCCAATTAGGTTTACGTTCTAGACCATCTTCAAATGATTCTTTCAATTCTTTTTCTAATTCAGGGAGAACTAACATAGCTCTTTTAACATACTCAATATGATCTCTAACTCCTTTAGAATTTGTCTCTAACAATGCAAGACTCAAATTTATTCTTGACTGTGGATCTTGTCCGTTAAGTTTCACTGCATAGCGGGCAGAGCGCAAGGCTTCCTGAGGCGAATCACATAACAATTGTAACCAAGACAAGCATGTCCATGCAGCAGCATTATTTGGAGTAGTAGAAGCTATTTTCTGAAAATCTTCAATCAATTCATCTGCCGGTGACCCAGCTTTATAGCGATTTAGAGCTTCTTCAAAAAGGCTTTCCTCTAATTGATCCATTGTTAATTTAAAAATTCTTTTAGTTAAAGTTAAACTGCAAAGGAACTTCCACAGCCACAAGTTTGTGATGCATTGGGATTAGTAAAGTTAAAACCTCCACCAATTAAATCTGTACTGAAATCTAACTGCATGCCATATATATACAAAAGACTCTTTGGATCACAAATTACTTTAAACGAACTGGTACCCACTGAATATTCATAAACTTCATCATCTTTTTGAATATCATCATCAGACACAAAATCCATGGTGTAACTCATACCACTGCAACCACCAGAACGAACTCCTACTCTCAATAATTTCCCTGAGCCTTGTTCTTTGCAAAGTCTAGACAACTGATCCAATGCAGGAGTTGTAATAAGCACTCCTTTGCCACCTTGAGCTTTATGAGTTGTGGGCGGTGCGCTTGATTCACTCATTGTTTTTTCTGAACTTTAATAACACTCTATTAATTATATTCGATTTTAAAAGTGCCAAAAAAGAGTTTTTATTCATAGAGTTAGTATATCCATCTAATTAAACGAGTGAAAATCGCAATAATAGGTGCAGGTTTAGCAGGATTGACTGCTGCAGTTGACCTTGTTGATGAAGGACATGATGTCGACCTATACGAAGCAAAACCTTTTATGGGAGGTAAAGTTGGAAGCTGGGAAGATTCCGATGGCAATCACATAGAAATGGGTTTGCATGTCTTCTTTTTCAATTATGCCAATCTGTTTGCATTAATGAAAAAAGTAGGCGCGTTTGACAATCTTTTACCAAAAGACCACACTCACCTTTTTGTTAATAAGGGCGGTGAAATTAAATCACTTGATTTTCGATTTTTTGCAGGAGCTCCTTTTAACGGCTTAAAAGCCTTCTTCACTACACCTCAATTAAGTTGGATTGACAAGCTAAGGAATGCTCTTGCTCTCGGAACAAGTCCGATCGTAAGAGGGCTGATTGACTACGAGGGTGCGATGAAAATAATACGATCACTTGATTCTATAAGCTTTCAACAATGGTTCCTGAACCATGGAGGAAGCCTAAATAGTATCGAAAGGATGTGGAATCCGATTGCATATGCGCTGGGGTTCATTGATTGCGAAGACATTTCTGCAAGATGCATGCTTACCATCTTTATGATGTTTGCTTCTAAGACAGAGGCATCTAAGCTCAACCTATTGAAGGGCTCACCCCACAAGTGGCTCACCAAGCCAATACTCGATTACATTGAACAAAGAGGCGGAAGACTTCACTTAGAAAATATTGTTAAAGAAATTCATTCAGAGGATTCTGATCATCCATCTGTTACCGGAATAACCCTTCAAACGCCAGAGGGTGAACTAAAAATTCAAGCAGACAAATATTTAGCTGCATGCGATGTATCTGGTATAAAAAGAATAATTCCTAGATCATGGAGACGTTTTAAAGAGTTCGACTCACTCTACAAGCTTGATGCTGTCCCAGTTGCGACAGTACAACTTAGATACGATGGCTGGGTAACGGAGATTAACAATCAACAAGCTCAAAAAAACCTAAAAAGTCCATCTGGTTTAGACAACTTGTTATATACAGCCGATGCTGATTTTAGTTGTTTTGCAGATTTAGCTTTATCAAGCCCCGAAGACTATAAAAAAGAAGGTCAGGGTTCTCTACTTCAATGTGTTTTAACCCCTGGAGATCCATGGATTACCAAGTCCTCTGATGAAATTGTAAAACATACTGATTTACAAGTCAGGACACTTTTCCCCTCTTCAAAAGGTTTAAAACTTTTATGGAGCAATGTGGTCAAGGTTTCTCATTCTCTCTACAGGGAGGCTCCTGGGATGGAGCCATATAGACCCGATCAAAAAACTTCTTTTAGTAATTTCTTCTTAGCAGGCAGTTACACAAAACAGGACTACATTGACTCTATGGAAGGAGCAACAATGAGCGGACATCTTGCTGCTTCAGCAATGCTCTCAAAGTCTGTTTCACTAGCAAAAAATTCTTCGGTTGCATAAGAAATGGGAAAGTGGCTTGATCACACAGTAATAAGTGAAATTCATGCTCCAGTTGAACTTGTTTGGAAGTTTTGGAGTGATTTAGATTCGATGCCTTTGTGGATGACTTGGATTGAGTCGGTTAAGGCAGTCGATCAAAAAACCTCGACACTTCCTGATTTAACGGAGTGGACGCTTGCAGCAAATGGCTTTCGTTTTAAATGGAAAGCTCAAATCACAGAAAGAATAGAAGCAGAGAAATTGGAATGGAAATCAGTTGGTGGTTTACCTACCAAGGGTTCAGTACGTTTTTACAATGAAGAGAGCTCTAAAACTGTGGTTAAATTAAAAATATCTTATGAATTACCTCAAGTTTTAGCTAATTTAATGAAAGCAAATATTCTTGGAGGAATCGTCACAAAAGAATTACAAAAAAATCTTGACGGATTTAAAGAACTCGTCGAAAAATCAGTATAAATTTAATTAAAATTTAGTTCTAGACAGGCTTGCAATAATCCCTCCAGATCATGCGGGACAGCCTCTTTATCAGGTGTTCTAATAAGTTTTTTACATCTCATAGTTGTTTGAGGTCCAATAGAAACAAGTTTAATCTTTTCAATCAATTTCACCCAATTTTCACCAAAGTATTTTGTAAATAAGGTGACAGTGTTTATTACTGTTTTACCACTAGTAAAAGCAATAATATCTATTTTTCCACTATTCAATGCATCTATAGTCTTTTGAGGTATATCTTTAGGGCAAGAAGATTCATAAGCAGCTACTTCAGTAACCTCTGCTCCTTTTAATTTGAAAGAGTCAGATAATATTGATCTGCCGCCGGTTTGTACTCTGGGAATAAATAGTCTTAAACCTTTTTGATTCTGAGGGAAATATTCAACCAAGCTATCTGCAACAAAACTAGGAGGAACAAAACTAATCTTTGCATCCATATCTGCTAACAAAGAAGCTGTTTTTCTTCCTACAGCTGCAATTTGAATATTCTTAGAAATTTCCGACAAAGAGAAGCCAATTCCTCTCAATCTATCTTCAACATTTCTAACACCATTTGCGCTGGAAAAGATTATCCAGTCAAAGGTAAAAATTTTCTTTAAAGCATCATCCAAAGGAGCCCAGTCATCGGGAGGTCCAATCACTAACGAAGGGAGATCGAATACCTCAGCACCATTCTCCCTAAAGATCTCACGAGCCTCTGAAGTCTGTTCTTGGGCACGAGTAATAATTATCTTCTTGTCGATTAAAGCCTTTTTCGTATACTTCATTCCTAAGAAGTTTAAAGAATAACTATGCTGTCATTCAAACAATAATATAGTTTTTTCTTAAATACTAAATTTTCGATTAAACAATTTTCAATCAGTAAATTCTTTACTTAAGTTTTTCTCAATTTCCATTCGAGCTATTTTTGATTGCAAAATACGACTTAAAATTTGTTTTTGTGCTTCCTCAGATTGACTTGGACTATAAGCCAAAGGAATAGATTCATGAATAGTTTTTCTTATTTTATCGTATAAATATGGACATCCATATATAATAATTCCTGATAATCTTTCCTCAAGTTCTAGTTTTTTTAAAGCGTCTATCCAATGATCACTACGATAATCTAATCCGATGAATGGTTTACCTCTAAAAAAAATCTGAATAAGCATTTTACTATTACCAAAGTGCTCCAATTCTAATTTTTTTTTATTAGCTTTTTGCCACGGGCTAATACCAAGGGGATGTATTATTAAATTTACAAAACCTGCTGCCTTAGGCAAGTCTAAAGCAGGAAATAATTTATTAGATGCTTGATCAAAATTATCAATTTGGATAAGATTAATATCATTAATTTCAGGTTTTATTGTATTTTCTCCTCTAACAAAAATTGAATTTCTTGTTATATACTTACTAAACAGTGAGGCATCCAATAAAAATTTATTCTTAATATCTTCATTCATCAATTCTTCTTTTTTTAATTCATTTTCATTACTAACTAAATCAAGTTCTTTTCTTCTTCTTTCTCTAGCTAAATGCAACCTTTCTAAAGAAATTTCTTCAGAATAAATAGCATCAGTAAGAGAATTAATTGCCTCATCAATATCTTTTGGCATCATAATCAAATCTATACCTGCATCAAATGCCATAACTGCAGCCTTTGCACTACTATATTTATCAGATATTGCATTCATAACTAACGCATCGCTGACTACTAAACCATTGTATTTTAATTTGACACGTAACAAATCCGTAACCAGCTTTTTTGAAAGTGTTGCAGGATAAATAGGATCAATCTTTGGAAAAAGTAAATGTCCGATCATGACACTATTTACTCCTTGCTTAATTAAAGATTTAAATGGAATCAACTCAAATTTCTCTAATTTAGATAAGTCATTCTGTATTTCTGGTAAATCCAAATGAGAGTCAATTTCTGAATTTCCATGCCCAGGAAAATGTTTCGCACAAGTCATCATTTTTGAGCTAGAAACACCCCTCTGAAAAGCAGAAGTTAAATTTTCTACTATTTCAGGTTCTTCGCCCCAAGCTCTTAGATTTATAACCGAGTTATTTGAATTGTTATTAATATCACAGACTGGTGCTAAGAGCCAATTTAAACCAATATTTTTTGCTTCTTTACCAGTAAAATAACCAATTTTTTCAGCAATAGAAATTGCTAAATTATTATCTTTTTTATAAATCTGAGCGATACCCATTGGAGGAATAAACTTTGTTCCTCCATAAAATCTTTGACCCACACCTTCTTCTATATCAGCACATAAAAGAAGGGGTTTACCAGACCATTTTTTTAAGACATTGCAACGAATTTCTAATTCTTTTACAGTTCCTCCGAGGAAAATAACTCCACCAACTCCTTCTTCTAAAAGTCTCTTTAGATTTGAATTAGATTCCTCTAAGTTAGGGTATAAACGTTGCGAATCAAGATTAAATCCACTTGCTCGAACTATAAATAATTCAGCGACTTGTCTTCTAAGATCAGATTTATTCATCAAAAGTTTTGATTAATCTATAAATCTTTACTTTTCCGTTCAAGTTCTAATGAAGTGAGAAGATCTAAAACTGCAGGACCTTTTGTCATCCCTTTATCAATCTTAAACACAAGCTCGGGAGATCGTCTCATCTCAAGCCTTCGAGCAAGTTCAGCACGAATAAATCCCTTTGCTTCCTCTAAACCAACAAGTACTTCATCTTTTTTTTTCTCTTCACCAAAAAGACTGATAAAAATTCTTGCATACTGTAAGTCTCCTGAGACTTCAACAGATGTAATGGTAATCATAGCTTGATGAATTCTTTCATCTCTAACACCATTAACTAAAAGTTCACTAACTTCTCTTTTTAGTAAAGCTGCTAATTTTTCAACTCTTCTTGAATTAGCCATAACTAAGTAATTGGTACGGGGAAAGCCATAGCCTTTAATAAGAAAATAATTGTCAGAAGTCCACTTAACAATGCACCAATTAGAGCAATCGCTGTAATCGGATTACTACCTCTTTTAATTAATGGAGAAATTGCAGAAGTGAAAACTCCCAAAACTATTGTGATGAGATATTTGGGATATCTAGAAACATTAGAAAAAAACTCACCCATTTTTCACCAACAAAAAACTGAATTAATAGCTACTCTGCTAACCATTTGACGGAACGGAACATGTTGGAACTTCATCAATTTAGGCACTCACCTTATTGCTTGAAAGTCAGAATGGCTTTGGCTGCAAAAAAGATTGAATATAGAACCGTTGAGATAACTCCAGCCATAGGTCAAATAGATATCTTTCAAAAAACAGGACAAAAAAAATTACCCGTGCTTTTTGATAATGAAACAATAATCCATGATTCAAGTTCAATAATACGTCACTTAGAGAAAATTGAAACAGAACCAAAATTAATTCCAGAGGGTCTTAAGGAAGGTTCTCAGGTCCAAATAATTGAGAATTGGGCAGATACAACTTTGGCAAAATCTATAAAAATTGTTTTTTTGGAAGAGATTACGAAAAATCCAACATTGATTTCCTCTTTATTCGCTAACGAAATTTCAGAATCTATGCAAAAACTTCTCGTTAATATTCCAACAAAGATTGCTGGTCAGATTTCTGGATTAATAAATCATAAAGAGAAAGAATCTCTAAAATTAAATCTTGAATACCTATCCAATTTAATTGATCAGGAAAACTTTCTTATTGGAGAAAATCTCTCTATTGCTGATATTTCTGTAGCATCACATTTATCATTACTAAAATTTCCAAATTCATCTGGAGAAAATCTAAAAGGTAAAGGATGTTCTTTATATATAAACGATCCAAGTCTTCAAAATCTTTTCAAGTGGAGAGACTTAATTGAAGATAAATTAGGAACGACTAATCATCATTAGTCTTTGTAAGTATTAATTTATATTTCTCTGTTTTAATAGGCAAAGAAATGAAGTTTTGCCCAGGTTGATTATAAATTGCCTGAAATTGTTCACCACAAATATTAAAATTATTTAGATTAATTTCATTGTTCTCATTAGGTCCACATTTTTCAAAAACAGTTAATGTTTCAACCTGACTTACCCTACTCAATTCTGGTGTATGCAAAATTTGTAAGATTAATTCATCAGTAATAAAAATATTATTATTTATTTTTTCTTGAAGTCTTCCTATAGTTTTTGTCTCTAAATATCTATCCTCAGTTAATTTAGCAAACTGACGGTTAGGAGATTTAGGGTCATTCTTTACTGATAAAAAACCATCAGTCTTTGAGCTCAACGCAAAAGACTTAGTGTTGTATTCACGATCAGAAATTAAATTACCAGAAGTATTACGAATAAATTTAGCCGAGTGAAGAATAGGCTCTTGATTCTTATCACCTTCTATCTCGCTTGTAACATCCCAGACCCCTTCAAACCAATCAGGGTAAATCAAATCATCTTTCAATCTTGGGCGCTTAAGGGAAGAAGGAAAGCGCCAATCAGGCCAGATTAATGTGCGTTCTGAAAGCTTAGATGGTTGAAAATTATTTATTTCAAGAATAGTTGCGGCAATAAGAGGACCTGTGTAAGTAAAAATAATTAAAATAGAAACCAACGAAAAGAAAAATTTCTGTCTCATGTCTGATCCGCTAATTAGAGAAATGGATAATTATGTTGTTTTGGTTCCTGGCGAAAGCGAACAATTCCTGAATAAAGAACAAACTCTTTTATGGCTTCAATCTTGGTTAAATAAATTCGATTCATTACCATTAGATCTTGCATGTAAGTCTTCAATAGGAGAAGCTGCGCAACATTTGCTTGATACGGCCTGCGACCTAGAAATCAAAACAGGTTTTACAGTTCAGTGGTATGCCGTTCGGATTGAGTCACCGGGTCAATAAGGATGCTTGGCAAATGTTTAGCAATCATAGTTGCAACTTCATGTGGAGATTGATCCTCAACTTCTATTTTCAAATCTGACTCTAAATATATTGGTTTTCTACTTTCATATATTTGACTAAATTTCTTAGTTAAATCATCTCCAATCAGTAAAGGGCGTTCCTTTTTATCACTTTCTAAGCGTTTAATTGAACGTTTCAAATCAAGATCTAACCAAATTACTATTCCTTGATGAAGAATGCCCCAATTTTGAGGCAAGGTGACTAAACCGCCTCCAGTAGCAATTACAAGAGAATGATGTTGACTAATTTCTTTTAAAACTTGTTTTTCAACATCCCTAAATACTTTTTCTCCATCTTTTTCAAAAATAGATGAAATAGATTGTTTAGAGGCTTTTTCAATAACATCATCAGTATCAACGAAAGCATAATTGATCATTTTGGCTAGAACAGGGCCCGTCTGACTTTTGCCAGAACCCATCATTCCTATCAAAAAAATATTTCGACCCCCTAACTTTTCTTTAAGAGTGTGAGGGGTTGCATGAACGTCCATAAAGACAGAAGTAGCTAAAAGTTATTAAGATGTAAATCTGATGTGAAAATTTTATGGAAGCAATCACATCTAATTTCCCTCACGGAGAGGGGAGAAGCTGCGTAATTACAAGGCGAGCTTGCTTCAGTGCAAGTCACCTTTATAGGCTTCCTGAATTATCTGATGATGATAATTCAGCTTTTTTTGGACCATGCTCAATAGCTCCTGGCCACGGACATAATTACGAACTAATCGTAACTATGGAAGGAGAACTCAATAAATATGGCATGGTCTTAAACCTTTCAGATGTAAAACATGCCATAAAAAACGAAGTAACAAGTCAGCTTGACTTTCGTTTTTTAAATGACTCATGGCCAGAGTTTGACCTTTCTAAGCCGGAAGGTTGCCTTCCCACAACTGAAAGTTTAGTTCGTATCATATGGAAGCGCCTTAAATCTCACTTACCCCTCAAATCTCTTCGTCTTTACGAAAGCCCAAAACTCTGGGCTGACTATCAAGGAAATGCTATGGATGCTTATTTAACAGTTCAAACACACTTTTCAGCTGCTCATCGCCTAGCTAGAGAAGACTTACCTCAATCCGAAAACGAACAAATATTCGGAAAATGTGCTCGACCTAATGGACATGGTCACAATTACTTAATAGATATAACTGTCAAAGGAAAGATTGATCCGAGAACAGGAATGATATGTGATTTATCTGCATTAAATAGTTTAATTAATGATTTAGTTGTAGAGCCTTTTGATCATACCTTTTTAAATAAAGATATCCCCTATTTCGCAAATTGTGTTCCTACAGCTGAAAATATTGCTTTATATATTTCAGATAAATTAACTAATCCAATTAGTGCGATTGGAGCAAATTTATACAAGATAAAGCTACAGGAGAGTCCAAATAATGCTGCTGAAGTTTATGCAAATGTAGCTGAAACAAAAACAGATACTCAAGATTCAAAGAAGCAGGTTGGCTTGCTGAGATAATTGAAAAAAAAATGGGTTAAATTAGTTTTAGCTTCTAGTATTGACGGACGTATCGCATATCCAGGGGGGGGGGAAACTCAATTAGGTCAGTCTGGCGATCGATTCGTTTTAGAAGAATCGATTGCTTGGGCAGATGGGATTTTAATGGGAGGGCAAACGCTGAGAGCTCATCAATCAATTTGTGTCATTAAAAATAAAAACTTATTAAAACAAAGAACTTCAGAAGGGAAAAATGAACAGCCAGTTGCTCTGATAGCTAGCAATCAAATAGATTTCCCAGCCAATTGGCTTTTTTTTAAACAACCTCTTCAAAGATGGTTGATCCAAAAGCAAGATACAAAAAATAAGATTATGCTTCCTAATGGATTCGATAAAAGAATCAATTTAAAATTTACATGGCGTGATTCTCTTGATGATTTATATCAGAAAGGTATTACGAAAATTGTATTACTTGGAGGGGCAAATCTTATATCAGCTTTTCTTTTAGAGGACCTAATAGATGAATTACAAATCACTATTACGCCTCATCTTTTAGGAGGAGATTACTGCTGGGTTTCATCTGAATTAAGAAACCTAAATACAATTATGAATAAAAAAAATAACTGGATTCTAAAAGAAAGCAAAAAGCTAGGCAATAATGAATTACTTATCAGATATTTTAGAAATAATTAATCATAAGTATAGATTTACTATAAAAGAAATGCAAAATATCAAAATCAAATGGCATGCATCAATCGAAGAGATCCCTAAAATTATTTGGAATAATTTCTTAAAAGAAAATTCAACTCCTTTTTACAAGTGGGATTGGTTAAATGCATTAGAAAGATCAAAAAGTGTTAGTACAAAATATGGATGGCAACCATTATTTCTCTCTGCTTGGAGTGAAAATGATTTAATTGCATGTGCACCTCTCTATCTTAAATCTCATAGTTATGGAGAATTTATTTTTGATAATGCCTTTGTTCAACTAGCTCAAGATATGGGAATTCAATATTATCCAAAACTAATAGGAATGAGCCCATTAAGTCCAATAGAGGGTTATCGTTTTCTTTTTGCAGAGGGAGTTAACGAGAGAGAACTCACACAAATACTATTCTCTGAAATTGATAGTTTTGCCAAACATAATAATATTCTCAGTTGTAATTTTTTATATGTAGATCCAAAATGGATGAAAGTAGCTGAATCTCTAAATTGCGCTAAGTGGATCAACCAACAAAGTTTGTTGCAATTGAATGAAGAAAATAGTTTTTCTGATTTTCTAAAAAAATTTAATTCAAATCAACGTAGAAATATTAAGAGAGAAAGAGAAAGTATTAAAAAATGTGGAGTAAAAGTTGAAGCTCGGAGTGGGTCTCAAATAAATGAGATGAATTTAAAAAAAATGCATTACTTTTATGAGCTTCATTGTTCAAGATGGGGAGTATGGGGAAGTAAATACCTCACTGAATCATTTTTTACTGAACTTGCGTCAACAGAACTCAAAGAAAATATTGTTTTATTTGAAGCAAAGGAAGAAGGAATTGATAAAACTATTGGAATGTCCTTATGTGTAAAAAATGAAAGTATGCTTTGGGGTAGATATTGGGGTGCCGAAAAAAGTATAGATAATTTACATTTTGAAGCTTGTTATTACTCCCCGATTGAGTGGGCAATATCAAATAATATAAAATATTTTGATCCTGGAGCGGGAGGAAGTCATAAAAAACGAAGAGGTTTTATTGCTAAACCCAACGCAAGTCTTCATAGATGGTACAACTTACCTATGGACTCATTAATAAGAGAATGGCTACCAAAAGCAAATAAGTTAATGCTTGATCAAATAAACGCTACAAATAATGAAGTACCTTTTAAGTTTGAAGAGCCAAAACTATCAAACATATAGTAACTTCAGAAAAATTAAAGATCTAATCTAAGTGAAAGACAACAATTTACTAGATCCTCCTGAGACAGATAAATCGCTTTCCATAGATGAAGGTAAAATTGATTCTGATGAAGAAAAACCTTTCTTTGCTAAAGGAATTTTCAGCTATAAAGATAAAGGGACTCAAGGTGTTATTACTATTTTTGGCTATGAATTAACAGCACCAGCAGGTTTGAAGAATCCAGGTGTGGTTTATTTATCTTTTATTTTTGTAAACCTACTTATATTTCTGATGTTAAAAAGCTTTATTTCAGGATAAATCTTATAAAGAAAAATCTAAAAATATGGTCGCAACCAAACATGTAGCTTGTACATCCTCTTTTTAATTAGTAAATTAAAAAAATGAACAATCAAGATATTCAAGAAGGCTTAATTAACTCCATAAGGCTTTTAGACGAAAAATTATCCAAGAGGCACATAGAGCTTGACCCAAAAGGTTATTTCATAATAAAAATTGAATCCAAGACGAATGAGTTAATACTTGAACATTATTTAAATGATATTGATCAAAAAGGTCGCGCTACTGACCCAGAGTCCGGAGAACCTATTAGTTGTAAAGCAAAAACTAGAAATCAACCAAGCAATATTTACAGAGGAGAAAGTGCCAAGCAATTAGGTATTAAAATCTCCGAGGGTCAGGGTCCATTCCCCATCAGTCATTTAGATCATGCCATTTATATTGGTCGAGAATTACAGCGAGCAGAGCAATGCCTAATAGCTGGCAAACAATATATTCAAGATTAAAATTAATAAATTCAAAAGATAAAGCACTGATGTACTATTATTAGTTGAGAGATTTTAATCAAATGGGAATTCTTTTTTACTTAGTTTTTGTTGGGGCAGGTCTTTCTGCAGCATTCTTGATTCAAAAAGCCCTGAAAGCTATTAAATTAATTTGAATAAATAAATCACTCTTATTTGTACTAAATTAGTTAAAGAAGTTTATATTTAACAACCAGTCAAATACTTAAATGGTTTTCAAAATATAAAGAACATTGAAAATGATTTAGATTATTCAGCCTTTAAATGAATTATTCATTAGAATAACAAAAAAATTTATTCATTGAGAACTTTTGAATGGGATCTTCAAGACTAAAAAGTCGACGTCGCCAAGATCTGGGCTCTAAATGGGCGAGAGTTGCAATAGCTATATTATCAACTGTTGGAGTTATTGATACAGGATCAATAACATTGAATAAATGGGGTTTAATAGGAAATTTAAACTGTCTAGGTGGATTAGAGGGGTGCGATAAAGTTCTAAATAGTCCTTGGGGAAATATAATTCAAACAAATACTTATTCTATTCCATTATCTTTAGTAGGTTTAATCAGTTATTTTTTAATATTATTAATGGCGATATTACCGTTAATACCTATCCTGAAAAATAAAAATAATAATATATCAAAATTTGCATGGTGGGGATCTTTTTATATATCTATATCGACTTTTGTTTTTAGCTTAATTTTAATCTCAGTAATGATATTTAAAATAAAAGCTTTCTGTTTTTTCTGTCTTCTTTCTTGTCTTATATCATTTTCACTTCTATTGTTGAGCGTATTAGGAGGTGGATGGGAAGATTATGGAAAGTTATTTTTTAGAGGTTTTGTTATGTCAGTAGCAGTTCTTTTAGCAGGACTAATATGGTCATCATCAGTTGACCCATCTGCTAAGGAAGTTTCTAATAATATCCAAGGTATGCCACCTGCGGTAATCGCGATAAGTTCTCCTGAGAAAATCAAACTCGCTGAACATCTAACACAAGAAGGAGCTGTAATGTTTAACGCTTATTGGTGTCCCCATTGTCATGATCAAAAAGAAATGTTCGGGAAGGTCGCTGCAGAAAAATTAAATTTAGTTGAATGCGCTAAAGATGGATTTAATAACAAAAGAGAACTTTGCGAAGCTAAAGGAATAACAGGATTCCCTTCTTGGGAAATCAACGGTTCAATTGATTCAGGAGTTAAAAGCCTAAAAGAATTAGCTGAACTTACAAATTATAAAAACTCTAAAGATTTTTAAGGACCTCAGCTTTAGAGCCAATGGGTCTTGTGTGAATATTCTTTCCTTTTATTTGACGAGTATGACATTGCCAAAAAGGAACGGAAGTAGGACAGTCATCTCTAAAGTGCCCTCCTCTACTCTCTTTACGAAATAAACAAGCCTCCAACATAAGCAAACTTGACATTTGTCGATTACTCAAATCAATCAGCAAATTAAGGTCTTTTCTAGTAACTTCATCGAATGCATGAATCGCATATTTTGACTGAGAAAAAACCAAATTTAATAGCGGTTCTTTTATAAGATATTGATAATCTTTTTTAACTTTTGCAAGAGCAGAGCTCATTCCTTTCAGTGATCGGTCAACTCCAGCTTCACGCCAGCATAATTGTCTAAGTTTTTCAATTTCTTTTGATAAATACTGAGTTCCTTTATCTTTAGTAAATCGAAGATTAGATTTGTTAAAACTTAAATTGTTTCCTGATATATCGTAAGTATTGAAATCATTTAATTCAATATTTCGCATTTGATTTGCAAAAACTAAACATTCCATTAATGAATTGCTTGCAAGCCTATTTGCACCATGAAGACCAGTACATGCGACCTCACCGATAGCAAAAAGTCCTTCAATATTTGTTTGTGCCTTCAAGTTGGTAGCGACACCACCCATCCAATAATGAGCAGATGGAGCTATGGGTATCATTTCTTTTAAAGGTTCTAAACCAAGCTCTCTGCACCTTTGAAAAATTGTTGGAAAACGCGCTTCAATATCATCAACAGCAATGGATTTGACGTCAAGACCAATGTGATCGACTTTTTGCTTTTGCATTGCTTTAAACAATGCTCTGCTGACTTGATCTCTTGATGCAAGATCTTTCCCTTCAAGTTGATCTACGGGGCTCTCTCCGAGAGAATCTACTAACACAGCACCCTCCCCTCTTAACGCTTCAGAAATTAAAAACGAAGGCGCATTATCCAATTTCAGAGCCGTTGGATGAAACTGAAAAAATTCGAGATCTTCTATGAAAGCCCCGGCTCTCCATGCCAAGGCAATTCCCTCACCTGAAGCTTGCGTTGGATTTGTAGTGTTCGCAAACAAATGTCCGCCCCCGCCGGAAGCTAAAACTACTGCCTTTGCTTTTATCCATCGCAAAGCTGGTCCATCTAAAACTTGTACCCCTAAACATCGTCCTCTTTCAACCCAAATCTGAGTCACTCTTATTCCTCTTTGATGCAGAACATTATCTCTTTGATCAACTTGCTCATTCAGAACATCCACCAATGCTTTTCCAGTTCTATCTTTTACATGAAGTACTCTTCTATGAGTGTGAGCAGCCTCAAGAGTTGTAGATAACTTTCCAGAGGTTCTATCAAATTCCATTCCTAGTTTCAAAAGTCTATCTACTAATCGCGGCGCGTTCTGAACAAACATCTGAACTGCTTCAGAATCACAAAGTCCAGCCCCAGCTTTAATGGTATCCAAAGCATGAATATCCTCGCTATCTTCAATTCTCGTGACAGCAGCCATTCCTCCTTGTGCCCATCTACTGGAAGAACGCTTACTAGTATTACGATTTAACAGTAAAACCTTGAGATTTGATGGCAATTCAAGAGAAGACATTAAGCCCGCAGCTCCTGCTCCAATAACAATTACGTCCCAACTAGTTGAGTAAATATCATTTCTATTAAAGCTAGTATTTAAGTCCATAAAATATTAATTTTCAGATCAATCCACTTAGTTGAGGCTGAATCAATGTAGTTGCAAAAAATAAGCCATCAACCCATAAGGTTGTTGTCAAAGCTGAACTTGATACAACCCAAGCATCAGAAGATAAAGATTCATTTTTTGATTTTTGATGCATCCAATTTGCTATCAAAATTATTAAAAGTGCCGCAATTAAAATGGCAAATAATGAAAAAGGTTCCAATAATTGTTCGGCAGTGAAACTCAACATTTTGGAAGCTTCTGAAAAAGGCGCGTCTACAACTTCAGGCCAAGCCTTCATGACACCTGTTAAGACAATCATTGCGTCAGTAAAAGCAGTTCCTAAAAGAGATGCCAAATAGAAACTGGCTCCAATTTTCCATCGAGTTTTCAAGAGGCTTAGTGCTATTGGCAAAGCTATTGACTCAACAGGCAAATGCCACACAGGATGAGCTCTTAACCATCCCCAAAAAAGACATCCTCCTAACCAGCTCCAACTCACGCCAGCCAATAGCGAACCTATAGAGGACCATCTATCACTACAAAATGTAAGTAAATAAAATCCAAGAAAAAATATTATGAAACTAAATAAAAAAGCTGAAAAAGGAAACACATGAACCCATGGAGCCTGAACAAAAACAGGCAGGACAACCATTGTGCTAGCCCAAAATTGCAATGTCCTTGGCTTTGACAGGTAGGACGTTTCTTGATTTATGGGCTTTGTGGGCTTGTTTGAGTAAATCAGAATTAATAAAACTGAGTTGGTTTTCAGCTCAACCTTCTATGAATTTACATTCAAGTAGATACCCAAACCAAACAGTCTTCGAAATACAAATAACAAAGTTTTAAAAAATTTTTAAAAAACTTTGTTATTTGTAATGATTACAATGCTTTTCAAGGCCCAATTTTAAAAATCCTCAGAAAAAGAGATGAGTCGAAAAAGTTTCTTAAGTACTTTTTATTGTAAATTTACTTATATTAAAGACATATGATTCTTCAAGATCAATTTAATTTTTTCAAAATATCCGTGAAGTATAAAAAATTTATTTTCTTTTTTATGAGCCTAAATGAGCACATTAAAGATAACTAAAAACAAAATAAAACCTGCTGTTGTTGCTTCCATAGAAAAAGGTTCAATAGGTGAGGAGCTTGGATTTGAAGTGGGAGATCAATTAATTAGTATTAATGGTGTAAAGCCAAGAGATCTTATTGATTATAAATTTCTTATTGCTGAAGAGGATATTCAATTAATAATATTAGATGAAAAAGGTAAACAACATACCATTGACATTGAAAAAGATTATGACGATGAGTTAGGACTTGCTTTTACTGAAGCTTTATTTGATGGATTAAAACAATGCAATAATCAATGTCCATTTTGTTTTATTGACCAACAACCCCCTGGAAAGAGAAAAAGCTTATATCTAAAAGATGACGACTACAGGCTAAGTTTTTTATATGGTTCTTACTTAACACTTACAAATCTTTCCGAACAAGACTGGTTGAGAATTGATCAACAAAGACTAACCCCTTTATTCGTCTCAGTACATGCAACAGAACCTTCTTTAAGGTCAAAATTACTGAGAAATCCTAAAGCTATTGACCTTTTAAATCAGTTGGCTTGGTGCTCAGAAAAAAAAATACAAATTCATGCTCAAATTGTTGTTTGCCCTGAAATCAATGATGGGAAAGCTTTAGAACGAACCATCAATGATCTAAATAGTTTTGCGCAAGGAGATTTCCCTGTAGTCCTCTCAGCAGCAGTTGTTCCAGTTGGGCTAACAAGGTTTCGACCCAGTAATGATGGGCTAATACCCGTGGATTCTAATTGTGCGACAAAAGTCATCAATCAAGTTGAGTCAATGCAGAAAATATTTTATAAATCAACGGGATCCCGTTTTGCCTGGTTATCTGACGAATGGTATTTAATAGCGAAGAAGTCTTTACCATCTCTGAATTCTTACGAAGATTTACCTCAAAAAGAGAATGGAGTAGGAAGTATTCGCAGTTTTCTAAGAGCGATGGATGAAGCCACAATAAATCTGCCTGCCAAAATTGATCAAAAAAGAACCTGCAGCTGGGTTGTTGGCAAACTTGTTGAAAATGAATTACTAAAGTCTTGCAAAAGACTTAATAAAATAAATAATTTCGTACTGCATCTGTATGGAATTCCAAGTCCTTATTGGGGGCAAGAACAAATAGTTACAGGACTACTCACGGGCCAAGACCTCATAAAAGGACTGCGAGGAAAAGAATTAGGAGATGAATTACTTCTACCATCGATCATGCTAAGGCAAGGTGAAAAAATCTTTCTTGATGACATGACACTTCAAGAGCTCGCTTTGTCACTTAATGTATCTGTAAAGATTGTCCATGATGCACAAGACATCGTGAACAAAGCACTTGGTAAAGCATAATTGCATTACTAAATCCATCTCAGTTTTTCTTATAACTATGAGGAGAGTGAAGAGAAAGTTTCTAATTGTTGCAGGTTTATTTATATCTGGACTGAATCCTTTATGGGCTACAAGCTCGCAAAAAATAACTTCCAATATAAAGAAAAAAGGAGACTCAAGTAAAAGCCTTAGTCAAAGTCAAAAAAAACAAGGGGTCTTATATGAATTAAATTCACCTGAAGATCTTTTTTTACCCTCTAGATCGCGCGAAGTATTAGTAAAAACTTATCAAAAAGTTAATCTTGATCAGTTAGAAAATATACTTATAAATAATAATAGAACAATTAAAATCTACTTAGAAAAAGTTGACCAAGCCAAATCAATATTAAGAAGTTCATTGTCGTCCTGGTACCCAACATTAAACCTGACAGCTAATGGTATTCCTCAATATTTTGAATCTAATAATTACAATGAATCAAGTTTGATACAAGACACTTCGAGTAAACAATGGAGTTCTTCTATCTCTGCTCAAATCAAATGGGATTTAATTAATCCTGCAAGAGTCCCAGAGATAGCATCAGCTAGAGATAGTTTTGAAAAGTCAAAATATTCCTATTCAATAGTTTTAAGAGACTTAAAATTAGAGGCAAAAAAACGTTACTTCAATTTGCAGAAAGCCAATGAGGAAATAGAAGTAGCAAAAAAATCTATTGAATCATCAACTCTTGGTTTAAAAGACGCAGAAATTAGATTTGAATCAGGAATTGGTACAAAATTAGAAGTTCTAGAGGCAAAAACACAATTAGCTAGAGATCAGCAATTATTTAATATTAAATTCGGAGATCAGAAAATTGGTCAAAGATCTCTTGCTGAGATACTCAATTTTCCAGAAGATGTAACACCATTGATTGGTTCAAAAACTCAAGTTACAGGTATATGGGATTTATCATTGGAAGATAGTATTATAGCTGCTTATAATTCACGAGAAGAACTTGAAAGTATTCTATTGGATGTATCAATTAATAATAGTAATGCCAATGCTGCACTAGCTGCTAGCCAACCTAAATTAAGCCTCGTAAACACATCGACCTCTTCGTTTGCAAAAGGCGAGTTAAATCAGATATCCCCAAACACCAGTAATACATCCTCCACTTTCTCTAATACCATTGGTCTCAATGCAACATGGTTTATTTTTAATGGAGGCAGTTCAAGATCTTTGTATAATTACAATAAAAGTAAAGCAAAAGAAGCCAAACTAAATTTTGCTGCAAGAAGAGCTCAAATCAGAAAAGAAGTTGAAGAAGTATTCTTCAAATTAGATTCGGCCAAACTAAATATTTCTGCTTCATACACAGAAGTTTTATCTGCAAGAGAATCTCTAAGACTTGCCAAGCTTAGATACAAATCAGGTATTACTACACAGCGAGAAGTTGTAAATAACCAAAGAGATTTAACTGATTCCGAGGTTCGTTATATTATTTCGGTAACCAGCTATAACACTTTATTAGCTGACTTAAGTAGACAAACAGGTTTAGATAACATCAAGCCATGTGATATAAAAGTCAATCAACAAAATCAAAGCGACATAGACAGTAAATCAAACCTCTATGAATCGAATTTAATTCCTTTATGTCAGCTATAGCTTCTAACTGAATAAAAATGAATCAAGACCCAATATCTAAGCCTCTGAGCAAAGCTCAACTAATTTCGATTCATCATTTAGTTGATGAGGTTGGAACACGTCAACTTCAAGATTTTGGACAAATCAACTCTGACATAAAGCCTGATGGAACACTTATTACAGAATGTGATAGGTGGAGTGATAAAACAATTGTTCAAGGTTTGTCAAAAATTGCTCCAGGAGAAGGCGTTCTGAGTGAAGAGGGTAAGAAGTCAATTCCGAGCTCCAGTGAATATTGGGTTGTTGACCCACTCGACGGCACAACTAATTTTGCAGCAGGCATTCCCTACTGGGCTATATCAATAGCACGTTTCACAAATGGTGAACCTGAGACAGCCTTCCTGGACATACCAGCACTGAGAAAAAGGATTTTCGCCATAAAAGGAAAAGGAGTTTGGCTAAATGACAAGCCACTTAAGCCTGAATCACGTTTCAAAAAAAATAGTGACTGCATTTCTCTTTGTAGCCGATCAATTAAAGTTTTACAAATGAAACCTGAACAGTCTTTCCCAGGGAAAATAAGACTTCTTGGGGTATCTAGTTTAAATATGACTAGTGTTGCCATAGGTCAAACGATTGCTGCTTTAGAGGCAACACCAAAAATTTGGGATATTGCAGCTGCATGGTTAATACTCGAGGAACTTAATTGTCTTATCAACTGGTTGGAGACTAATCCAAAAGATATTCTCTCTGGCACAGATCTTACTTCTGTGAATTTTCCATTACTAACAGCATCCTCTGAAGATCAATTGAACAACATGATGCCATGGGCCACCGCCTTGATTCATGATAGTTAATTCACTTTCTGCTTTTTTCATTAAATAAAATTAGCTTCAGTAAAAAATTTTTATGATTTTAAATCTACTGATTCAACTAAGAAAAAACTTCTCCTTAGGAGTTAGCGTGATAACAAATACTTTATAACCAAAGTGGGCTTGAACTGGAATAAAAAAGCAAGATGGTTTTTTAGCAGTCTCTGGAGAGCTTATGAAAGATGGTCTAAGTGTGATTGTGTCGATTTAAGCGCTGCATTTGCTTACTACACTCTTCAGTCCTTCTTTCCAATATTACTAATCTCCCTTTCAGTTGCATCATGGTTTTTAGGAAAACAGCAAGGAATAGAGCAAAGAATAATTGAATTAACTGCTGAAGTTTTACCGTCTGAAGTAATAGCTTTGGTCGCCTCAACTTTAGAACAATTAATTAATCAGGGTTTTGGAGCAGGAATTCTTGGAGCAATGTTTTTAATGATCACTGCTGGCAATGCATATCTAACACTACAAAGAGGAGCAGATCGATTATGGGAAGACGTACTACCGGTTAAATCAAAGCCGGATCCATTAAAAATTCAAGCGTTTCGATTTATCAGAAATCGTATTGAAGCTTTTTTTGTAGTTCTTTTAGTTGGGATTTTGATGGTTATCGATCAAATCAGCGCAAATATTCGTCTGATTCCCGAAGCAGTTTTGGAAGACTTAGCCAACACAACCCCTTGGATTGAAAATGCAATTACAAAAATACCTGTACTTCAAGTAGGTCAATTTATACTCCCTCTAATAGGTTTTTCAACTATGGCACTACTTTTACAAGGTTTACTCCCAAGTAGAAGAGTACCTTTAAAACCACTAATACCTGGAGCTTTGATGATTGGAACTTTGCTAACTATTCTAAATTTGGCAGTTAGTAGAAGTATCCTTTCTTTGGGATCAAGATTTCAAGCTTATGGATTCATTGGTGGAGTACTAGTATTGACTCTTTGGGTTTGGATGGTGGGAGTAATTATTTATTTTGGTCAATGTTGGAGCGTTGTCATTGCAAGCATGCGTCGCAACCGATACGTTTAAACATCATTGAAACAAGCACCTACATTTAAATTATAGTATTTAAACAAATCTCTTAATTACTCATGAATAAGCCATCTTCATTGATTTGGATGGTATTTATTTTACTTATTATTTTACCTACACCAGCTGGGAAATTTATTACTGATTTAGCAGGTGGAATATTCCTTATTCTTACAATAATACCATTAATCTTAGGAGGAATTGGATGGTTTACTTGGAAAAGAATCCAATCAAAAATACAAACCTGTGAAGCTTGTGGTTCAACCTTTCTAAACAGTCAGACGATTTGTCCAATATGTGGAACACCCATAATAAAAAACGCCGACCTTCTAGAAAATATTCCAGCAAGTGCAGCAACAATTGACATAAAGTCCGAAGAATTAGATTTATAAATTAATCTAATTCTAAGAATTCTGGACTAATTTCATTAATCTCTTGTTCACAAAACTGCAAGAGTTCCTCGCAATGTTTAAGAAGTAAATGACCTTTAATATAATTAATCTGAATTTCATCCAGTGAAATGTTTTCATCTTGTACATTATTCAAGATGGTTTCCAGCGCAGATATAGATTCTTCGTAACTTAATCTAATAATATCTTGTTTAAAAATTTCTATATTTTTTTGGTTAGTAACTTTGTTAGCCATTGGTAAATGATTTAGGATGAATTCATCTGCAAGCGAAATAGAATGACAAATTTTATTCTATAAATTCATATTTTATCATAATTAAGATTATCAACCTCAACGGTGATTTTACCATCAAAAAACTGAACTATTAACTTATCATTTTCATTAACATTTTCGATACTATAAATCGAATCACCTGACTCGTTAGTAATTAGTGCAAAACCTCTTTTTAACAATTTTCTTGGAGAAAGAGCATTCAAAATCTCGGACATATAATTTATTCTTGCTCTTTTATTTTTTATTAATAGTCTGGGTGAATGAGATTTAAAAAAAGATTTTTTTGTAATTAATGATTTCTTTGTATTCTGAAAAAATAATTTCAAATAATCTTTAAG
The DNA here is from genome assembly GCA_003284445.1 of Prochlorococcus sp. AG-311-D23. Lineage (GTDB taxonomy): Bacteria > Cyanobacteriota > Cyanobacteriia > PCC-6307 > Cyanobiaceae > Prochlorococcus_B. The sequence goes on along the minus strand of QBVH01000003.1, from coordinate 31,568 downwards.
TATTTTTTTATTTTGCAAAAACTTATTTTTTTCAATTTCTCTTGAGGGTAATAGATCAACAATCGCAGCAGTTGGAGTAGCAGATCTATGGTCTGCAACAAGATCTGAAACAGTTAGGTCATCTTCATGACCTATTCCCGTTATTACTGGTATTGGTAATGTTGCGATTTCTCTGGCTATGATTTCACTATCGAACAACATTAAATCTTCTCTGCTGCCTCCTCCTCTAGCTATAATTAAAGCCTCTAATTTTAACTTATTTATTTTTAATTTACTTAAAATAGATTTCAATTTATTTTCATTATTTCCTTGAACAGGAATAGGAATTATATGCAGTTTTGTTAATGGCCATCTCTCCTTAGATGTTCTAAGCATGTCAGCTAAAGCAGAGCTTGGAACACTTGTAAGTATACCAATTGCATGAGGATATTTTGGCAATTTTTTTCGTAACGAATCATCTATCAAACCTTCTTTAAAAAGTTTTGATTTGACTATTTCGAACTTCTTAAGAACAGTAGAAATACTTGGTCGAATATCGAAAACTTGTACCGATACTCTTGCTTGAGATTGCCAGAAATTTAATTTACCAATGACAATAACGCCATCATCTTGCTTAGGTAAAAATTTTAAAGACTTTATTGTTGATGACCACGCAACCCCATCTACACTTGCTTTCCCGTCCGTTAAAGTTAACCATAAATGACCTTTTTTAATTTGCGATTTAGAAACAGTAGCTTTAAGTATAAATTTTGGTGCAAAGCCTCTTGATAGTAATAAACCTATAGATTCGTTTAATTCTTGAACACTATATGTATTTAGAGATTTTTTAGCCTTTTTAAGATCAGTCAAACTATTAAAAATAAAAACTAAAAATTAGTTTTTCAACCGATTCCCATCTGCGTTAAAATCCCTTGTCCTGTTAAAAGTTCTGTTGTTAAACCTATTAAAATACCCATCATGGCCAAACGACCATTCCATATTTCAGCAAAATTGACAAATCCATAACGAGGTTCGAAGTTATCTTTCATTTGTTAATCGAGTTCAATTTAATAATACTAAAGAAAAGCTCACAATGAGAAAACATATATGTTGACTCTTGAAATTAATTTATTCTTAAAAATTTTCAATAGCTATCTAACATGTCTTGCACCATCAACTGGATGATAGTCCTCTCCAGTTAGTTCCTCGTAAATAATTGCTGGTAATCCAGTTTCGAACATAGTTTGAAGAGCTTCTTTTAGATAAGGATTCCATCCACCAGTACTAACTTCTCCATGTCTTACAGTCCAATCCCATGTCCCTTGTAAATCTCTAGGCATTCTTCCCTCTCTGTCTCTTCTGGCAACCAAATCGAGGGACTCGACTAAACCAACTTGAATTGGATCTTTTCCATAAGCTGGAGTAAGGCTTAATTCAAGCCTTACTGGATCTTCCTTTAATAATCTGAGACGAAATCTTGGAGGTAACTTCATGTTTTTCAAAACTGCAGCTACTATTCGCGTTCTTTGTTCCAAAATTAAAAACCTCTTAGATAACTATGTAATGTCTAAACCAAAAAATCTTATGAAAATTATTCAGAAGGCTTTTCAAATGATTGTGGATGATCAGTGTCCTTAGAAAAACGAACTGTGAGCAAATCTTCATCAGTAATGCTGCCATCTTTGTCTAAAAGCTCAGGATGAATGGTAACTAAACCTGTTCGATCATCACCTTTTTTCTTTGAAAATGAATTTTGAGTCTTAAACGATGCTTGACCTGAGAAAAAACCATTTAGCATTATTTTGGCAGCCAAAATCAACAAAACAAAAACTGATACGCCATAAACAAAAGGTAAAAAATTGCTCAACATTTGCAAAAATGATAAATCAAAAACTGAATGCCTTAATTCAGATTAAGTTTTGAAGTCGTTCTAGTTTCATCGTCAATCAAAGAATAAATCAGAATTTTATTCTAGAGGAAAGAATGTTTAAAAAATAGTTATTTATTAAAAATCTACGGTAATTAAATTAGAGGGCGTTTCAATTTCCAAATTAGCTATGATTAGTTTTGATAATAAGAACTAATCCTTTTCCTAAGATCATGCATGGATTAGATGTAAACAGACTATTAATAGGATCCTTAAAATTATGCCAAAAAAAATATTTTAAAACTGTTGTTTTAATTGTTCTTATTTTTTTCAACTTCCGATATGAAACTCCTATTCATTCAAGCGAAGCTTCACTGTTATCCCCTCAAAATTACAATAAACAGTCTTTTGTATCAAAAGCATTAAATATTAGTGGAGATGCAGTGGTCACAATCGAAACACAGCGTCAGGTTTTATCATCAAGTGAAGGTGTTTTTCCTCCTGGGATCCTAAATGATCGATATTTTGAACGATTCTTTGGTCTTAGAGGCCTTCAAGTTCCAAGATCTCGAATTGAAAAAGGTCAAGGTAGTGGAGTGATTTTTGCTAAAGAAGGTCTAGTCTTGACGAATGCTCATGTAATAGAAAAAACCGATCAACTAATAGTGGGCTTATCAGATGGAAGAAGAGTGCTTGGAAATGTTGTTGGAGAAGATTCTTTAACAGATCTTGCAGTAATTAAGCTTAAAGCAAAAGGACCTTGGCCCACAGCCCAACTAGGAAACTCCGATAACTTAAAAGTTGGTGATTGGGCTATTGCAGTTGGGAATCCTTTTGGACTTGAAAATACGGTTACTCTTGGGATAATTAGTAATCTAAATAGAGATGTTGCTCAATTAGGTATATCCGACAAAAGAATAGATCTCATTCAAACTGATGCAGCTATTAATCCAGGTAATTCTGGAGGACCATTATTAAATTCTGTTGGAGAAGTGATTGGTATTAATACTCTTGTTCGTTCAGGACCTGGGGCAGGATTAGGTTTCGCAATACCAATAAATAGAGCTAGAAAAATTGCCAAAGATTTAATCTCCAGTGGCAGAGCCCAACATCCCATGATAGGAGTAACACTTTCAACCAATATCAAACAAAAAAGTAATTTTCTTTCTCAAACAGAAGATGGAGCGATTATTAAATATTTGATGCCAAATGGTCCTGCAGAAAAAGGTGGCTTAAAAGTAAATGATCTAATAATTTCTATCAATAATGAAAAAATTTCTACTCCAGCTGATGTGGTAAAGAAAATCAATAAAAATAATTTACAATCGACATTAAGAATTAAAATACTTAGAAAGAATATAGAGTCTATAAAAAATATCAAACCAGTTGATATTTATGATCTTCAATTATAAGTTAAGAAAGTTTAATAAAGGAATTACTTTTGTTTAGTTTTTTTCTTCTTTTTCTGTTTCTCTCGATTCGCCAACCTTTTTCTTTCGCGTTCAGCTAATTGTAATTCTTTTTCTTTTTCTTGTGCTTCCTCCATTTTTTTCTCTTTATAGTATTTGTAATCACCTCCATACTTAATTAATTGACCATCTCTTATTTCTACAATTTTGTTTGCAACTTTTGAAATAAAATATCGATCATGAGAAACTATTAATGCAGTGCCCTTATAATTAGACAACGCCTGTTCTAGCATTTGCTTTGAAGGTATATCTAAATGATTGGTCGGCTCATCAAGAATAAGTAAATTTGATGGCTTAATAATCATTAAAGCTAAAGCAAGCCTTGCTTTCTCTCCTCCACTGATCTGACTTACCTCCTTAAAAACGGAATCATTAGTTAAACCAAAACTACCTAGTAAAGATCGTATTTCCGTTTGATTCCAATTAGGTACTGATTCAGAAATTGTCTCAATAACTGTTTTTTCCAATTCTAAGGCCTCTGCTTGATTTTGTTCGAAATAGCTAGGTATAATATTATATTTTCCTATCATAATAGATCCTTCATCTGGAGCTTCTAAACCCATAATTAGTCGCAGCAAAGTAGATTTACCAGAGCCATTTGGACCTAAAAATGCTATTCTTTCCCCTGGCTCAAGCTCTAAAAAAGCTCCTAAAAATAAAATATTATCTTCATAGCTATGAGTTAAATCCTTAATGCTCAATATATCCCTACCAGCGCGGGGTGAATCCAAAAATTTAAAACTAGGTCCTTTTAAGCTATTTTGAGGAGCTTCTATTTTTTCAACTTTATCTAATAACTTTTCTCTACTTTTTGCTTGTGTGCTTCTTGTAGCACTTGCTCGAAATCTCTCTATATATGCCTTTTGAACTTGCATATCTTTCTGTTGTTTCTCATATGCAACTTTTGTTGATTCCAATTCAAAATCTCTCTGTTGAAGATATGACGTATAATTTCCAAGATAGCTTTTAGATTGACCTCGCTCGGTATTGACAATTCTGGTACAAACTTTATCTAGGAAAGATCTATCATGGCTAACAATTACCATGGCAACTTTCTCATTAAGTAAATAGTTCTCTAACCATTCAATCGTTTCTAAATCTAAATGATTAGTTGGTTCATCAAGTAACAATAAATCAGGACTTTGCAATAAAATTTTTCCTAAAGCTATTCTCATCTGCCAGCCACCCGAGAAGTCTCCAACTAGTCTGTCTGCTTCATTTTGATTAAAACCAATATTGGGTAATAACTTTTCAACTTTAGATTCTAAATCGTAACCATTTATTGATTCAAATTTCCTTTGAATCCCGCTTAATTCTTTGATTAATAAATCTAGATAATCTAAATCTTTAGAAGCTAATTCTGATTCCATTTTTTCTTGAATTAATTTTTGACTGTGAAGTAAGTCAGATGCTTCTTTAAATGCCTCAAATAACTCTTCTCTAACAGTTCTTGAAAGATCAACATCAAATTCCTGTTTTAAATATGCAATAGATGGGTCGCCTTCACTAATCAAAGATCCATCAGTTGCTTCTTCTAATCCAGCAATAATTTTTAATTGTGTTGATTTCCCTGCTCCATTGACTCCAACTAAACCAATTCTCTCTCCATTTCTGATTTCCCAACTGACATCTTTCAAGACTTCGCCAGTGGGATAAATTTTACTAATCTTCTCAAGTCGCAACACTACAATAAGACCTCAAGTGAATTACCTTGAATCATTTAGTTTTAAAAGATGCTAGCTGATTTAAATTACATTACTTAAGTGAGCCATGTTAAGACTCGAACAAATTGCCGCTTTAGTACTCGCCGCAACTCTTGCAGTTCCCAGTTATTGGTTTTTTTGGACGATGGCAGGCGGAGGCGGCTATGGAAGAAGAGGAATTAGAGAAAATAATCAAGATGTATCAGAAATACACTCTTCATTCAAAGATTAATTACAGCCCACCTCTAGCCTTTATAAGCCATTGTTTGGTGTCTAAATCATCAACTTTAGTCAAATATTCTTTTACCTCTTCTGAGGTAACTGGCAAATTCTTTTCAATCCCAAATGCACATATAGATTCCATAGCACCCTTTGGGTTTTGAAGAGCTTGACGAAAAAGATCTTGTTTTTTATTTGGATCTGCATTTATAAGCTTATAAAGCTCTGCAGCATTGCCGCTCATAAGAAAAACATTTACTAACTAAAGAATATGCAATTATGCAGCTTTTGTCTCGAAGCCAGTAGATTCATTGCACATATCTAAATCACTTTCTTTTAAACCTAAAGCAGACGCGTCTTTCATGCTTCTGGCATCCATGCAAAGGACTTTACGGAGTTGAGCAAAATTTGCAGCATGAGAAGATCTTCCTTCTTTGCTAGCCCCATATTCCGCTCTTTGCAAAACATGGTGTAAATGAGTCAATAAATAAGAACTCACAACAGCGGAAATTAGAACATCTCCATTCTTACCGTTACTACGACTCTTCCTTCTTTGTCGTTTTACAGTTCCTTTATCAGCAACAACATTCGCAGAAACAGCTTTGGATGTTTGCGGAAGAGATGGCTTAGACATGAAATACTCCAGTAAAATCAAAAATTTTTAAGTACAGGTTGATAAGGCAAAACTGGCCAGATTAGTAAGTATCATACACAAGGATACTACCCTTGTGCATAAGTGTACACTATTTACTACTTGGTAGTTCTTTGCACGCATGGCTACTCGTCAAAACTCATCGAACGGGAAGCAAAAATCGCCGCGTATACAAGTTGTTTTGCCAGAAGATTTATGTGAGAGATTGTCAGAACTAGCAGAAAGAGAATCTAGAACTGTCAGCAATATGGCAAAAGTTTTAATTCAAGAAGGAGTCAAATATCACGAATTGAAAGAAAGCTCAGCTTCTAAAGAATTTGAAACAAAAGAAACTAAAACACAAAATTTTATAAACGCATTAGAAAAGCAAAAAACACAAAGATTAAAAGGTATTCCTAAAAGATTAAAATTCAAAAGAAAGTAACTATTCAATTAGTTAACTCAAGGATCAACTCGAACTCCATATAAAATAGGTTTATTCGCTCCTGTGATGTACTTCGGGTTAACTTTTTTTCCTAAAAAGTTCCACCAAGTTAAAGTTGCAAAAACTAGGGCTTCTCTAAATTGCGATGGAATACCAATTTCATTTATTGGGCGAACATGAACACCACAACATTGTTTCTGTAGTTGTCTCATTAGAAATAGATTTCTACTTCCACCTCCAGCAACTGAAAGCTCAATTAAACGTATCTTTTTAAGCTTAAAGAGATTATCTAAATCTTGAGAGATAATTGATGCGGTAAATGTAGTTAAGGTTGATATTAAATCTGCTTTTGATATATCACCCAATTCATTTTTTCTTTTTTGTAAATATTGAAAACCGAATTGCTCTCTACCTGTAGATCGTGGAGGTTCTAGATGAAAGAAAGGATCCCTCAACCACTTTTCGATGATTTCTAATTTAGGAATACCAAGAGATGCTAATGATCCATCCTTATCAAAAGTTAGAGATGAATTCGTACTGTCTTTAATAGCTAAATCAATTAAAGAGTTAGCTGGTCCACAATCCCAACCTAAGCATTCAGAAGTTTTATCGATTCCAGTTTTAGGTGGAATAATTGTAATGTTAGCAATTCCACCAAGGTTGAGGACTCCTCGCCATCCACTTAACCTTCCAACTAAGGCTTCATCAACTAACGCTACTAAAGGAGCACCATGACCTCCTGAAGCAATATCCTTAGATCTAAAATCATAAATAACAATTTGATTTAAAAGGTTTGCAAGTAAAGGTCCTAAAAGAATTTGAAGACTCCCCCCTCTTTTAGATTTTTTTACACTTCTATGAAATAAAGTTTGGCCATGACATCCAACAAGCTCTGCGGTTGAATCAGGGTCACAAGTTCTTGCAGCGAAAGCATTGAGTTCAGTAATTTCTTCAGCCAACTCGAGCCAATCTTTGCTACTAATTTTTAATCCTTGACCTGCTTGTATTATTTTTTCTCTAGTTGATGAAGGATATTCATAAGAACATGTGTTTAAAATTTTCCATTTTGGCTTTGAAGGATCACCTTTAAAATCAACTAAAACTGCATCTATTCCATCCGCACTAGTACCACTCATCAAACCCAATACACGCATAGATTAAGTTTGAGGCAACTTTTGAAGATCTTCCATTGAACCCATAACTACAAGGACATGATCTTTTTCCAAAATATATTTCGCCGGAGGATTAACAGTTAATAGTTGAGCAGGACCAGCAGCTAAGACATTTACAAAATAATTTTTTCTAAGATTCAAATCTCGTAAAGAACGTCCTACAAACACCTCAGGCACTTTAATCTCATCAATACCGGTTTTATCATCGAGTTCTAATCTTTCAATCAAATTAGGTCTAACCAATTCCAGGCCCAATCTTTCTCCTTGCATTCTTGAAGGGAATACCACCCGATCAGCACCAACCCTTTTAAGCATTTTTTCATGCAGATCACTTGTTGCTCTAGCAATAACCTGCTTCACTAAACTCCCCTCTGTATCTTTAGCAATAAGAGTTGTCGTAATACTTGCCTCAATTGGCTCACTAATGCCTACTACTACAGTCCCCATTTCAAGAACACCTGCCTCTTTCATAGACTCTTCATCCGTTGAGTCAACAACCCTCGCTTCAATTGTTGGCTCGAGTTGACGTAATTCCTCTATTGCCTTTTCTGAGAAATCAACAGCCAAAACATCAGCACCATTTCTCAATAGCTCTCTACAAACTGCGCTTCCAAAACGACCAATTCCAACAACAGCAAAACCAAGTTTCTGATTCGCTTTTATCGGAGACCATTGCCACCAATCACTCATGATTTGTCCTCCTTAAACATAGAGATCCTCCCTCGGATAGCCAATTCGATTGCGATGTTGAAGCTTACTTTTATTAAGAGCTTGCCATACAGCGCTCAAGAATAAAAGGATTCCCAGTCTGCCAACAAACATTCCAATAATCAAAATTAATTGACCTACATGTCCTAGTTTAGAGGTCACGCCCAGGTCGAAACCTACAGTTGCAAAAGCAGAAATACAAGTGAAAAGCATTTCTAAAAATGAAAAATTCTCTCCACTATTGAATCCATTACTCAAACTTAATAATAGAGCCATAATTAAGACAAATAAAAATGAACCAACTGTTATACCAACCGCTTTAAGAATTACTTTGTCAGATATCTGACGATTCCTAATAATAATTTCATTTTGACCACGTAGAGTTGCTCTTGTAGCTGCCATTAATGCAGCAATAGTTGTAGTCTTAATTCCGCCTCCAGTACCACCTGGACTTGCCCCAATAAACATAAGAAACATTATCAATAGAAGACCAGAGTCAGAGACACTCTCAATTGATATTGGTAAATTCGTAAAGCCTGCAGTTCGCGAACTAACAGAAGTAAATAGAGCAGTTAAAACACGATCATCAAAATTAATTAACGAAAAGAAACTACCCTTAGCTAATGATTCAGTAAAAATCAATCCGAAGAATCCCAGAGAAATCAATATGAAAGATGATCTAATTACTAAACGTGTATGAAGACTTAAATTTCTTAATTTTAAAGATCTACGATTTATCCAAATATCATTAGTTACTCTCCATCCAAAACCACCTAATATAATTAAAGTAATTAACACAAAATTCACTACCCAATTGCTTCTATAATCTTGTAAACTTTCTGACCATAAACTAAACCCGGCATTATTATAAGCGGATATACTATGAAAAATTGATGCCCAAATCCTCTCGCTTGAGCTAGTGATATTATTGAAACCAAATAAATATAAATTAATAGCACCAAGAAAAATAAGAATTGATGCTGTAATCGCAATCCCTTTAAAAGTTGTTCCAACACCACCAACTCCAAATTCATCAAGAGTTTTTCCTCTATCAAGACGTGTCTTTAATTCTGTTCCACTAACAATAAATCCCTGTAGAAATGTAGTAATAGCCATTAAACCTAGGCCCCCTATTAATAACATAATCGCTAAAATTAACTGCCCAAAAAATGTCAGATCTATTCCTATGTCAATAATAGATAATCCCGTAACTGTGACAGCAGAAGTTGCCGTGAAAAATGCCTCCCACAACCCTACATTTGCATTAGAACAAAAAGGTGTGGCTAATAATAATGTTCCAAATGTAATCACAAGTAAACCTGTTACCACTGTGAACTGTGGAACCGTAAGTCTTCTGTAAGTTTCTTGCCTAATACTCACTTTTTTTTAAAAATAGATGAAGACACATTCTGAAAGGGTTAGATAATCAAAATCAAAGGGAAGCCTTGAATTTTTTCCTAAACTAATAACCATATCCAAGATATTTAAGAAATACCATACTTTAGCAAAATCAACCCAGGGACAAGAAACGTCATCAAGATGGTCAACCCAGCTCCGTATCTAGTGACATCTAAAAACTGATAACGCCCAGGGCCAAACACCATAAGGTTTGTCTGGTAACCCATAGGAGTAAGAAAAGATTGACTAGCGCCAAAAAGAACTGTTATCAATAAAGCCAAAGGAGGTAGTCCCATACTTGGCGCTAATTGAACAGCAATTGGCGCCAAAAGAGCCACTGAAGCAGCGTTGCTAACAAATTGAGTGAATATTGTAGTTGAGAGGAAAATTACTAGTAAAGCGGAATAAGTAGATAAGTCTTTCAATATAAAAATTAAAATATTTGCAAAAGCATCAGCAAGACCTGTGTTTTGCATTGCGACACTAAAACTAGAGAGAGATCCAAGCAAAAGAATTACATCAAGTCTAATTGATCTTTGAACCTCTGCAGGTCTTAAACATCCACCCCAAACCATCCCAATTACAGCCAATAAAACCGAAGAAACCAGAGGCAAGCCAGTAAGTGAAGGAAGAATCAACATAGCAATGGCGATACCAATTGCTATCGGTTTCCTCGTAACAGTTGGCAGATCATTATCAAATTGATCTAAAACGAGTAGGTCATTACTATCTTGCAATCCCCTAATTGAATCTCTGGGTGCTTGAAGAAGTAATACATCCCCCTCTCTTAATATTGCTTGACCCAATCGTTCTTGAACAGTTTGCTGTCCTCGTCTTAAAGCCAAAACAGTTGCATTATGTCTTTGCCTAAATCGTAGTTCTCGCAAACTCGCGCCAGCCAAGGTGGAACCAGCTGGCAATAGGACCTCTACAGTTTGTTGGCCTTCATCAGTACTGGATAGAAAAAAATTCTTTTCAGTATTTAAATTTTTAGTTAATTGAACTGTATGTTCTTGTTGTAATCGCAAAAGATCTGAGCGTGTAATTCTTATCAACAAGCGATCTCCAGATTGAATTATTCGATCAGCAAGAGGTGGTAAAAGTCTTTCATTCTCTCGCTGTATTTCTAAAACATCCACATCAAATCTTCTTTGTAACCGACTATTCCTCAAAGAATTCCCAACCAATTCAGAACCATAAGGAATTTTGATTTCGCTAAAATAGCCAGTCTGATCCGAAGTACCTCCATACTCTGAACTAATTCTTCCTCTATCAGGTAGTAGAGATTGAGGAGCTAACAACATATAGGCTGTCCCAACCAACCATATCGGTATACCTATCGCAGTAAAAGTAAAAAGCTCAAAAGGACCATAGCCAAGTTGATTGCTAATATCGCTCACTAGCAAATTCACTGAACTCCCCAAAAGAGTTAAAGTACCACCTAAAACCGTGGCGAAAGATAGTGGCAGCAAAACTCTGGAAGGAGATAATTTTCGCTTTACACACCAAGCCTCAATAACTGGCAAAAGCGAGGCTACAACTGGAGTATTAGGAACAACGCCTGAAACAGGAGCAACAACCAATCCAAGTAAAGCTATTAACCTACGTGGAGTTCGAATACTTTCAGAAGCAATTAACTCTCTTAAACGATCAAGAGCTCCACTTTTAAAAAGTGCAGCAGAAACAGCAAATAAGCCCATCAATGTAATCAAAGCAGGGCTTCCAAAACCAGCCAATGCTTTTTGAGGAGAAAGAACTCCCGTTGCCATCAATAATGCAACACTCAAAAGTCCAGTCAACTCAGGAGCTAAAGCACTGCTTACGAATAAACAAACTGCACTTATTAACACTGCCAAAGTTATGACAGCTTTTGGATTCTCAAAAACCGTTAATATCTCAATCATATTATTTAATTAATACTCTTTTCAACTGACTCTGGCCAAGTATTATTTTTAAGACTACTGCGTAAAGGAGCTACAGAGATTGAGAAAATAAATGATTAATTATTTTTTTACTAAATAGGCATGAACCAGAGGATTTAAACGATAGAAGAAAGCCTGGCATTCTCATTAAATATGCAAAACGCCTTATTTTAAAGGCAAGGGGTCCTGCCAAGGTGATTCCATATCCAGTAATAGATGCATTGCCAACACCAAGACTCAACATTTCTCCAAGATCTTCAAATTTGAAAGGTTTACGTGCATTTCCCTGCCTTAAAGAAATAATATTTTGAGCCACTAAAGAACCTTGCTGCATTGCAACTTGAGCGGAAGAGGGGAAGGGTGACTTTTCATTATATGTGATATCTCCAACGAAAAAAATGTTTGGATATTCATCTATTTGCATAAATTCATTAACTTTAATCTTCTCATTTTGATTCAAAAAATGATATTCAAATTTTAATTTAGAAGGTTTTAATCCTGCAGTCCATAATAAAGTAGAATAATCAATTTTAATAAAATTATTGGTTCCATTATCAGTGCTAGAAAGTTCTAAAAAAGTTTTGTTAACAGATTTTATATAATAGTCTAGATAAACTCTAATATTTCTCTTCCCTATTGCATCAATTGCTTTCTCTCTATTAAAGGATTTACAATTAGGTAAAATTTTATCTCCTTTATCAACTAAATATATTTGAATCCGATCTTTTATTAAATCAGAAATTTTACATGCCAGTTCCACACCTGTTGGACCCGCTCCAGCAATCACTATAGGATTAGTACTTTCAGTAGAATTATTTATTTTAGTTATTAACTTTTTAATTATTCGAAAGTCATTTAGATTAGCAAAACCACAAGCATAGTCTTCTAAATTTTCTAGCAAGGAATAATCAGTTGTAACTCCTGTGCTAATGACAAGTTGAGAATAAGTTATTTCAATCTCAGATGAAGTAATTAACTTTTGTTCTATTTCATCAATCTCAACCACATATTCTTGTAAAAAAATAAATCCTAATTCTAAAGCTAAATCAGAATACTCAGGTGCCACCTCCCATAATTGAAGCTCACCGCTTAATAACTCATAGAGCAATGGCTTAAAAAGAAATCTATTGCCTTCATCAATCAAAATAACTGGCGTTCCATCTGATTTGGCCAATAAAGTTTGAACAGTAGCCAGCCCTCCAAAGCCACCACCTACAACAACTATTGGGTCAGAGTTCAAATTGTTCAAGTCCATAGGGACTAGATTTAGGATTAATTAAGTGACCCTAAACAAACTTCGACCGATTCGGCATTCAATGCTCAAATATGCAGAAAGAATCCCAAGACAATTACACCAGTGATTTGAGAGAATAAATTAAAGTTGCTCAACCTTTTCTGGTGAAATCAATTGATGAAACAAGTAAATATCTTGAAAAACTTGCTGCTCAAGATCAACTTCGATGGGCCCATGAGCAATTTGATGAGAAGTTTGTCTTAACAACCAGTTTTGGAATCCAATCTGCTGTATTACTTCATATGACAGTGGCTTTAAAATCTAGAAAAAAACCAAAGATAATTTGGATAGATACTGGTTATCTACCTCAAGAAACCTATAACTATGCAGAGGAACTAACAAAACTATTCGAATTGGATTTAATAGTGGCCCAAAGCCCTATCTCACCCGCAAGGATGGAAGCACTGTATGGAAAACTTTGGGAAACTGGCGAACTAAGAGATCTAAACAAGTATCACCAAATACGAAAAATTGAACCTTTAGAGAAAGTCTTATCAGAACTCGACGCTCTTTGTTGGGCTAGCGGAGTACGTAAAGGTCAAACCAAAAACAGAGAATCAATGTCTCATATTGATTACATTAGAGAACGTTTAACTCTAAGGCCACTCTTAAACTGGACTAAAAAAGATATTTTCTACTACATGGAAAATAATGATTTACCTCAACACCCGTTATTTGAAAAAGGTTATTCTACTATTGGAGACTGGCATTCAAGCGTAGCAGAAAACAACAATTCCAAAGGAAGATCAACAAGATTTGGAGGGGTAAGTGAAGAGTGTGGGATTCATGTTGATGAAAATAATTTTCTAGGAGAAGGAATTTAGCGGGTGTTTTTAGAAAAAAATTACTTAATGATTGGGAATACAAGATGGCATTGGGCAAGTAAGAGAAAAAAAGGTTGGAAATATTTTCATACCTTGCCAAATCCAATCGAATTTAAAGACAAGGATTACTCCCAATTAACTTGGTCATCTGTTGGTCCCGTCCCTGAGAACATTAAATTATGTCCTTCAAAAAAAATAAAATTAGATGATGTTCCGCTCATTAGTCTTCCATCCAATTTAGGGATTGATAGAGCTCTATCTTCATGGGTTGCTTATAAAAAGCAATCATCTCTCAAAAGCAAAGAACAAGACTTGATTGTTATAGATGCAGGGACAATTATGAGCGTCACAAAAATAACGAAACAAGGTGTATTCGCTGGAGGGCAATTGATTTCTGGATTAAGACTTCAATTATCTTCCATGGCTAATGGTTCATTAAATTTATATAATCCAATCATTAAGACAATCCCAATAGAGACATTTCAATATGAAACTAAAAATGCAATGATCAGAGGTGCAATAAATGGCTTATTAGGATTAATCTTAAAAATACATGAAGAGACGAAATTACCAATATGGATGTGCGGAGGTGATGCTCCACTGATATTGGATGAACTTAAAAATACAAATATTGATATCAATCATTGTCCAAATCTAGTTCTAGAAGGAATGATAGATATAGACCAAAGAATTAATTCAATTTAAGATCATTTAAAATTTGATTAGCCATATTTTCTGATTTTACTTTTAAGTATATTAACTCGATTTTCCCATCTTTATTGATAACAAAAGTATGTCTCATCATTCCATAATATTCTCTACCCATAAATTTCTTCAAGCCATAACTTTCGTATGATGCCGCGACAGCACATGGTTCAGTATCGGTTAAAAGTGTAAAAGGTAATTTATGTTTATCAATGAATTTTATATGCGATTTTGAGGCATCCTTACTAATTCCTAGAACTTGAATATTGTTTGAGTTGAAAAGTTCCCAATTATCTCTAAAGCTACAAGCTTCCTTAGTGCAACCAGGAGTATCATCCTTTGGATAAAAATAAATTACTACTCTCGATCCTTTGAATGATGAGAGACTGATATCAACACCATCTTGATTAGGAAGAGTGAAATCTGGTGCAGAATCGCCTATACAGAGAGTCATGATTACAACTCAAATAAACAATAAAAGGGTACTAGGTCTTTGGCTTTTTTTGATGCCATCAAAACTTTTAGCAATAAGCAGCGAAGAAAAAAAATGGGTTCAAAAGTTAACACCAAGTAGAGGTTTGATTTATCACTTTTCTAGAGGCTGCTTAAGACATGTCATGTCCAACTTAACAGGCTCAGACCCTCTAGACATCCCTCTCAAAGCCGATCCTGGAGAGCCACCTTTATTGGCTGAAGGATGGGGAAACATCAGCATGAGTCACTGTTCTGATGCTTTATTAATAGGATGGTCACTAGGGAAAATTGGGGTTGATATAGAAAGAAAGGATCGAAAGTTTCAAGCTTATAAATTGTCAAAACGTTTTTTCACTCAATATGAGAATTGCGAAATAGAACATTTACCCCCAATCCAAGCAAAAAAACTAGTACTAAAAAGATGGGTAATAAAAGAAGCCGCAGTCAAATGGCAGAGAGGTAAAATAGCTAATAATATCAATCAATGGATTTGGAAGAATCAATCATCATTTGCGTATCATAAAAAACTAGGTCTCAAAGTAAAAGTTTACGAACAAAATCATGAACAATGGACATATGCAATTGCATTAGATGAAGATTCCCTAATAGTTAAGCCAATAATTTGCCTTAATTAATTATTATTTTTTGCCAGAAATTTAGTATGTATAATCTTTTGTTTTATAGTACGGCCATCCAATCTTTTAAACAATTCTTGCAATCGAGTTAATGTTTCTTCCTTACAGTTTTTTAAAATAATTTCTCGATACTCACTTCCTTGATTAAGCCACCTTTTAATTATATTATTATCAACTTTTTGATATACAAACTCAGTCCATTCTTCAAAATAAATATTCCAGCCTAGTTTTTCTAATTGTAGAATAAATTTCTTTTTATGTTCTTGCTTATTTAACCACTTCTCTTCTTTACTAATTAAATCACTCAATAATGAAAAATCACTCAATAATGAAAAATCAGTATTTTTCTTATTACTATAAAATTTTAAGCTTTCTTTTAAAGAAAGAGCAGGGCCTGAACATGGGTTACTTATAATCAAACTTAATTCTGTATTCGCCGCACATTTTTCAGTAAGAATCGGCCACAATTCAGAGAAATTTGTGTCAGAAAAAACTTTCCAAGGAATCCTTCCTCCAATAACTTCAAATTTTAGATTGTCTTCTAATTTTTTAATTGATTCAACTTTTGAATCAATTAAAACAGGTCGCTCAATAGGCGCCAAAACTTCTAATTCAGTTAATAGTCTTGGATGATTATCTTCTGATACGAGCAAAACAACGCCCCCTTCAGATGCCTCTCTTAAAGGCTTTAAAGACCAAAGCAAAGAACTAGGTTCTAAGACTAAAACTCTATGATTTTTTTTCCAAGTAATACCTAACCATAATTTAGTCATCAAATTTTTTAATCGATCCCCCTCCTGAAAAACTTGTCGAGATAACCATCTATCCAAATCATTATCAACTTTTCCAGATGTAATAGTTAAAGGATTTTGTTGCTCAACTTCAATTAATGAAGCTAACTGTTTAGATCTTCTCTCATCCAAAAGAGATCGTCTTTGTCCTTCCCATCCATGTTCAGTTGGCTCCCAAAAAATCTCGTTTAGCAAAGTATCTGGCAAATATTGCTGTGGAACCCAATTTTTTGCAACCGAATGGGGATACCTGTAGCCCATGCCATCGCCAAAAGCTTCTTGATCTCGATTTGCATCTTTAAGGTGAGATGGAACATTTTGCTTTTGGGAATCTTTAACTTTCTGAACTGCCTTAAAAATAGCCTTCACACTATTGCTTTTCTCAGTTGAAGCCAAGTACAGGGTTGCCTGAGTGAGTGGGTAAATACCCTCTGGCAACCCTATTCGATCAAAAGCCGCAGCACATGACTCAACTATGACAATTGCATTGGGATCAGCAAGACCAATATCTTCTCCTGCAGCAATGAGCATACGTCTAAAAATGAATCGTGGATTTTCTCCAGCCTCCAACATTCGAGCCAGCCAAAACAATGCCGCATCAGGATCCGAACCTCTTAATGACTTAATAAAAGCGCTGATAGTGTCAAAATGGGCATCACCTTTTTTGTCATATAAAACCGCTCGTTCTTGAATTGAATCTTCAGCAATCTTGAGATCAATGCTGATTGAACTATCTTGATTGGCAATAGTGCTCTCCACAGCAAGTTCAAGCGCATTAAGCAGGATGCGTGCGTCGCCATTACACACATCAACCAAATGATCCTCAGCTTCACTGGCTAAATTTATCAATTTCAACCCATACCCCTTTTCCTTATCATTCAAAGCTCTTTGCAGCAATTGATGTAATGCTTTTGAATCCAGACTATTTAAACGAAATAATCTAGATCTACTTACTAAAGCTTTATTTACTTCAAAATATGGATTTTCTGTTGTGGCCCCAATCAGAGTCAAAGTTCCATTTTCAACCCAAGGTAATAAGGCATCTTGTTGAGCAGTATTAAATCTATGAACCTCATCAATAAATAAAATCGTGCGTTTACCATATTTATTTAATCTATCGATTGCAGACTCAATCTCAGATCTCAAATCCTTGATGCCAGCCAATGCTGCATTTACGACACTAAAGTGAGACAGGGTATTTAAGGCGATAATCCTAGCCAAAGTAGTCTTACCAACTCCTGGGGGTCCATAAAGCAATAGATTGCCTACTTTGTCAGCAACAATTGCACGTCTCAATAAACGACCTTGAGCAAGAATGTGATCTTGACCAACAAATTCATCGAGTGTTTGAGGCCGTAAGCGATCAGCTAAAGGAGCATTATTCTGTATTAGCTGTTCACCAGTAAAAGCAAACAGATCTTTGGCCAAAGCTAATAAACAAACATTTTCATAGTCTAAAAGCAAAAAAACTTATAAAGTTGTTTTGATGATTTCAAATTGAAGGTTTTTAATCTAAGTAATAACTGTCGGAGCGGACATCCCTGTTCGTTTTGAAATCTCAGCTAGAGAATCAATACTTTTAATTAAGGAATCCAAAGCCAACTGAGGATCTTGATTGATATCACCATCATTTGGAACAAAACTTTCAAAGTAAACTCTCAACGTAGCTCCTTGAGTGCCCGTACCAGACAGTCTCACTAACACTCGACTACCATCATCTAATAAAATTCTCAAACCCTGATTAAGGGTAATTGAACCATCAACTGGATCTGTGTAGCTAAAATCATCAGCTTTTTCAACAGTCCTTCCAGCAAAAGATTCATCTATCAAAGTAGGAAGCATATTGCTCAATCTGGCATAAAGAGAATTTGCAACTTCAGATGGAATAGATTCATAATCATGCCTAGAATAATAATGGCGACCAAAAAATAGCCAATGATTTCTCATTATCTCAGAAACAGACTTTTTCTTTGACGCAAGTATCTGCAACCAAAAGAGAACAGCCCACAATCCATCTTTCTCTCTGACATGATCACTTCCGGTCCCAAAGCTCTCCTCTCCACACAGAGTGATTTGATTAGCGTCCAAAAGATTGCCAAAGAATTTCCATCCAGTAGGCGTCTCAAAACAATTTATTCCTAAATGTTTTGCCACAACGTCAACTGCTGAGCTCGTAGGCATGGAACGAGCGACCCCCGATAAACCTTTGGCATAGCCTGGCACACAGTCGTAATTAGCAGCTAAAATAGCGAGGCTATCACTAGGATTTACAAAGCAACCGCGTCCTAAAATCATATTTCTATCCCCATCCCCATCACATGCTGCTCCAAAAGAAAATAAATCCCCCTTTAAAAGCAAATCAGCAAGATCTTTTGCATAAGTTAAATTGGGATCAGGGTGAAGACCTCCAAAATCTTCCAAAGGTATTCCATTCCTTACTGTTTCTGCGCTTGCTCCTAAATGATCAACAAAAAGACGCTTGGCATATGGTCCTGTAACTGCATTTAATGCATCAAAAACGATCGGAAAATCTTTGTTGATATAGGAACTAATCAAATCAAAATCAAATATTTTTTTCATTAGATCTAAGTAATCGTCTATTCCATCAATGATCTCGACAATCATTGAAGCTAATTTATATTTACCAAGTGAATAAGAATTATTGGATTGACATTTTATGATCTTATATTCTTTAAGATTCTTGGAGTAATTATAAATTTCATCAGTTAAAGATTCTGAGGCAGGTCCACCATTTGAGCCATTTAGCTTGACCCCAAAATCACCTTCCAGTCCACCTGGGTTATGACTAGCAGATAAAATAATGCCACCTACTGCTTTATTGATACGAATCAAATTAGAAGCCGCAGGGGTCGACAAAATCCCATCTACAGTTGTTACGACTTTTTGAATTCCATGGGCAGCTGCCATACGGATAATAATATCAATTGCTCTTTTATTGCCATATCTACCATCACCTCCCACAACCAAAACACCTCCTTGCACCCCAGGCAGGGAGCACAAGATTGATTCAATAAAACTCTCAAGGTAATGTGTCTTTTCGAACTGCAAAGTACTTTTTCTTAATCCAGAAGTACCTGGTTTCTGATCAGTAAAAGATGAGTTTAACTTAACTGTAAGTTGGCTAAATTCTTTAGAAAACACTTTGAAAATAAATTAGTGAATGATATAAAAAATGAATCGAAAATGAAATGGCAACACTATGAGTTCAGTGAGGCATTTCAGAAGTACGAAGCATTGCGATAAACCAAATAGTACTTACTATCAACGCACTAAAAACACCAGGACCAAGTCCAAAACGCTCGATCGTAGTAGGAATTAATAAAGGAAAAGCAATAGCTCCTACTAATGGAGTAAAAGCAACAATTAAGCGAACCATCAATTAAGTGAGATTAGATTTAAAACCATTCAGATTCAGCTTTGGAATTTGGATTAGTGTTATCAACCGGAGTAACTCTCTCGAATTTCATTGTTATGTTCCTCGAATCAACCCCATCTTTATCTATGGCTTTAATTGAATAATTCTGAATACCATCTCTAAATGGGACTTGCAATCTAAAAGTTCCATCATTTGCTAATGGTACCTCTTCATCTTCGATAAATAATTTAGCTGAGGGATCAGTAGCTCCATAGACAATTAATTCAGCATCTGCCACCAACCAAAAAGAACGTGCTTGAGGGACACCTCCAATACCAGATTCATTCAATCCACTGGCCCAAATTCCACTACCAGATTCATTATTTGAATTTAGATCTTTCGGAAAACCTTCATGGAATTCTTCTGAACCAACTCTTCGAGATCTAAATTTTGTAGTCGCTGATTGATACAAGCGCTCATGCAAACCACTGTCTGGTTGTTCTGCTGATGCAAGACTTTCTATCTCAGGGTCAGAGGAAGTAGCTGGGGCTGCGTCAAGGCTAAAAGGAACAAATTGATCAAGGATTTGTTCACTTGGATGAAGTGAGGGAACTTTAGCTGAAGATGAATGAGCAAGTGACATCCACTTTTGACCAATTCGATAACCGAGTTCAACCTTATAATCTCTTCCACCTAAAGGAATAGGTAAGTACCACTCGGTACTGTGACTATCAACAACAACTTCTTGAAGAGTTCCAGGATTAGCTTCTCCATTATTTTTATTAGTGACGTCAGCCAAACGCAAACAAAGCCTGATAGCACCTTCTTTTTGGGCATTAGAACGATCAGAATCTGATATCTCCCAAAATACATATGCCCACTCGGGGTCACGAGGAAGAAAGACGACTTTAGTCTCTGAAGAACTTGAATATGTAGTTTCACTAGATGATGGTTGAGCTTTATTATCTAAAACCTGTTTTTCTAATTCCTTTTTTTCTTCGTAGAGAAAAACGCCCTTAACTAAATCAGACTTTGATTTTCTACTATAAAGTGGAATTCCTAATTCACTAGCTTTAATACGCAGCTGACGAAGTGTTAAACGTGACAGGGATTCTTGATCAAAAATCACGCCATAAACCTCCTTTTTTTGTTTGGGATCAGTGCGATAAGTATGTGATGAAATGTGCTCTTCTCGTTGATGTGGTCAGCATCTACTGACTCCAAGAAAAGTTCAAGAAGTCGTATCTACAGACAAAAAGCGTTGCAATAACTAAAAACTAGGAGTTCATTATTAATCCACGAATTTCAAAGTCAACCAAAAAAATAAATCCAAATTTCAAATATTTCTAAGACTTTTTTCTTTGGGATCACACTCTTAAAATAAATTTCTTCTCATCTGGGGGACTAGAAAGGTTTCAAGCCTCAATACTCAATATGCATCGATTAAATTTCTCAATGTCAAATCCAATGGAGCAACTTTTAAATCATTTGACAATCTTTCCAGTTGGATAGCTGCTCCAGAAAATTGCTCAAACATAACCTGCACAAACTCGTCATCATTCATCATGATGGGATTCTTCAAGCACCATTCAAGCCATTCTTCCTTTAGCGGAATCAAACCTCTGGTATTGTTCTTACTCATAGATTTAAAACATTGCAAACAATGTGCAAGCATCCGTAAATGATGCTTTTCACTAGCTGAAAGGTTAGTCAAGCCAATCAAATTTATATCCTCTTTACTTAAGGGACTATTTTTAGAATTATCGACAAAAGTAGATTCCATCATCTGGCAGCGGGAGCATCTTTTATATGTAAAGTTTAAAAGAATATTTATCTTTTAATAGATTTTATCTTATTTTTTTCCACTTATAAGCAAGGTATAGATATTCATTCATTAACTATTGCAAGTTCAGAAAAGGAATGAATAGGCAAGATCAATAGTGTTAATAGGGATTTATATATCTATTTAGATATATTCAAAATCTTTTCTAAGAATTTCAAAAAGATTAAGAGTTTTATTCAGGCGCAATCAAAACTTGAACCGATTGAAAGCATTTTGGCTTAAGGTGGTATTTGATTAAAATTACTTTCTTAACACTGGGTTTTCCCTCTTGATTTGACTTAGAATGACTATTGAGATCCAACTATCAAAACACTCTGACCTAATAATGAGCCCCAAATGTCATAATTGAAGATTATCTTGGGACTTGAAAGCCAAACTTTTCATAAATAAAAACTACTACTACTTGATTTAATCAAAATAAAATGACCCAAACTAATACCGTCGAAGAAATTGTTGCCCAACCTTACAAATATGGTTTTACAACTGAAATAGAAACTGAAAAGATCCCAAAAGGATTGAATGAAGATGTTATAAGATTGATTTCCGCAAAAAAGAATGAACCTGATTTTTTATTGAAATTTCGTTTAAGAGCTTATGAGCAATGGTTAAAGATGAAAGAGCCTGATTGGTCCGGCTTAACTTATTCCAAAGTAGACTATCAGGATCTAGTTTATTACGCAGCTCCAAAACAAGATATAAAGAAGAAGAGTCTAGATGAAGTTGACCCTAAGTTACTTGAAACTTTTGAAAAGCTTGGGATCCCACTTAGCGAACAAAAAAGATTATCTAATGTGGCTGTAGATGCTGTATTTGACAGCGTTTCCATAGCAACAACTTACAAGGAGAAACTTGCTGAACATGGAGTAATATTCTGTTCTATTAGTGAAGCAATTATTGAACGTCCAGATTTAATTGAAAAATATATGGGCACAGTTGTTCCTATAAATGATAACTTTTTTGCAGCCTTAAACTCAGCTGTTTTTAGTGATGGTTCATTTGTATTTATACCTAAAGGTGTCGAATGTCCCATGGAATTATCATCTTATTTTCGGATAAATTCTGGAGATACTGGACAATTTGAAAGAACTTTAATTATCGCAGAAGAATCTGCGTCTGTTAGTTATTTAGAAGGTTGTACAGCTCCTATGTTTGATACCAATACTTTACATGCTGCTGTAGTTGAGCTTGTCACGTTGGATGATGCATCTATTAAATACTCAACTGTGCAAAATTGGTATGCAGGCAATGAAAAAGGTGTTGGAGGGATATATAACTTCGTCACTAAAAGAGGTGAATGTAGAGGTAAGAGAAGCAAAATAAGCTGGTCTCAAGTCGAAACAGGATCTGCTGTTACCTGGAAATATCCAAGTTGCTTACTACAAGGAGACAGTTCGATTGGTGAGTTTTATTCAATTGCATTAACAAATAATTTCCAGAAAGCTGATACAGGGACAAAAATGATTCACATAGGAAAAAATACAAAGTCAAAAATTGTGAGCAAAGGTATTAGTGCTGGACAATCTAAGAATAGCTATCGAGGTCTTGTATCCATTAGCCCAAATGCTGAGGGCGCTCGAAATTACAGTCAATGTGACTCCATGTTGATCGGTGACAAAGCCAGTGCAAATACATACCCATACATTCAATCCAAGCAACCTCAGTCTAATATTGAACATGAAGCTAGTACTTGTAGAATTTCAGAAGATCAACTTTTTTACTTACAAAGCCGAGGAATTGATTTTGAAGAATCTGTTTCAATGTTAATTAGTGGATTTTGTAGTGATGTTTTCAATGAATTACCTATGGAATTTGCCTCTGAGGCAGATAAACTTCTAGCGCTAAAATTGGAGGGTTCAGTTGGATAATCTGAAATTAAATTCATACTTTTTACCTCTACAAAATTTCCTCTAATTTAGTGATTCAATCAACTTCAGAAACAATATTATCAATCAAAGATCTTCATGCGAGTGTTGAAGATCAAGAGATACTTCATGGAGTCAATCTATTAGTAAAAGAAGGAGAAATACACGCAATTATGGGTCGAAATGGAAGCGGGAAAAGTACACTTTCAAAAGTTATAGCCGGGCATCCATCGTATAAAGTTCTATCAGGTTCAATACAATTTAAAGGCATAAATATTCTCGAGCTCGCTCCTGAAGAAAGAGCAAGAATTGGAATTTTTCTTGGTTTCCAATACCCAGTAGAAATTCCTGGTGTTAGTAATTTAGAGTTCCTAAGAGTTGCCACAAATTCAAGAAGAAAAGAATTACTTCAAAGTGAATTAGACACTTTTGAATTCGAAGATCTAGTCAAAGAAAGAATGAAAATAGTAGAAATGGACCCTGCCTTTCTTGAAAGAAGCGTCAATGAGGGCTTTTCTGGCGGAGAGAAGAAACGCAACGAAATTCTTCAAATGGCTCTTTTGGAGCCATTTATATCAATACTCGATGAAACAGACTCAGGTCTTGATATTGACGCTCTAAGAATTGTTGCATCTGGGATTAATAAGCTAGCGCAACCAAGTTCGGCAACGATTTTAATAACACATTATCAAAGACTGCTCGATGAAATCACTCCTGACTTTGTACACATCATGGCTGATGGAAAAATAATAAAAACTGGCAACAAAGAACTAGCAATTGACCTTGAAAAATCAGGATATGACTTCATAGACAACAATAAGAAAGACAAGGAGATGGTAAATTGAAATCATCAACTATTTGCAGAGAATGGCTTAATTCTCTCCCTCCAACTCAAGGCTGTTTAGAAAAAGAACAATCATTAGGTCGAGAATTACTCTCAAAACACGGAATGCCATCCAATAAAGATGAAGCTTGGCGATTATGTAACTTCAATAGATTAAATAGTTTTTTTTCGTTACCAATAATTAATAAAAGCGAAGATGTTAAATCTAAATTTCCTAATAAGGATAAAGATAGCGAAAGAATCATAATCAATCCTAACAGAAATCAATTCCTAAATATTAATTTACCTAATGGTATTGAGAAACTAAATGATAAAGAAATTGAAGAAAACCTCGGCAAAATAATTAAGTCAACTAAAGTAAAAAATGACTTATCAGTATGCCTTAATCAGGCATCAAGCGCAAAGCTTTTAGCTTTGAAAGTTAAAAGTAGTTTCAACAAATCATTAGAGATAGTAATTCCATCGATAAAGGAAAACTCAATCTCAACTAGAGTCTTTCTGATTGTAGAAGAGGGAGCAAAATTGGATCTTTTACAAGTTTTTCTAGGTAATAATAATTCGGCACAGAATCACTTAATCGAAATAAAACTTGAATCAAAAGGTGAGTTAACTCATGGATTAATTTCTTTAGGTGAAGAAAAAGAGTCCTCCTCAATTTGTACTGTAGCGGTAGAACAATCAAAAAATAGTCAATACTCTCTTCATTCAATACATCATGGTTGGGATTATGCCCGATTCGAACCAAGAATAATTCAAAGTGAAGGAGAAGCTTCAACAACTATAAAAAACCTCCAAGTCACCAAATCAAAAGAGCAAATAGCCACCCACTCTCTAATAAGATTTGAAGGTCCCAATGGAAAACTTGATCAATTACAAAAAGCCGTAGCTTCTGAATATTCCCATTGCATCTTTAATGGTTCAATTGAAGTCCCACAAATAGCTCAAAAGACAGAAGCTGCTCAGCTAAGTAGAAATTTACTACTTTCTAAACACGCTAGAATAGATGCAAAGCCAGAATTGGAAATAGTCGCTGATGATGTTAGATGTACCCACGGTGCAACTGTAAGCCAACTTCAAGATGAGGAGTTATTTTATCTTCTTAGTAGAGGTATTGATAATGAACATGCTAATTCTTTATTATTAAAAGGATATTATGATGAAGTTATTTCATACTTACCTAAAAGTTCTAAAAAATGGAATTTTGTTAAAAATTTAATGAATGATATAAAATAGTGAAACAATTAGTAAAAAATATTGCTGAAAAAAGTAGAGATGATTTTCCAATATTTAATGGGAATCATAATAATTTAATATATTTAGATCACGCAGCTACAAGTCAAAAGCCACAAGAAGTTATAGATTCTTTAAAAAAATACTATAGCTTTCAAAACGCAAATGTTCATAGAGGTGCTCATCAGTTAAGTGCAATTGCAACAGAAAAATTTGAAAATTCAAGAAAATTAACAGCAAATTTTATTAATAGCAACAATGAAAAGGAGATTATTTTCACCAGAAATGCTACTGAAGCTATCAACCTTGTAGCTTATACTTGGGGAAATTATGAACTTCAGGAAAACGATGAAATATTAATAAGCTTGATGGAGCATCATAGTAATATAGTTCCTTGGCAATTAATAGCCAAGGCAAAAAAGTGCAAGCTTATTTATATCGATATCAACGAAAATGGAGAATTAGATCTTGATGATTTTAGAAAAAAATTGAGTAATAAAACCAAAATAGTGAGTCTTGTGCATGTAAGTAATACACTAGGTTGTTGTAATCCTATCGAGGAAATTACTAATCTTGCACATCAAAAAGGTAGCTTAGTTCTTTTAGATGCTTGCCAAAGTCTTGCTCATAAGCCTGTAGATATTAAAAAACTAGGTATTGATTTTCTAGCTGGATCCTCTCATAAACTTTGCGGTCCTACTGGAATAGGTTTTTTATGGGGTAGAGAAGATATTTTAGAAAAAATTCCTCCTTTCCTTGGCGGAGGAGAAATGATTAATGAAGTTTTCAAGGATAAAAGCACTTGGGCAGACTTACCTCACAAATTCGAAGCTGGTACTCCAGCTATAGGAGAGGCAATCGGCATGGGAACTGCACTTAATTACTTACAATCAATTGGATTAAATGAAATTAATAATTATGAAAAAGAATTAACAAAATATCTTTTTGGAAAATTAGAGGAGATAGATGATTTAAAGATTCTTGGTCCTAGCCCTTTAATTCAGCCTGATCGAGGACCATTAGCAACCTTTTACATAAAAGGAATTCACTCCAATGATGTCGCGGAGTTACTAGATAACAATAATATTTGCATAAGGAGTGGTCATCATTGCTGCCAACCACTCCATCGCTT
This sequence comes from Prochlorococcus sp. AG-311-D23, assembly GCA_003284445.1. Classification (GTDB taxonomy): domain Bacteria; phylum Cyanobacteriota; class Cyanobacteriia; order PCC-6307; family Cyanobiaceae; genus Prochlorococcus_B. Next base: position 5,045 of record QBVH01000003.1, on the reverse strand, counting down.
CTATGGGATAAAAAGCACAGCCAGGGCAAGCCTGAGCTTTACATCTACTCCATCAGAAATAGATACTTTTACTGAAGAACTAAAATCAGTGATTTCTTTTTTAAAGAAAAATTCTTAAATATTGAGATGTTTTTTAAAAAAAGCCTCTGTTTTTTTTAATACATCTACTTTTATTTTACCGTCCTTAAATCCATGACCTTCATTCTCAAATAAATTAATTTGCACTGGAATTTTACGTTTTAATAATTCATCCTTTATTGCAATAGATTGATCAGAAAGTATAACTTTATCTTTTAATCCATGAAACAAAATCAACGGCATATTAATAGACTTCACATTTTCCATTGGTGATCTTTTAAGGTATTCTTCATAATCCGTTTTTATATTACCTATCAAATAATCTAAATAAAATTCTTCAAATCTATGCGTTGAATTGGCCATAGCTATCAAATCAGATACTGCATATTTACATGCTCCGATATTAAAAATATCAGCAGATATCAAGCATCCTAAAGCTGTAAGCCCCGATGCACTGCTCCCTACAATTGCTATACGGTTCTTATCAGCCTTACCAGATACAATCAATGACTGAGCTGCCATAGTACAATCATTTACATCAATTAGGCCCCAATTCCCTCGTAACCGCTCTCTGTATTCCCTGCCAAAACCAGTAGAACCTCGATAATTAACATCAACTACAGCCCAACCTCTTGATGTCCAGAATTGAACCTCTAGATCTAAGCCACAACGAGCCATCCCAGTAGGTCCGCTATGACTTTTAACCAATAAAGGAGGTGGCTCTATTGGGCTAGTAAGAGGTGGATAATACCAAGAATGAACATTTTCCTCATTCGATCCAATAAACCAAAAAGATTCACCAATACTTATTTTCTTTGTATCCAAGTTCAATGAAGAGGCAGGCGTATGCTCCCAACTTTTATCCAATAAATCTATTTCAAAAATACCTTCACTAATTACTGAACTACTGGAAATAGCAACAAGTCGATTTTGATACGAGTTAAGACCTGAGAAATCATTAAAAGGTTGGTCAATAATTTGGATAGATCCATTCTTTTGAAATAAACCCAAACACCAAATTCCCTCTCTTGCAATAGCTCCAACGACATCATTCCCTACACATGCAAAGCTTGACATACCAAGAACCCACTGCGGGAAAGCAATTTCAGCTTGAATAGGCCATTCATTTTGAAAAATAGTAATAGCTTCATGATTAGTGTCAGTAATAATCTTTGTGAGATTCCACCAGCCACTACTATCTTCTGCCACATACAGATCTCCTGCTTTAGACCATACAGGATTAAAAAATGATATTTGTCCTTTTAATTTTAGATATTGACTATTAAACACCACTGTTTTTATAAGATTATCTTGCTCATTCAATTTTGCCAATTTTAATTCATTTGAGTCCCAAGGCATTGAAGTTCTTTCCCACTCAATCCATGCCAATTTTCTATCATTAGAGTTAAGAGAAAGATAACCTAAAAAGCCCTTAGATGTATAAATAATATTTGGATTTTGATCAGTTTTTTTTAGAGAATAGGTAACGATATGATCTCCTTCATCGTCTTCCATTAATCCAATCCAAATATTTTTTTCTAGATCAATTACACCCCCTGCAAGAGAATAACTATGCTTTTTTGAAAGACAGACAGGTTGTATTTTTGATGTTAATTTAAAAGAAGATGATTGTTCATCATAATCATCGAAAGACCAAGATCTAGTCCATAAGCAATTATCAGAATGATCTATCCAAGTTAATAAAAGATCTGATCCCTCTTGCATAGCTATTAATGGAGCCCCACCATATCCATGAAAATTTGTCCTCAAATCTATGGGATAAGGAGTTAACTCCTGAGGCGCTAAGTCTTTATTTTTCCATGGTCTAATTAAAGCTGTAGTTCTTCCATTTTCTTTGGGCCTCTGTTCTAACCACAAAACCCAATTTCCTATTATTCGAGGCTCTTTAAATATTGGCGCTTCGCCAAAAACTTTTTCAGCTTCCAAAATTTTCATTGCTCAATTTGACTTTGATGTTGAGAGTCGACGATTAATTCGCTCATATAAGTGAAAACAAAGTAAAGTAACAATTGATGTTCTCTAATATTCCATTGGCTGGCAGTTTTGCTCAACTTGCAAAAAATGCAGAAAAAAAGAAACCTCTAATTACAGTTAATAAAGAAGCTGTAAAGAATCCTCCTTTAAAGATTTATATGCTTGGTCAAGAGACCTTAAGGACTCCTGCTATTCGCATAGTAAAGGTTGATGATTCAATTAGACAGCTTGCGAAAGATATGCTTGTAACTATGTATTCCGCTAAAGGAATTGGTTTAGCAGCGCCTCAAGTGGGAGTACAAAAAAGAATACTTGTTATTGATTTGAATTTTGAGGACCCAGATGCGCCCCCAAATGTTTTTATAAATCCTGAGATCATTTCATCTAGTGCGAGCTTAGATACTTATGAAGAAGGATGTTTAAGTATTCCCGGGGTTTACCTCAATGTATTAAGGCCATCCTCAATTAAATTAAGCTACAGAGATGAAATGGGCAGACCAAAGAAAATGAATGCTGAGGGACTGATGGCACGATGTATTCAACATGAGATAGACCATTTAAATGGAGTTTTATTTGTTGATAAAGTTACTGATCAAGATGAGCTTAAAAAACAATTAATAGAAAATAAGTTCAACGAAAATGATGTGAGAAAAGAAACCATGTAAAAAGATACTTTCAAATATAATTCGAAATAAATCCGTACTAGAATTTTTATTATTTCTATCAATCTTAAATGACAACAATTTTCGATAAAATACTCAGTGGTGAAATACCTTGTGATGAAGTTTTTAGTGATGAAAAATGTTTAGCTTTCAAAGACATAACACCTCAAGCACCTACTCATATTTTAATAATTCCAAGAAAACCTATTCCCAGTTTGAAAAAAGTAAAAAAAGAAGATCAAGAATTACTGGGACACTTACTTTTAAAAGGGACTGAAATTGCTAATGCTGCTGGTTTAGAAAGTTGGAGAACCATTATAAATACAGGAGAGGAAGCAGGCCAAACAGTCTTTCACTTACATATTCATATTATCGGGGGTAGAAAATTAAGCTGGCCACCTGGATAATTATTCAGTCGTCACGATTTTTTTCCAATCAACAAGCACGATTGCCATACTGGCTTAGCAAGAGACTCATATTCACCCATTAATGCGCTATAAACATAATTAAATAAATCTTTTAAATGGAATCTAATTCTGCTGCTGATAAAAATGTCTTTATTAATACAGTAAACACAAATTTGCAAAATTTTTGGTCAAATCTTAGTGAGAGGCAGAAATCTATTTTAAAAAAATTATGGACAATTTTAACTTACAAATGGCAATGGCAGATAATCCTCAATGCTCCTTTTTTGGTTATTTGGGGACTAGATCAAACGATTCCTGCAGTTCACTCTTTTGACATGCAGCTTATTTCTTCTTTACCAATACCAATGATAATAAAAACATATTTGGGTTTTAGCTAAGATATATTATAAATGACTTTGATGAGTATCTTATCTCAAATAATGTCAAATTTAACTTTAAAAAGATAAGCTAACCTTACGGCTAGTCAAGTATTTATTGACTATGAAATAATCAAATTAATATGACCTCATCAATTTCGAAAGCTCAAAAAGGATTAGTAAGTCAACTAATTAAATTAAGAAAGCTTACTCAGCCATATTTTCTACCTTATACAAAGAACAATGGCTGGTTATTTGTCTATTTATTAATAGCTTTATTATTTTGTGTAGGCGGAACAGTTTTATTTTTACTAACAGGTTTAATGAGCCTGCTGACCAATTTAGTTCCAGAGGTAACCAGCCAATTCTTAGGAGGGGTTCAAAATTCCTTAAAAGTCATTTGGGATGGTCCTGCAGGAATAATTATTTCAAGTTTGTTTGCATTAGGAATTTTTTCATTCATAACAATTCGTGGTCAGTTAAGGCAAAGAAGATGGCTTCCTTGGTTATTGCTAGGTGTGATTATATTAATGCTACTGTCTGTAAATGGTATTAACGCTGGAATAACTTTCCTCGTAAGAGATATAACTAATGCCTTGATACAAAAAGATGAAAATGAAAGTTATAAAAATTTGTGGATTCTTGGAATTTGTTTTATTGCAGCTCTTCCAATAAGAAGCTTCCAATTTTATTTCTCAGCAAAACTTCAGCTTTTATGGAGAGAGTGGTTATCCAAAAGCCTCATAACAGACTATTTAGATGATAGAACATATTACATATTAAATCCCAACGATGAATCTGAAACGAATGTCGATAATCCTGATCAAAGAATTACAGAAGATGCCAGAGATTTTACTGCTCAAACAATTGATCTATCGTTAAATATTTTTGATTCTTTATTAGTATTTTCATTAAACATTTTTATTTTACTAAGTATAAGCAAAGAACTAACACTTGCCTTAATAGTTTATGCCACATTAGTTTCATCTTTACTACTTTTTGCTAGTAGAAAACTATTTAAATTAAATTATGATCAATTACGATTTGAAGCTGATTTTCGTTATGGTCTTGTCCACGTAAGAAATAACGCAGAATCAATCGCTTTTTATTCTGGTGAAAATCAAGAAGAGAAAGAAGTTAGTAGAAGATTAAAGTCTGTAGTTGATAACTTTAATCTTTTAATAGTATGGGAAGCATTATTAAGAGTGCTCCAACGCTCTGGAATTTATGGAAGTGTCTTTATTCCTTTCATAATTCTTGCAGGACCAATTCTAAGCGGCCAAATGGATTACGGAAGTTTTCAACAAGCCAATTTAAACTATAACCTTCTTGAAGGATCATTATTTTTTATTATTTATAAAATAGAGGCTTTAGCTAGATTCTCAGCTTCTATAGGAAGACTGGAAGGATTTCAATCAAATATGAATGAGATCAGAAACAACAAATTTGATGACTTTAAAGTAGAAATTAAAACCAACGATTCTATTATTCTCAAAAATGTAACTATTAAAACTCCTGAAAAAGAT
>QBVH01000002.1 GCA_003284445.1 Prochlorococcus sp. AG-311-D23 | reverse complement strand
ATCATAAAACAGAGACTCAGTTACTACTGTTGCGTGTAACAAATGTTCTACACTTTTTTTGTGTGTTGATTCGAAATTCAAAACTTTGTTTGGCCTCAATTTTTTGAGAGGCGAAACAAAGAATCAATGAAATTTCACATTTTAGTTTTTGATGATAAATATATTAAATTAAAATTGGTCAAAATTGGCGGCTAGCCTAGTTGTCGTAATGTTTTTCGATTGCTAGATTTTCTTTGAGTATTTATGCATAGGTATAACAACCATTGTATTTTTGCGATTGAAAATTGTTTCTTTATGGTTATTGAATCTTTTTGATGGGTTTTTTGTTGAAATGTACCAAGATAAAGCTGTCTATACTTGTTGTTCCGGAAAAAACTTTGGTTAAAACTCCAAGAATAATTGCTTATGGATTTTCATTAAGCTCATTGCCTTTGCTTGAGAGATTAAAAGCAAGCAAACATGTAGATCAAGTTTTTATATCTGAAGCTTCAGCTCTTTCAGCAGAACAAAAAATTGAAGGTTTAGTTGAATCCTTACCAATTGCTTTTTTGAGAGATCATTGGCTGAAAAATAATAAATTAATTTTTATCGGCTCAATTGGTGCTGTTGTGAGGCTCATAGCTCCTTTCGTTAAATCTAAAGAAAATGATCCAGCGATACTTGTAATGGATTCAAAAGCTAAAAATGTTATTACCGTTTTGGGAGGTCATCATCAAGGCGGAGATAGATTTGCTAATGAATTAGCAGCTGCTTTAGAGGCCGAATCAATTTGTACTTCTGATTCATTTACAGAAAAAAGAATCCCATTAGATTGTTTTGGCGAAGGCTGGGGTTGGAAAAGAGGCGGGGATAATGCCGATTGGCGAAAGTTAATGATTAGGCAGTCCAAAGAGCAAAAAAAGGTTGTTTTTCAATCTGAAGGATCAAAATTGTGGCAGAAATTAAAAGCTTGTTCCAATTTTTCTTTTTTAGAGAAAAGCGATCCAATAGCTTTCGAAAATATCGACTTATATATAGGTCAAGAAAATAGGAATATTTGTTCATGGCACCCACCGAAACTAATTATTGGAATTGGCTGTGAGAGAAATACAGATGAAAAGGTCATTCAAAGAGCAATTAATGATTCTTTTAATCAAAATGGTTTATCACTTCTTTCAATCTCTTTCATCGCAACTATCGACAAAAAAAATGATGAAATTGGATTATTGAATTTATCAAAGAGAAATGAATGGCCAATTTATTTCTTTAGTGCTCTTGAACTTTCAGAAGTCAATGTTCCTACTCCTTCAAATGTGGTTTTGAATGAAATGGGAACAGCCTCAGTTGCAGAAGCTGCGGCAATTTTGGCAGGAGATCAGCGCGGACGGCTAATACAAAACAAACAAATCTATTATTCCAATGAAGGGGAATTTGGTGCCGTAACAATTGCAATAGCTGAGGTTGAGAACCCTTTTGCCCCACATAAAGGTGAATTGCATTTGATTGGCAGTGGTCCTGGAGAATTGAAAATGCTCACTTCTGACTCACGCCAAGCTTTAACTAGATGCTCTGTTTGGATCGGTTATGGCCCTTATTTAAATTATTTGGAATCAATACGACGTCATGATCAGGTTCGAATTGATTCAGAATTAACCTTTGAAAAAGATCGTTGCCAACATGCTCTTGACCTTGCAAAAGAGGGAGTAAAGGTTGCTCTTGTTTCCTCTGGCGACAGTGGGATTTATGGAATGGCAGGCTTGGCTCTCGATCTTTGGCTGAATGAAAGGATTGATTCAAGACCTTTATTTCAAGTTCATCCAGGTATCAGCTCTTTTCAAATGGCTGCTGCAAAAGTAGGAGCTCCTTTTATGCATGATTTTTGTTCTATATCTTTAAGTGATCTTTTGACTCCATGGCCTCAAATTGAGAAGAGAATAAAAAGTGCAGCAATAGGTGACTTTGTTCTTGCAATATTTAATCCAAAATCAATAAAACGTGATTGGCAGTTAAAAAAGACAGTTGATTTATTACTTGAATTTCGCAATCCAAGTACTCCTGTTGCGATTGCTCGACAGCTTGGGAGGCCAGAGGAAAGCATTGAACTACATACTCTTGAAACTTTGCCATTTGATCAGGTCGATATGCTTACAATTTTGATTGTTGGTAATAGTCAGAGTTTTATCAAAAACAATAAGTTTTTGACGCCACGAGGATACCTCTCTAATTAATTTTTTTGTTTGCTACTTCGCATCAGAAAATCTAGTACTTAGTTTTAGGCTTTTTTGAGGTTGTTAGGTTTAGAAGAAGTTAAAAAATCAAGTCAATCTTGAAATTCTTTCTAGAGTTAGTTTGTTATTAAAAGAGCTTTGCTTAAACCAGACTGGCTACGTGTTAAAGCACCACAGCAAGAGAGGATTGGCAATGTGGCTGATCTATTAGTTGATTTAAAACTCAATACAGTTTGTCAGGAAGCAAGTTGTCCAAATATTGGAGAGTGTTTTGCAGGAGGTACTGCTACTTTTTTAATAATGGGACCTGCTTGCACTAGGAAATGTCCTTATTGCGATATCTCATTTGATAATTCGAAAAGGCTCTTAGACCCATCAGAACCTGATCGTTTAGGAGAAGCTGTTTCTAGGATGGGCTTAACTCATGTTGTAATAACTTCCGTTAATCGTGATGATTTAGAAGATGGTGGCGCTAGTCAATTTTTGAAATGTATTAAGGCTGTTCAAAGTAAATCTCCTTTTACTTCTATTGAAGTCTTGATCCCAGATCTTTGCGGAAATTGGGATGCTTTGAAAGTTATTTTGGACGCTGCTCCAAATGTTTTAAATCACAATATCGAGACTGTTCCAAGGCTCTATCCAAGAGTCAGACCTCAAGGCAAATATGAAAGGTCTTTGGAATTATTAAAAAGAGTTCGCGAAGGTTGGCCAAGAGTTTATACAAAATCAGGATTAATGGCTGGATTAGGAGAAACAGATGAAGAGATTTTGAGTGTTCTATCTGATCTTCATGCAAATAAAGTGGATATAGTAACTATTGGACAATATTTGTCACCCGGACCAAAACATTTACCTGTCAATAGATTTGTATCTCCTTCGCAATTTGATAATTACCGAGTTCAGGGAGAAAATAAATTAGGTTTTTTACAGGTCATTAGTTCACCATTAACTAGAAGTAGCTATCACGCTGGAGAAGTGAAAAAATTAATGATGTCTCATCCAAGATGATTTTACAATTTTGGTTGACTTCCATCAATTGAAACCCATTCTTGAAGATCCCAAATAACTAATTCATTTTTAATCATGGGATCATTCCCGATCATTTTTTTTGCTGTCAAATAATCCCTTGCTTCAAAAATTAATAAACCGCCTCCACCTGGCCTTTTTTCTTCATTTATTAAATATCCGCTATGAATGTAATGGCCAGATTTACTAATATCTTCGACCCATTGTTTATGCATTAATAAGAATTTTTTTCTTTCACTATTTGATAATTTTAAGGTTTCCTTCTTAAACTTTTCTGTCTTAATAAATATAGGCATTCTTGTCTATCTAAATTGTAGCTTTCTCGAGCACTTCCTCAATACCTAGTTTACTTTTTTCGCTTGGAGGAACTACTACTTTAAATAATTTCTTCCATAAAGACCAGTCTGCGAGAATCTTTTGTGCTAAAAGACTTTCCGTTTTCTGATGATATTCAAAAATTAAGTCATTTAAGAATTGTTCTTGGTTAGTTGCAGTTAAATGATGGACCTCAACAATTTCTTTATTCATTCTTAAGTCAAGTTCATTTTTTTTATCAAGAATAAAAGCTATACCTCCAGTCATTCCTGCTCCGATATTTCTTCCAGTTTTTCCAAGCACAACAACTACTCCTCCAGTCATATATTCGCAACAATGGTCTCCAGCTCCTTCAATAACAGCATGAGCTCCACTATTGCGAACACCAAAACGTTCCCCAGCTATTCCAAGGGCGAATAATTTTCCACCAGTTGCTCCATATAGACATGTATTGCCAAGTATCACCTGAGTGTTAGATATGTCATTGATAATTTCGGGAACAATCGTAATGGAACCTCCGTTAATGCCTTTTCCTACATAATCATTAGCTTCTCCTATCAAAGAAATATTCATTCCTTTTAAAATAAATGCACCAAAGCTTTGCCCCGCTGAACCTTTAAATATCAAATTTAAATTCCCATTAAAACCTTTATTTCCATATTTTTTAGCTATTTCTCCAGAGATTCGTGCACAAACACTTCTATCTGTATTAACAATTGGAATTTCTTTAATAATGCTTCCCTGATTTTGGAGTGCATTAGAAATTTCTTCATCTTTTAGTAGAGCATTTTCAAGAACTTCTCCGTTGCTATGAGCTTCAATTTCGTGGCTTAACCATGAACGATCTGTTGAATTATCTATAGGTTTGAGAAGGCTAGATAGGTCAACTTCTTTTGTTTTAGTTAAGTTTATATTTCTTGGAATTAATAGATCAGTTCTTCCAATGAGATCCTCAAATTTTGCTACTCCAACTCGACTCATTAATTGTCTTACTTCCTCTGCTACGAAGATGAAAAAGTTAACTACATGTTCTGGTAATCCTGGGAATCTTTTTCTTAAGCCTTCTTGCTGAGTTGCTATGCCTACAGGACATTTGTTTGTATGGCAAATCCTCGCCATTATGCAACCTTCGGCAATCATTGCCACTGTTCCAAAACCATATTCTTCTGCTCCAAGTAAAGCTGCAATTAGCACATCCCATCCTGTCTTTAGACCTCCATCTGCTCTTAGTAAAACCCTTTCGCGCAGACCATTTTCTAATAAAGAGCGATGAACTTCCGTTAATCCAAGTTCCCATGGCAAACCAGCATGTTTTATTGAACTAAGAGGAGATGCACCGGTTCCTCCATCATGTCCTGAGATTTGGATGACATCAGCATTGGCTTTTGCTACTCCCCCTGCAATTGTGCCAATACCTATCTCAGCAACCAATTTCACACTGACTTTTGCAGTTGGATTTATTTGATGTAGGTCATGAATAAGCTGGGCTAGATCTTCTATGGAATAGATATCATGATGAGGCGGAGGAGAGATAAGAGCTACTCCTGGTTTGCTATTACGAAGCTTGGCTATATATTCATCAACCTTAGGTCCTGGTAGTTGCCCTCCTTCTCCAGGCTTTGCACCTTGAGCTACTTTAATTTCTAATTGCTTTCCGCTAGTTAAATATTCAGGGGTTACACCAAATCTGCCAGACGCAATTTGTTTAATTGCAGAACATGCTGTATCTCCATTTACCAGTCCTTTGAGATTGGGTAATATTTTTGATTGATTATTTTCATCAACATCATCGAGGACATTGAATCTCGCAGGATCTTCTCCTCCTTCGCCACTATTACTTTTGCCTCCAATTCTATTCATTGCTATTGCAAGAACTTCATGCGCTTCTCTAGATAGAGCACCTAAACTCATCCCACCTGTGCAAAATCTTTGACAGATACTCTCAACACTCTCTATTTGATCAAGAGGTAAAGGCTGAGTAGCTGTTTTAAATGTAAGGAGATCTCTGAGAGTTGTAGCGGGGCGACTTTCTAGAAGTTGTTGATAAGTTTTAAAGTGATCATATCTAGGACCAGCTTTCACTGCAGCATGAAGAATTTTTGACATTTCTGGATTATTCAAATGAAATTCTCCAGTTCTTCGATATTGAACAAATCCATTAAAATCAAGTTTTTTTTGCTCTAGTTCTGGAAAAGCTTTCTTATGAAATGAAATTGTCTCGATTGATAATTCGCTTAGAGTTAGTCCTGCTATACGACTTGTTGTTCCCTTGAAAGCTAAATCAATTAAATCTCCACCGATACCGATAGCTTCAAAGATTTGTGCTCCGTGATAACTTGCAAGTACTGAAATTCCTATCTTCGAAAGTATTTTTCTTAACCCATCTTCCATTGCTTTCTTAACATTGTATTGAGCAATCTCAATAGATAAATTAGATAACTTCCCATCGGAAATAAGTTTTTGGGTTTTAGGCAATTGCCACCAATGACGAGTAGTTTCCCATGTCAACCAAGGACAAATTGCACTTGCTCCAAATCCAATTAGACAGGCTATGTGATGAGTGCTCCAACATTGAGCTGTGTCTATAATGATCGATGCCTTTAGCCTTAATCCCTTTTTAAGTAAATGATGATGAACTGCACCAACAGCAAGAAGAGGAGGGATGTAAGAATTCTCTCGGCTAATATTTCTATCTGAAAGAATTAGTATTTCTGCTCCATTAATTACACTATCTTCTGCTTCTTGGCATAAGTTTTTGAGACCTTCTTCGAGTTTAAAATTATCAACATTAATAGGAATTAAGGTCGATATTAGCTTAAACGAAAGTTCAGAATTCTTTATTGAAGTTAATTCTTTTTCATTAATAATTGGTGATTTAATATGTATTAGTTTTGCTGATTCTGCTTTTGGAGATAATGGTGCTTTTCTAACACCAAGATGCATCTCTAAGCTGGTAACAAGTTTTTCTCTAAGAGGATCAATTGGAGGATTCGTGACTTGTGCAAATCTTTGTTTGAAATAGTCATAAAGAATATGTGATTTATTAGAAAGTATGGCTAGTGGAATATCGTCGCCCATGCAATACGTTGGTTCTTTTGCATTGGCTGCCATATCATTAATTATGTAATCAAAATCTTCTGCACTAAATCCAAATGCAATTTGTTGCTGAAGTAATTCTTGCTTGTCAAATTGATTATTTATTTCCCAATTTTGGGTACTAATGTTTATACGATTTGCTTTTAACCAATCTAAGTATGGATATCTATTTGCTGACTCTTCTTTAACATCCCAGTTTCGTAAAATTCTCTTGTTTTCTAAATCTACTGCAAGCATTTGACCAGGACCTAGTCGACCTTTTTCTTGGATTTGATTTTCTTCTAATTCAACAACACCTGTTTCGGATCCCATGACAACGTATCCATTTTTGGTGATGCAATAGCGAGCTGGTCTTAAACCGTTTCTATCAAGTGTTGCGCCTATGTTTCTTCCGTCAGTGAAAACTATTAAGGCTGGACCATCCCAAGGCTCTTGGGTCCCTGCTGCATATTCATAAAAAGCAGTTATTTCTGGTTTATTTATTAATTCTGGCTGGTCTCTAAAAGCCTCAGGTATAAGTGTTAATAAACTATCAGTTATTGGTCTTCCACTTCGAACTAATAGTTCAAGGTTTAAATCAAGATTAGCTGAATCGCTAAATAAATTATTGACTATTGGTTTTAGATCATTGGAATCATCTTTCCAGACTGAACTTATATCTGTTTCTGTTGCTTTAGCCCAATTTATATTTCCTAGTAATGTATTTATTTCGCCGTTGTGACCTAAAAGTCTCATTGGTTGAGCCAATGGCCATTTTGGTAAAGTATTTGTACTAAACCTTCTATGGTAAACGGCATATGAAACTTCGAATCTTTCATCCTTAAGGTCTGCATAATAAGGAGCCAATATCTCAGATCTGACCATTCCTTTATATACAATTGTTTTACTACTTAATGAGCATATGTAGAGCCCTAATTTATCTTCCTTTAACTCTATATTAGCACGATTTGAAATCCTTTGTTTTAGTCTAAAAAGTAAAGCCTCAAGATTAATATCTTTATCCTTAATATGAACTATCCATTGTGTAATAAAGGGTTCATTCTCTCTTGCAAGTTTTCCTAATACTTCTTCATTAACAGGAACATTTCTCCATCCTTTGGATGTTAAACCTAAACATTCGGCTTCTTGCTCGCAAATCTTTCTAGCTATTTCTCTGTTATTAATATCTTTAGGCATGAAAATCATCCCTACCCCTGACGATTGGGATTCGCATTGTTTAGCGGTGTCCCAAACTTCTCTTAAATATGACCATGGGATTTCACATAAAATCCCAGCACCATCGCCTGAATCGCCATCTCCTCCGCATCCACCTCTATGCTCCATACAGCTGAGGCCACGTAATGCCTGAGACAAGACCCAATGGTTTTTTTTGCCTTCAACGCTAGCTATAAAGCCAACTCCACAAGAATCTTTCTCCCCAGAGAAGGCCTCTGGATATGTGCTATCACAGTAAGGCCAATTTGATCTAAAGAGTCTTTGATGCATGTTTTTTAACTTACTATTTTTTCTTTTCTTACAAAAGTGCTATTGGTAAGCTTTGAAATAGATGATTAGATTAATTTGATAGTTCTTAGAGTTACATCTTAAACAATTTTGTCGACCATCAAGTTTTTTATTCAATACTTTCCCGAAAATATTTGAAGATGTACTTAAATCTAAATAAAAATAAAATATTAATTGAATAAAAACATGAATTTGGGTGGTTGACCAAGTAATCTGGAGAATTGTTGAATCTGGTCGAAACTAGACCAAATATTTAATGCCAACAATTCAACAGTTGATAAGAACAGAGCGCAAGACTCTAAAAGCAAAGACTAAGTCTCCTGCTTTGCGAGGTTGCCCAGAAAGGAGAGGAGTCTGTACAAGGGTTTACACCTCAACTCCAAAAAAACCTAACTCGGCTTTAAGAAAAGTTGCTCGTGTCAGATTAACTTCAGGTTTTGAAGTTACTGCATATATTGGTGGTATTGGCCACAACCTTCAAGAACACTCTGTTGTTTTGCTGAGAGGTGGAAGGGTTAAAGATCTTCCAGGTGTTAGATATCACATAGTTAGAGGAACTCTTGATACCGCTGGAGTTAAAGACCGTAAACAGTCAAGATCTAAATATGGAGCTAAAGCTCCTAAGGAATAAAATTTTATTTTGATTCACTGAATTTTCCCCTCATACAAATTTAATTTCATGTCAAGAAGAAACGCAGCAGAAAAAAGACCTGTTCTCCCTGATCCTCAGTTCAATAATCGTTTAGCGAGTATGATGGTTCATCGCTTGATGAAGCATGGTAAGAAATCAACAGCTCAAAAAATTCTTTCTGATGCCTTTGGTTTGATCAACGAGCGAACCGGTTCAGATCCGATTGAATTATTCGAAACAGCTGTGAAAAATGTCACACCTCTTGTGGAAGTCAGAGCGAGAAGAGTTGGTGGAGCAACATATCAGGTTCCAATGGAGGTTCGCCAAGAAAGAGGAATTGCAATGGCACTTAGATGGTTAGTAAATTTCTCAAGATCAAGAAATGGTCGAAGCATGTCTCAAAAACTTGCAGGCGAGCTTATGGATGCTGCTAATGAAGCTGGAAATGCAGTAAGGAAGAGGGAAGAGACCCATAAAATGGCCGAAGCAAATAAAGCTTTCGCTCATTATCGCTATTGATTTAGGTCAAATTTTTCTATTTAAATCCTCAAAATATTCCTTTTTGAGCATGCTGAGTTGTAGAGTCCATGCTCATTTTAAAGCCCTTTAGTCGGAGTATTTTCTGTGGCACGCGCCTTTCCTTTGGAACGAGTAAGAAATATCGGAATTGCTGCACATATTGATGCTGGTAAAACAACTTGCACTGAAAGAATTCTTTTCTATTCAGGTGTTGTTCATAAGATGGGAGAGGTTCATGATGGTGCGGCTGTCACTGATTGGATGGCCCAAGAAAGAGAGAGAGGAATAACCATTACCGCCGCGGCTATCTCAACCACATGGGACGATCACCGTATCAACATTATTGATACGCCTGGGCACGTTGACTTCACCATTGAAGTTGAACGCTCTATGAGGGTTCTTGATGGAGTTATTGCTGTCTTCTGCGCGGTTGGTGGAGTACAGCCTCAATCTGAGACGGTTTGGCGCCAAGCCGACAGGTATTCAGTTCCGAGAATGGTATTTGTCAATAAAATGGATAGAACTGGAGCAGATTTCCTAAAAGTCCATGGTCAAATCAAAGAAAGATTAAAAGCTAATGCAGTTCCAATTCAGTTACCTATTGGCGCTGAAAATGACTTGAAGGGGATTATTGATCTTGTAGAAAATAAAGCTTATATCTATAAAGATGATCTCGGAAAAGACATCGAACAAACTGAGGTTCCCTCAGACATGGTTGATTTGGTATCTGATTGGCGATCAAAATTAATGGAGTCAATAGCTGAAACTGAGGAGGAATTATTGGAAGCGTTTTTAGAAAATGGAGAGTTATCAGTAGAACAACTTAAATCTGGTATTAGAGGAGGAGTTCTTAAACACGGCTTGGTCCCAATGTTATGCGGTTCAGCTTTTAAAAATAAAGGAGTTCAGTTACTACTTGATGCAGTAGTTAATTATCTACCTGCTCCAGTTGATGTACCTCCCATTCAAGGTTTGCTTCCTAACGGCAAAGAGGCTGCTAGACCTTCTGATGATGGGGCTCCCTTTAGTGCGCTTGCATTCAAAGTAATGGCAGACCCATATGGCAAATTGACCTTTGTTCGGATGTATTCGGGAGTACTTCAAAAAGGAAGTTATGTTCTCAACTCAACTAAGGATGAAAAAGAAAGAATCTCTAGGTTGATAATCTTGAAAGCTGATGACCGAGAGGAAGTTGATGAATTAAGAGCTGGTGATCTTGGTGCTGTTCTTGGCCTCAAAAACACGACAACCGGAGATACTCTATGCGCTTCCGAAGATGCAATTGTTCTTGAAACCCTCTACATCCCTGAGCCAGTTATTTCAGTCGCGGTAGAACCCAAGACTAAAAGTGATATGGAAAAATTAGGTAAAGCTTTGACATCTTTATCTGAGGAAGATCCAACATTCAGAGTAAGTACTGATCAAGAGACAAATCAAACTGTAATTGCCGGAATGGGTGAACTTCACCTGGAGATTTTGGTTGATCGCATGTTGAGAGAATTTAAGGTAGAAGCAAATATTGGAGCACCTCAAGTTTCTTACAGAGAAACAATTAGAGCTAGCTCCTCAGGTGAAGGTAAGTTTGCAAGACAAACAGGTGGTAAAGGTCAGTACGGTCATGTTGTTATTGAAGTTGAGCCAGGTGAACCAGGAACTGGTTTTGAGTTTGTTAATAAAATTGTCGGTGGATCTGTTCCAAAAGAATATATTAAGCCTGCTGAATCAGGAATGAAAGAAACATGTGAGTCTGGTGTAATTGCTGGCTATCCTCTAATTGATGTAAAAGTTACATTGGTTGATGGCTCTTATCATGATGTTGATTCATCAGAGATGGCTTTCAAAATTGCAGGCTCAATGGCTTTCAAAGATGGAATCAAGAAGTGCAATCCTGTCCTTCTAGAACCTATGATGAAAGTTGAGGTAGAAGTGCCTGAGGACTTCCTAGGATCTATAATTGGAGATCTGTCCTCTAGACGAGGTCAGGTTGAAGGTCAATCCATCGAAGATGGACAATCCAAAGTCCAGTCAAAAGTGCCATTAGCCGAAATGTTTGGCTATGCCACTCAACTCCGATCAATGACTCAAGGTCGGGGTATTTTCTCAATGGAGTTCAGCACCTACGAGGAAGTTCCTCGTAATGTTGCTGAGGCAATTATCTCCAAGAATCAGGGCAATTCCTGATCTCTAAAAATTTACTAACCACCCCCCGATTCTTTAAAAAAAATGGCTCGCGAGAAGTTTGAGAGGAACAAACCTCACGTCAACATAGGTACTATTGGCCACGTTGACCATGGCAAAACAACCCTTACAGCTGCAATTACGAAGGTTTTAGCTAAAAAAGGTCAAGCCGAAGCACAAAATTATGCTGATATTGATGGTGCTCCGGAGGAGCGAGAACGTGGTATTACCATAAATACTGCCCACGTTGAATATGAAACTGACGGCAGACATTACGCGCATGTTGATTGCCCAGGTCACGCTGATTATGTAAAAAACATGATCACAGGTGCTGCTCAAATGGATGGAGCAATTCTTGTAGTAGCAGCTACAGATGGAGCAATGGCACAAACAAAAGAACATATTCTTTTGGCGAAGCAGGTTGGTGTGCCAGCATTGGTCGTTGCACTAAATAAATGTGACATGGTCGATGATGAAGAAATGATAGAACTTGTTGAAATGGAGATCCGCGAACTTCTCACAAGTTATGACTTCCCAGGAGATGATATCCCTGTCATTCAAGTTTCAGGATTAAAAGCTATTGAAGGAGAAACAGATTGGGAAACAAAAATAGATGAATTAATGACAGCTGTTGATGCATCGATCCCAGAGCCAGAACGTGAAATTGATAAGCCTTTTTTAATGGCTATTGAAGACGTTTTCTCAATTACTGGCCGTGGAACAGTTGCTACAGGAAGAATTGAAAGAGGTAAAGTAAAAGTAGGAGAAGAGGTTGAAATTGTTGGAATTAGAGAGACAAGACTTACAACCGTTACTGGTGTTGAGATGTTTAGAAAGCTTCTTGATGAAGGGATGGCTGGAGATAACGTAGGACTTCTATTACGTGGTCTTCAGAAGGAAGATATTGAAAGGGGAATGGTTCTTGTTAAAAAAGGTTCCATCACACCTCATACTAAGTTTGAGGGTGAAGTTTATGTATTAAAAAAAGAAGAGGGTGGCCGCCATACCCCATTCTTTGCTGGTTATCGGCCACAGTTTTATATTCGTACTACTGATGTAACGGGTCAAATTACTGCATTTACATCTGATGACGGAAGTAATGTTGAAATGGTTATGCCTGGTGACAGAATAAAAATGACAGGAGAATTGATAGCCCCTGTTGCTATAGAACAAGGTATGAGATTCGCTATTCGCGAAGGTGGACGTACAATTGGAGCAGGAGTAGTTTCTAAAATTATTGAATAATGATTCAGAGGATGACTTGTAATTTATTCAGGTCATCCTATAAATTATTTAAACGAATGAACTAAGTTGTTCATCTTTGAAAGAACCTCGAAAACTTAATTAGCTTTTGGTAATCCCATTATGTCAACTGTAATTGCACAGCAAAAAATACGCATTCGCCTAAAGGCTTTTGATAGAAGAATGCTTGATTTATCTTGCGATAAAATAATTGAGACTGCAGACACAACAGCAGCTTCAGCAATAGGTCCCATTCCTCTTCCTACAAAAAGAAAAATTTATTGTGTTCTTCGTTCACCTCATGTTGATAAAGATTCAAGAGAGCATTTTGAAACAAGAACACATAGAAGAATTATTGATATTTACAGTCCTTCCGCAAAGACTATAGACGCTCTAATGAAGTTAGATCTTCCGAGCGGAGTTGATATTGAAGTTAAGCTCTAGATCTTTTTCTCTCAAACCAGAGATTGATTATCTAGGATATGTTTAGTTAGGTCTACCCATTTGAGCGAACTTTCAGTTAGGGAGCTACCACTTTTCCCATTGCCTGAGGTTGTGCTTTTTCCTCAGGAGTACTTGCCACTTCATATTTTTGAGACTCGTTACAGAGTTATGCTTCAATCTGCTTTGAAATCTGATAGCCGATTTGGAGTTGTTAGATGGGATCCAATTGCAAAAAAAATGGCAAATGTTGGTTGTTGCGCCGAGATCATCAAGCATCAAACATCACAAGATGGTAGAAGTAATATTGTGACTATTGGGCAGCAAAGATTTCGAATTCTTGAAATTATTAGTGAAACTCCTTTTATTAACGCACTAGTTAGTTGGGTCGATGATGAACAAATCTCAGACCAAACCAAACTATTGGAGCTAAAGGACGCAGTCTCAATTGCTCTAAAGGATGTAGTTGCACTTACATCAAAATTAACTGAATCTGATAAGGAACTACCTGATTCTTTGCCAGATATTCCCAGAGAATTGTCTTTTTGGATAGCTGCTCATCTTGGCGGTCCAGTAGCAAGCGAACAGCAGAATCTACTAGAATTAACAAATACTTTCCACCGGTTGGAAAGAGAATATGAACTTCTTGATCATACAAGAAGGCAACTAGCTGCCAGAACTGCTCTAAAAGATACTTTTTCAAACGCAGATCAAGCCAACAATTAATTATGCAATGGATATTAATCTTTATATTTGGTGCTTTCTGTCTCTTCACCTTGACTAATCAGTGGCTTAGGAAAAGTCGCAAATATGAGTCTGTTAATAGTGTTGCCTCCTCATATGATTCATGGACTAATGATCGTTTATTAGAAAATCTATGGGGAGAACATATTCATCTTGGTTTTTATGAAAAACCAAGAATAAAAAAAGACTTTAGGAAAGCTAAGGTTGATTTTGTTCATGAATTAGTTCGCTGGAGTGGTTTAAATCACTTACCAAAAGGTTCAAGAGTGTTGGACGTAGGTTGTGGAATAGGCGGAAGTTCAAGAATATTATCTGATTATTATGGATTTGATGTAATTGGTATTTCAATAAGTCAAGAACAAGTCAAAAGAGCTAATGATTTAACAGCTAATAAAAATTTTTGTCGTTTTGAAATAATGAATGCACTTGACTTAAAGTTTGAAAAAGGTAGCTTTGATGGGGTTTGGAGTGTTGAAGCTGGGCCTCATATCTTAGATAAACAAACTTTTGCAGATGAGATGCTTAGAGTTCTCAGACCTGGTGGGGTTTTGGCAGTTGCAGATTGGAATCAAAGAGAGTCAATTAACCACCCCTTAAATTTCTTTGAAAAGCTTATTATGAATCAATTACTAATCCAATGGACCCATCCTGAATTTTCAAGTATTGAAGGATTTAAAAACAACTTATTGAATAGCCCTTTTTGTGGAAGCCCTGTAGAGTCTTCCAATTGGACAAAATACACAATTCAGTCTTGGAATGAATCTATATATGAAGGTTTTAGAAGACCTTTTTCCATCTTGAAATTAGGCCCTAGTTCTTCCCTAAAGGCATTAAGAGAAATCCCAACAATACTATTGATGAGATGGGCTTTTTCAAGAGGTTTGATGAAATTTGGAGTATTCAAATCAAGAGGATAATTTACTCAACTTCTGATCCGAAATAGCATCCAAAATTAATTATTTGATTACAAATAGGAGATAATTCTTTAGTAATATTTTTCAAATCTTTTTTATTGTTATTGTTTAAATCAAGATCTATGAAAAAAACATATTCGCCAAGTTCTCTTTTAGAAGGTCGTGATTCGATTCTACTCATATTAAGGCCAAGATTTGCTATGCAATTCAGTGCTTTTAGTAATGCACCTGGACTATTTGACTTAAGAGAAAAAGCAATACTTGCCCTATTACCATCAACTTTAATGTCGTTCTTACTGAGAAGAACAAACCTAGTGCAATTGCCTTCAATATCATTAATAGGATAAGCCAGAATATTCATTCCCTCACTTGCATCTTTGGATCCTATTGCTGCTCTAAATGAGCTGCCTCTTACCATCCTTATCGCTTCTGCCGTTGAATTAGTTGGTAAATGAACTGCATTTGGAATATTGTCGTTTAACCACTGGCTGCATTGAGCTATAGCCTGAGGATGGGAAAGGACCTCTGAAATCTTTGATATTGATCCGCTACTCATTAATGAGTGTTTAATAGGGAGTACTAGGGCTCTGTGTATAAATAGATTTTCATTTCTCCATAAAGAATCCAATGTTGTGGTGACCCCACCTTCTACTGAATTTTCAATAGGTACTACGGCGGCTTCACAAAGATTGTTTGCCAGATTATCCACCACAGACCTTAAACCTTTGCATGGCAAGAACTTTGGAGAATCAAGTTTTTCAAGCTCTGCTAGCGCTTTAGCAGCCTTCTCAGCGTATGTTCCTTTAGGCCCTAGGTAGGCCACTCGAGTTGACATTAGATAAAAAAAAAGGGCTAAAAACCGATAAGATCAAACTGAGCAAGTTTTTGAAAATGCCTCTTGCCTTTACAGCACGACAAAAAATTGATCTAGTTGTAGGAGATAATCAGGAGAAACTACCTGATTATCTCCTACAACAGGAAAGAGTTGTAGGAGCGATGCTTGATCCTAAAAAATTGACTCCTTTGGGGCCAGGAAGCTTTAAGTACGAAGTCACAAGTTTTAAGGTTTTTCAACTGCAGATAAATCCAGTCGTATCAATAGGGGTGGAAAATTTTAAGAAAAAAATTAGAATGTATGTAACCGAAAGCCACTTAGATGGTTTGGGATTAGTTGATGATTTTGATTTAAAATTAGATGCCGTTTTGGAAGCAAAACCCACAGGTCTTGAAGGCGAAGCTCTTTTGGGTGTAACAGTCAGTCAGCCTCAACTATTAAGACTAATTCCTCCCAAAATTCTTGAGTCAACTGGGCAATCAATATTAAATGGTATTTTGTTAGGAATTAAGGCAAGGGTTCAGAAGCAGTTAATTGTTGATTTTAATAACTGGTGTAATGAAAATTAGTTATAAAATAAATATCAATCTATTTCCAATCGTGAGATAAAACTTTTTCGGTGGAGTTTTGTTGCGCCTGATTTGATTAAGTTTGTTCTATGGATCTCAGTTCCATACCCCTTGTTTTGTTCTAGTCCATAGCAATTATATTTGCGAGCTAGTCGTTTAATCAATTCATCCCTGGCTTCTTTCGCTAATACACTTGCAGCAGCAATTGAAGCGAAATGACTCTCACCTCTAACTTGTGTCTTTTGTTTCCCTGGCCACAAGCGAATGGGTAAAATTCCGTCTACAAGAATTAAGTCTGGTGGAGATAAAAATTTTTCTAATGCTCTTAGCATTGCTTTCTCAGTAGCATTTCGAATTCCGACAACGTCTATTTCTCTTGCTGAAGCTTGGCCAATTGTCCAAGCTATTGAGTTTGTTTTTATCAAAGGAACTAAGCTATGTCTTTGTCGATGGCTTAATTTTTTACTGTCTTTCAGACCTTGGCTTAAGAGCTTTGTTTCATTCTCTTTGCTTAAAATAACTGCTGCAGCGTAAACAGGGCCAAATAAACAACCTTTCCCTACTTCATCAACTCCAGCGATAAGAAATTTTTTATCTGCCATATTAAGAAGAGGCAGAAGACCTTCTACGTTTTCGTCTTGGATCCTCACTAACTTCTTTTGACTCGGTTGAAGTTGATTCATCCTTTTCGCCTATTGAATTATGATCAATATTAATTAATTCATTTGTTTCTTGATCTAGATCTACATTGGTATTTTCTTCTTTAATACTCTCTTTTTCGTCAGAATTGGTTGATTTTTGTTCAAGATTATTTTTGTTATTAAGACGAATAATATCCCTATTATTATTTTGATGTTTGCTAATGGAATCAGTAACTATTATTTGTTGATTATCCTCGGATAATTTATTTTTCTCTTCTATCACTTCCTCTTCCCCGGGCCTAACTATATTAACCTTATAGTTTTCAGATAGTGGAGGTTTATCTAGAAGTAAAATAGGATCTAATCCCATTAAACTATATACAATCTCTTCGTTCTGATTCATATTTATATTTATTATTGTTGCTTCTTTTCTTTTGTTATTATTCTCTTTAGGAATATCTTCTAGGATTGTATCCGTGGAGGTGGCTTTTGAGTTGTCTGTAGATAATTTGTGTTCTTCATTCATTAAGCTCGTTTCTATATCTATTACTTTGTTTAGACGCTTTTTTTTGATATTACTTTCTTGTATAGATTGTTCATCTTCACCTGAGAGTAAAGTTGAATTTATTACACCAGCTTCAGATGGGCTCGTTGGATTTATGTCTTGGACAGTAATGTTTGGAAGATAACCTTGCCCTTGAGAATTAGGAGAAGTCTTTCCAAATAATTCATATATATTTTGACCTTGTCTTTTTCTAGTTAGCTCAACAAGTCCAAGTTCTGTAAGTGAAGCTATTTGTGGCCGAGCCGAGTCTCCATTAATTGCAGATGTGAAATGTTCTAATAATTGAAGTTGATCTCTTTTTGTATCCATATCAATAAAATCAATAATAATAACCCCGCCAATATTCCTTAATTTTAATTGTCTTGCTATCTCAATAGCTGCTTCACAATTAGTCCATAACACGGTTTCTCTGGAATTTGCAGATCGTGTGAATGAGCCTGAGTTGACATCAATTACTGTCAAAGCTTCTGTTGGCTCTATTATTATATATCCACCAGAAGGTAGATCTACTCTAGGCTTTAGTGCATTATTAATTGAAGATATGACTTTATATTTTTCTAATATATTCTCCGAATCGCTATGTAATTCTATTGTTAATTCCTTACTATCCTTGCCAAGGAAGTTTTTAACTCGACCAATTGCTTCAGTATTATCTACAACAATCTGAGTAATGTTTTGACCTGTATGATCTCTAAGGATTCTATGAATAAAGTCTTCATCTCTATTTAAAAGAATTGGCGGATTACAACTCTCTGATGCTTGTTGAATAAGCTCCCATTGTTTAAGAAGATTTTCAAGATCATCAATTAAAAATTCTTCGCAAATATCTTCTGCTTCTGTTCTTATTAAAAGTCCAGTACTTGGAGGCTTAACTAGTACTCCCAATGCTCTAAGTCGATTCTTTTCACTTTCAGTGCTTATTCTTCTCGAAATATTTACACCTTGTCCATAAGGCTGGAGTACAAGATATCTACCAGGAAGAGCTATGTTCCCAGTTAATCTAGGTCCTTTTGACCCAGTGGGTTCTTTCATCACCTGAACCAAAACCTTTTGCCTTGGTTCGAGTAACTCGGTTATTCCTGCAGTTGCTTTTTTTAATCTAAGCGGACCTAAATCATTTACATGAATAAAGCCATTTTTTTCACTTTCACCAATATTGACAAAAGCAGCATCTATCCCTGGAAGAACATTTTCAACGGTTCCTAAGAAAATATCTCCGATTTGGTAGCTACCTTGAGCTACGATTAATTCATCTATTCTCTCATCAGTGAGCAGAGCGGCAATTCGCAAATGCTCAGCAATAATAATTTGCTGGGGCATATACAATGTTGAGCGTTTTAAGCTATGAAAAATTGATTAGCAGAAAAACTGCAAATAGAACTGTTTGAAATTTTTAACGTCTAACAAACTTAAAGAGATTTTTGAATACTTATCGGAATGGGAATTAAATATGATCCGGTTGAAATCGCTGGGGTTGCCAACGTTTAATCTAGGTGTCCCTTTAAGAAAAAATGACGTTAATTAAGAACATAGGTGCTAAAACCCTTTTCTTAGTTCTTTGTTAATATTAACACAGGATCACTTTTGATTAATTTTTTTGAGTCTGAGGTCTTGTTAAAGAATCAGTTCTTAATTATGGAATCATCAATGTTTGAAGTATTAAAGGTGTTTAAGGGATTATCCTTAAAATAAATCTTGGCGATTTTTTAAGTGGTACAAGTTAATGCTGATTACCTGAAATTAAAAGCAGGCTATCTTTTTCCAGAAATTTCTCGGAGAATTAAAGAATTTAGCTTTAAGAATCCTAATGTTGATCTGATCCGTCTTGGAATCGGTGATGTTACTGAACCTCTACCTTTAGCTTGTCGTGAAGCAATGAAAGCGGCTATTGAGGAAATGGGAACAGAAGATGGCTTTAGAGGATATGGCCCAGAGCAGGGGTATCAATGGCTTCGCGAGATCATCTCTGAGAATGATTATATATCTCGTGGTTGTGAGATTTCAGCGGAAGAAATCTTTGTTTCAGATGGCTCTAAATGTGATAGTAGTAATATTTTGGATATTCTTGGGAAGGAAAATAAAATAGCCGTAACGGATCCTGTTTATCCTGTATACGTTGACACGAATGTGATGACAGGCAGGACTGGAGGAGCTAACTCAGTAGGAGAATATAAAGGTTTAAGTTACATCCCAATTAATTCAGAGAATGGATTTGAGGCAGCCATTCCAAAAGAAAAATATGATTTAATTTATCTTTGTTTTCCTAATAATCCCACTGGGGCAGTAGCAACTAAAGAACAATTGGTTGCTTGGGTAAAATATGCAAAAGAAAATAATTCTTTGATTCTTTTTGATGCTGCATACGAGGCTTTCATTAAAGATGAATCGATTCCTCATTCGATTTTTGAAATTGAGGGATCTAGAGATTGTGCAATTGAGTTTCGCTCTTTTTCAAAAAATGCAGGATTCACAGGAACAAGATGTGCATTTACAGTTATTCCCAAGTCTTTAAAAGGTAAAGCAGGTAAGGAGACAGTTGATTTGTGGTCCTTATGGAATAGGCGACAAAGTACGAAATTCAACGGTGTAAGCTATGTTGTTCAGAGAGGAGCTGAAGCTGTTTACTCAAAAGACGGAAAAAAACAAATCAGAAAATTAGTAAGTTTTTATATGAAAAACGCTCAAATAATTAAAGCAAATTTGACTGATGCAGGCTTTGAAGTTTTTGGCGCGATTAATGCCCCTTATGCATGGATAAAAACACCGAAAAAGATGAGCTCATGGGATTTCTTCGATTTCTTACTTGAAAAAGCAAATGTTGTTGGCACACCTGGTAGTGGATTTGGGGCGGCGGGAGAAGGTTATTTTAGATTATCTGCCTTCAACAGCAGAGCAAATGTCGAAAAAGCCATGCAAAGGATCGTAAAACTTAAATGAGTAATGCCATGGTAAATTCCTTGTTAAAAAGTGCTTTTCATCTTGGCAGTTTAATTATGGTTGACTCTGCAAATCAAACTGATGGAGATACTGCTGTTATCGATCGGGAAGTTCAGCGAGTTAGAAAAATATCTCCTAAATATAAGGTTTTGCTTCATAATGACCCTGTTAATACTATGGATTATGTAGCAGATACATTAAGACAAGTAGTGCCACAATTAAGTGAACAGGATGCTTTGAATATTATGTTGGAAACGCATAATAATGGCGTTGGACTTGTTATTACCTGTGACTTAGAACCTGCTGAATTTTACTCTGAATCTTTAAAGGCAAAAGGCTTGACAAGTACAATAGAACTAGAAAGCTGAAATCATCAATTAAAAGTTTTTGGAATCGATGGTTGCGTCAAAAGATGCAATGGATACCAACCTTTACTCTATTTTTATTTTTATATCCAGCTGGATGGATTATTAGTCGTTTATTTTACCTTTTCGATCGAGATGTTAGTTCCAACAACCTAAGTATTATAGGTACCATAATATCTTTTATATTGTTTCTAGCAGTTCTGCCAAGTTGGGGAAGGATTAGATGGAAAACTAATAATTTATGGCTATCAATTGGTTTGGACTCTAACAATAAATTTAAAGCATTAAAAATATTTTTAAGTGGATTTATCTTTTCAGTTTTTCTAATATTTATTTTGTTTATTTTTTATTTTATATGCGGCTGGATTGATAGACTTGGATATATAAAATTTACTGAATTTTTAAACGCAATACTATTGATAGTTGGCATTGTGCTTGCTGAGGAGATAATTTTTCGAGGTTGGTTAATGGAGGAAATGAGCCTTATGTTTGGATTGAGAAGAGGAATTATTTTGCAATCTACAATTTTTAGTCTTGCCCATTATAGATCTGATATTGGTTTATTAGCTTTAATTCCTTTCTTGACTGGCTTATTTCTTTTTGGATTAGTTTTAACTTTAAGACGAACGATTGATAGAGGATCATTGTGGGGGTGTATAGGTTTGCATGGCGGATTAGTTGGTATTTGGTATCTATTTGATTCGGGAATAGTTGTTTTTTCCATTGATACTCCATATTTTTTATTGGGACCAAGCAGAAATATGGTGAATCCAATTGGGAGCGTTACTGGGATAACAATTTTATTAGCTACTTTGTTTTTTCAACGAAGACTTTTCGCAAGAACGGGACGATTTTTAACTTCCACAGTTAATGCATCGTTTAAAGATGAAATTCCATAATTTCTCTCTAATAAATTCATGACTGTTCTACCGAAATCACTTGGATTTGTATCAAAAGCCTCCAAGCAAATTCTTCCAAATTCCTTGCCCATAGGCTCTGGATTCCAGAGGAGTTTCCTCGCGGTCCAAGGCATTAAACTCATAGGGTTATATCCAGGTTTTAATAAACCTTTTTTCAGGCCGTACTCTTCTAATAACGTATGAGGTTGAAGTCCAATAAAAAATATAGAAGGCTCAACAATATCAGCGCCAAAAATTTTCTCTAATTCTCTATGGTAAGCAACTGTTTGTCTTATTGTTTCTGGACGTTCGTCTATGACATTGAATGAGTAATTTACCGAGACCTGAGCTTTAAAACCTGCTTTTGCTAAAAGTTCGCAATTTTTCAATACTGTTTTTAAGTTGTACCCCATTCGCATCTTTCTTACAAGTTCTTGGGATCCAGAAGTTATGCCAATTTCGAAATAACTCATGCCTGTTTTAACCATTAATTCAGCTAATTCTTCATCTAAATTGTCTGCTCGAATGTAAGCGGCCCAATGAATATCATGTAATCCTTCATTGTAAATAGCTTGAAGAATGTCTTTAGCATTTTGAATGTGTCCTCTTGATGGTATGAATTGAGCATCGGTAAACCAAAAGCCACGAACTCCAAGGTTGTAGAGTTGTTTGATCTCTTTGATTACCTCACTGACTGGATTAATTCTTACTTTTTTACCTTCAATTACTGTGTAAATACAATAACAACAGTTGTGAGGGCAACCTCTTTTAGTTTGAACTCCAATATAAAAATCCCCTCCATCTAAGTACCATTTAAACTCAGGCCAGATAGATTGAATATAGGCATAATCACATGCTGTTTTGATTAGATTATTTGGTTTCTCATGAATTAGTTTTTCTCTAGGAGAATCACCAACTACGAAACATCTTTCATCTGAAATTGATTCCTTTCTTATTAATTTTTCTATTAATAATTCTCCTTCCCCAAGTGATATAATAGTACCTTTAGGAAGTGACTTTTTTAATTGATTATAAAAAACACTGACAGCACCACCGCCTAATATAACATTAGCATTTGGTTTATATCTCTTTGCACATTTTAAACCCTTTTTAACTAATCTTTGGTTTCTCCATATTTCTCCATAATGACTTTTTAATAGTTGAAAACCACCTAAAGCACCTCGAATTTTTTTGAGGGGATTGCGAGCATAAAAAACTTCAAATGAGTTTTGTAATGGATTTCCTCCTCTTCCATCTACAGGGGCATAAATTTGTATATCTCTCCATGAAAAAACTAATAGCGTAGGTTTAAAACTTTTTATACTATTTAATAGTATTCTTTCTACATCTAAAATGGGTAATGAAGCTAAATCTAGAATTAATTGTTGAATCTTTGGAAAGCATTTATGAACATGATCAGCTAAATAAATTGGTCCAATTGGAAAAATAGGATTACAAGGCAGTCTGATATACAAGATTTTAACCTCTGATTTAGGCCCAATCAGTTTTAATTCAGAAGTCAAATTTGCTTTCATCACGACATCTGTTGATAACTAAAATAATCAATTAGAGATAAACACTAACAATATGTTGACCTTTTTGATTGAAAATTAGATTAATAGTTAAAAGGAAGAAAATTTAATTCCATTCCAAATCTTTTCAAAACTTAGATGCAGAGGCCTTTTTCGTGTTTTTTGAATAGAGTAATCTAATAATTTTATTGAAAGGCAAAGTTTTTTGAGAGGCTTTTTCAATTGATATTGACTAATTCGTTTAAAAAACAAAAAATAGATCAGACTGACCACATAGATTTAATGCTTGGATCATGAATCATCCGATGACTTTGATCATATACATTCTAAGTGGAGCTGCTCTCGGAGGTTTGATGCTTCTAAGCGGCATCCCTGCAGCACCTCTTCTAGGCTCGATTTTGGCAGCAGGATGCTTAAGCATAAGTGGTCAATTCGAACCTGCTCAATGGCCTGCAGGTACAAAAACTTTGCTTGGTATTGGTGTAGGGACTGTTATTGGTACTGGTATTAATAGAGATACTCTTGCAGAGTTAGAAACTCTTTGGAAGCCAGCCATCTTAATTACGATAACTTTAATTCTAACTGGGCTTGTAGTTGGATTTTTAGTAGTTCGTCTATTTGGCATTGATCCTTTAATAGCTTTACTAGGATCTGCTCCTGGAGGAACACTCGGGATGAGCCTCGTTGGAGCAGAACTTGGAGTGGGAGCTGCAGTAGCAGCAATTCATGCATTTAGATTAATAGCCGTTTTATTAATCACTCCAGCTGTTGTTAAGTATTTAGCTCCTATCGTTAAAGCTAATTAAGAATAAAGAAATCAAAGTAAAAATAATTATTTAGAAAATTATTAAATTCATAAAATTTTCCAAACTGAGTTTTCAGGTATTGTGGGTCCTTTGTATTTATCAACTGGCTCTGTAGTCATTATGCGCCAATCAGGAACACGACATTGAACATAACCAGGGTTTTTAATAAGAACGCCTGGATTCTCATCTTTTTTGTAGGTAAAACCACCTTTCCAGGCTCCTCCTTCTTTAAGTGAACCTTTAAACCAAACCCAACAGTTTTCTCTTTCCATTTGATCAAGTTAATACGAGGCTTGAAATTTGAGTTTGAAAATTTCTTTGATTTTTTATCTTCTTCTGCTTCTACGTCTTTGTTGGAGTTTACGTTTATATTTTTCTACAGGTGTTTCATGATGACGGAGGCGCTTTAACTCTCCAAAGATGCCGGCTTTGGAAACTTGACGTTTAAAACGGCGAAGTGCTGATTCAATGCCTTCGTTTTCTCCAACAGTTACTTGAGTCAAAAAAATAAAAAAATGTTATAAATATTTTACAGGACGATAAAGCAAATTTTTGTTTTGACCTTTTTGGGGTAAAAAGATCTAGAATATATCCTGAATTATCCAAATAGCTTTCTTCAAGTTTTGCTTATTAGCCAAATTATTGAGGTTTTTTCCTTTTCGGACCATTCATTGTTACTTCATAGGTCCGTTATCCAATGACTATTTACATCGGGAATCTCTCGTTTGATGCTGAGGTTGATGATATTGTTGGTGTGTTTAGCAGTTATGGTGAAGTCACTAATTGCAAGCTGCCATTAGAAAGGGAGACTGGGAGAAAAAGAGGTTTCGCTTTTGTTGATATGGGCGACGATGCTCAAGAACAAAAAGCAATCGATGATCTTCAAGATGTGGAATGGATGGGTAGGGCTATCAGGGTTACAAAAGCCAGACCCAAAAACAATTAATTAGTTTTGGAAAGTTTTTTTAAGCATTATCAAAATTTTCATCCTCTTGATTAATGGTTGTTGAGAACTTTAATTAATTTTAGATTTCAGTCTATTAGCGATTAAACCATTTCCTCAAATTGATGCTGTAATGATTAGAAGTTAAGAGCGATGCTTTTTTAATGCTTTACTCAACAATCCCTTTTTCTACAATCACATTTGGTGGATTTAATCCTTTAGCTGCAATTGCTGGTTTAGTTATTTTTTTTCAGATCTCTCAAATTTATTATTATGGATTGCCTGAGAATGAACCATCAGTTGAGCTTTCTGAAACAGGATCTTATAAGTACCTTCAAAAACAATTTATTGGTGTTCAAGTAGTTACTGCTCTTATTGCTGCTTCAGTAATGCTTGCAGGACCTGATAAGATATTTTTTCCTTTTAAGTATTTTTAAGCTCCAAACAATTAAAATTGACTTTATTTAAAAAAGCAGCTCACTGAGCTGCTTTTTTAAATACATTAAAATATCAACTT
The DNA here is from genome assembly GCA_003284445.1 of Prochlorococcus sp. AG-311-D23. GTDB lineage: Bacteria > Cyanobacteriota > Cyanobacteriia > PCC-6307 > Cyanobiaceae > Prochlorococcus_B. The sequence continues at coordinate 80,422 of QBVH01000002.1, read as the reverse complement.
GAATGAACAACTGATTTTAAAAATAATCTGAGAAAGTAAATATTCTTTTTGGACTATTTCGTTTTGGAATCGTCACTTTGTTCAACATGGACATCAATCCATAAATTAGATGTTTTAAATAGCTTATCTAGCTTATTAATTATGGAATCAAATCAAAATCATAATGATAATTCACAAGAAATAGTTAATAGAAATGAAAAGGTTGTCTCAATTGAAAAACTTAATTACTTATATCCTAATGGACATCGTATGACTCATCAAATGAGGTGGTTTAAAGGAAGCCGTGATAGGCATTTAAAGTCTGATATTGCGGCATAAATAAAGAAAATAGAATTCACTTGTTTATCAATGAAAAAGAAATGAGAAAAACTAAAAAAAATTATCAGAGTATTCCCGATCCTTATGAAGATATGATTAGGTTAAAGAAACTTGACCCTTATGAAGGGTTGATTAAATTAAAAAATTTTCAAAAAGAAAATAATAAATCAATTTAATAAAATTAGTCTTTCTTGATAACTTAAAAATTGAAATTAATTTTTGTATTCATTAAAAAGCCTCCTATTTTATTAGGAGGCTTTTTTTGGATAAAACTTTAAGGTTTAGAAGCTGAAATAAGTTTCAGCAACTACCCCAGTGTCGTCATCACCAGTACTTGTATCTTCAACAGTAAAGAATCCAGCTGTTACTGAGACATAGTCATTAAGTCCGTAGCTGTAAGAAACTTCAAATCCTGTTGAATCTTCAGAATCACTACCATCAATATCAGTTGAATTATAAGCAGCACTCAATGTTCCAGGACCAACTTCGTAATCAATACCAACGAACAAATCAGTTGCATCAGCACCCGTTTCTGGATCTTGTGTGTCATAAGCAACGCTTATTGTCGCAGGGACTGACTCAGGGCTGTAATAGATACCGCCACCAAATGTGTCGTATCCATTTGTTCCCGCTTCACCGTCATTAGAAGCGATTACAAGTCCGCCACCAAAGCCGTCGCCATCATAGCCAAGAGTGAAAGTGGAAACATCATCTCCATCGTCAGCGCCGATTCCTACTGTTGAATCAGAGCCTCCAACAGAAACGAAGCTAACAGAAGCAACTACACCGTTGTCATTAGAGTAAGCAACACCAACTCCAGGACCAGTTTCGTTACCAGCCAAAGAATAAGGCATGCTACCTAGTCTGAAAGCGTCTGAATACGCAGAAGTTGTTGCAGCAACAACATCGTCTTGATCAAGTAATGGTCCAGCAGTTACGGAAAGATCGCCAACAGGAAAGGCATAATACAAAGAATGCAATGTAATAGCACCAGTACCGCCGACTGAGCTGTCCATGCTTGCTAATGGACCACTAGCATTCCCAGTTTCCATGCCCATGTAGAGCATATCTTCCCCAGTAAAACTGGAAGTTACGTCAAGTCCATATCCATATTGCATATAGAGTTCTTCTTCCGTATCAGTTGTTCCTCCATCGGAAACAGAACCGATAGTAAAAACAGCACCACCAGAAAGAGATGTGGTTGATGAAAATGCAGTATCTGCATTAACTGCAACTGGAGCCATTAGGCTCAATGCAGCAGGAGCTACCAGTAAATGTTGGAAAAGCTTCATTGTGTCCTCACACAAATTAAGAGCAATTTATTTTCCTAATTAGTAGTTTGATTTGGTGTATTAGTTGTTACATTGCTAAGAATTATTTTGTATTTTTGGATACTTTTTTGAATTATTCCTGGTTATCATTTTAATTGAATTATAATTGTTGGAATATTTATTATTATGGATAGCTTTTATTGCTAATCAACTATCTCATTGAAAACTTGGTTTCCATGGTTTTAATAACTATTCACTATCTATAGCACTAGCCTCTAATCCTAGTGCAGATGCAATCCATGCTGCAATCAAAGGAGAAATATGAGGAAATTTATTAAGGAAAATCCTTTCTTTTAGTTTAACTAATTGATTAGTTTCTAGTCGAAATAGTATGTTTTTTATTCTCAATCAAGTTGCTGTGGAGATCATGAATTTTTGCATTTTTTATAACTAATTGATCTTAAAGGGGACTTTTGATTTGGACATATTAAGAAAAAGTTTATATTTTTGTCTATATCTTTTGTATAAAAAATTACAAATACTTTTTTGTTTATTTGTTTTAATTTCAAAAAAAAATTGTAGGTTATGGTCGATTTCTCTTACAGAAACATCACTTCTAGCATGGTCATACTTAAATGCATTGGACCGGATAGATTTTTTCTAGAACGAGCTATTTTCCCTCAAGAAGTATTCTCATCTATGGCACCAGATGGTTCGCAGTTGGAAATTTGGGGTATAGAGTCATATGGACCAAATTTAGAAGAACGCCTTCGAATAACTGCTTCTAGTAAGGAAGATTCGCTGGTAGCCTAAGATCTTTTCAAACTTAATATCAATTAAAGCAATAGATATCTTTGAGCAAGTGGTAGTGATTCAGCTGGTTCACAAGTCAAAAGCTCTCCGTTTGCAAAAACTTCATATGTTTGAGGGTCTACTTCGATTTTGGGTCTTGCATCATTTAGCTTCATTGATTTTTTAGATATTTTTCTTGTGTCTTTAACGGGAGCATAAGAGCGTTCCAATTTTAGTCGTTCAGGGACTCCAGCATCTATTGCACTCTTGCTTAAGAAAGTCAGGCATGTAGGATTTATTGCCTTTCCAAAGGAAGAAAACATTGGACGACCATGGACTGGTTGTGGTGTAGGAATGGAGGCATTTGCATCTCCCATTTGAGCCCATGCTATACATCCTCCTTTAACTACTAAGTCAGGTTTGACTCCAAAAAAGCCAGGCTTCCAAAGGACTAAGTCTGCTAGTTTGCCAACTTCTACAGAACCAACATGACCACTGATTCCATGAGCTATCGCTGGATTAATAGTTACCTTTGAGATATATCTTTTCAGGCGATGATTATCATTTCTTTGATTATCCTCTGGTAAAGCTCCTCTTTGAACTTTCATTTTGTGAGCAGTTTGAAAAGTCCGGCTAATAACCTCCCCAACTCTACCCATGGCCTGGGAGTCACTAGCAATAATAGAAAAGGCTCCTAAATCGTGGAGTATGTCTTCGGCGGCAATAGTTTCACGACGTATTCTTGACTCAGCAAATGCAACATCCTCTGGAATTTTGGGATCCAAATGATGACAAACCATCAACATGTCTAAATGCTCTTCAAGAGTATTTAGAGTGAAAGGCCTAGTTGGATTTGTACTGCTGGGAATCACATTTGACTCTCTACAAATTTTGATAATGTCTGGAGCATGACCACCTCCAGCTCCTTCTGTATGGAAGGTATGAATTGTTCTCCCTTTTATTGCCTGAATTGTATCTTCAACAAAACCAGCTTCGTTTAGGGTGTCTGTGTGAATACAAACTTGTACGTCTAATTGATCTGCAACACTTAGGCAGGAATCAATACAGGCAGGTGTTGTTCCCCAGTCTTCATGAAGTTTTAACCCACAAGCACCTGCTCTTACTTGTTCCTCTAATGCTGCTTTGTTAGTTGCATTGCCTTTCCCAAAGAATCCCAGATTGACAGGAAAGCCCTCTGCAGATTGCAGCATTCTTGAGATATGGAATGCTCCTGGTGTACATGTCGTTGCATTAGTGCCTGTTGCTGGGCCTGTCCCCCCTCCGAGCATTGTCGTAACCCCACTAGCTAAAGCAGTTTCTATTTGTTGTGGACAGATGAAATGAATATGACTATCAATAGCTCCTGCAGTAATAATGCTTCCTTCTCCTGCGATTGCTTCTGTGCTGGCTCCTACAATAATGTTGACACCTTCTTGAGTATCCGGATTTCCAGCCTTTCCAATACCTGAGATTTTTCCGTTTTTAATGCCAATATCAGCTTTGACAATTCCCCACCAATCCAAGATTAGTGCATTTGTGATAACTGTATCTACTACTCCATTGTCTCTACTTTGTTGTGATTGTCCCATCCCATCACGAATGACCTTCCCTCCACCAAATTTAACTTCGTCTCCATAGTGAGTATGATCCTGTTCAACTTCGAGTATTAAGTCAGTATCTGCAAGTCTAATGCGATCCCCTTTCGTCGGACCATAGGTCTCTGCATAGGCTTGGCGAGAAATTTTGAAAGGCATTTTATTGTTGAAGTGAATCGTTTATAAGTCCGTTGAACCCAAAAATTTTACGGTCACCAGCAAAAGGAACAAGATTAACTTCTCTTTGATCACCTGGCTCAAATCTGATAGCAGTACCGGCTGGAATGTCTAACCTTTTGCCAAGAGATTTTTTACGATCAAATTCTAGACCTTTATTGGACTCAAAGAAATGATAATGAGAGCCAATTTGTATAGGTCGATCAGAGGTGTTAGCGACTTTTAGAGTTGTGGTTTCTCTTCCTTTATTTAGTTCAATAAAACCATCTTCGGGAATAAGTTCTCCAGGAATTAAATAAGACATAATTGTAGTTAGCTAATTGGATTATGAAGTGTTACAAGTTTCGTTCCATCTTTAAAAACAGCTTCTATTTGAACTTCATTGATGAGTTCTGGCACACCTTCCATGACTTGTTCTTTTGTTAACCATGTGGTCCCCTCATTCATTAAGGTTGAAACACTCTTTCCATCTCTAGCACCTTCAAGTACTTGAAAGCTAAGCCAAGCAACGGCTTCAGGATGATTTAATTTCAAACCTCTATTTAATCTTCGCTCTGCCAAAAGAGCAGCAGTAACTACAAGTAATTTGTCTTTTTCTTGAGGGCTTAAGTACATTTTTTAATAGTTAGAAATAAATTTTACTATCAAAAAAATGCTTAAAAGTTCATGATGGACATTTTGCATCTCTTGATGGATTTTCTTGCATTGGCCAAATCCTCATGTATTCAGGCATGCTTAATTTTCTCAAAATTCTTGTAAGACTCCAAATTCTATAAAACCAAAATCGAGCTGATTGTGTTGATGAGCCAGTGTATCTTGCTGATATACCATTTTCAAGAAGACTACAAGTCATAAATCCCTCAAGTCCAGCTCTTTGTTGTCGACATTCGACTAACAAATGAGACAAATCTTTTTGCTTTATTTCTTTAGGTGTTATCCAAGTTAAAGATCCAAATACTGGTTTCTGTTCTAAGCCATGAATAGATTTTAGAGCCTCTCCAGATAGTTCTAATCGATCACTAAATTCATAATGTTTTCCTTGCTTATGATCCCTAAAGATTTCCAAAGATGATCTCCATACTCCACTACCAAGTTGTTCCTCTGCTGCAGTTCGTCCCAAGCGAACCAAATCAACACATAAAAAGCTTGAAGAAGGATCAAGACTAACAGTCATATTTTGTTCAAAAAGACCGCCCTGATAAACAATTAACTCTTGAGGAATCCACTCAAAGTCAGAATTTTTTTTTATTTGAAAACAACATTTTTGATTTGCCCAGCTCCCTTGCGGATTTAATTTTGATCTGCCTCTACTTCCATAAACTTTTTGAGCTGCTACCGAAGAACATATGGCAATGCTATCTTCTTCGGCGTTTACATTTATTGTGAGTTGATCACCTCCAACAATTCCTCCAGCACTATGGAGAATTGGTACTTCACATCTCCCATCTTTTTTATCATTAAATACTCTCATTATTTTTAATGGAGCAGTACATTTTGCTTGATGAATTGTTTTGACAATATCTTTATTGTTAGACCTTGAGTTCTTGAAAAGCCTTAGATCACAAGTTCCATGCCATTGAGATTTCATTGAATAGCTTTATCGTTTTTGCTCATTTAGTTTTGAGAAAATAATAAATGTCTGATGTGGTAGGCATAACCTATAAAATTTAGATCTATAAAGAATTTAAGCTTGTCACAGGAATTAATCTATCTCACAGAGAGAATTAGTGCTCAAGTGATAAAACATTGCCTTTTACTTCCCTTGTCTGCAAAAGAGAGGACTCAGCTTAGAGGCAAACGATCAACTTTAGATGGAATTGATGTTATTTTAAATTTGCCTAGAGGAGGAGGTCGCTTGATTCCTGGAGAGGTATTGAAAAGTGAGAATTCAAAAGTTTTTGTAAGCATAGTGGCCGCTCACGAAGATGTAATAAGAATTAGCTCAGGAAATAGATTGAAATTGTTAAAAGCTGCTTATCATTTAGGTAATAGACATGTTCAGATTGAGTTGCACGATAAAGAGTTATATTTACTCAATGATGTAGTAATGAAAAAGATGTTAAAAGGCCATGGCTTTGAAATAGAACGTTTCCATAGACCTTTTTCTCCTGAGATAGGCGCTTATGAGTAAGGATGTGATTGATTACGTTTATGAACCTTGAGTTTTTACAATTAATCAGCCCATCATTACCAGTTGGTGCTTTTAGTTACTCCGAAGGATTGGAGTGGCTTGCTCAAAATAAAAAAGTATTTGACGAGACAACACTTTTCAATTGGATTGAAAGTGAACTCTCTCGAGGCCAGATAACAATTGAGGCAAGCTCAATTTCTCACATCATGAGAGATTTAGTTAATTGGAGTGATCATAAAGATGTTCAACATAAGTTAATTATTGATGAGTGGAATTCTTGGCTTGGTTCATTAAGGGATTCGCCAGATATCAGATCTCAACAAATACAAATGGGTCAATCTCTATTACAGCTTCTCATTGATCTAGATCATCCTCTTCCTGGTAATGAAAAAAAATTTGTATGGCCCATAGCTTGGGCTTGGGCCGGAGTTTGCTGGGATATACCTCACCTTGATTTGGTGGAAGGATTTTTATATAGTTGGGTAGCTAATCAATTGAGTGCAGCGTTAAGACTATTGTCATTAGGGCCAACAAAAGCTCAACAGCTTCAAAAAAAATCCCTAAGACTTATAAAATCTCAAGCAAGTTACTTATTGCAGCAGAATCCCAAAGAAATTTGGGTTAGCGATGTCGGCGCGATTATGGCACAACAATCGCATGGTGAACTTTATTCAAGATTATTTAGAAGCTAATGGAAAGTAAATTAAGAGTTGGTATAGCTGGTCCAGTAGGATCTGGTAAGACGGCTATTATTCAGAGACTATGTGAAAATCTTAAAGATCGATTAGAAATTGCAGTAGTTACAAATGATATCTATACCCAAGAAGATGCAAAATTTTTAACGAATTCAAAGGCTTTAGTGCCGGAACGTATCAAAGGAGTTGAAACTGGAGGTTGCCCACATACAGCGATAAGGGAAGATTGTTCAATCAATCGTATTGCGGTTGAAGAGCTAGAGTATAAATTTACAACTTTAGATTTAGTATTTGTTGAAAGTGGTGGCGATAATCTGGCTGCGAGTTTTAGCCCTGAGTTAGTAGATGTATGTATATACATAATTGATGTCGCGGCGGGAGATAAGATTCCTAGGAAAGGAGGGCCAGGAATAACACGTTCTGATTTGTTAGTTATCAATAAGATTGACCTAGCTGAAATGGTTGGAGCAAGCCTGAAAATAATGGAGAGAGATACTCTGCTTATGAGGAAAAATCTGCCCTGGTGCTTTACCAATACCAAAACAGGGGAGGGGATAAAAATAATTGAAGAATTCTTGTGTAATCAGATACCTCCTACGCAGTAAATGGTATAGCCGTATACGGAAATCTATCTTCGTTTACTGAAATAGTTAAAACAGTCTTATTGGCTACAAAAAGAGGGGTGTTCGGTTGGATACTTTTCTTAAACCCCAAGGTGGGCAAACATCTAATTTAGTTAGTAATTCATGAAGCTTCCAAAGCGAATTTTTGCAGGTTTAGCTACTGCCTCATTGGCCGTAACTGTTACAGCTTGTGGTGGATCAGATTCCTCAGGCAACTTTGACGACACCGTCACTGTTGGAATTCTCCATTCCCTATCAGGGACAATGGCTATCTCCGAATCAACTCTCGTTGATACAGAAAAAATGGCTATTGAGGAAATCAATGCAGCTGGCGGAGTAACAGTCGACGGTAAAAGCTATAAAATTGAATACATAGTTGAAGATGGTGCATCAGATTGGCCTACCTTTGCTGAGAAATCCAAGAAGTTAATCGACCAAGATGGAGTACCAGTAGTCTTTGGTGGCTGGACTTCTGCAAGTCGCAAGGCAATGCTTCCAGTTTATGAATCTAAAGATGCATTCCTTTATTACCCAATTCAATATGAAGCACAAGAGTGCTCCAATAATATTTTCTATACAGGAGCCACTCCAAATCAGCAGTCTGAGCCTGCTACAGATTTCATGTATAAGCGCTCACCAGCTGCTGGAGGAGATTTCTTCTTGGTTGGTTCTGACTATGTTTTCCCAAGAACTTCTAACACAATTACTAAAGCTCAAGTAAAACAACTTGGCGGTAAAGTTGTTGGAGAAGACTATCTTCCATTAGGTAATACTGAGGTAGCACCTATTATCTCTAAGATAAAAGTTGCTCTTCCTGATGGTGGAATCATAGTTAACACTTTGAATGGTGACCAAAACGTTGCTTTTTTCAAACAAATCCAGGACGCAGGAATCACTCCTTCTAATGGTTATTACGTAATGAACTACTCCATTGCGGAAGAAGAGATTAGTACGATTGGACCTGAGTTCCTTGAGGGCCACTATGGTGCTTGGAACTACATGATGTCTATTGATACTCCAGCTTCTAAGCAGTTTGCTAAGAGCTTTAAGAAGAGATGGGGGAGTGATCGTGTTGTGGCTGATCCTCAAGAATCTGCTTATAACATGGTTTATCTTTGGAAGCAGGCAGTTGAAGATGCAGGTACATTTGATGACAATGCGGTTAGAGAAGCATTGGTTGGTCAGACATTCGATGCTCCTCAAGGTCCAGTAGAAGTCATGGCAAATCATCACCTATCTCAAACAGTGAGAATCGGTGAAATCAATGCAGAAGGTGGATTTACAATCCTTGAAGAAACTGGAGTAGTTGAGCCACAAGCATGGAACCAAAAACATCCAAGTTCAAAAGGTTATGCTTGTGATTGGACTGATCCTAAGAAAGGTGAAAAATATAAAATGTGATTCGATTTTCACTTATAAATAGATTCTAATAAGGAGCCTTTGGGCTCCTTATTTCTTAAAAAAAAACAACCAAGCTAGTGCAACTTTTTCTTGAAAGCCTCTTTAATGGCGTTGCTATTGGCTCAGTTTTGCTTGTCGCAGCACTGGGACTAGCAATTGTCTTCGGTTTAATGGGTGTCATCAATCTTGCACATGGCGAATTGATGATGCTTGGTGCTTATTCAACATACATAACTCAATTAATTTTCAAACAAGTTTCTTTTTTAAAACCTTTTTATGATTCGTATGTCATAGTTGCAATTGGAATTGCTTTTTTAGTTAGTGGAACAGTTGGGATTCTTTTAGAACGAACAGTTATTAGACGTCTCTATGGAAGTCCTCTTGAAACACTTTTAGCTACATGGGGAGTTAGCTTAATCCTTCAACAATTTGTTAGAAGTGTTCCTCTTGCCTATGCAAGCGGTTTAGTCGTAGCACTTTTCTTTGGATTATTTTCACCATTATTTATTTCTGATAATTTACTTTCTGGTACAAAAAGTAAATTAATAAGGTCATGTACTTGGGGCTTTTCTGCCTTGCTAGGTGTCTCAACAGGAGGTATTTTATCTTCTTTAGTAAGTAAACTTAGTCGCTCAAGTGCAAGGAATGTTGATGTTACTGCCCCTTCTTGGATGAGAGGTGGTATAGATTTTGTTGGAATTACTTTTCCTAAGACACGTCTATTAATAATCCTTATCACCGTAATATCTGTTTTAGTAGTGATTTTCTTTCTCGATAAAACAGCTTGGGGAATGAGAATTAGAGCAGTAACTCAAAATAGACCTATGAGTGATTGTTTAGGTATATCAACAGAAACAGTAGATATTATTACTTTTGGTATCGGTTCTGGTCTTGCGGGAGTCGCTGGAGTTGCAGTTTCACTTCTGGGGTCAGTAGGCCCAAATGTTGGCGGAAATTATATTGTGGGATGTTTTATGGTAGTCGTTCTTGGTGGAGTAGGTAATTTGCTAGGTACAATTCTTGCTTCTTTCTCAATAGGAATCATGACTGATTTAATTGGAGCTGGAAGACTCCTTACTATTTGGCCAGATATGCCTTCACCTCTAGCATCAACAATAGATTTTTTTGCGACAACAAGTATGGCTAGGGTAATGATATTTGCACTAATAGTCATATTCTTGCAGTTTCGACCAACTGGGATGTTCCCTCAAAAAGGAAGAATGGTGGAGTCTTAACTTATGAGTATTTTTTCTACAAAAAAAAGTTGGATTAACTTAACTATTTGGGTGTTAATCATTGCATTAATTATTGCTGCTCCTTCATTACTTCCTGTTTTCAGACTAAATCTATTAGGTAGATATCTATCTCTCGCAATAGTGGCTCTAGGAGTTGATTTGATTTGGGGTTTTACAGGAATGTTGAGTTTAGGGCAAGGGATTTTCTTTGCTCTTGGTGGATATTGCGCTGCAATGTTCCTTCAATTGAATAGTTCAGGAGAATTTCCTAATGGTATCCCTGAGTTTTTTGGTTTATATGGAGTCGAAAAACTTCCATTTTTCTGGGAACCTTTTAAAAGTTCAATTTTTACTCTTATTTCCATTTGGTTGCTACCAGCAATAATTGCTGGTCTTCTTGGCTATTTAGTTTTTAGAAATAGAATTAAAGGCGTTTATTTTTCAATCCTTACACAAGCGGCTCTGTTGGTTTTTTTTAATTTCTTTAATGGTCAACAGAAATTGATTAATGGAACAAATGGTTTAAAAACAGACGTGACTCAACTTTTTGGACAAATGGTAGGCTCAGAAATAATGCAAAGATGGTTTTTTTGGATATCAGCTATTTTAGTAATACTTGCATGGTTTTTTGCGAGGTGGATTGTTCGAGATAGATTTGGAAATATCCTTATTGGAATTAGAGATGATGAAGCTCGAGTTCGTTTCACTGGATATAATCCAGTAATTTTTAAAACAATAATTTTTTCAATAGCAGGAGGCTTAGCTGGTATTTCAGGAGCTTTGTACACAGTTCAATCTGGAATAGTTTCTCCTCAATTTATGACTGTCCCGTTCTCTATAGAAATGGTTGTTTGGGTTGCCGTGGGGGGCAGAGGAACTTTACTAGGCGCAATTCTTGGAGCTGTATTAATTAATTATGCAAAAAGTTTAGTGAGTGAAGCATTACCAGCAAGCTGGATGTTTATTCAAGGTGGGTTATTTATTCTTGTTGTAACAGCTCTCCCAGAAGGGGTACTCGGATGGATCCAAAAAGGAGGTCTAAAGAAAGTACTGTTTTTAATTGGGATTAATAAAAAACTAGAGACATATCCAAGTCTTGAAGTTAATGAACAAGGTGAGGTGAAATCATGAGTTCTCCATTGCTAGAGCTAAAACAAATCTCAGTTAGCTTTGAAGGATTTCTTGCTCTTAGAGATCTTAATCTGGTTTTGAATAAAGGCGATCTTAGAGCAGTTATTGGTCCTAATGGTGCAGGTAAAACTACATTTTTAGATGTAATTACTGGTAAAGTATCACCTACAAAGGGTGATGTGATTTTTAAAGAAAAATCATTGCTTGGTCAAAAAGAATTTCGTATAGCGCGTAAAGGTATTGGAAGGAAATTTCAAAGTCCTAGGATATTTGAGAATCTATCTGTACAAGAAAATCTAGCTCTATCAGTTAGCAGGCCTAAAACACCTTTTTCATTATTAATTGATAATTTAAAGGTGAAGCATTTAGATGAAATTCAACATTTGATGAGTATTGTCAACCTTCAATCAAAAGCAAATATCAGGGCGGGATCTCTTTCTCATGGTCAAAAACAATGGCTTGAGATCGCTATGTTAGTTGGGCAAGATCCTGACCTTTTACTTGTTGATGAACCTGTAGCTGGCTTGACTGATGAAGAAACAGATTTAACTGCTGATCTTCTTAAATCTCTAGCGGGTGATCATACTGTTTTAGTTATTGATCATGATATGGAATTTATTCGTAGACTTGATTGCCCTGTGAGTGTTTTACATCAAGGACATGTATTGAAGGAAGGCTCTATGAGCGAAATACAAAAAGATCCTTTAGTGATAGAGGTTTATCTAGGGCAATCTGAGGAGGAAGAATAATGACTATGCTACAGATAAAAGGCTTGAATACCTACTATGGAGAGAGTCATATTCTTCGAGATGTTGATATGAATATCAATCAAGGTGAGATGATTTGTCTTATAGGGCGAAATGGAGTTGGTAAGACAACTTTACTTAAATCTTTAATAGGGTTATTAACTCCACGACGTGGAGAGATTATTTTTAATGGAGATTCAGTAAATAGAAAGCGACCTCATCAAAGAGCTCGTTCCGGAATTGGCTATGTTCCTCAAGGACGTGAAATAATACCTTATCTAACTGTCGAGGAAAATCTTCAACTTGGATTGGAAGCTTTGCCGGGAGGTTTAGCAAAGCATAAAAAGATTGATGAAATTGTATATGAACTATTCCCTGTCTTAAAACAATTTCTAGCTCGTAAAGGGGGTGACTTAAGCGGTGGACAACAGCAACAACTTGCCATTGCGCGAGCATTACTTGGTAAGCCAAAGTTGCTTTTACTTGATGAACCAACTGAAGGAATACAACCGAATATCGTTCAAGATATTGAGTCGGCAGTCAAAAGGATTATTAGTGAGACTGGTGTTGGAGTTTTATTGGTAGAGCAACATCTGCATTTTGTAAGGCAAGCTGATCGTTACTATGCAATGCAACGTGGAGGAATAGTGGCAAATGGACCAACGAGTGAATTAAGTAAAGCGGTGATAGAGAAATTCCTTAGTGTTTAAGGCTAATTTGTTTGAGTAAAAGAAGTTTCTTTCTCTATTTTGTCTTGGCAAGTAGAGCAAAGAATATGACCTTTCTTTTTCCAAAAAGTCTTTGTTGACCTTTCAATATTTTGTCCACAGCCAAGGCATTTGAAGAGTGGACTCATTTATTACTTAGTCTTTTTTATATGATTGTTTATCATACTACTTTAGTCTGTCGTAAGAGTTACAATATCTTTTAATATTTGTCTTTTCATGTTAATCAAATTGAATAATTTAATTAATATGAAAAGTTTTTTTGATACTTGCTCTCTTTATTAGATTTGTTATTAATTAATTAATTTATTTTTTATTAGTTCATGTCTTTCGAGAGACTAATCAAAACTGAGATAGTCCATGGCAGAATTGCATTGTCAGGTGTATTGTTTATTTTATTACTAGAAATAGTTTTTAAAATAAATATTTCTTAGATACTATATCTATTGAATTAATTTATTTTCATTAGAACATGATAAAGTTAAGCTACTTTCAGGAATAATGAATCTTTTATTCTCTTGATTTCTCTATCTTTCCATAACCAGATGATAGGTTCTTTAGATTTTGCTGTTTTTAAATCAATTCTCTTTTCAATACTTATAGGATTAAATTCTGTATTCGCCTCAAATAGTTTATCTCTGATTGCCTGATTGATAACAATACTTCCATTCTTTCCGGATATTGATCTATGAAAAGTACCGATAGGTATTTGTAGTGCACCCATAAATCTGTTGAGATGAATTATGTGATGAGGTTCATCCCAAAGAGGATTTAATAGCGTGAAAGTTCTATCTCCCTCAAGTACTAAATTGTTATCTGTTTGATGATGGTGTACATAATATTGCTCGTAGCCATTTAAATCAGGGGGTGATGTTGCGCCTCCTCTATGAATAACAACGTCACTACCATTTGAGCCTTCAACACTAGCATCTAAAAAAGTTACTTCAGGAGTCTCTCGAAAAATATTAACCGGTACAAAATTGAGTTTCATTAAAAATTTTATTTGCTCCAAACACTACTAGAATAAATACATCTAACTGTATTAATTAATTCACTTTTGGCGAGTTGATTATTAGTAGGCAATAGGAAGAGTAATTAAAGATACTAAAACATCGAATATGTTTTATTTTATTTAGCTCATAAAGCAATTAATGCTACACAAGATTATAAAAAATATTTATAAATTAATCATATTAGAGATTATGTCATGACTAAATCAAGCATTAAAAATAAAAAACTCTTGGTTGATTTAATGGTTAAAACCTTCAGGTCTATCCCTGCATCAGCCATAACCGTTTCAAACATAAAAAAAAATTAAACTCATAACTTACGATACCTTTTTGAGATACTTTGCTAGCGGATTGTTCTTACTATCTCATGGCCTTCTAGTTTTAGATCATCTAGGATTAGGAGCAGCTCTTCATGGTATTGGTGAAGTATTTTTTGCTCCTTGGGCTATTAAGCAGAAAGCATGGGACTTGGTTTTTATAGCTTTTTTATTTGGAGCATTTGATCTTTGGGGGACTTTGAAACTAGGATTTAATTAGTAAATGTATTAGATTAACTTTTTTAAGATGAGAGGGAGGCCAAAACCCTTCCCAGTAGTGCTGACCTCCCTACAGAAAACTTTGGAACGGGTTTTCTGTTAAATAGTTATAGGCAATTTAATCAAATAAGTTAAGACTTAATTTATACAAAATTAAAAATTTATAAAAAATTAGATAAGTTTTTAATTTATTTCTACAAGTTTGATTAAAAAGAATTTCTTTTTCGCTTAACTTTTTTTAACTCATGCATACCTTCTATTTGTTGATAAACAGATTGAAGTTGTTCGCAAATATGGTCAGTATTCTCTACTTTGTGTAATCTAAGAAGCATCTTCTCTATTTGCTCTTTGCATTCTAGGAAGATATGGCAATCTATCGTCCCTGGCTCATATTGCATATTGAATTTGTAAAAGTTATTTTTAAAGCATTAACTAAATTAAAACTGTATTGATTGATTCAATATTTTGAAAACTATTTTATTATTTAGTTTATAAATAATAAAATTAAAAAATATAATTAAAAACTATATTTAACGAATGGAATGACTCTTTGCTAATTCTTTGTTAACCCATTTCAGCTTTCATGGCTTCATGGATTCTTTTACTCATGATTTCATGACCACAATATTGCAAGTGCACTTCTTGAGAGCTCTTAGCAGATTTATTTTGAGAGTACTTGAGTCCTCTATAAGTTAATTCAGCCATAAAAAAAAGTGCCATTGTTCAAGTCCCCGTTCCATGGCCTGAATCTAACTGCGACTCGAGTAGAGCTGAACGTCATTGAATAATACACAATTCATTCTCAATCTGTTGAAGTTTCTTTAAAAATTATTATCAATTTAGATCAGAAACTTTTTTTATTTTAGGCATAAAGTTTGATTGGGAAAAAATTATTGCTTATCGTCTCTATGTAGAGATGGATCAATTTTTTCTTTGTCTTACAAAATAATTGTGTGAAGAATATTTTTCTATTGATTAATCTGCCAGTCTGGAAATGTATGAGTCTCTTGAACCTGCATTTATCCAACCAGTTGCAATTGTTTTGGAATGAATTTTGTTAACTCTGCCTCTATGAATATGTGTCAATCCAGCAGGGAAAATAACTAATTTTCCTCGCTCAGCTGTCTCATGATATTCCTGCCAGTGGAATTCTGTACCTCCAGATTCGACATCATTGCAATAGAGAATCCAAGCTAAAACTCTATGAACCGGTTCGGTTGCTTCTTCGCTAATTGTCCAGTCACAGTGCCATTTCTTAAATCCCTCTCCTGGGGCGTAACGTTGTAAGTTGAAAATTGGATTGACAAATAGTGATTGTTCTGGGGAACATTCACTAAAGAGAGGACGATCTTGAAGGTATTTTTGAAGCCCAGCATCGACTCCTCTTACAATCACTTCAGACAGGGCAAAGGCTTCTGGGTCAGTACGATCAATGGCTACAAGGCTGATATCAGTAGAAACTTTTGCAGGTTCTGAATCACTATTTGATCCATTACTGAAGGCAATACCATCTCGGTGCAAATCTTTTCGGCGATCAAAAAACGACATAACACCATCGGCAACAGATTCAAAACCTTTATTTCTATAGCTAGCAATCAATTTCATAAATTTTTTTTTTTTTTTTTCAATCTTTAAAAAAGCCGAATAGCTTGTAATAATTACTTCGGCCTAAAAGTAGTTAGGGGATTGCTACAAGATGCTACTTAATAAATAAGAAATGGGAAAAGTAAATCAACTGGTTTTAATTAAGTGCAGTAAATCAAACCACAGCTTGCTCTTTAATCGATCTTAAATATCTCTTCCTTTGACCACTTCCTTCCACTTCAAAATGCCAAGTCGGTTTTTTTCTATCGGTTTGATTTAAGTCAATTCCAGGATTTCTAGTACTTAACTTCTTCTTAATCGGTGTATTCATAGAATTATTAAAGCACATTCACTCATTCTTAATGGTTCGGTAGTTACTTTCCCTCTTTTAAGACGGTTAAAAAAAGAGGCCCAACTAGGCCTCCTTTTTAAATTTTGACCTTAAATTATGCAATTCCTTTGTTTTTATAAGGGTCATCTCTGAAAGGTTGTGCTTCAAAACTTGGAGGTGAATTATCTTTATACGGATGGAATAAAGCATTCCCCATTGCAATGAGCAATTCTTGAAACCAAAGAAGTGTTCTATTCATTGTGTTCCTCTTGTGGGTTACTAACATATATAAGTTATGTGGAGCACTTATACATCAGTAAAAACGCCTCTTTTTGAAGTTTTTCACTGTACTCGATAGAAATTGAACAGTTTTCAATTTCCTATTAAAAAAAAGAGGCTTTTATTTTATGAGAATCCTTTAGGAGATTGCTTGTTGCGAACCTTGAAATCCCAAACAGTAATACCTCCATTGGCATTTACTGCAGCCAAGGCACAGTCGTCAGGCCGCCAAGCGATTTTGCTGACAAGATCTCCTGCAAATGCACCTCCAACAGGATCACCCTGACCATCTTTTTGGAGAAACCAGGAAAACACCGAACCATCTCTGGCACCTGAGGCTAAGAGCATCCCGCTATGTGAGAAAGCAAGACAAGAAATAGGTTCAGTATGAAGAATTAATTCCCCTGGAACAGTCCCTTCAGGACCATCGCCTTGAAAACTCCAAACTGTCACTCGATCACTACCCCCGGTAGCAAGAACTGTTCCAGTTTGATCAAAAGCTAGGTGGCTTGGTTTGCCTGGATATCCTGTCATCTCTGAATCTTGATTTGTTGAGCGACGCCAGAAATGAACAGAATTATCCTGACTGCCGCATGCCACTATGTCTCCATCAGGGCTAAGCTCCATAGATACTAGTGAGCCTCTCCACTCCAACTTTTGATTGACCTTGTTGTTAGCTACATCAAAAAAAGTTACCTGCCCATAGCATGCTGTCGCTAATTCATTTGAATTAGACCAAGCAATCGCGCTGACAGTACTGGGATGTTCTTCTGACTTCCAGTGTTCTTTACCTTTTTCATTAAACACATAGACGTATTTGGTGAAGACCACTGCTAAAAACTTACCGTCTGGAGACCACTTGATGTGCTCAACCCACCCTTTCCCAAGTTCTAAAGTGTTAGTTGATTTACCTTCTTTGCTTTCCCATATCAATACCTTTCCGTCTTGGCCTGCAGTTGCAAAAGTATTTCCGTCTGGATGAATAGACATTGCGAGTAAGCCACCTTTGTGGACTTCCTTTGTTTGCCAAATGAGATTCCCAGACTTCCCTTCAAATGAGTAAAGCCCACCAGCAACGTCACCGACTAAAAAGGCTTTACCTTTTAGTGCCCATCCACAGACAATTGCATAGTCGTCAACTTGAGCAGACCAGCCCTTGTGAAGCATCCCTTTTGGGCTGAATTCTTCTAGACCAGGCACTTATCAAACTCCCTAATCATTTCTTTTTCATCAAGATTTCTCCCGATAAATACAAGTTGGTTGCGGCGAGGTTCACTCCCCCATTCTTTATCAGGTTGAGCAGTGAAGAGCATATGTACTCCTTGAAACACTATTCTCTTAGACTCACCCGCATAACTAATGAATCCCTTAGTCCGAAATATATCCACACCTTTTTCTGATAGGAGTCGACTTAACCATCTATTGAGTTTTTCTGGATCTACATCACCTACTCGCTCGATAGCGAATGAACCCACTTCGTCGTCGTGTTCGTGCTCGGCTACCCAAGTCCGCTCAGCTATTGGATAAATTACAGAGATATTCTGATCATTATTTATCTCGTCTGTAGGTGCATTATTTACTTTAGTTAATTTCATATTAAACTCTTCGGCTGTGTGTTGAGTGAATAGACCTATATCCCTTTTCTTATCAACATCTATGAAGAATGACTTAGTCCCTTCAGATTGAAGTTGAAGGCTCACATGCTTGCCGACTGGAACTGTCTCCCCTGGATTCATAGGTTGTTCTTGTTCTGCGTAGAGTCTCACGCATGATTCAGCACCTGTGTTGAGAGCAGTCTCGTCTTTACCTTGGTCTGATAACAGGACGAGAGACATTGTGGGGTCTGGACCTTCTTCGAGCGTAAGTTCATGTCGACCTTCTTCAAGTGAAAACACACCTGTCCACTCAAATGGATATTCTGGTTCAAGAAAAGTTGGACGACGCTGAAGTACTTGATCTAGATCAAAAGCACTTAGATTGAGCACAGTATCAATTGAGACGTCTGCTTGTTTACTGCGTATTACTCGAGCCATACGATTCATATCGCGTAGACGTGACTCTAAGTTGTCGAGTGATTCGTCTGAAACAAGATCAGTTTTATTTAGAACAAGGACGTCAGCGAAGGCAACTTGCTCTGAACTTTCATCACTTCGCCCAAGTTGTTGTTCTATGTGGGCTGCGTCCACAAGTGTGACTATGCCATCGAGTGAAAACTCATCACGGATTTCATCGTCCATGAAGAATGTCTGAGCTACAGGACCAGGATCAGCAAGGCCAGTAGTCTCAACTAATACATAGTCAAATTTGTCTCGCCTCTTCATGAGGTTTCCTAGTACACGAATTAAATCTCCACGTACGGTGCAGCAGATGCAACCGTTAGACATCTCGAAAACCTCTTCATCAGCATTGATTACTAATCCTTGATCAATGCCAACTTCACCATATTCATTCTCAATGACAGCTATTTTTTTACCGTGCTCTTCGCTCAGGATTCGATTGAGTAGAGTTGTTTTGCCAGATCCTAGAAACCCAGTCAGTATTGTTACGGGTACTTTTTGCTTGTTGCTCATTTTCTTGAATTAACGACGTGAACATTTAGAGCTATCAAGAGAAATATCAGTTAACCAACTCTTTTGGATACCCAATAGTTCAAGCGATTTTAATTCAAAATCATCCAGATTATAGTAATTGTATGGAACTTTTACTCTTAATGTATGTTTCCCATTCTCTTTCTTAAGCGAATGATTTGAAAATTGAAGTTCTTTTAAATTGTCATAGAAATCAGTTGATATAGTCAGCTTTAAGATCTTGTCTTTATCCCATGGTGTTTTACCCATGAACCCTGCCTGGTCTTCCCAGTGTTGTTTGTAAACTTTATATCCTTTGGTTGGAAACAATTTTTGTTCAATCCTGTGAACATTTTACAAATGTAGACAGGATTGAATCTGTAAAAGTTAAGGATTAATTAAAGAATTCCATTTCCCCTCAAGTTCATTACCCTCTTTCTCATCACATTTTCCACCAAGTGAATTAACAATTGTGCAGGTGTTATGTACAGCGACTGAAACAGTATTTCCTGTTGGCATTAGACCGTCAACATAAATTTGATTTGATGCGATAGGAGTGGAAGTTTGTCTGCTGAGGTTTTTCAATAGCTTTGAAGGAGGCTTTTGCTCAGCGAATAAAACTTTAACGTTTTCTTCTTTAAGCTCCGCTATTACTGTTGCAATAGTTTGAGGCCTAAGGCTGGATGAATCACCAAGAACATCTAGGAGGCTCATAGTCTTTAATCCAAATGCATCTCCGTAATATTCCATCGATTTGTGCTTAGAAACCATCGTCTTTTGATCAGAAGGAATTGTAGCTATTTGTACTTGTGTCCATTGATCTAGATCTTCCAAAATGGAATTCACAGATTGAGTTCTTTCTTTTAAAACTTTTTTAGTTTCTCTATCAAAGAAGGAAATCTTCTTGTTGATATTTTTGGAAATGACATCTCCCATTTTGATGATGTTATGTGGATCATGCCAGATATGAGGATCTAATCCTCCATGGTCATGGTGATGATGATCTCCTTCATCTGGTACTTGGGCAATCGGTTCAACATCGTCTCCTGCAACATCTTTAAAGAAATGTTCATCGGCTTCAAACTCAAAAGGCATATGCTCAGTAAAGAAAGCGTATTTACCAGCTTTTTTGATTTCTACAGTAAATGTTGTGATGTCTTTCTTTTCATTAAATGTAAGAACGTAGGCTTTTTCTTGTGCAACAAGTTTGTCATTATTGCGCTTAACTTCTGAATTTTTGGATCCTAATAATTCTTTAGCAAGCTCTTCTGATGCTTCAATATCACCGGAATTAAGAATAACCATTTTCATGGCAGGATCTGCATAGTCTCCGTTGACTTTGGCAAAAGACCATTTGTAGGTTCCTGCTGAAAGGTCAAAAACACCAGCCCACTCAAAATCTCCCTCTCCATGTTCATCGCCATGGTCATCATGGTCATCATGTTTAGCAGCTGAATTATCGTCATGATCATCGTGGTCGTCATGATCGTCTATTTCTATTGCACTTACGCCAACAACAACAGTTAAGGGATTATCTAACCATTTTTTAATTGCAGGGTTCATCTCTGAACCAAGAGTAAATACTTGCTTCGCACTCTTTAGTGTTTGAGCTTGCCTTGGAGTGATCTTGACATCATGAACATCTTGTTTTCTGTCAATTAAGCAGGTTACGGGCGTTGAGGGTGGTGCAATTGCAGAGACAACATCGCAAACCAATGGCTCTACAGCAACAATTGATTTTGTATTTGCCTGTGCTGTCTGATTGATGCCAGAAAATAAAAATGCTCCAGCAACAAGAGAACTTTTGAGAGCTGTCTTATTGATTATGGGATTAGTTTTTTTTGACTGATTTGAAGAGTTCGACATTAAGGAAATGAATCGTATCTAAAACGATAATCATTTTCATTTGCTCTTGGCAAGTATATTATGTTTCTTGTCAGCAAATCCTTTAATAGATGCCTAGCTTGATTGCTGAAAATTTGACATATTCTTATTCAAGTAAAATTAAACCTGCTTTAAGCAACGTTTCTCTAAAGCTTGAGCAAGGTACTTTGACAGCTCTTGTTGGTCCAAATGGAGCTGGTAAGTCCACATTATTAAGCCTGCTGCAAGGGAGTAGTAATCCGGATCAAGGAGAAATTACTGTTGACGGAAAACCATTGAGAAATAATCGATCTCAAGTGGCTTTGATGCCTCAGAGGGGGAAGCTGAATTGGAATTTTCCAATTACTGTTGAAGGATTAGTTTCTTTAGGTCGAGTCAATCATTCGAAATCGACTTGTTGTGAATTAGAAGCGGCTCTTCAACGTGTTGGAATATCCCATTTAGCAAAAAGGCGACTTGATGCTTTATCCGGTGGTCAGCAACAAAGAGCATTACTCGCGAAAACCTTGATGAATCCTGCCAAAATATTTCTACTTGATGAACCTTGTTCCGCATTTGATCCCCCCGCAAAGGAAGACTTCTTATTAATTATCCGTCAATTAGCTGATTCTGGATTGACAGTCTTCGTCAGTAGTCACGATTGGGGCACATCATTAAATGCTTATGACAAGGTTGTTGTTCTAGATAAGATTATTTTGGCTTCTGGTAACCCTGAAGAGGTGCAGGAAAAACTTAGTTCAATTAACTATCTGAGATGGAAAATATAGTCGTGATTGATATTTATTCAATTCCATCAAGCATTCAATTCTTGCGAACAATTTTGGCAGAGGCCAAAGTATTCAAGAGTATGAAACAACAGTTCAAATCTTTTAGAGGCTTTCTGGGGTATGTGCATTGTTTTGACTGGGCATCCCTGCAATCGAGTGGTTTCTCCGCAGCTTACGCAAGTTAAATGATGAATATCTCTTTCAACTGGGGCATAAAGGACCTCGCCGTTAGGGAGGTGTCTCGAGCGAATCAAGCCTTGCTTTACTAACGCTTGCAAGTTCCTGTATACAGTCGTCAGACCCATTGCCTTTTCACCATTATGAAATTTTCTATGCAGTTCTTGTCCACTCAACTCATCAGTACATCTCTTGAGTTCGTTGAGAAGTTGTTGTTGTCTCTTCGTGATGTCAGGCTTGCTTTTATTCATTAGCAAGATCTCAATTTGATCTTTCTTCCTGAACATACTAAATCATTTGCTTAATGTCTTTTATTAATACAAGTTGGTGGATAATTCCTCTTCTAATAACTTCCTTCTCAGGAGTGCTTTGCCCTGCAATGGGATCTGTATTGATAACTCATAAAAGGCTTCTTCAAGTCAATTTAATTTCACACTGTGTTTTACCAGGACTTGCCTTGGCTATGGCTCTTGGGATTGATCCATCTATTGGAGGTGTCTTAAGCGGATTAGTGGGAGCTATTGCTGCAGAAAGTTTGACAAATAAAAAAAATCAAAATTATGAAGCTGTAATGAATACAATTCTTGCTGGTTCGATGGGGCTTGGTGTTTTGCTTATCCCTCTACTTGGAATCAGGATTGATTTGGAAGCTGTTTTGTTTGGTGATTTATTAACTGCAAATTTGAGCGATTTATTAAGAACTCTGATTGCATTCTCGGCATTCATTTGCCTAATGCTATTTGGTTACGACAAGCTTGTTCATATTGGCTTAGACCCAGAAGGAGCTGCTTCAAGTGGAGTTAATGTTTCGTTTTTGAACTTAGCCCTAGGTTTCACCACTGCACTTGTCATTGTGAGCTCAATGTCAGCAGTCGGGGTAATCCTTGTGATTGCGTTACTTTCAACCCCAACTTTGTTGGGGTTGCAGAAAGCTAGATCTCTATGGATTGCCATGCTTCGATCATCCATATTTGGATTGGTTTTATCACTCATAGGTTTTTCACTAGCTATGATTATGAATTTGCCTCCAGGCCCTCTTATTAGCGTTCTGTGTGTCATCTCATTGATTTTGCTTCCCAAGAATAATTAGATTTAGTTCAAAAATTTACTTGATTTTTGTTGGCTTTTTTAAGAGGCTCTAAAAGATGGACTTACATCAAGAAATCTAAAAATAACAACGGATTGATTTTTGTTTGAATAAAATAATCAATGATTACTTCTAATTCGTCCTTTTATTGATTGAATCATGAAGAGAACGCAACTTAATGTAAGTATTGATCCAAAACTCTTAGAAAAGATTAAAGAGAGTGCCAGAATTTCTGGTAAATCATTGGTTAGTTATGTCTCTGATTGTTTTGTTAATCAAATAGAGAACCTTCCTGTTGAATCGATAGATTCTAGATTTCAAACTATTGAACAAAGGCTTCAATTAATTGAAAATAATATTCAATTGTCAGCACTTAAAGCTCAAAGAACCCAACCTTTTACATCTCAAGAAGTAGAAAATTTTAATGAATTCATCAAAGCTGTTTTTAGAAAAGAGTTAAAAAGAAAAGGATACAGATCAATGAAAGAGGCATGGAATGATTTTATAAATCATATAAATTGTTTTGAGCAATGGGATGAGACATGTTCTTTTAGACTTAAAGAGTCTCTTTTTATTGAGCATGCTGATCCTTTAACAAGCGAAGAAATTAATCACCTTAAAAAAGGGGAGGTATGTCCTCAGCCAATCCGAACAGGGATAATTAATTGGATAAATAATTCTGATAGAGGAGAATGTTGTTGTTCCGATAAAGAGTTCCCTTCACAGCAGCAAATTTGCGAAAAAGGTTCAATGTTAGTCGAAGATATATATTCTTAGATCAATTAAGATCACTTTTCGATAGTTAATTAAATCCTAAGTTGTTATTAAAAGAAGAAGAATTTGAATTGCTTTTATACTTATTTCCAAGAATTTTATAGAACAACTTTAAATTCTCAATCGCTTCAAGATTAGTTAGGTTTGATATGGATTGCACAAGGCATCCATAATTTACCCATCTTATGGACTCCAGCGCATCCGAGCTTTTTGGCTTCGATCTCTGCCTGAGATTTAGTTGGATATGCATAAATATTTTTCGAAGACGAAGAATTAGAACTATTGATTGACTCATGAATAGCATTGTTTTCTGGACTCCATACTTTCAGACCCATAGTTGTTATTCCTGCAGAAAATATTCCCATTCCGACTATTGAGGCATTAACCACTCCCATGGCTACAGCGCCAATAGAAACGACACCCATGGGAACAATTCCAATGCTAATAATACCCATGGGAACAATTCCAATGGAAATGAATCCAAGTGGTGCTATTCCAAATGCAATTTTTTTTGGTTTGCTTCCACAATGCGAAGGCGCTTCAGAATTGTTCTGATTGGTGCTATTTGAAGTTGTCATTACCTAAAAATATCAGTGGTGATGATGATGATTTCCCTCATGTGATTCATTTTTTCCTGCCTCTTCATGATCAGTATGGCTTTGACAAGGCATCCATTTTTCACCCATCCTATGAGCTCCGGTGCAATTAAAATCCTTGGCTGCTTTCTCTGCTTCTGTTTTGGTCGCAAATATTGAATGGGTTTTACTTTCCTTAGAATTATCAGAGCATCCGATTAGGTAAAAAGATAAGGAAAGGACCAAAGTCGAAAGGATTGGCTTGAGATTATTCACTTCTCTAGTTTTGTCTAGATCTACTAGCTTTTAGGATAATTCATTAATTGTCTTTGTCATCGAATATTTTTTGAATAATAAATAAAATTTTCATCAGTTATTCAGATAAAGCTGTTATTCATGTATTCAAAACTCTAGTTTATGAATTTGATCAAGTGAAAAATCAATACTACCAATGATTTAAGAGTATCTTTATTCTTTATAGAATAGTGAACCAACCTTTATAGCCAACTGTCGAGCCCCCATTGTGTTAGGGTCACTTGGTTATTAATTCAAGTAGAGACTGCTTTTTTAATTTTTCATATAAAATTATGACTTCTAAATCGACAGATAAAGGCGTTAAAGAAAAAATAACTTTGCAACTAACATCAGAAATTATTCGGCATCGTTTGCAATCTGAAGGTGCAAGATTTCATGCTAACGATAATATTTCTGAATACATTTTTCCAGGCGAACTTGAAAGTCTTGAAAAAGAAGTCGCTATGAGAGTAAAAGAATTACTTAAGTCATTATTAATTGATGTAGATAATGATCATAACTCTCAAGAAACTGCAGAAAGAGTTTCAAGAATGTACATAAACGAAGTTTTCAAAGGTAGATACAAGAAACAACCTAAAGTTACAGATTTCCCAAATGCTAAGAATTTAGATGAAATATATACTCTTGGGCCAATAAGTGTTCGCTCTGCTTGTTCACATCATCTAGTCCCAATTATCGGTGACTGCTGGATTGGAATTAAGCCGGGAGATAAAGTTATTGGAATATCAAAGTTTGCTCGTGTAGCTGATTGGGTATTTTCTAGACCTCATATTCAAGAAGAAGCTGTCATGATTCTTGCCGATGAAATCGAGAGCTTGTGCGAACCCAAAGGTTTAGCAATTCTTGTTAAAGCTAAACATTTTTGTATGTGTTGGCGAGGAGTTAAAGAGCCTAATACAAGCATGATTAATTCAGTAGTAAGAGGCGATTTTAGACATGATCCTAGTCTGAAACAAGAATTCTTTGAGCTTGTTAAACAGCAACCCAGTGCCTTGTCTTGTAATTAGTGAGCAAAAGTAATAATTATTGTTTTACTATCTAGATCATCAGTCCTGACTTTAGTCGTTTTTGTAATTCCTAAGTATTTTTACTCTATATCTACGTTCATGAGCTTCTTTTGTTCATGTATTTCCTTAACTTACAGAAAACTTAAGGAATTAAATCTTGATTGGATTTTTCTTATGCCGATGAGTGGAATTGAACCACCGACCTACTGGTTACGAATCAGTTGCTCTACCCCTGAGCTACACCGGCACTAGAATAAATCTATCACCTGTAAATTTATTTTTGAGTAATTCTAATAAGCCTGATTCCAATTTGGATCCTAATTTAAGAGCTCGATTGTTGAAGGAGACTAAAAATCCTTATCGGGGATTAAGAAGAGCTGTTTGGATAGCACTCTTCGGGTCAGCGGCCCTAGGCTTCTTTATCATGGTTACCAACGTCATTGCGGGAGATAATGTATCCATTAATGACCTTGCAATCCAAACTTCAGCATTAGTAATTCTCGGCTTTTTGTTATTTAAAGACAGAAGCAAAGAAGATGCAGATTAGCAATCTAGCTTTTATTTAATAGATATATTTATGCTTAAACTTGTGATTGATTAGGTGGCTAAGTTGTCAGCTTTCTTCTTTGGGTCACAAGCTTGAAGGCTTCTATTTGATCACCTTCTTCCCAGTTGGCAAAGCGATCACAACCTATTCCACATTCGAAACCTGTTGATACATCTTTGACGTCATCTTTATTTCTTTTTAATGAGTCTAGATCGCCTTCGAAAACGACTTGTTTTCCTCTTTTAACTCTGGCTCGACAATTACGTTGTATTTTTCCATTTGTTACGTAGCAACCAGCAACGGCACTTTTACCAATTGAGAATATTGCTCTAACCTCAGCGACTCCAAGAGCTTCTTCTACCATTTCTGGTTCGAGAAGACCCTCCATAGCTAATTGGATATCTTCTAAAAGCTTATAAATAACCTCGTAATCTCTTACGTCAACGCCATTTGCATCAGCGGCTCGTTTGGCTCCTGATGCCATTGAAGTATTGAATCCAACTATGACAGCACCAGAGGCCGCTGCTAAGTCAACATCAGTCTCAGTGATTTCCCCTGGAGCTGATAGCAATACTCTTACTTGGACTTCGTCTTTAGGAAGCTGTTCTAGAGAACCAAGTATTGCTTCTAAGCTTCCTTGAACATCAGCTTTGAGAATGATATTTAATTCTTTAAGTTCACCATCACTTGCTTGCCCAGACATCGACGAAAGTGACACTCGTCTTGAAGCCATTTGCTGAGCAAGTCGCGCTGCACGAGCATCGTTTGCTCGTTCTCCAACCACTGCTCTCGCGGCTTTTTCATCTGGATAAACTTCGAATTCATCACCAGCTGTTGGTACTTCGCTAAAGCCAAGGGCTTCGACTGGATAAGATGGGCCCGCTTCTTTAATCCTGGATCCATTTTCATCCACCATCGCTCTTACTTTTCCAAGTATTGGACCAGCTGCGACTACATCTCCTGACTTGAGAGTACCGTTTTGAACTAATAATGTTGCTACGGGCCCTTTCGCTTTGTCTAAATGGGCTTCAATAACTGTACCTTTGGCCAATCTGTCTGGGTTTGCTTGTAAATCCTCTACCTCTGTTACGAGCAAAACCATCTCTAAAAGTTTATCGATGTTTTCGCCTTTAATTGCACTAACGGGAACCATTACCACGTCTCCTCCCCATTCTTCTGACAATAAATCGTGCTCTGATAACTCTTGTTTTACGCGATCGGGAGAAGATCCTTCTTTATCAATTTTATTGATTGCCACGACAATGGGGACTTTTGCTGCTCTTGCATGGCTAATAGCTTCAAGGGTTTGAGGCCTTACGCCATCATCAGCAGCTACAACTAAAATCGCAACATCTGTGACCCTTGTCCCTCTAGCTCTCATCGCTGTAAAAGCTTCATGCCCAGGGGTGTCAAGAAAAGTTAATTTCCTAGTCGATCCATCATGTTCAGTTTCAATTTGATAAGCGCCAATGTGTTGAGTAATGCCTCCTGCTTCCCCTGCGGCAACTCTTGCTTTTCTAATAGCGTCTAGTAAAGATGTTTTTCCATGATCAACGTGCCCCATCACCGTAACGACAGGGGGTCTTCTCGTTAAGTATTTTAAATCTCCCTCCTCAATCATTTCAACTGTCTTCTTCGCTGCTTCTTCAACATCATCTTGAAGAACAGGTACTCCGAATTCTTCAGCAACTGTTTCGATTGACGCTAGGTCTAGTGATTGAGTAACAGTTGCAGTAATTCCTTTAAAAAATAATGATTTAATGATTTCGGAACTTTCAACACTCAACATGTCAGCAAGCTCTTGAACTGTGAGATTGTTTTCTGGAACAACAATCATTTCGGGCCTTACAAGTTTTGCTTCTCTAGCGGCTCTTAATTCCATCGCACGTCTTCGTTGCCTTTGGCGAGTTGTTTCTTTTTTGCGTTTTTTCAGAGCAGTTAAAGGCTTCCGATTGTCTCTCTTTCCAGATTTTGGCTTCGATGGTCTAGCCAAGCTTGCTGAGAGAACAACTGCTTGTTGTTCCCCTGCGAATCCACCTCTTTCTGCAGTTAGTGCATCATCATTTTCTCCAATGATGTGGACCTTTTGACGCTGTTTTTGAGGAGATTTATTTCTTAAAGCATCAAGTTTTGCACTGTCATCCCAATCAGGTCTTCCTGTCCTTCTTGGTGCTGCAGCGGTACCACCAGGTCTATAAGTTGGCTTTTTAGGAGCTGCTGGAGTTGGCCTGTTTACCGGTGGCCTTGCTCCAGTTGAGTTTTCTCTTTTAGGTCTAGGACTAGTTGGGGAGTCAGTTTTTCTTTGTGGAGCATTTGGTCTAGCTTGTGGCTTTTGCAGTTGCATCAATTCACTAGGTGCAACTGGTTTTCTCATGCCAGACGGAACACCTGGTCGAGTATTAGAACGGTTTGGCCCACCAAGGGACCTAGTAGGAGCTCCAGGTCTATTTTGCATGCCCCCTCGAGTCGGAGCATTAGTACGAACTGGCGCTCCAGCTCGTACTGGTGCTCCGGGACGGTTTTGAGCTTGAATAGGTCGATTTGCTGTTCCACCTCGATTGAGCCCTTGACGATTTGGCGAACCTGGTCGACCTGCCCCTCCCATTCTGTTATTAGGACCAGGTCGATTTGATAATCCTTGACGATTTGCAGAGGCTGGGTTCTTTGGTGAACCAGGCCTTGATGGCATTGCGGGTTTGTTTCTTACTTCGTTTGTCTGAGGTTTATTTACAGGCTTTTCTCTTCGTATTGGTGCACCTACAAGTTCAAGAGTATTTCCTCTAGTTGGAGACTGAGGCGTCCTAGATGGTGAATTCTGTTTATTTTGACTTTTAATTCTTTGGATATTCCCTTGACCAACTTTCGGAGGAGAAATATCACCTTGATTAGTTCTTGTTTTTGCTTTTTGGTTATTAGGTTGTAAGTGTTTTTTATCTTGATTATTTATTTTTGGTCTGCTTGGTGGTGCTAATGGTCTCTTTGGTTCTTGACGATTAATTTGCTGTGGTTGACTAATTGGTTTATTAGTTAATTCAGATCTTTTTGGTTGGGTGATGATTCGTTCATCTTTTTTTTCTTCGAGACGTGGAATCGTCCTCTCGGTTTGAGTTGAGGGTTTGGCAATAGTTGGTTTTACTTCTTCTCTTGGCTTTGGAGGTAATGGTTTGTTTGGTTTAGAGGGTGCGGTTATTTGCTGTTGTGAAGGAAATTTATTTTTTAAAGTTTTTTGGTTATTTGCTTGAGAAGATCCTTGATTTTTAACTAAAGTTTGACTTGGTTTTAAAGGGGTACTTAACTTTGCTTGTGAAAGCTCTGATTGGTCGGGGGTATTTTTAGGCTCGGTATTCTGATCCTTTTGAGTTTTGACAGGACTTTTTTTAACGGAAAGAATTTGTTTGTCTAATTTCTTGCCGGATTTACTAGTAGTTTTTGTAATATTGCTTGTTTTTAGAAAATCTTTGATTTGATTTGCCTCAAGACTGCTTATCGAGCTGCTGTGGCTCTTTGCTGCTATTGCAAGTTTTCGAGCTGCATCTAGCACATCTTTATTGTCAAGGCTTAAATCCTTGGACAATTCATAAATTCTGATTTTGCCGCTGCTGGTCATTAATGTTGTGCTTAAACTTTAGATTTGGTTTTTGAGTTGACTGAGTTCTCTTATTGAACATCATGCCTCAGTATCTGAATCAATGCAGGTATTAAGTTGTTTTTGGAGCATATTGAAAATGCTTGAGTGAATATCACATCTCAAAGCCTTTTGTAATCTTTTACGCTTCAAAGCTTCTTCAAAACATGACTCAGTTGGACAGAGATAGGCTGATCTTCCCATCCCGCCTGAGGAAACTACTCCATTCTGAAAATCTCTAGTAACTTTTAAAAAATACTTGCGTTCAAGAACTTTTTTACAAGCTACACACCTACGCAGAATGGGTTTTTGACTCACCGGGTTCCTTCCTCTTCTGTAATTATTTTATCTTCAGAAGTGACCGCTTCTTCGATTGTCTCCTCATTATCACTCTCTTCAGTTTCCGTGTCATCAGTATCAATATTTGAATCAGTTTCAGAAGATTCAAAATCAGATCTAGATTCTGTTTCATTACTATCGATATCTGACAACTGCTCATCTTGAAAGTCTTCTTCGTCTTCTGGTAGGGGGTAAAGCTCTCTTAAGCGTGCATCTTCTTCAGCTCTCGCTGCCTGTTCTGCCTCTAATCTCTTTTCAGCTTCTCTCTGTAAAGATTCCTCTTCTTCTCTTTGAGAAATTAATTCTGCAACCTCCGAATCTTCAGTGGCTTGATCATATTCTTGTGAATTTTTGATATCTATTTTCCATCCTGTAAGCCTTGCAGCAAGTCTTACATTTTGCCCTTCTCTTCCGATTGCGAGGCTAAGTTGATCAGGAGGAACTAAGACGTGAGCATGCTGACCTTCTGGGTCAACAAGTCTAACTACTTCAACTCTTGCAGGACTTAATGAATTACAGATGTATTGAACAGGGTCTGAGGACCAACGAATTACATCTATTTTTTCTCCACGAAGTTCATTTACTACTTGTTGAATGCGAGCCCCTCTAGCACCAATGCATGCTCCAACAGGGTCCACCTCTCTTTCAATACTGTCAACAGCTACTTTTGTTCTGGGACCTACTGCTCTTGAGGGTGGATTTGCTTCGCGAGCAACAGCAACAATACGTACTGAACCTTCTTGAATTTCAGGAACTTCATTCTCAAATAAATAGACAACCAATCCAGCGTTTGACCTGCTCACAAAAAGTTGAGGCCCTCTCCTAGGAATTTCACTAACTTCTTTGAGAAATACTTTAAATGTTGCATTTGCTCGATAATTATCATTTGGCAATTGATCACGTCTTGGAAGCTCTGCTTCTACTTCTGGTCTACCTAAGCCAGAGCTTACTGCCATAATTACTGACTGCCTTTCAAATCTAATAACCCTTGCAGTTAGAACTGGATCTTCTAGGTCAGCAAATTCCTCTTGAATCATTCTTCTTTGCTGATCTCTCAATTTTTGGGCTAAAACTTGCTTGGTTGTAGCTGCAGCCATTCTTCCAAAATCTTCTTTCTCTGGAGTCACATCCAGTACAACGGTATCGCCAACTTGAGCGTCATCAGCAACTTGCATAACCTCAACTATTGCTATTTGATGATCATCGCTCTCAACTTCTTCAACTATTATTTTACTGGCTAAAACTCTATACCCCTCCTCTTCTAGATCCAAACCAACATCAAAGTTACTAAAATAGTCCTCTTCAAAAGGATCTTCACTGATACCTATATAAAGAGTTCTTCGATATCGTTCATAACCTTTAAGAAGTGCTTCTCTCAAAGCAGCTTCGACGACTTGTGATGGAAGCTTTTTTTCCTCACTAATGTCTTCAATTAAGTTATTTAAACCTGGGAGTAGAACTAGAGCCATCGATGATGGGATATAGAGATGAGAATGATTGGATTAGATAATTACTATCTAGATTTTAACCGGAGGGTGTTGTGAGTCGGACTCGGATAACGTCTTCGACCGGTATTCGTTGAGTTTTCCCCTTTTGATTTATAAGAAGTTCATTATCTGTCCTTTTTAGAAGCAAACCGTTTGTTTGTTGTTCAATTTTTTTTAAATCCTGATAAGTAACTTCAATAGGAAAACCTTTGAATGTTTTAAACTCTTTTTCCTTTGTTAAGAAATCACCAATCCCCTCGCTGCTGATTTCAAGATTAAAAGGTTGATCAAGTATTGAAGAATCTTGGATGGCTTCATCAATATATTGACTAACGATAGAACAGTCATCAAGAGTGACTTCCTTGTCAGGATTTTTGTGTCGGATATTTACCTGAATTGATAGGGGGTTTAGATGAGTGAACATCTTAAAATCAGTTACATCGAAGCCATAATTAGTCGCTGATTTTGTTGTGAGAACCTTCAATTCTGAAACGGTTTGATTAGACAAAAGGCAGTGTCGAAGTCGGGCAGGAAGCCCGAGCGGTTTAAGCGTTGACCCGCCTCTATTAAAAGAGGTACCGTCAGGCATACAAATATTACTAGATAGAGGTTTCGGTTACCTCTAAAATCAAGTTCTTTTTATTTTGCATTGTTCTACTTTATTCTCTGCATAAGACAATTCTAGTTATGCTGAGCTTTAGAAAGTTAGAAATCATGCGGATATTCAGGAGTAAATTTTTCCTTTTATCAATTCTTTTTTGCTTTTTGTTGGGGCCAAAATCTGTATTTGCGTTAGAAGATTTTCAAGCAGGTGAATCACACAGTTTTGTTGCTAACGTCGCCAGTCGTGTTTCACCTTCGGTAGTAAGGATAGATATTGAAAGAGAGATTCAAACGGATGAGTTTGAATCTGATTTGTTAGATCCATTGTTAAGAGATCTTTTAGGTGATTTGGGGACTCTCCCCAAAAAAGAGAGAGGGCAAGGTTCTGGAGTGATAATTGATAGTGCTGGATTAGTTCTCACAAACGCTCATGTTGTGGAAAGAGTTGATAGCGTGACAATAACTCTTCAAAATGGAAATCAAGTAAATGGAACAGTTATTGGAACCGATCAAGTTACTGACTTAGCTTTGGTCAAAATTAAAGAATTTCCTGGCCTAGTAAGCGCAACATTGGGTGATTCAGAAGATATTCAGGTTGGAGACTGGGCAATTGCACTTGGGACTCCTTATGGTCTTGAAAGTACTGTCACGCTTGGTATCGTTAGCAGTCTTCATAGAGACATTAATACTCTTGGCTTTTCTGACAAGAGATTGGATTTAATTCAAACTGATGCTGCAATTAATCCAGGTAATTCTGGCGGACCATTAATAAATTCAAATGGAGAAGTTATTGGTATAAATACTTTGGTTAGATCAGGGCCAGGGGCTGGACTGGGATTCGCAATTCCAATCAATCTTGCTTCAAAAGTTACTAATCAACTCCTCGCTAATGGAGAAGTTATTCATCCTTATTTGGGTGCTCAGTTGGTTTTATTAAATGAAAGAATAGCTAAGGAGCATAATCAAGATCCAAACGCATTGATTTTTTTACCTGAACGATCAGGAGCACTTGTTCAATCTGTTATTCCTCAAAGTCCAGCAGAGGAGGGAGGCTTAAGACGGGGTGATCTTGTTGTTAATGCAGGGGGAACTGAAATTAATGATCCCAGGTCTTTGCTTGTGCAAGTTGAGAATGCTCAAATAGGAAAGCCATTTGAATTGGAAGTCGTTCGAAACAATAAAGAGATTAATCTTTCTATTAAGCCCGCCGCATTGCCGGGAATTAGCTGAAAATCTTGCTACTGTCTTTCGAAAAGGTACGACTAAATGGATCTCCAAAATAAAATGAAACAAGCAGTTGCTCTAGCTGCAATAGATCAAATTGAAAACGGGATGATTCTTGGCCTTGGATCTGGCTCTACAGCAGCTTTAATGATTGAAGCCCTGGCTGTGAAAATAAAATCAGGAGAAATAAAAGACGTTGTTGGAGTCACTACATCTTTTCAGGGCGAAGTTCTTGCTTCTGAATTAGGAATACCACTGAAATCGCTTTCCTCGGTTTCAACAATTGATCTTGCAATAGATGGCGCTGATGAAGTTGATCCTAAATTTCAACTAATTAAAGGAGGAGGAGCTTGTCATGTGCAGGAAAAACTTGTTGCTGCTTTGGCCAAGAAATTTATAGTTGTGGTTGACTCTACAAAACTTGTTGAAAAATTGAACCTTGATTTCAAATTGCCAGTAGAGGTTCTTCCTTCTGCTTGGAAACAAGTCCAAAAAACATTACTAGATCTTGGAGGAGAAGGAAATCTTAGAATGGCCCAGAAAAAGGCTGGACCTATAGTTACTGATCAGGGAAACTTGATACTTGATTTATCTTTTATTAATGGTATTGACCAACCTGAACTATTGGAGAGTCAAATTAACAACATTCCAGGTGTCCTTGAAAATGGACTTTTTGTCAATCTGACAGATCAAGTATTAGTTGGGAAAGTAGAAAATGATGAAGTAGGTGTTGAATCACTTAACAAGATTTAGAATCTCTAATCCGTATCGATTCTGCGTGACTATGTAACCCCTCGCTATTAGCTAAATGCACAACTGCATTTTTATTTTCATTAAAAGCTTCTCTTGAAAAATCAATAATTGAAGTATTTTTCATAAAAGTTTCTACTCCAAGAGCACCAGCAAATCTTGCGGTCCCTGAAGTAGGAAGAGTGTGATTTGGCCCTCCAAGATAATCTCCTATAGCTTCTGGGCTCCATGGCCCCATAAATATTGCTCCAGCATTCTTTATGCTTTTTGATAATTCTTCTGGGTCCTCTACAAGTAATTCAAGATGCTCAGGGGCAAATGTATTGCTTAATTTTGCGCAAGTCTCTAAACTATCACAAACCACTATCAAACCCCAGTTGGAGATTGATTCTTGGCATATTTCTAATCTTGGATGATTGATTAATTGGCGTTCAATTTCTGAAGGTAATTGTTCTGCTAATCTTTTATTAGTAGTTATTAGTATTGCCGAAGCTAAAGGATCATGTTCAGATTGAGCTAACATATCAGACGCAACATGTTCCAATTTGGCTGATTGATCAGCGATTATCAGGATCTCGCTTGGACCAGCCAGAGAATCAATTCCTACCTTTCCATAAACTTTTTTCTTTGCCAAAGTTACATAAATATTCCCTGGTCCAGTAATTACATCTACTTTTGGAATTGATTGAGTGCCACTGGCAAGAGCTCCAATGGCTTGAGCACCTCCAATACGAAAAACTTTGTTTATTCCAGTAATATGGGCCGCAGCAAGAACCGTTTGGTTTAACTCCCCTTGAGAGTTGGCTGGCGAGACCATGATGATTTGATTTACTCCTGCAACATAAGCAGGAATAGCATTCATCAAAACAGTGCTTGGATAGGCGGCCCTTCCGCCAGGAATATATATTCCCGCTTTTTCAACAGGACTCCATCTTCGTCCTAATGATTCACCATGAGGTCCGGTATAAGTGATGTTTTTGGGTACTTGAAGACTATGAAATTTTTCAATTCTTTTTTTTGCCAATAAAAGTGATTCTTGTAACTCCTTGGGAGTCTCTTCCCAAGCTTTCATGATTAAATTTGATGGAACTTGAAATTTTTCCGCTAGAAACCCATCAAAGCGAGAGGTGTATTCTTTAAGCGCTTCATCCCCTCTTTTACTTACGTTTTTAAGAATATCGTCAACTACTTTTATTGCTTTATCTTGAACATTGCCAGAAGTTCTATCAGTAATTATCTTGAGTTCAATCTGAGCCTGATCAATATTATTAGCCGTTTTTATGGCCAATTTTTTTGAAGGGGTCTCTTGAACCTTATCTTTATTAATTATTTGTGTCATGAACTTTTGGCTATCGGTTCAATTGGTTCAATTTGATTATCTTATGCCTTAATTTTGATTTATGTAGATCTTCTTCATGGTCTTGAGGTAGTGTGGATTAACATAAGATTAAAAAATTAAGCCTCCGTGGCAAATACTAACTCAGCTAAAAAGCGAATTCAAATTGCGGAACGCAACCGCCTTGAAAACAAAAATTACAAATCTACAGTGCGCACTTTAATGAAGCGATGCTTTGTAGCTTGTGGAATATTTGAAAAAGAGCCTGGCGATGAATCTAAAGCAGATCTTCAAAAAACATTTAATTTAGCCTTTAGCAAAATTGATAAAGCTGTTAAAAAAGGTGTTTTGCATAAAAACACTGGAGCTAATCAAAAATCCAGACTTAGCGTTGCTCTTAAGAAAGTTTTGAAAGAAGTTGGTTGAGAATAAATAATCTAAGATCTATTATCGTAAGAACATTTTATTTTCATCTTGAGCGATTCCACAAGTTCAATAATAGATAGCCACTGTCATATCGTATTTTCTAACTTCAATGAAGATAGAGAAAAAGTTGCCGAAAGATGGAGAAAACAAGGCGTTAAAGCCTTGTTACATGCCTGTGTAGAGCCCTCTGAGATTCCTGCTATTAAATCAATGGCTGATCAATTTCAGGAGATGAGATATTCCGTAGGAGTACATCCTTTAGATGTCCACCATTGGGGACCAGATACCGCAAGTGTTTTAAAAAATGCAGCTCTTGATGACAGTCGAGTTGTTGCAATAGGAGAATTGGGACTTGATCTTTTCAAAGCAGAGAACTTGAGCGAGCAACTTTCAGTTTTAATGCCGCAATTAAACTTGGCTTTTGAATTGGATTTGCCAGTCATTGTTCATTGCAGAGATGCCGCAAAAGCAATGTTAGAAGTTTTTTCTAAGCTTTCTAAAGCTAGCCGCTGTCCAAAAGGGGTTATGCATTGTTGGAGCGGCAATGTCAAAGAGATGAGAGATTTCCTTGATCTTGGCTTTTATATAAGCTTCAGTGGAAATGTAACTTTCAAAAACGCTTTTGATATTCATGAATGCGCCAAAGAAGTTCCGCAAAGTAGATTTCTAGTAGAAACCGATAGCCCTTTCTTGTCACCCGTCCCTCATAGAGGGAAAAGGAATGAACCGTCTTTCGTAAAGCATGTGGTAGATAGAATTTCTGAGATTAGAGGTGAAAGCTTTTCTGAAATTGCTGAAAAAACTACTCAAAACGCAAGGGAATTGTTTGCGTTGCCTTAAATATCATTATTTCCTCTAGTTTATTCTCTGATTTAAGTGTAAAATTAACTATTGTCTTGTATACGCGTGGTATCTGCGCTTAAACCTTTAAGGTTCTACCTTTGAGTCAGTTTGTTCGTTGATTAAGTAAATTCAATTTCAAAACTCAGTCTTATTGGAGATTGTTTTTTGTTTTTTCTTACTGAAAGATCATTGTTCGACCTAAAGGACAAGACATAACCCCCGTCCTCTACATATAAACCCAGGTTCTCGAATGAGCAGAAGCGCGATTCAGGTAGCCAAAGCAGCTACATATCTGCCTGATCTGGTTGAGGTGCAAAGATCAAGTTTTAAGTGGTTTTTAGATAAAGGCTTGATAGAAGAATTAGACAATTTTTCTCCCATTACAGACTATACAGGTAAGCTCGAACTACATTTTATAGGATCAGAATATAAGCTTAAGCGTCCTAGGCATGATGTAGAAGAAGCAAAAAGAAGAGATGCAACTTTTGCTTCTCAAATGTATGTCACTTGTCGTTTAGTTAATAAAGAAACCGGAGAGATTAAAGAACAAGAAGTTTTTATAGGTGAACTGCCTTTAATGACTGAACGTGGAACTTTTATTATTAATGGAGCTGAAAGGGTAATAGTCAATCAAATTGTTCGAAGTCCAGGAGTTTATTTCAAAGATGAGCAAGATAAAAATGGAAGAAGAACTTACAATGCAAGCGTTATTCCTAATCGTGGAGCATGGTTAAAGTTTGAAACTGATAAAAACGATCTGCTTCATGTTCGTGTAGATAAAACACGAAAAATAAATGCTCATGTCTTAATGAGGGCAATGGGTTTGTCAGATAATGATGTCATAGATAAATTACGACATCCTGAGTTTTATAAAAAGTCAATAGATGCAGCAAATGAGGAAGGTATAAGTTCAGAAGACCAAGCATTGCTAGAGCTTTATAAAAAGTTAAGGCCAGGCGAGCCACCTTCAGTAAGCGGTGGTCAACAGTTACTCCAGACAAGATTTTTTGATCCAAAACGATATGATTTAGGAAGAGTTGGTAGATATAAAATAAATAAGAAATTACGCTTAACTATTCCTGACAATGTAAGAACACTTACAAACGAAGATGTTCTTTCTACTTTAGATTATTTAATCAATTTAGAGTTAGACGTTGGTGGAGCAACATTGGATGATATTGATCACTTAGGCAATAGAAGAGTTAGGTCAGTCGGTGAACTTCTACAAAATCAAGTTCGAGTTGGTTTAAATAGACTTGAAAGGATAATTAAAGAGAGGATGACTGTTGGGGAAACAGATTCACTTACTCCTGCGCAATTGGTAAATCCAAAACCTCTAGTAGCAGCAATAAAAGAATTTTTTGGTTCAAGTCAATTGAGTCAATTTATGGATCAAACCAATCCATTAGCTGAATTAACACATAAAAGACGTATATCTGCTCTGGGGCCAGGAGGTTTGACTCGTGAAAGAGCTGGCTTTGCCGTTCGGGATATTCATCCATCTCACTACGGAAGACTTTGTCCGATTGAAACACCTGAAGGACCAAATGCAGGTTTGATTAATTCCTTAGCAACTCATGCACGAGTAAATGAATACGGTTTTATTGAGACACCATTTTGGAAAGTCGAAAATGGTCGATTAATTAAGGAAGGTGATCCTATTTATCTCTCTGCAGATTTAGAAGATGAATGTAGGGTTGCTCCTGGTGATGTAGCTACAAATGAAGAGGGAAAAATAATGGCAGAACTTGTTCCAGTTAGGTATCGACAAGATTTTGAAACGGTTTCTCCTGAACAAGTTGATTATGTCCAACTATCTCCTGTACAGGTTATTTCTGTAGCTGCATCCTTAATTCCATTTTTGGAACACGATGATGCTAATAGAGCTTTGATGGGTTCTAATATGCAAAGACAAGCAGTTCCTCTTTTGCGTCCAGAAAGGCCTTTGGTTGGGACTGGTTTAGAAACGCAAGTTGCTAGAGACTCTGGCATGGTTCCAATTTCAAAAGTAAATGGATCTGTGACTTATGTTGACGCGAATGCAATTGTAGTTACTGATGACGAGGGAAATGATCACACTCATTACTTGCAAAAATATCAGAGATCTAATCAAGATACTTGTTTAAACCATAGGCCTATAGTTTTTAATGGTGACCCAGTAATTGTGGGGCAAGTTTTAGCTGATGGTTCAGCATGTGAGGGAGGGGAAATAGCTCTTGGTCAAAATGTATTAATTGCATACATGCCTTGGGAAGGTTACAACTATGAAGATGCAATTCTTGTTAGTGAAAGGTTAGTTAAAGATGATCTATATACTTCTGTCCATATAGAAAAATATGAAATAGAAGCTCGTCAAACCAAGCTAGGTCCAGAAGAAATAACAAGAGAAATCCCAAATGTCTCAGAAGAAAGTCTTGGTAATTTGGATGAAATGGGAATAATACGAATAGGGGCTTTCGTTGAGAGTGGTGACATACTAGTTGGGAAAGTAACCCCTAAAGGAGAATCAGATCAGCCGCCTGAGGAAAAACTTTTAAGAGCTATTTTTGGAGAAAAAGCTAGAGATGTAAGAGATAACTCTCTACGAGTTCCCTCAACTGAAAGAGGACGAGTAGTTGATGTGAGAATCTATACAAGAGAGCAAGGTGATGAGCTACCACCTGGCGCAAATATGGTTGTAAGAGTCTATGTAGCGCAACGCAGAAAAATCCAAGTTGGCGATAAAATGGCAGGCAGGCATGGAAACAAAGGAATTATAAGTAGAATACTGCCAAGAGAAGACATGCCTTATCTTCCTGACGGCACACCTGTAGACATATGCCTCAATCCACTTGGGGTCCCAAGCAGAATGAATGTAGGGCAAGTCTTTGAGCTTCTTATGGGTTGGGCTGCCTCAAACTTGGATTGCCGAGTTAAAATTGTCCCATTTGATGAGATGTATGGACCAGAAATGTCTAATCAGACTGTACAAGCCTATTTAAAAGAGGCTGCAAAGCAGCCAGGTAAATCATGGGTATATAACCCTAAGGACCCTGGGAAATTACTCCTTAAGGATGGTCGAACAGGTGAGCCTTTTGATCAACCAGTTGCAGTTGGCTACGCTCATTTCCTAAAACTTGTGCACCTAGTCGATGATAAAATTCATGCTCGATCTACAGGTCCATATTCATTAGTTACTCAACAACCTCTTGGTGGAAAGGCTCAACAAGGTGGGCAGAGACTTGGGGAAATGGAGGTATGGGCACTTGAGGCTTATGGGGCAGCATACACTTTGCAAGAACTTTTAACTGTAAAGTCTGATGACATGCAAGGTCGGAATGAGGCTCTTAATTCGATTGTTAAAGGCAAGCCAATTCCAAGGCCTGGGACTCCAGAATCTTTCAAGGTTTTAATGAGAGAACTGCAGTCCTTGGGATTAGATATTGGAGTTTATACAGATGATGGAAAAGAAGTTGATCTAATGCAAGATGTAAATCCTCGTAGAAGCACGCCAAGTAGACCTACTTATGAATCATTAGGGAAAGAATACGAGGAGTAATCGACTCAACCTAAACAAATCATCTAAACACACAAATCTCTCATGACCAATAGCAATCTACGTACGGAAAATCATTTTGATTATGTAAAGATAAAACTAGCCTCGCCTGAAAGAGTAATGGAGTGGGGGCAAAGAACTTTGCCTAATGGTCAGGTTGTTGGGGAAGTAACTAAGCCAGAAACA
Organism: Prochlorococcus sp. AG-311-D23; assembly: GCA_003284445.1. GTDB lineage: Bacteria > Cyanobacteriota > Cyanobacteriia > PCC-6307 > Cyanobiaceae > Prochlorococcus_B. The sequence continues at coordinate 39,788 of QBVH01000002.1, read as the reverse complement.
ATAAATTATCGAACACTTAAGCCTGAAATGGATGGATTGTTTTGTGAAAAGATTTTTGGTCCGTCAAAGGACTGGGAATGTCATTGTGGGAAATATAAGAGGGTTAGACATCGTGGAATTGTTTGTGAGAGGTGCGGTGTTGAAGTAACAGAAAGTCGGGTAAGGAGACATAGAATGGGATTTATTAAATTAGCTGCTCCCGTATCGCATGTTTGGTATTTAAAAGGTATTCCTAGCTATGTAGCTATTTTGTTAGATATGCCTCTCAGAGATGTTGAGCAAATTGTTTACTTTAATTGTTATGTGGTGTTAGATATTGGAGATAGTAAAGATCTAAAATATAAGCAGCTACTTACAGAAGATGAATGGCTTGAGATTGAAGACGAGATTTACGCTGAGGATTCAACTATTGAGAATGAACCTATCGTTGGCATAGGTGCAGAGGCCTTAAAACAATTACTTGAAGATTTAAATTTAAAAGAAGTTGCTGAGCAATTACGAGAAGAAATTGCTACAAGTAAAGGTCAAAAAAGGGCTAAGCTTATAAAAAGATTAAGGGTAATAGATAATTTTATTGCTACAAGTGCATGTCCAGAATGGATGGTTTTAGATGCGATACCTGTAATACCTCCTGATTTGAGACCTATGGTGCAATTAGATGGGGGTAGATTCGCTACTTCAGATTTGAACGACTTATACAGAAGAGTAATCAATAGGAACAACCGTCTCGCTCGTCTTCAGGAAATACTAGCTCCAGAAATAATCGTCAGAAATGAAAAAAGGATGTTACAAGAGGCTGTAGATGCCCTTATTGATAATGGTAGAAGGGGAAGAACTGTTGTTGGCGCAAATAATCGCCCCTTGAAATCATTAAGCGATATTATCGAGGGTAAGCAAGGTAGATTTAGGCAGAATTTGCTAGGGAAAAGAGTTGATTATTCAGGTCGCTCTGTAATAGTAGTTGGCCCCAAGTTGAAAATGCATCAATGTGGATTGCCAAAGGAAATGGCGATAGAGCTTTTTCAACCATTTGTAATTCATAGATTGATTCGCCAGAATATTGTCAATAACATCAAAGCTGCAAAGAAATTAATACAGAAAGCAGACGATGAAGTAATGCAGGTATTACAGGAAGTCATAGATGGGCATCCAATCCTGCTAAACCGTGCTCCTACTTTGCACCGATTAGGCATCCAAGCTTTTGAGCCTAAATTAGTTGCTGGACGAGCGATACAACTACATCCATTAGTTTGTCCAGCTTTTAATGCTGATTTTGATGGAGATCAAATGGCTGTTCATGTGCCTTTGGCAATTGAGGCGCAAACAGAGGCAAGGATGTTAATGCTAGCGAGTAACAATATCCTTTCTCCTGCAACTGGGGATCCAATAGTTACCCCATCTCAAGATATGGTCTTGGGGTCTTATTACCTAACTGCAATTCAGCCTGAAGCAAATCAGCCGAAGTTCGGAGATTATTCAAATACCTATGCATCACTTGAAGACGTTTTACAAGCTCTTGAAGATAAAAGAATAGATTTACATGATTGGGTTTGGGTTCGATTTGCTGGTGAAATTGAGGATGACGATGAGCTTCAGAAACCGCGAAAGTCAGAGACTTTGAAAGATGGTACCCGTATTGAAGAATGGACATATCGACGTGACCGATTAGATGAAGATGGCAGTTTAATTAGCCGTTATATATTGACTACAGTTGGCCGAGTCGTGATGAACCATACAATTATTGATGCAGTCGCAGCAACCTCATAAACCTTAGAACAAACCCACTTTTTTCTTGAATACCATTTTTTCATGACTTCTTCCTCTCCTAAAACTCGTAAATCATCTACTAAATCAAAAGCCAAAAAAGGCTCTAAAGCAAAGAAAGCAGCAGAGGTGAAAATTGTCCAAAGACTTTCTAAAACTCCTCCTCCCTTTAGAAATAAAGTAGTTGATAAGAAAGTTTTAAAAAATTTAGTTGCATGGGCATTCAAGCATCATGGAACAGCTGCAACTGCTGCTATGGCAGATAACTTGAAAGATCTTGGTTTTAGATACGCAACCCAGGCAGCAGTTTCAATTTCTGTTGATGATTTAAAGGTTCCAGAGGCAAAACAGGATTTACTTGGTCAGGCCGAAGAATTAATCACCGCTACAGAGGAATGCTATAGATTAGGAGAAATTACTGAGGTTGAGAGGCATACAAAAGTTATAGATACTTGGACTGAAACTAATGAAAGATTAGTTGATGCAGTTAAAAAGAATTTCAATCAAAACGATCCATTGAATTCAGTATGGATGATGGCTAATTCAGGAGCCAGAGGAAATATGTCTCAGGTCCGTCAGCTTGTTGGAATGAGAGGATTAATGGCTAATCCTCAAGGAGAGATTATTGACTTGCCAATACGAACTAATTTTAGAGAAGGTCTAACGGTAACTGAATATGTTATTTCTTCTTATGGAGCCCGTAAAGGTCTTGTTGATACTGCTTTAAGAACTGCTGACTCTGGATATTTAACTAGACGCTTGGTCGATGTCGCTCAAGACGTAATTGTTAGAGAAGAGGATTGTGGTACTACGAGATCAATTTTAATAAGTGCAGAAGATGGAAAGTTTGGTAATAGGGTTGTTGGACGCTTGACCTCCGAACAAGTAGTTAATGCAGACCAAGAAGTTTTAGCTGAAAGAGATACTCAGATTGATCCTCAGCTATCTAAGAAATTTGAACAATCACAAATTCAAGGTGTGAGGGTTAGATCTCCTCTTACATGTGAGGCTACTAGATCAGTTTGTCGTAGATGTTATGGTTGGGCATTGGCTCATAATCAACTCGTTGATTTAGGGGAAGCGGTAGGTATTGTTGCTGCTCAATCTATTGGGGAGCCTGGTACCCAATTAACTATGAGAACTTTCCATACTGGTGGGGTTTCAACAGCAGAAACTGGTGTCGTTCGCTCCACTCTTTCAGGAAAAGTTGAATTTGGTCCAAAGGCACGAGTAAGAGGTTATAGAACACCACATGGTGTTGAAGCTCAGCAAGCAGAGGTTGATTTTAATTTAAGTATTGTTCCGATAACTGGTGGCAAACCTCAAAAAATTGATATACCTATTGGTTCTCTACTGTTTGTAGACAATGGTCAAAACATTGATACAGATATTACTGTCGCTCAGATTGCTAGTGGAACTGTACAAAAAAGCGTTGAGAAGGCTACTAAAGATGTTATTTGTGACCTGGCTGGACAAGTTAGGTACGAAACAATTATCCAACCCAGAGAGGTCACAGATAGGCAGGGAAATATCACTCTTAAAGCTCAACGACTTGGTCGACTTTGGGTACTTGCAGGAGACGTATACAATTTACCTCCTAATGCATTGCCAGTTGTAAGTGGCAATGTTTCTGTAAAGGAGGGACAAGTTTTAGCTGAAGCAAGCCAGGCAAGTGAGTTTGGAGGTGAAGTAAGACTCAGAGATTCTATAGGTGACTCTAGAGAAGTCCAAATAGTCACAACTTCGATGACTTTAAATGATTTTAAATTACTTGAAGAGTCCACTCACTCAGGCGAAATATGGCATCTTGAAGCTCAAGATAATACACGCTACAGATTGAATACTATTCCTGGAAGTAAAATTGGGAATAACGAGGTAATAGCTGAGTTGTCAGATGATCGCTTTAAAACTGAAACAGGTGGACTTGTTAAATATGCTCCTGGATTGACAATTAAGAAAGCTCGTTCCGCAAAAAATGGCTATGAGGTAAGTAAAGGGGGAACTCTTTTATGGATTCCTCAAGAGACTCATGAAATCAATAAGGATATTTCATTGTTAATGATTAAAGATCGCCAATGGATAGAGGCAGGGACAGAAGTTGTTAAAGATATTTTTAGTCAAACTGCAGGAATAGTTACCGTTACTCAAAAAAATGATATTCTTAGAGAAATAATAGTTAGAAGCGGTACTTTTAAACTTTGTAAAGAAAGTAAAGCACTTGATAGATTTGATGGAGATGGGCAAATAGTTAATCCCGGAGAAACTATCGCAAAAGGGATTAAGACTGATTCAATGGTAATGGTTCAATCAGTTGAGACACCAGAAGGTAAAGGTCTTTTATTAAGACCTGTAGAGGAATTCACTATTCCTGATCAGGCACAATTACCTGAATTAAATCATGTTAAACAACCTAAAGGTCCATCACTAGGAATCAAAGCCTCTCAAAGACTCGCTTTTAAGGACGGTGAACTTATTAAATCTGTTGAAGGTATTGAGTTGTTAAAAACTCAACTGATGCTTGAGACATTTGACACGACGCCACAGATGACAGTAGACGTTGAAGTTATACAAGACTTAAATTCAAAAACTAATAATAGATTGAAATTAGTAATTCTTGAAAGTATTTTAGTCAGAAGAGATACCACATCTGATTCTAGCCATGGATCAACGCACACTGAACTTCAGATAGAAAATGCTCAAATTGTTACTGCAGGAGATGTTGTGGCTACAACGCAGATCTTGTGTAAGCAGGAAGGAGTGGTTCAACTCCCTGATGCTGTTGACGGTGATCCAGTCCGTCGACTTATCGTTGAAAGAGATGAAGATACAATAACAATTGATTCCAAAGGAGCTACTCTTTTGAAAGTAGGACAAAGAGTAGTAGATGGTGACTTCGTTTCAAAAGATCAATCAATAGATGCTTGTGGTGAAATAGAAAGCATAGATGGAAAGAAAGTTAAGTTGCGTCTTGGTAGACCCTATATGGTTTCACCTGATTCAGTCCTTCATGTTCGTGATGGTGATCTGGTACAAAGAGGAGATGGTTTAGCTTTGTTGGTTTTTGAAAGACAAAAAACAGGAGATATTGTTCAAGGTTTACCAAGAATTGAAGAATTACTCGAAGCTCGAAGACCGAGGGATTCAGCTATTTTATGCAAAAAATCCGGAACAGTTGATATTAAGAAAGGAGATGACGATGACTCTTTAGTTGTGTCTGTTATTGAGGACAATGATGTGATTTCTGAGTATCCGATTTTGCTAGGTCGTAACGTAATGGTTAGAAATAGCCAGCAAGTTGTAGCTGGTGAATTCTTAACTGATGGCCCTGTAAACCCACATGAGCTTTTGGAATGTTTCTTTATAGACCTGTGTGATAAAAAACCTTTAATGGACGCAGCTCAAGAGGCTATAGCTAAGCTTCAGCATAGGTTGGTAAGTGAAGTGCAAAATGTTTATAAATCTCAGGGGGTAGCTATAGACGATAAACACATTGAAGTTATAGTTCGGCAGATGACTAGTAAAGTGCGAATAGAAGATGCTGGAGATACAACATTTTTACCAGGAGAGCTGATAGAACTCAGGCAAGTTGAAGATACAAATCAGGCTATTTCGATTACTGGTGGTGCTCCCTCGGAATTCACTCCTGTTTTACTTGGTATTACAAAAGCATCACTTAATACCGATAGTTTCATATCAGCGGCTTCATTCCAAGAAACAACTCGAGTTCTTACCGAAGCAGCTATTGAAGGTAAGTCTGATTGGCTTCGTGGACTTAAAGAAAATGTCATTATTGGTCGTCTTATACCTGCCGGTACAGGTTTTAGTGGCTTTGTTGAAGAGTTAAATGCGGAAGCAGGTCCTCATCCAGATATTCTTGCAGAAGATCCAGCTGGTTATAGAAGGATACAAAACCTTAGACCTGACTATACTGTTGATATGCCTTCTTCCCCAGTTGTTAAGAATACCTCTGTTTTGGCTGATCCAAGCGAAGAGGATTTAGAGGCAACTAGAAGTAGACATGGAATTGACCCTACAACCAGTAATTTTGCAGCATTTGCGCGCCCAATAGGCGATGATGAATCACCTGAAGACCAAATGCCAGATCCTGCTGCGTTGGAGGGATTGCAAGAAGAAGGGTTGCTTTCGGATGAATAAATGAATTTTTCTACATTACTCTTTTAAACTTTCTAATATTTAGTTCTTCCACTTAAAAGTCCATCGATGATTGATCCACCTGTAGTCCCCAAGCGTAAATTACCTCGCTATGGTTTTCATACACATACTGAAAGAGTTAATGGAAGATGGGCAATGATTGGGTTTATTGCGTTAGTTCTTGTGGAATTTAAATTGGGACATGGCTTAATGAATTGGTGACAAGACTTCCTAAACTATCAAGTAATTCATCCTTGCTTGGCTTAAGTTCGGAAGATCTTGAACAATTTGCTTGTCAGGAAGGTGAAAAGGCTTTTCGTGGTAGGCAAATTCATGAATGGATTTATCAAAGAGGGGCAAAAAGCTTAGATTCAATAAGTGTTCTTCCCAAGAAATGGCGAGATTCATTAGAAAGTAAAGGAATTAGGATTGGGAGACTGGACGAAATCAATAGAGTTGTAGCCGAAGATGAGACATTGAAATTATTAATGGGGACTTTTGATGGCGAGATTGTAGAAACAGTAGGAATACCAACAGATAAAAGACTTACTGTTTGTGTCTCAAGTCAAATTGGCTGCCCTATGGGCTGCAAATTTTGTGCGACTGGGAAGGGGGGGCTTAATAGATCTCTTAATGTCAATGAGATCGTTGATCAAGTTATTAGTGTTAGAGAAACAATGAATAGGAGGCCCACTCATGTCGTATTTATGGGCATGGGCGAGCCACTCTTAAATATTGGGAATGTCCTAGAATCTATCGAATGTCTCACAAATGATATTGGTATTGGTCAAAGGAAGATAACTGTTAGTACTGTTGGGATACCGAATACTCTTCCAGATTTAGCGAAATTAGCTCAAGACCGTTTAGGAAGAGTTAAATTCACTCTTGCAGTCAGCCTTCATGCACCTAATCAGACCTTGCGTGAATTGATAATCCCCTCGGCGAGTTCATATCCAATTGATTCATTATTGAAAGACTGTAAAAAATATATAGAACTCACTGGTAGACGAGTAAGTTTCGAGTATATACTTTTAGGTGGTTTAAATGACAAAGATATTCATGCAGAGCAGTTATCTGATTTGATGAGAGGCTTTCAGAGTCATGTTAATTTGATAGCTTATAATCCAATTGCTGAAGAGAACTTTAAGCGACCAAGCAAATCCAGAGTTAATGCCTTTAGAGAGCTATTAGAAAATAGGGGAGTTGCTGTAAGTGTTCGTGCAAGTAGAGGTAGAGATAAAGATGCGGCATGTGGACAATTAAGAAGGCAAACAATCGATAAAATAAAAATCAATTAAGCAGGAAGCATATATGTCTCATGGGATCTTATGACATTCTTTGATTGGTTTATTTTATTTGTTTATTTGATCTTTTCCTTGGTGTTAGGAATTTATATATCTCTAAAAAATCATAATGAAACAGACTATTTTGTTGCTGGCCGTCGTCTGAACGGATTGCTTGCAGGAATGTCTATGGCTGCAACAACGTTTTCGATTGATACACCTCTTTATGTGGCCGGCATTATTGGGACTAGAGGTTTAGCTGGAAATTGGGAGTGGTGGAGTTTTGGCCTTGCACATGTTGCTATGACAGTTATATTTGCTCCATTATGGAGGCGTAGTGGAGTATTGACTGATGCAGCCTTCACTGAATTACGTTATGGGGGGCGAGCAGCAGCTTACTTAAGAGGTATAAAAGCTTTTCTACTTTCAATCCCAATCAATTGTATTGGGATTGGTTATGCTTTCTTAGCAATGCGTAAAGTGGCTGAATCATTAGGTGTAGTAGATGGACATATTGTATTTGGACCCTTTACTGACACGATACTTTTAATGATTTTAGTTGCTTTGTTTTTGCTTATTTATACTGTGTTAGGCGGGCTTTGGGCAGTAGTGGTTAATGATTTTATACAACTATTATTAGCCCTGTTAGGCGCATTTGCTGTTTGCTTTGTGGCACTTGATGCGTCAGGTGGTATGACGGATTTGTTGACAAAGCTAGAGGCATTAAATCGACCTGAACTGCTTTCTTTATTTCCATGGACATTAAATAAAAATGGTTTCAATTGGTTGGATAGCTCTGGAATAAGTGTTACTACTTTTTTCGCTTTTATTTCTTTGCAGTGGTGGAGTTTTAGGCGTAGTGATGGTGGTGGGGAATTTATTCAACGTTTATTGGCTACAAAAGATGAAAAACAAGCAACTTTAGCTGGAATAGTTTTTTTAATTGTTAATTATCTTGTGCGCAGTTGGCTTTGGATTTTAGTTGGCTTAGCTGGTTTAGTCCTCTTGCCTCAACAAACTGACTGGGAGTTAAGTTACCCTAACCTCGCTTTGAAATATTTGCCACCTGTTGGACTTGGTTTAGTAGTGGTTTCATTGGTTGCTGCATTTATGAGTACCGTAAGTACTTCAATCAATTGGGGGGCGAGCTATCTTACTCATGATCTGTATAAAAGATTTGTGAGGCCATCCGCTGGGCCAAGAGAAATGATTTTTATGGGCCAGCTTGCAAGTATTTTGTTGCTCCTAATTGGAGTCCTAACTGCTTTATTTAGTAATAGTATTGGTTCAATGTTTAGACTAGTGATTGCGATAGGTACAGGTCCAGGTGCTGTTCTAGTCCTTCGGTGGTTTTGGTGGCGAGTTAATGCTCTAGCGGAACTTTCGGCAATGCTGAGTGGTTTCTTTATAGGCTTAATTACTTCAGTTTCGCCTTATTTTATAATTGAAGATTTTGGAAAAAGACTCTTATTTACTACTTCATTTTCAGCTGTAATTTGGTTGTTAACTTTGTTTTTCACTAAGCCAGAGTCAGAAGAGACACTCAATGAATTTGTTAAACAAATAAATCCACCAGGCCCTGGTTGGGAAAAAATAAGAAAGACTTTGAATATTGTTCCAGTTGACTCTTTTTCAATGCTTGGAACTCGATTCGTATTAGGCTCAGGAATTCTCTATGGTGGCTTAGTAAGTATTGGAGCTTTCTTGTTACATCAAGAGAGGAGCGCTTGGATTGCACTCTCCATTGCTGTGAGTTGTGTGTTTTTAATGAAGAAAACAAAACTAATCACTCAATAATTTGACCCTTCATAGCCAAATGGTCAAAAATTAGAGCAGAATGAAATTCTAATTCACTTGTAACCTTGAGTTTCTTACGGACAACGCTTTTTCCTATTTTGATTGTTGCTCTTTTTGGTATCGCTTTATTTGCAGTCAGCGCACGGATATGGCTGCCTGGGGATATGCTTGCACCAGCACCAATGAATTAAGATTGCTCTTCTTCAGTCAGGGCTATGAATGATGCAAATCAAAATTTAAGTAAAGAAGGGCTGGCTAATTTGGCCATAGACCCTGACCTCTTGGCTAGAGAATTAGCTGCTCAGTTAGCTGGAGATACTTTAGATGAACTCGAACGAGATAAAACTGATGAAGACCTACTGAATTCATCAAAAAAGTGTGATACTGCATTGAAATGGCTCCAATCGGGAAATGAAGAAAGACTTCAAGGCCTGAGAGTCTTTTGTGAACATAGAGATTCCAGAGCCCTTCCATTGTTATTACCTTTACTGGATGAACCCTCTCCTGTCGTGAGGATGAGCGCTGTTTATGCTTTAGGCAGAAACCCTTGTCCCCAAGCTATTGATCTTCTATTGCATTTATTGAGGTTTGATAGTAATGCTTATGTGCGAAAAGCTACTGCTTGGAGTCTTGGAAATTACTCAAATGCCCCAGTTCTAGAACCACTTATTAATGCATTAAAGCAAGATGTTGCTGCTGTTCGACTTTGGGCATCCAGCTCTTTAGCAGAGGTTGGACTGAATTCGTTAGAAAGCTCGTTGCCCGCAGCAAATCAATTACTTGAAAGTTTGCAAATTGATGGTGAACCAATCGTTAGGAGTAACTGTATTTGGTCTCTTGGTCGCCTTTACATCCATTTGAGTGAGGAAATCAAAATTCAAATGGTAGAGGCATTTATTTCTGTTTTGTTGAATGATCGTGAGCCTTCTGTCAGGTATGAAGCCAGAACAGCTTTGGAGCAATTGGATAATCAAGAGGTACAAAAAAAATTAAAATCATTAATTGATGATGGTCTATTAGTTTGATTATTTGTTTAGAAACACATCTTTATAATAAGCAGCTCGCTTTTTAAGTATTTTTTATATATCATCGGTGACTTAAACCCCTTTAATATGACTCTACGCACTTTGCGGTTTAAGATTCGACAAGACGGGCGGGTTGAAGAAACCGTCGAAGGGATCGTTGGTGAAGGATGTATTGATTTAACAGAAAAGCTTGAAGCTGCACTTGGCAGTGTTGAGCAGAGAAAACCCACCTCTGATGCCTTTATTCAAAATCGGGTTCAAAAACAGACAATTCCAGCCGAAATTCACTGATGTCACACTTCAGCACAGTAAAAACACAACTTCGCAAGAAAGAGTTTTTAAAACAGGCTCTGATTGATTTGGGCTACTTACCTCAAGAAGGTGAAAATCTCGTAAGAGGTTACAGAGGTCAGACAGTTAAGGCTGAGATGACTATAGAAATGAATACAGGAGGAGATATTGGTTTTCGCTGGAACGAAGGTTCAAAATCATATGAACTCGTAACTGATTTGGATCTATGGAGGCAATCAATACCAGTTGAAAGATTTTTAGCTCAAGTGACTCAAAGGTATGCTTTAAATACTGTTTTACAGTCAACAGCTCAAGAGGGATTTCAAATTTCCAATCAAAAACAAAATTTAGATGGATCTATTGAACTAGTTGTTACCCGCTGGGATTCCTAGGATAGTTTTTGAAAATTGACTTTAGATCCTAGCGAAGCTTTTAAAACTAGGTCTAATGAATACCAGGAATCAACTGATATTCATGATACAAATGCAGCATTCGAAGCTGCTAATAATGAAGATTTCGAGCTTAGTGGGAGAGATCCAGTTCTTGGAGGGAAATTAAGGGAAAGAGCTGTTTGGGTTGACGAGAGGAAATGCATTGGTTGTACTTACTGCAGTTCAGTCGCTACGAACACTTTTGCAATGGAGCAAGAGCAAGGGAGAGCAAGAGCTTTTAGACAAGATGGAGATTGTGATGAATTAATACAAGAAGCGATAGATACATGCCCTGTTGATTGCATAGATTGGGTTTCTTTTGAAGACTTAATTAAACTGGAAGAAGTTATAAAAAATCATCATTTTAGGAATTTAGGTTTACCACCGGTTACTTGACTTTGAAAGATAGAAGTGGCAACGATTAAAGATACTACAAACAATTCAATACCTAGCAGAAGATTTGGGCGTACAGAAATTCAGATGCCAGTCTTATCTCTGGGAGGGATGCGCTTTCAACAAAGCTGGAAGGATTTAGATCCTAAAGAAATTAATAATCAAGAACAAGAAAACTTGCAAAAAACTATTAAACATGCGTCTCAAAAAGGTATGCATCACATAGAAACTGCTCGTCATTATGGAACCTCAGAACGTCAGATAGGCTGGGCCTTCGATCAAATCGATGACCCAAAAAGAATATTGCAAACGAAAGTCCCCCCAAATAATGATCCTTCGATATTCGAGCAAGAACTCGAGTTAAGTATGAGTAGATTAGGTTCCAAAAAAATTGATTTATTAGCTATTCATGGTATCAATCTTCCTGAGCACTTAGATATGACTATTCGTCCTGCTGGATGTCTAGATATTGTTCGTCGTTGGCAAAAAGATGGTCTTATTGGTCATATTGGTTTCTCAACGCATGCAAACGTTGACCTGATAATTAAAACAATTGAAACAGGCCTTTTTGATTATGTTAATTTGCATTGGTATTTTATTCGTCAGGAAAACGAAAGAGCTTTGCAATCAGCAAAAGCTAATGATATGGGGGTTTTTATTATAAGTCCTACTGATAAGGGAGGTCATTTACATACACCGTCATTGAAACTTTTAGATTTATGTAGTCCTTTGCATCCAATAGAATTTAATGATCTGTTTTGTTTGAGGGATAAAAGAATTCATACATTAAGTGTTGGGGCGTCCAATCCCGATGATCTGGATATTCATTTAAGTGCGATTTCTAAAATGGATAGTATGCATGGGTTGATTGACATTATAGATAGACGATTAGTAGATGCCTCCTATAAGTCGCTTGGAGATTCGTGGTTGACTACTTGGAAGATAGGTTTACCTAGTTGGGACCAAACTCCAGGAGAGATTAATATTCCTATTTTACTATGGCTTAATAATTTATTAGAGGCTTGGGATTTGGAAAGCTTTGCTAAAGATCGTTATGGTCTTTTAGGCAGAGGAGGACATTGGTTCCCAGGCTCAAATGCAGATTGTTTGGATTGTGAAGTCAGCGAGGATGACTTGAAAAAAGTTTTGATTAATAGCCCGTGGAGCTCTGAAATCCCTTTTGTACTTAGAAAATTGAAAGACAGATTGGGTAGAGAAAGAAGAGATAGATTATGGGGAATTTAGTAACCTAAAGGTTGTTTTTTGGGTTTACCAATTGATCTTGGATATTGATTAGGACATTTACTAATGGAACTAACCCTAATAATATTCCTAATACCTCGATTATTAGGAAGTACAAATTTATGTGTTTGTTGGATCTCTGCGTTTAGTTCAGTTAAAGCTTTTTGTAGTTTTTGTTGCTCTGCTTCACTCCAGCCTCCTTTAAATATGAGCGCTTGACCTGTCGAATTTAAAAAAGGCACGAGATATTCTGCGACTACATTTGCAGAGGCAACTGCTCTTGCAATGGCATAGTCAAAATTACTTCGAAGGATTGGATCCCTTCCTGCTATCTCAGCTCGTTCAGTTACGACTGTTATACGAGAATTCAATCCAATTTCGTTAGAAACATCTTTCAGAAAAGTCGTTTTTTTACTTGAAGAATCTAAAAGAGTAATATTTGAATTAGGGATTGCTATCGCTATTGCTATGCCAGGAAATCCGCAGCCAGAACCAATATCGATATATTTACGAGAAAGTTCTGGGTATTGAAGTTCTTCATGAAGTGGCAACAAGCTGTCACATACTTGTGCTGTCCAAAAATCATCTCCATCAACTAAACGAGTAAGATTACTCTTCTTATTCCATTCTTTAAGTAACTCTTGCAAATGGATAAATTGAGCTAATTGTTTTTCGCTGGGCACCCATTTAAGCTCATTCCATATCCTGAAATGGTTTGCTTTCTTATTGTTTTTATCAGTAGACATTTTGAATTGTTTTAAGAAATAGTCAGACTAGAGATATTTAGATAAAATCTATACATTATTAGATCATATTTTCTTTAGTTGACTCCTTCTTCTAATTGTTACGAACTGCTTGGTGTTTCTCCCTCTGCTAATAACGCAGAACTCAGAAAAGCTTTCCGTCAATTAAGTAAGCGACTTCATCCGGATACGACATCTTTGCCAAGTGATGAGGCGACAAGGCAATTTCAACATGTTTGTGAGGCATATGATTTATTGAGTGATCCTGTCCTAAGGGCAAACTATGACTTATTTGTAGAAAAAAAGAATAATCTTATAAGTCAGAAGAAGGAACCTTATTTAACAAATATAAAACCTGTACAATTTTCTAAATCGATAGGAGTAAGGCGCCCATTCTCAGGAGGAGAACTGTTTTCACTTCTTCTTTTAATTACCTCTATTTTCTTGAGCCTGGCTTTAGGAGTGTTTATTGCTTTTTTAAGAGGCGGAAACCTTAATTTTACTCCGAGTTGGTTGATGTAAGTTTGATTTTAGAACTAATTATGTAGCTATGTGCTGAGAGTCTTGGTAAAGAAAAATTCTAGGATAGAGAATTTAAACCCTCTTGGATCCCATAATAGCATTTTTCTAATTCTTCATCTGTAATACACAGTGGTGGCATTAGATACACTACATCTCCTAGTGGCCTAATGAAAACACCAACCCTCAATGCACTTGCTTTCATGATTTTTCCAACGGAACTTAAATATCCTTTTTTACCTTTCACTTTAATATTAAAAGCAGCAATGGTTCCTGTAATTCTAGGACATTCAATTCTTGGATCTTCAGTTATTTTTTGCAGATGAGGTAGATGACGTGACTCAAAATCCAAATATTTTTGAGGGCGGTTTTCTAAAAGATCTAAGCTGGCATTCGCAGCTGCGCAGCCTAAGGGGTTAGCTGTGAAACTATGACCGTGCCAGAAAGTTTGCTTGGGATCTTCCCCAAGGAAACCCATAGAAATCCTTTTGCTGGACATAGTAATTCCCATTGGAAGGAATCCACCGGTTAACCCTTTTGAGAGTGATATGAGGTCTGGCTTTAATCCTGCTCTTTGAAAAGCGAATAGTTCTCCACACCTTCCAAAGCCAGTTAAGACTTCATCTGCAATCAGTAAAGAATCAGCTTGGCGAATTCGTTCTTCGACTTCTACTAAAAATTCAGAACGAACCATTCGCATTCCTCCAGCACCTTGCACTAAAGGTTCAAGAATTACAGCAATAGTTGGTGTCTTTAGGAGGTGATCAAGAGTTTCTAAAACCTCCTTTTCTCGTCTTTCAAAATCTTCGTCGCCCCACCATGTCTCAGGCCAAGGGACTCTGCTAACAGGAAATAACATTTGATCAAAAGGCTCGCTAAATATATTTCGTTCGCCTACTGCCATAGCTCCGAATGTGTCTCCATGGTAGGCACCTTCGAATGCAATGATTTGAGATCTATTGTCCCCTTTATTTATCCACCATTGACGAGCCATTTTTAAAGCTACTTCTACTGCTGTAGAGCCATTATCTGAAAAGAATAACTTTTCTAGACCTGTTAATTTACTTAGTCGATTAGCTAATAGCTCAGCTTGAGGATGAGTGAAATCTGCAAAGATAATTTGTTCTAATTGCTCTGCTTGCGTTGCGATAGCCTTAGCAATATATTCATTTGCATGACCATGAAGAGTGACCCACCAGCTACTTATACCATCGATTATTGGAGCGCTGTCTTTAGGAAGTAAAAGGGCACCTTTGGCTTTTTCAACCAATAATTGAGGCTTAGAAGATGTAAGTTGCGTGAATGGTGGCCATATATGAGGATTCTGAAAAGTTTGATTTGAATTTTCTTTCTCATTCATCAAATTTAGTTTTCCCTCTTGTTTCATTTAACTTGATTGAAGTCAAAATAATCTTTTGATTAAGAAAAAAATTTTTTTAATGTCGAATGTATTCTTTAAGCTTTTGATCTAATTGCTGTTTATTCCATTCTTGTGAAAGTACTTTTGTATTGACCTCGTCAAAGATAGGAAGACTTGCAAGAATTTTAGTATCTCCAAATTGCTCTAGTGTCTTCGGATTGTCATTGTGTGGAGGTCCGTTTAATACTATTCCTAATACAACTAAATTTCTATGTCTTAATGCTTCTAGACTTAACAAGGTGTGATTGAGAGTGCCCAGACCAGTTCTGGCCACAAGAATTATGGGAGCTCCCCAAACCTTTAATTGGTCTATTTGTAACCAATCTCGATTTAAAGGGACCATTAAACCCCCTGCAGTTTCTATGATTAGTAATTCATCTAAGTCTGGTAATTTTAAATTGCTTGGTTCAATAAAACCAGACTCTTGTTCCGCAGCCCAGTGTGGAGAGACAGGAGCCTTGAATTTATATCGTTCAGAAATATAGCGGTTAGGTTCAAGATTTAAGAGATTGCAAACAGTTTTGGTGTCTGTACCTTCCTCTGTTCCACTTTGAATGGGTTTCCAATAGATACCTTTTAGACCTTGGACGAAAAAACTACTAACTATCGTTTTACCTACATCTGTATCCGTACCACAAATAATAATTCTTTTTGAAAAAGCACTCATCGCTTTATTAATAAAAACTGAATTGACCAACTAAGGCTTACTTGTTGATTCTTGTTGGAAATAGGCCAAAAAGACAGTAGATGTCGCCAATCTGAAACACTTAATTTTTCCTTCTGACTACTTTGTGCCCCGACCTTGATCATCGGTTTTAGTAAAGAAGTCGCCTTCTTAGTTGTTTGTGTAACAACTTCAATTTTATCATATAAAATACTTTGTTTCGGAACGACTCTAATGAGTGAGTCGTATGATGGTAAATCAAGAGCCGTACATGTTAAATTTGCCTTTTCTGCAGCTTTATACCATTCTGGAAAACTTCCTTGGATTGGGATTGCTAAAGCAATCCATCCATCTAAGCTTATAGAATTGAACCATTCCTTAAGTTTCTTTTGTGGATTATCAAGCCAATGTAAAACAAAACTTGAAGCTAATAAATTTGGTTTCTTAGACCACTTAGGTAACCCATTATTTAAATCCCAAAGTTGTTTAACACTCTTTTCTGAATGTTGATCAATCATCTTTTTAGAATTATCTAATCTCAATACATTTTGATTTGGATAGATATCTTCTAATGATTTAGCGAGTAGTCCAGTGCCAGAACCAAGGTCAACCCATAGTCCATGTTTAATTGAATGATAAGAACATATTTTTGCAAGTTTTAAAGCAGTATTTTTTTGAATTGATGCTGATTTGTCATAACTTAATGCAGCTTCATTAAAGTTCTTATTAACTTGGCTAGACCATGTTTTTTTCATGATCGAATTCTAGCCAGTGTTTTATTTTTTTGATATTTTCAATTTTTGTAATCGAATGCCCTTCGTCTTGAAGGTTGATTGTTTTTGGTAGGAACTCTAAGTGGTTTCCTAAATCTTCAGCTAGCTTTGCTTTCGTTTTATTAGCCAATATATAGTCTTCTTCACTGTTAACAATAAGGACGTTGGCATGAGTATTTAATCCAATTGGTAGAGAATTAGAATTAATCAGACGTATTAAATCATTTTTTAGTCTCACCCTTCCTAGATCTGAGATATTGATGAGATTGGATTCGATTGACTCAGTATCTATAAAATTCGGTTTATAAGCTTTTATATGAAATTTTCTTAACATAGACGCTTCATTGGGTGTATTAATTGTATTCATCATCTTACTGAGGACCATTTGTACAGGGCGATTCTCTTTACCACTTGGAATAAAACGACTAAAACTATTGATTAATATAACGTGTGTAGCTGAGTGTAAAACTTGTTTTTCTATCAAATGTGAACCAAGAGAGTGACATATGGCAACCCTTTTTGATTTGTCTTGGTTTGAGTTGTTAATCCATTTTGGTGTGTGTGGATTTATGGCTTTGTATCCTCGTTCAGAAGTTTGCCATTCCCATTCACAACACTTAAATATCTTTTCCCAATTTGACCATTGATTGCTATCACCAGCCCACCCATGCATAGCGATTATTTCTTTCATTTGTTTTTAAGAACGTCGACAAGTCTTTCGAAGGCCTGAACTGGAGTATTTCGTCTGATCACTACTCTGAGCCTCGATTTACCTTCGGGGACAGTTGGTGGACGGATCGCAATAGTTAGAAGGCCTTGTGCCTCAAGTCTTTCTTGATAATCCATGGCTAATCTGTCTGAACCAAGAATTATAGAGATTATTGGGCCTTTCCCAGCAGGTCGTTGCCAACCAACTTGAGACAATCTGTCTCTTAAATCTATTGATTTCTCTATCAGTTCCCTACCCCAGCAAGGGTTTCTTTCTATTAGATTTAATGCAGCTAAAGCACTTGCACAGAGTGGAGGAGCTAATGCAGTCGTATAGCGAAATGCTCCACAGTTTTGTATGAGATTTTCTCCTGTTATTTTATCTGTTGCTAGAAATGCTCCGCCACTTCCAAACGCTTTACCGAAAGTCCCACTGATAATTGAAATTGGTTCTTTGAGTCCAAATGACTCACCTCTTCCTTCTGAACCCATGATGCCAAACGAGTGAGCTTCATCTATCAATAACCTTGAATCGTATTCAATGCATAGCTTTGAAATTTCTTTTATGGGAGCTGTTGTACCCTCCATGCTGAAAATGCTTTCAGTAATTACTAAAGGTTTTTTTCGAGGATTGTTTTGTCTGGACTTTTTTAAAAGCTTTTCAAGTTCAGATAAATTGTTGTGTTTGAATCTAAAGAGCTTTGCTCCACTCGCTTTGACTCCAACGAGTAGAGAATGGTGTATCAGACGATCACAAATAATAGGAGTATGACGATCAGCAAGTGCTAAAACTGCAGCCAGATTCGCCTGGAAACCACTCGGGTAAAGCAGTACAATCTCACGATTAAGCCATTCACCAAGCTTTGTTTCAAGTTTTTGATGAATATTTCTACTGCCGGTAATAAATCTTGATCCTCCAGAACCAACTCCATCAGTTTCTAAGGTGTGTTTGGCTGCTTCAATTAATAATGGATGTCTTGCTAGATCCAGATAGTCATTACTTGCTAGGTCAATTAGTGTGATTTTATTTTTATTTTCATCTTCACCAATCAATTCTGATGATCTTTTTCCTGGAACCCAAGTCCTCAGTTTACGAATTCTAGAATTAGGGATTTCAGGCATATTTTTATTTTGTCCTCTGGGATTGATGATTTGGGTGTTGGCTTAACATTTTTTCTTGAGTTTTTTGATTTCATTACTAATCCACGTCAAAAATTATGTGGTCATAGGATATTCGTCTAAGATTTAGTAATGGCTTCATCAGAAAGAGATACGTCTGAAAACGAAATCCTCCAAAACAATTTAAATCCAGAGGAGATTTTTCCTTTTGCATTGGATGAATTTCAACTGAAAGCAATTGATTCACTCAACCAAGGACACTCTGTAGTTGTAAGTGCTCCCACAGGATCAGGAAAAACACTTATTGGTGAGTATGCGATTTATAGAGCAATTTCTCATGGAAGCAAGGTGTTTTATACAACGCCTTTAAAAGCTTTATCTAATCAAAAGCTAAGAGACTTTAGAAATCAATTTGGTTCAAACAATGTGGGCCTTTTAACAGGTGATTTAAGCCTGAATAGAGAGGCTTCGATTCTTGTCATGACTACTGAAATTTTTAGAAATATGCTTTATGCAGCAGCAGACAGAAATGATGACCCTCTACTTGATATAGAAACTGTTGTTCTTGATGAATGTCATTACATGAATGATGCTCATAGAGGCACAGTGTGGGAGGAATCAATTATTCATTGTCCTAAATCTGTTCAGTTCGTTGCTCTATCTGCAACCGTTGCCAATGCAGGTCAATTAACTGATTGGATTGAGCAAGTTCATGGGCCTACAGATTTGATATCTAGTGATTTAAGGCCAGTTCCCCTGGAATTCAATTTTTGTAGTGCTAAAGGACTTCATCCATTACTCAATGATAAAGGAACTGGATTACATCCAAACTGTAAAATTTGGCGCCCATCAAAATCACATAAGAAGAGAGGACGATTATCCAAGCCTTCTCAACCTGAATCTCCATCACTGGGCTTTGTTATATCGAAATTGGCAGAAAGAAATATGTTACCCGCTATTTATTTCATATTTAGTCGTCGTGGTTGTGATAAGGCTGTGAAAACAATAGCTAATACTTGTTTAGTGAACCAAGAAGAAAGAAAACTAATTCAAGATCGATTTGAAAAATATATAATTTTAAATTCAGAAGGTTTGAGAGATGAATTACATATAAAAGCTTTATTTAATGGGATTGCATCTCATCATGCAGGAGTTCTTCCTGCATGGAAGGAGTTGATAGAGGAATTATTTCAAGAAGGATTGATAAAGGTTGTTTTTGCAACTGAAACCTTAGCTGCAGGAATCAATATGCCGGCTAGAAGCACAATTATATCTATGTTGTCGAAAAGATCAGATAATGGACATCGTCAATTAATGGGGAGTGAATTCTTACAAATGGCTGGTAGGGCTGGAAGAAGAGGGCTTGACTCTAGAGGCTATGTGGTCACTTTACAAACTCGATTTGAAGGGGTTCGAGAAGCTGGTCAATTAGCTACAAGTCCAGCCGATCCACTGATTAGTCAATTCACACCCAGCTATGGCATGGTACTGAATCTATTACAGCGTTATGACTTAGATAAATCAAAAGAATTGATAGAGAGAAGCTTTAGTAGATACTTGGCGAGCTTGGATTTAGTTGAAGAAGAAGAGGAGTTATCTAGATTAAAAGAGGAGCTTAAAGAGTATAAAATTTTTTCAGAAGACATACCATGGTCCGATTTTGAAAGATATGAGAAAATAAAAAGTCATCTCAAGGAAGAAAGAAGACTATTAAAAATTCTCCAAAAACAATCAGCAGAAACCTTATCTAATGAATTGATCTTAGCCTTAGAATTTGCAAATAATGGAACCCTCATAAGTCTGAAGACATCACAATTTCGAGGGAAAGTTACACCTGCAGTCATTATTCAAAAGATACAAAAAGGAGATAGACAAGCTCAATTATTATGCTTAACAGATGAAAATATTTGGATACTTATTGCTTGCAAGGAAGTTGTTAGTCTTTATGCTGATTTGACTTGCTTAGACGTATTGCATCTTACAACTCCTGAAATTAGTAGATTAGGTGAAATACATCATGGTGATTTACTAAGCAATGAAATAGCTTTAATAATCTCAAACTTGGCTCAGAAAAATGATATGAGAACAGCTCAGTATGATCTTGCTAGTGAGGTTTTATCTCAAGCTAAATTAGTTAAATCTCTGGATGATGAATTATTGATTCAGCCAGCGCATCGATGGGGGGATAAGAAAAAATTAAAGAAACATAGACGAAAAATGGACGAACTGGGTATTGAAATACATGAACGTGAGGAGATGCTTTACGACAGGTCAAATCGTCACTGGGAAACTTTCTTATCGCTAATTAAAGTACTAAACCACTTCGGATGCTTGGACGATTTAAACCCTACAGAAATTGGGAGGAGTATTGGATCCTTTAGAGGTGAAAATGAGTTATGGCTAGGCTTGGCTTTGATGAGTGGACATTTTGATGAACTAACACCAACAGAATTAGCTGGAGTTATTCAGTCAATTGCGACAGAAGTCAATCGCCCTGATCTATGGTCTGGATTTATTCCAAGTGTAATTGCGGATGAAGCATTCAATGATTTATCAAATATTAGAAGAGAATTATTTAGAGTTCAAGAACGATTTGGTATAGAAATCCCAATCTTATGGAGTTCAGAGTTAATGGGCTTAGTAGAGGCATGGGCGAGAGGTAGTACTTGGACTGATCTGATTTCAAATACTTCGTTAGATGAAGGAGATGTTGTAAGAATTCTAAGAAGGACAAATGATTTACTTTCACAGATTCCCTATTGCGAAGCTGTGAGTAGACAACTTAGAAATAATGCTAAGGCAGCGATGAAACTAATGGATAGATTTCCAGTCTGTGAAGCTGAAGATATAAATCAAGCAAAAGAAATAAATCATGAACTTACCAATCCAGCGACTGAAAGACATAATTGAGATGAAAAATCTTTTTTTAGTCACTTCCAATCATAGATTTTGGGCTAATGAGATTATCGAATTCTTCTTGATCAAGATAATTTAATTGGCTGGAAGCTTGTCTTAGACTTAGATTTTTTTCATGGGCTAATTGGGCTATTTTACTTGCTTTTTCATATCCTATTGATGGAGATAAGGCGGTTACCAACATCAAAGAATTATCTAGATATTGTTTGATTTTTGTTTTGTTAGGTTGAATACCTTCAATCATATTCTCTCTGCAACTCCTACATGCATTTTGAATAAGGTTGATGCTTTTTATAATATTGTAGCCAATGAGTGGTTTGTAGACGTTCATTTGTAGATGTCCTCCACTTCCTGCAATCGATACTGAGGTATCCATGCCGATTATTTGCGTACATACCATTGCCATGGCTTCGCATTGAGTAGGATTTATTTTCCCTGGCATTATTGAGCTGCCAGGTTCATTAGCTGGCAGCTGTAATTCTGATAATCCAGCTCTCGGTCCACAAGATAAAAGTCGAAGATCATTAACAATTTTTAAAAGAGTGACGGCTAGTAATTTTAGTTGAGACATTATATTTACAAGACCATCATGACTAGCCATGATGGCAAATTTATTAGCTGCAGTTTCAAAAGGTAAATTTGTTTTTTTAGCTAAGTCAAGAGCAATTAAAGTATCGAAATTCTTAGGAGTATTAAGCCCTGTCCCTATAGCAGTTCCTCCAAGTGGAAGTGAATAAAGTTCCTCGATGTTGATTTCAATGCGTCTTAAAGCAGTCTCTAATTGAGCAGCCCAAGCAGAGACTTCTTGTCCAAGAGTTAGAGGTACTGCATCTTGAAGATGAGTACGTCCTATTTTTATAATATCTTTCCATTCTTTACTTTTTTGATGTAATACATCAATGAGTTTTTTTAATTCAGGAATTAATGTGTCTTTTAAGGTGACTATTGTGGATATTTGGATTGCCGCTGGAAAAACATCGTTTGTTGATTGAGAGCAATTGACATGATCATTGGGATGTATTGGATCATGACTACCTAACGGATTATTTAAAAGTTTTGAAGCTATATTACAAATAACCTCATTGACGTTCATATTTGTTTGAGTACCACTTCCTGTTTGCCAGACTTTCACAGGGAATTGATCGTTATGTTTCCCTTCAATAATTTCTAAACTTGCTTCGGTAATAAATTGTTTGGTTTCTGTATTTATAAGACCTAGGTGATTATTTACTTGAGCAGCAGAGGCTTTTATTTGAGCAATTGCATGAATAATCTCGAGTGGTATAACCTCATCACCAATAGCGAAATTTAATATTGATCGTTGAGTTTGAGCTCCCCATAGCGCATCCTTTGGAACATCAATCGAACCTAAGCTATCTTTCTCAAGTCGTTTCATATTGGACATTGTTCTTGGTTTGAGGATTTTTAAGATTCCTAGTTTCCCTATGGAATAGAACTAGATTTAACTATGGATTTTAATTAAATCTAGTTCTATACCCTTTTTAGAGTGTATTCACTGATATTAATTGATTCAGCTTTTATAGTTAAATACCAAGTCTTTCCCAAATAACTCTTAAATGGGACTGATGTAATTCGGTTGAAAAACAGTCTGAAAGTTTTTCTGTTGAGAGACTATTCATTACTTCTGGATCATTCTCAAGGTTTTTTTTGAAATTTCCTTCGTTTTGATTCCAGGCTGAATGAGCATTTTTTTGTACTAGTCGATAAGAATCTTCCCGACTCATTCCATTCTCAACTAAAGCTAAAAGAACTCTTTGACTAAAAACTACTCCTCCATAGATGTTCAAATTCTTCAGCATATTATCTGGATAAACTCCAAGACCTTTAATAATTGCGGTCATTTCTGTGATCATAAAATGTAGAGTAATGGATGTGTCTGGCAGCATTAATCTTTCATTGGAGCTGTGACTTATGTCTCTCTCATGCCATAAAGCTACATTTTCAAGAGCTGCAACGACATAACTTCTTAAAACTCTGGAAAGACCACTTACTCTTTCACTTCGTATGGGATTTCTTTTATGAGGCATTGCAGAGCTTCCTTTTTGGCCTTTAGCAAAGTTTTCTTCTACCTCAAGAACATCAGTTCTTTGAAGGTTTCTAATTTCTGTAGAAAAACGATCTAAGGAAGATCCGATTAAAGCAAGAATCTGTACATAATTGGCATGTCTATCTCTTGAGATAACTTGAGTGCTAGCAGTATCACACTCCAGCTCCAAAAGTTCGCAAGTGATGCTTTCTATTTCCGGATCAGTATTAGCGTAAGTACCCATGGCCCCGCTAATTTGCCCAACCGAGATGTCTTTCTCAAGACTGTTTAACCTTTCTTTGTTTCTGAGAGTTTCAGCTAGCCATCCCGCCAACTTGAATCCAAAAGTAATAGGTTCACCATGAATAGCATGAGAACGTCCAATCATTACGGTTTTCTTGTGTTGCCTTGCTAAAGCTCTAATAGCTTCTTCAAGTAATAAAAGCTCTTTTCTTAAAAGCTTGACTGATGACTTTAATTGAAGTGCAAGTCCAGTATCAAGAACATCACTACTGGTCATTCCAACGTGAATGTAACGGCCAGCATCACCAACATATTCATTTACATTTGTTAGAAAGGCAATCACGTCATGTCGAACTTCCTCTTCTATTTCGAGGATTCGTTCTGGTTTGAAACTTGCCTTTGTTCGAATTGTTTCCATTGCACTTTTGGGGATCTTCCCTAATTTGCAATTAGCCTCACATGCGGCAATTTCAACATCAAGCCATGTTTGGTATTTGGCTTGATCAGACCAAATATTTCCCATCTCTGGGTTTGTGTAACGCTCAATCAAAGTGCTACAAAATTAAAGGTTGCTATTAATTTAGATCCTCAAGGTCACGCTGACTTGAGTCTATTGTGTTCAACTTCCCAATGAACATATCTTCCCCAAGCTTGCTGTCTTACTCTGCATTTTCCTCCTTTGCAATCAATTACTTGAAAGGGAGGCAAATCATTTGGTTGATTTGCAAATATTGCAAAACTTCCTGGAGGTAGAAGTTCAAGGACTTCTCCAGTTTGTTTTTTTGAGGTTAGATGAAAATGACCATGGCTAGATAGCTCATTTTCATTGGTTGGATGCCTGAGCTTTTTAGACAAAACCTTTGGTCAGTTGAGTAGATTCTCTATTGAAAAAGAGGATAAGCACGAGTTCTGCGGTTTTTGTTCCGTTTCCTGTTTGTTTTTGTAAACAAATGACTAAAAAATCGCGTTTAGATCTTCACTTGCTGACTAAAGGGTTTGTGAAAACACGTCAAGAGGCTCAGAAGCTTATTAGAGCTGGCAAAGTTAGAACAATCAATGGTCAGATTCTTGATAAACCAGGCCAAGAAGTTTTAAAAGATCTTGAGATAGAAGTTACGCAGCCCTTGAAATATGTATCTAGAGGGGGTGAAAAGTTGGCTGAAGCTTTTAATCAATTCCCACTAGATATTAAGAATAGGGTTTGTTTAGATGCTGGTATTTCAACTGGTGGATTTACAGATTGTCTTTTGCAGAACGGAGCAGCAAAGGTTTATGGAGTAGATGTTGGGTATGGCCAGACGGCATGGAGTATAAGAAATGATCCAAGAGTGGTTCTTTTAGAACGTACAAATATTAGGCACTTAACTCCTGAAAAATTATTCAATGATGGAGATTCAATACCAGACTTCGCAGTTGCAGACTTATCTTTTATCTCGCTTAAAATTGTTTTACCTAGTGTTAAATCTCTTCTTAAATCTAATCGATCTGAGTTGCTTGTATTAGTGAAACCTCAATTTGAAGTTGGCAAAGACAAAGTGGGTAAAGGAGGAGTCGTTCGTGATCATTCACTGCATGTTGAGGCTATAAAGGGCGTAGCAAACGAATCTAAAAAATATGGATGGTACCCAAAAGGATTGATTGCATCGCCTTTAAAGGGTCCTGCTGGAAATCAAGAATATCTTCTTTGGATGGGTGATGAGGTTGGGGAAGATATTGAAATCGAAAAATTGTTGAATGTTTTATTCTTTTGAATTTTTTGGTTTAAAGAGCTGTTTCGTTTCTGTCGCCTGTTCTGATTCGAACAACGGAATCAATTGGACTAACAAAGATTTTTCCATCTCCGATCTCTCCTGTTTTGGCTGCATCAGCAATAGCTTTTAAAACAATTTCAGATTTTTCATCAGGAACTACTACCTCGATTTTGAGCTTTTGAAGAAACTCAACGGTGAATTCTGAACCTCTATATCTCTCAACTTGTCCTTTCTGTCTCCCAAACCCTCTTACCTCGCTTACTGTCATGCCAACAATACCTGCATTTACTAATGCGATTTTTACGTCCTCCAATTTAAATGGGCGAATTATTGCCTCTATCTTTTTCATATGACTTTAGGTAACTACTTGGATCTTAGATAATTTTTACTGGATTTTGTCTATTTGAGTTAGAGAATTGATGAAATTTACATTTAGACCAGCCTTTTGTGCATCTTGATCAAGCATTTCTGCATTCTTAGTAGGAATTATCACAAGACCATTACTTATGGATTCCCAATGTTCAGATTCAAAATGAGTTTGTAGCCAAAGGATTCCATGCACACTTTTTGGTTCTATTAGAGTTCCATTTCGTTTGTCAGAAAGACTGATGTCCATGTAAAACCTTTATCTGTATCCATTAAGGAGGATAGCCATGATTAGTTTTGTACCTGATGATACAAAAAAGCTTTTTGTCGTCATTCCGCTACTTTTTGATTGGAAGAATTTATTTAAAGTTTCAATTTTTAATAAAGCTTTTCTGTAATGTGAGATTTATATGCAAATAAAATGTGATTAGACAAGAAAAAGACATCAATGAAAGAATTATGTATGGAGAGAGAGAAATAGAGGTTGGGCGCTTAAATTGTTTCCCAAATCCAAACACTAATAGAGATTATGAAATCTCAATAGAGTTCCCTGAATTCACATGTAAATGTCCTTTCTCGGGTTATCCTGATTTTGCAACTTTGAGAATAAAATATCAACCAAACTCTATGGTTATAGAATTAAAAGCAATTAAACTTTACTTAAATAGCTTTCGAGAAAAGAAAATATCTCATGAAGAAGTTACCAATAAAATAATCGATGACTTTGTTCAAGTTTCTGATCCTAAGTGGATGCAATTAGAAGCTGATTTCAATCCTAGAGGTAATGTTCATACAATTATTAGGGTCTGTCATGGAAAAAGAAATAATTTAGAGCTAATTCTCTAAGAAACTAATTAAACTTGGCAATTCTTTTGAAAGACCAGATAGATTTCTGTTGCTTAATCCACCTATATAAATCATAGAGTTTTCCTTTTCATGTAAGACCCATATTTTCTTAGTTGAAATAATACTCAGTGAACCACCAATAAGTATTATCGCAAAACTTGTATATACCAGAGGTACTCCGGGATCATATTTTAACAGTAATCCACTACTTGGAATTATATTTATTATCTTTAATTTAGTCCCTTTGATTTCTACTTCATTATTTATACTTAAGTTTGCAAGTAATGTACCATCATTGTCAAAAATACTTGCCGGCCCTAGTTCACTGTTTACGGTTATTAATATTGGGCTTTGACCATCTTTTTGTGTAGGTATAATTGTCCCCCAAACTTGTTCACCTAGATCAGGAATAGCTTCTATTGGAATTTGTAATTTTGGGCTATCATTTATTTGAATAGTAATTGCAGCTAAAGCCCAGTCTGCTTGATATAATGTTAGGCCTTTGTATCTTAATGGATAATTAACACTAATTTCTTTTGATTGAATAGTTCCATTTTGCTCAATAATATTGACTTTAGACTTATACTGTTCTGCTCTTCCTTGAGGATCTCTTTCGATTTTAAACTTTTGTAATTCTATAGTTAATCCTTTCTCTTCATTATTGTTTAATAAATCTATTGATCTGCCAGGGGCTAGAAATTTTTCTATAGTTTTCCCATTTAATGATCCGTATGTTGCCCCTATCATTAATAGGATCATCCCTAGATGAATTAATATAGGTCCTAACCTGCCAATTACTCCTTGTCGAGCAGCTATTCTTCCCTCTGTTTCTTTTACATTCCAACCTTGTTTCTTTAAATTAAGTTTAATTTTTTCTAAGCTCTCCGAGTAATTATTAGTCACTATTGTTTGAGCAATAGCAAGTTTTGCTATTTGACGAGGGGATTTATAATCTATCCAGTTTAATGCTGATTTAAGTATCGGTAATTGTCTTCTAAAACTACAAACTGCAAGAGCTAAACCAAGCCAAATGAGTAAGAATAAAAACCAAAAGCTTGTATAGACATGATTGAATTCAAAAAGTAGCAATATATTTCCATTAATTATTCCAAGAAAAGGATTTTTATTGAAATTATCGTAATAGAATTGATTTGATTCTTGTTGTGGTATTAAAGTGCCCGCTGCACATGAAATAGCTATTAATAATAATAGTAATATCGCAATCTTTAAGCTAGAAAGCCAGTTTAAAACTTGGCTGATTTTTTTCATCTATTTTATATCCAAATAGAAAGAAGGCTTATAAGACCGATGGTTAACAAAATTACTCCACTAATTGGTGGAACCCATTTCCCAATAGGTCGTAGTGATAGTAATTTTGGAATACTTGCTGCAAAGGTACCAGCCACAAATAAAGGCACAATTTGACCAATCGCAAAACTCCCAAGAAAAATTGTGCCACTAAGAGGATTTCCTTGTTTAGCAACCCAGGCCAGGAGAACTGCAAGAACAGGAGTAGTACAAGGCGAGGAGGCTAATCCAAATGCAAAACCTGCTGAAACTGGAGCGAATGTAGGAGGAACTTGATTTTTCCAAATTTCAGGGTCAGGACCAGATGGAAGTGAGAATTTTAAAATCCCAAGCAGATTAAGACCCATAATTATTGCTAGAAAACTAATGAATATTGAAAAGAAACCTGGTAATTGACCATATATTTTTCCTAAAAAACCGCTTAGACTTCCTAATACCACTAAAGATATAACTATACCGCTGCAAAAACTAATCGTTTTTTGTAATGGGTTTTGATTATTTTTAAATCCAGCTAAATATGCAACTGTGATTGGTAAAAGTGACAATGAACAGGGACCCAAGCTACTCAAAAGTCCTCCCGTGAATACTATAAGAATTGTTAGGGGGGTTGGATTATTGAGTCCATTGTTAACTAATTGCTCGCCATGACGAGCTAAATCAGAGAAGATCAAACTGATAGAAGAGATGTTCAAGAAGAGATTTTTCACTCTAAGTCCTTAATCCAGATTATCTAGTTAGAAGTCTATTTGAGGCATTCTTAATTAATAACTCTGAAGATTCAATAGAAGATCTGACTAATAGGGCAGCTATTAATAAGCTTGAAATCAATGAGTTTCCCCCATAGCTAATCATAGGGAAGGGAAGGCCAGTTGTAGGCATTGCTCCGGATGAAACTGCTATATGCATAATTGATTGGCCAACAAGAATAGTCCCTGATCCCATAGAGATTAGTTTAGAGTAATTATTTCTACAATTTAGAGATATTTTCAGGGTTAAATATGCAATTACAAGCAGGAATAATAAAAGTAAAATTGATCCAAAGAATCCAAATTCTTCAGCAAATACAGCAAATATAAAATCAGTACTCCTGTAGGGTAAGTATTGTAATTTTTGCATTGAAAGACCATAACCTTCTCCCATCAGACCTCCCGAACCAATAGCATAAAGACTTTGAATTAATTGATATCCATTTCCTTGTGGATCTTTCCAAGGGTTAATAAATGACATGACGCGACTTTGTTGATAGGCATTAAAAAAAATGCTTGTTGAACCAATAAAAAAGCCGAATATAGCCGTGTTAAAAAGATATCGGAAGTTTATACCGGATGCTAATGCAATCATCCAAAGTAATAACCCTATTAAGGCAGCTGTACTTAAATTTGGCTGCTTTATAATTAATAAAACAATAGATGCAAAAATAGTTAACCAAAAAATTTTTTTTTCTGAATTTATTCTTTCCCATTGACCGAAAAGCTTTGCACTTTGGAGAATGATGAAAGGTTTAATTAACTCAGATGGTTGAATTTGGACTGGGCCGATAATCAACCATCTAGTAGACCCATTAACGGTACTACCGAAAAAACTTGTTGAGGCAATTAGAAGCATACCTATAAAAAGGCATGGTCCAGATAATTTAAGCCAATTTTTTAGATTGATGTTTATTGCTAGGTAGAAAATACTCCAACTAGCGACCAGCCAAATGAGTTGTCTTTTTATGTAATAAGAACCTTCACCCATTTCTCTAATAGCTACCCACCAACTAGCTGATCCAAGAATAAATATTCCCGATATGCTCCAAAAAGCAATTAACCCCATGATCAAACGCCCCTCCTTGGGCCAAAAAGACCAAGGCAATGGAAGTATCTTGTGGCTTAATAAATTACCTAGATAATCTTTTGATTCATAAGTATTTTTCCTCCTAGGTCTTGAATGAATTTTTTTATTCGAAATATTACTCAAAGGATCTTTTGCTTATAAACCATTGAGCCGTTTAATTGCCATCTTGCCAAGTCTTTAAATGCAGTAAATTTACTTTTTTATGGAATTTTGGAAAATTCAAGAAGATTTTTATAATTTCAAATTTAATTGTTAGTTTTTAGAGAAAACTAAAAAAATATATGAATTTCTAATTATAAAATTTCATATATTTCAGTATTAAAGTTATAAATAGATTATTTATTGATTTAAATTAATAACTAAAATTTGTACTTAAAATGCTTGTGCAAGTAATAAAATTAACCAATTTTTCAGTTTTATTGATAAATTTTTTTTGTTTTGATGCAAGTCTCGTGATAGATTCCGCGGGCCTTTGCAGAGAGCTTAGGTGTCTTGATTTCAAACAACTTCTCACTATCACTGATGAACTCCAATAAGAGGAATTTTTGTGGCATCTGAGACTGTTGAAAATTGCTCAAGACATGATCCTCTACTGGATTTTGATTCATCGGATTCATCGTCCGGAGTCAAATCAGACGAATATATTGAACTTCAATTTCGAGTATTTCGTCTGGCTTTTTTATTGACTATTTTTTCTGTTGGCATAGCAGGTTTCTTTTGGGGAATCCAAGCTGGCGCAAGCCTATTTATAGGTGCTCTATCAGGAATTTTTTATTTTCGCTTGCTTGCTCGCGGAATTGGAAGGTTAGGTACTTCATCAAAAATCGTCGGTAAAGTCCAGTTGTTAGTTCCGGTTCTTTTGGTTTTGGTATCTTCTCGATTTCCTCAACTTGATTTGATTCCGGCTTTATTAGGATTTTTGCTTTATAAACCAGCGTTAATTATTCAATTCCTATCCATGCCATAGGGCTTTTTAGAAATTAAATTTTTAAGTTTTGTTTGTTTGGCTTTTATTTTCTACGCAACCTAAACTTCCAGATAATGGGTTTTTTGCCATTTGTTTTTCCTTTCGCTGAATTAGAAGTTGGTCAACAACTCTATTGGCAAATTGGAAATTTTAGAATTCACGGCCAAGTCTTTATGACTTCATGGCTCCTGATAGGCGCTTTGCTTGCCTTAGTGGTCATTGGGACTAAAAAAATGGAACGTGATCCAAGGGGTGTTCAGAACCTTTTGGAATTTCTTTGGGATTACATACGTGATCTTGCAAGAACACAAATTGGTGAAAAGGTTTATAGAGATTGGATGCCTTTCATCGGAACCCTCTTTCTGTTCATTTTTGTGAGCAATTGGGGCGGGGCACTAGTTCCGTGGAAGCTGATCAAACTCCCAAGTGGTGAACTTGGGGCTCCTACAGCT
Organism: Prochlorococcus sp. AG-311-D23; assembly: GCA_003284445.1. Lineage (GTDB taxonomy): Bacteria > Cyanobacteriota > Cyanobacteriia > PCC-6307 > Cyanobiaceae > Prochlorococcus_B. The sequence continues at coordinate 8,732 of QBVH01000002.1, read as the reverse complement.
GACATAAATACAACTGTTGCCTTAGCACTACTGGTATCTCTATCATATTTTTATGCGGGTTTGAGCAATAAAGGTTTGCGTTACTTCGAGTACTACGTTCACCCAACGCCAATAATGCTCCCATTTAAAATTGTAGAAGATTTTACGAAGCCTCTATCTCTCTCTTTCCGTTTATTTGGAAACATTTTGGCAGATGAACTTGTTGTAGCGGTACTTGTCTTTTTAGTACCACTTGTTCTTCCAGTTCCTGTTATGTTTCTAGGCTTGTTTACTAGTGCTATTCAAGCTCTGATTTTTGCAACTCTTGCTGCCTATTACATCGGGGAAGCAGTCGAAGAGCATCATTAATCATAATATTCTGCTGTTGAAATAACTTTTCAATGGCAAATTACTTGCTGTAAGGTCTGAAATTCTTTCAGAATCATCTCAAGAACTATGAGATGCACCCCTCGCAGGTATAAACTCCCGTTCACAACTCTTAAGCGTTTTAAGCGCTACACATCTTTAGCTGAATTATGGATTCCATTACCGCCGCCGCATCAGTTGTTGCAGCTGGTTTAGCTGTAGGCCTTGGCGCAATAGGCCCTGGTATCGGTCAGGGTAGTGCTGCACAAGGAGCAGTAGAGGGCATAGCCCGTCAACCAGAAGCTGAGGGAAAAATTAGAGGTACTTTGCTTCTTTCCTTCGCTTTCATGGAATCACTTACCATTTATGGGCTTGTGGTTGCATTGGTTCTTCTTTTCGCAAACCCTTTCGCTGGCTAAATATTTCAAATAGGCTGTCTGATTAAATCAATTTATTTGGTTAACTTTCAGCCTTAGATTTTGAAAACTCTCCTAGCAAATTTCAATTGCCGTTATTCGGCCCGCTTAAATTCTTGCACCCCTAACTAATGCCAACTTTGTTTTTGTTTGGTGCCTCTGAGGGAGGTCTATTTGACTTCGATGCAACTCTTCCGCTAATGGCGGTCCAAGTTGTATTACTTACATTCATACTTAATGCTCTTTTTTTCAAGCCTGTAGGACGGGTTGTTGAAGAAAGAGAGGATTATGTGAATACAAGCCGCTCAGAAGCAAAAAAGAAAATTGCTGAGGTTGAATTACTAGAGGCTGAATTAAAAGATCAGCTCAAAGAAGCTAGACTTGCTGCTCAAAAAGTGATTCTTGAGGCAGAAGTAGATTCAGACAATCTCTATAAAGAAGCACTTGCTCTGGCTAATGCAGATGCAAACGCTTCAAGAGAGAAAGCAAGACGTGAGATTGATTCACAGAGAGATGATGCTCTTAATCAACTTAAAAGCGAGGCTGATAATCTCGGTAATTTGATTGTTGAAAGATTATTGGCAAAAAAATGACTCTTTTTACATTCGCTTCCGAAGGCTTTGGCCTTAATTTAGATCTCTTTGAGACCAATATTATCAACTTGGCTGTTGTTATTTTTGGTCTGTATAAGTTCTTGCCAGGTTTTTTAGGAAAAATTCTTGAAAAGCGAAGAACCTCTATACTTACTGACTTGAAAGATGCAGAAGAGCGCTTGAGTCAGGCAAAAAATTCTCTTTCAAAAGCAAAAGATGAACTTGCTTCTGCTAAGCAAAAAGCTGAGAAAATCAGAAATGATTGCAAAGCGAGAGCAGAAGCAATTCGTCTTGAGAGCGAAAAAAGGACTGTTGAGGAAATGGCAAGAATCAAACAAGGTGCTGCCTCTGACTTAACTGCTGAAGCCGCAAGAGTTACTTCGCAATTAAGAAAAGAGGCTGCTGAGCTTGCCATTGAAAAAGCATTAGCAATTCTTCCTAAAAAGTTAGATTCAAGCACTCAAGATAATTTTCTAAAACAGTCCATTAAAAATATTGGAGATAGTTGATGCCATTACTTAATACAATTACTACCCCTTATGCTGAAGCTTTCCTTCAAGTTGCTGAAAGCCGTAATGAAGTAGACGAAGTTGTTACTCAAGCGAAGTCTATTTTGGAACTTTGGAATTCTTGCCCTGAATTTAGTGATGCTATGGCCTCGCCAGTTTTAGAGGTCAATCAAAAGAAAGCGGCTTTAGAAAAGCTTTTTTCTAGTCAGGTTACGCCTTCTTTCTTAAATCTGCTAAAGCTTTTGGCAGATCGCCAGAGAATTGGATTGTTGAATTCCGTTCTTGAAAGATTATTGGAAATCTATAGAGAACAAAGAAATATTGCTTTGGCAACAATTACTTCTGCTTCAGTACTTAATGAAGATCAACAATCTGAGCTACTTAAGAAAGTACAATCAATAGCTGGTACAGACAATTTGGAAGTCGATCTCAAAGTCGACTCTGAATTATTAGGTGGCTTTGTGGTCAATGTTGGATCAAAGGTCATTGATGCCAGCATCGCTGGTCAAGTCAGACGACTTGGTCTTGCTTTGGCCAAGGTCAGCTAGAGACTCTTCTGACTCCTTTCCTTTCCTTTCCTTCCTCCCTCTCATCTTCTCCAATTTAAGTTAATCCCATGGTTTCTATTCGTCCTGACGAGATCAGTTCAATCCTTAAAGAGCAGATTGCTGATTATGACAAGTCTGTATCTGTTAGCAATGTTGGTACTGTTTTACAAATTGGTGATGGTATCGCGAGAGTTTATGGCCTTGAACAGGTTATGGCAGGTGAACTAGTTGAATTCGAAGATGGAACTGAAGGGATTGCTTTAAACCTTGAAGATGACAATGTTGGCGTTGTTTTAATGGGTGAAGCTTTAGGCGTACAAGAAGGAAGCACAGTTAAAGCGACTGGCAAGATTGCTTCAGTCCCAGTGGGTGAGGCAATGCTAGGAAGAGTTGTTAATCCTCTTGGACTGCAAATTGATGGAAAAGGAGAAATGGCTACAACTGACTCAAGATTAATTGAGTCAATAGCTCCTGGAATTATTAAGAGAAAGTCTGTACATGAGCCTATGCAAACGGGCATCACATCTATTGATGCGATGATCCCTATTGGAAGAGGTCAAAGAGAGTTGATTATTGGAGATCGTCAAACAGGTAAAACTGCAATAGCAATTGATACAATCATCAATCAAAAAGGTCAGGATGTTGTTTGTGTTTACGTTGCTATTGGACAAAAACAAGCATCAGTAGCAAATGTTGTTGAAGTTCTTAAAGAAAAAGGAGCTTTGGATTATACTATTATCGTTAATGCAGGAGCTTCTGAAGCTGCGGCTTTGCAATATCTAGCACCTTATACAGGTGCTGCGATTGCTGAACATTTCATGTATCAAGGCAAAGCGACACTTGTTATATATGACGACTTAACAAAACAAGCTCAGGCTTACAGACAAATGTCATTACTTTTACGTCGTCCGCCAGGACGTGAAGCTTATCCTGGAGATGTTTTTTATTGCCATAGTCGTTTACTAGAGAGGGCTGCAAAACTTTCTGATGCAATGGGTGCAGGATCGATGACCTCCTTGCCTATTATTGAAACCCAGGCTGGTGACGTTTCTGCATATATACCAACTAATGTTATTTCAATTACTGATGGTCAGATTTTCTTGAGCTCAGATTTATTTAACTCTGGTTTAAGACCTGCCATTAACGTTGGTATTTCCGTTAGTCGGGTAGGAGGAGCTGCACAAACAAAAGCTATTAAGAAAATTGCCGGTACGTTGAAACTTGAATTAGCTCAGTTTGATGAACTTGCGGCCTTCTCTCAATTTGCTTCAGATCTTGATGAGGCTACACAAAAGCAATTAGGCAGAGGAAAAAGGCTAAGAGAACTTCTTAAGCAACCTCAGTTTGATCCCTTGAACTTGGCTGAGCAAGTAGCTATTGTTTATGCAGGCGTTAAAGGATTGATTGATGAGGTGCCTGAGGAAGAAGTGACGAAGTTCGCTCGTGAATTGCGTGATTATCTAAAAACAAATAAGGCTGATTTTATTAAAAATATTCTCTCCGAAAAAGTCTTAAGTGAAGCATCTGAATCAATGCTTAAAGACGCTATTAACGAGGTTAAATCCTCCATGCTTGCGGCTTAATTACAAAGGCTATCTAAGAGAGACAATTACCTATGGCTAACCTAAAAGACATAAGAGACAGAATTGTATCTGTCAAAAATACAAGAAAGATCACAGAAGCAATGAGACTTGTTGCTGCTGCGAAAGTTCGCAGAGCACAGGATCAGGTCTTAAGGAGTAGACCTTTTGCTGATCGATTGGCAAGGGTTTTAGAAAATATTCAATCAAGAATGCAGTTTGAAGCTGCTGACTCTCCTCTATTAAATAAGCGTGAAGTTAAGACAATTACTCTCCTAGCTGTCACCGGGGACAGAGGATTATGTGGGGGATACAATGCAAATATAATCAAACGAACAGAGAAGCGCTATGCCGAATTAAAAGGTCAAGGATATAGTCCCGATCTAGTTTTAATTGGTAAGAAAGCAATAGGATATTTCGAGAACAGATCTAGTCTTTACAATATAAGAGCTACTTTTAAAGATTTAGAGCAAGTTCCAACTTCTGAGGATGCTGCATCTATAACTAGTGAAGTGTTAGCAGAATTTCTCTCTGAAAGTACTGACCGAGTAGAAGTCATTTTTACTAAGTTTGTAAGTTTGGTTAGTTGTAATCCAACAATACAAACTCTGCTACCTCTAGATCCTCAAGGAATAGCAGATTCAGAAGACGAAATTTTTAGATTAACTACAAAAGATAGCCAACTAATTATTGAGAAAGATGCTGCTCCTTCTAATGAAGAGCCGAAATTACCATCGGATATTGTTTTTGAACAAAGTCCCGATCAGCTTTTGAATGCTCTTTTACCTCTTTATTTACAGAATCAATTATTACGAGCGTTACAGGAGTCTGCTGCTTCAGAATTGGCGAGCAGAATGACTGCAATGAATAATGCTAGTGATAATGCTAAGGAATTGGCTAAAAACCTGACTATCGATTATAATAAGGCTAGGCAAGCGGCAATTACGCAAGAAATTTTAGAAGTTGTCGGTGGAGCTGCAGCATAATTTCTTATCTATCTTTGGCTTTACTAATTACCAGAGTATAAGTAATTAATAAATTGAATCTTGAATTTATAGAATTGGACCTTGATTGGCCTTTTGAAGTAGGTTTATTTGACTTGAGAAATTATATTTTATCTAAGCTGATGGAATATGGTGAGCCACTTAGGTGGGCCATTACTTCCGTGACTAATCATCCTGAAAAAAAAATCCAGATAATATCGGTCGAAGTTGTATTGATTATTTATCAAGATAAGGGTAAAAAAACTATTAATCCTGAATTGAATTGAATTGAATTGAATTGAATTCTTTATGACTAACTCTGAACCTTTACCAACATTAATGATTATCCCAACTGGCATAGGGTGCAATGTCGGTGGATATGCAGGGGATGCAATCCCTGCGGCAAGATTATTGGCTTCTGCTAGTGAATGTTTAATAACTCATCCAAATGTTATGAATGGTGGATCTTTGTATTGGTCAGATACTTTTATCCACTATGTAGAAGGATATAGTTTAAATCTTTTTGCCGCTGGAGAAGTGTTTTTAAAACCAGTAAGACAACAAAAAGTAGGTTTACTTTTAGATGCTGGCTTAGAATCTGATTTAAAGAAAAGACATTTGCAAGTTGCTGATGGCTGTGTTGCAAGCTTGGGGTTAGATATTGGCCCTGTAATTATTACTGAAAGAGCTATACGAATTAATCTGAAAAAAGGTTTAAGTGGCTCAAGTTGGGGAAATATAGAAGAGCCAGATGTTCTTTTGAGAGGAGCTGAAAAACTTAAGAAAGCTGGGGCAACAGCAATTGCTGTGATAACTCGCTTCCCTGATGATAGCGAGGAACTAGAAACTAAACTTTATCGACAAGGTAAAGGTGTTGATATTATTGCGGGAGTCGAAGCCGTAATAAGTCATTTTCTCGTAAAACATTTATTGATTCCTTGTGCACATGCACCGGGATTGCCCCCCTTGCCAATTGATTATGATCTTGATCCTCGAACCTCGGGAGAGGAGATAGGATATACATTTTTGCAAAGTGTTTTAGTTGGCCTCAGTCGTGCACCCGATCTGATTTGTAAGTCAGCTATGAAAACCAAAGAAAATACTTTTTTACAGGTGAAAACTTTATTAAGTAATAGGGATTTAGGAGCAGTTGTTGTGCCACAGGGCGCATTAGGTGGCGAAGCAGTTTTGTCTTGTATCGAAAGATTTATTCCTTTGATAATAGTTTCTAATCCAGGAGTATTAAATGTTAATTCCACAAAGATGAGGATAGATTACATAAGTGGTGATAAAAATAAGAATATTTTGTATGCTGAGAATTATGTAGAGGCTGCAGGACTAATAACAGCTTTACGTCACGGGATTAATATTAAGTCTCTGCGAAGACCAATTGATTGCTTGAAGGAAATGAATAACGAATAAAGTAAATTTAAGGATTTATCTTGAGGCTATTGGCTTTTTCCACCCACTCCCAAAAGCTTGATTGCTAATTTTCAATAAAGGAGGTGCTTGATAACGTTTGAATTCGGCGTTCTTTAACAAGTTGGCTACTTTATGAACAATTTTTTCATCAAATCCTTTTTCTATTAAAACTTTTGTTGGCAAGTGTTGTTCAATCAATCCTTTAAGTATTGGATCAAGAATGAAATAATCTGGCAAAGAGTCGCAATCTAATTGTTCTGGGCGTAGTTCAGCACTGGGAGGCTTATTTCTTATTTCAGAACCTATAATTTCTCCGGTTTCAGGTAGAAAGAAATCATTTCTACAACTCGATGACGACTCACTATCTATCCAATTACATAGATCAAATACACTTGTTTTATAAAGATCTCCAATTACTGATAAACCTCCATTCATATCTCCGTAGAGGGTGCAATATCCTACAGCCAGTTCTGATTTGTTTCCTGTAGATAGAAGTAAATGATTTTTTTGATTTGCTAGAGCCATCAATATTGTGCCCCTAATACGAGATTGTAGATTTTCAGCTGTGATATCTGTTGGTATGCCCCCTATTGAATTGGATAAAACATCGTTAAAACTATTCATTACATTTAAGATCGGAATCTTTTGATGATTTATTCCAAGTCGATTAGCTAATGTCGTGGCATCATTTACAGATCCTGCTGAACTCCATGGAGATGGCATTAAAATCGCATGAACTTTAGAGTTTCCTAAAGCTGCTACTGCAATAAGGGCTACTAGCGCTGAGTCGATACCACCACTTAATCCAACAACGGCACTATTGAAATTACATTTTCTTGCATAATCTTTAACTCCAAGTACTAAAGCTCTGAAAAGGGCTTCTTGTGATATTGGATATCTACTAGGTATCGAAGGTTGTTGTTTAAGAGAGGATATGTCAAACAGACAAACTGACTCTTTGAATGCAGGAAGTGCATGTTGTAATTTGCCTTTTTTATTAAGAGCAAAACTAGAACCGTCAAAGATTAGCTCATCATTCCCTCCCACTTGATTGACATAGACCACCGGACATGAAAGACGAATAGCTGCTTTAGCGGCTATTCGTTGGCGTAATAAATTTTTTGATTCAATAAATGGAGAAGCTGAGAGATTTATAAGTAAATCTAATTTTTCTTTTTCTAGGGATATTAGAGGATCTTTTCCAAGACTCTTTTCCTTTTGTAGCTTTTGCTCAACCCATATATCTTCACAAATAGTTATTCCTATCTTCCAAAGTTTTTCTTGGTAATTAAAATTTAAAACACTACTTTTCTCTGCTGAACGAAAATAACGTTTTTCATCAAACACATCGTAAGTGGGAAGGAGTTGCTTCCTCGCTACGATTCTCCAAGCACCCTTTTCCAAAATAACAACTGAATTATAGAGCTTAGGGACTTCTATTTCTTGAGTTGGTTCTGCAATACCAATTAATATAGACAAGTTTTGCCTGAGATTACTTATTCTTTCGCTTAATTTGTTTAGGACATCTTTTTCGTCTTCATAAAGTCGTGGGTTAAATAATAAGTCTTTTGGGGGGTAGCCGATCAAAGAAAGCTCAGGTGTTATGACTAGAGCCACCTCCTTGTCTTTGATCTCTTTGCACACTTCAAATATTTTCTCGGAATTACCATCGAGATCTCCAATAATTGGATTGAGTTGGGCTAATGCTAATTTCATTATGTGTTATCTGCTATTCCGTATAGATTCTCTTCAAGTAGTAAGGGGACAAGCTCTTTAGGGACAAGAACTTCTTGAGGTCTCTCTCTAAATTTTGAACTTGATGATTCAGGTATACTAAAAGGCAATAGATCAATTTCACCTCCAAGATTTTTAATATCTTCTAATTGATGATCGCTAATTGGCCATCCATCCCTCATCGCGATAGCTATTGTTGCTTTATTGAGAATAGACTTGGCATTAAGCCACTTTGGAACTTGAACAGCTAAATCACTGCCAATTACAAAACTAAAACATGCTTCAGGCCATAGTTGGAAAGCTTTTTTTAAAGTATAAATTGTCCTCGGGCTACTCAATTCTTGAACTAGCTCTAATTTAGGATCTGAGATTTTTTTTACCAGAATTCTTAAAAGCTGAGTTCTTTTCAAAAGTGGAATTTGATGCTTTTTATCAGGGTTATCACTTGCCCAGGTTATAACTTTTGGGAAGATTTTTATTAATTCACCCAATAAGGCCTCGTGACCTAGAGTGGGTGGATCTGCACTTGTCCCAAATAAAGCTATTGAATTAATTTTGACTTTCATGGTAACAAATAATTTTTATTTTTTTCCGTACTTGAT
>QBVH01000001.1 GCA_003284445.1 Prochlorococcus sp. AG-311-D23 | reverse complement strand
AAGAATCTTCTGTTTCTCTTGGTCAATCCACTAATGAACAACGGCGTGAGTCTTTGACTGAAATGGCAAAAGCTTTGAATGATAATGCCGATGAGATATTGAAAGCAAATATGCAAGATCTTGAAAGATCAGAAAAAGAAGGGTTGAACAAGTCACTTTTATCAAGGCTTCAGTTAACAAAAACTAAACTCAAAGGATGCATTGACGGGGTTCTAAAAGTTTCAGATCTTGCAGATCCGATAGGTAAAAGACAACTTCATAGGGAATTGGATGAAAACCTTATTCTGGAGAAAGTGACAGTTCCATTGGGAGTCTTAGGAGTGATATTTGAATCGAGACCAGATGCATTGATTCAAATTGCATCTCTTGCTGTTCGTTCTGGTAATGGAGCTTTATTAAAAGGAGGAAGTGAAGCAAAAGCCACAAATCAAGCAATAATGAACTCTCTTTATAAGGGGTTAAGTAAATCAAAGGTGGGTTCAGGCTCGTTGTCTTTACTCACTACACGTCAAGAAAGTTTAGGCTTACTTCGTTTAGATCGGTTTGTGAATTTGATAATACCTAGAGGTAGTAATGAGTTAGTCCAATTTATTCAAGAAAATACGCGTATCCCTGTCTTAGGACACGCTGATGGGATTTGTCATCTGTATGTAGATAATTCCGTAGATATTGATAAAGCTATTAGCATTGCTTTAGATAGTAAAATACAATATCCTGCTGCATGTAATGCAATTGAGACATTATTAATTCATGAAGATGTTGCCGAGATGTTTTTGAAAAAAAGCTTACCAGTTTTTTCTAGTGTAGGAGTTACTCTTAAGGGAGATGCAAAGAGTCAATCTTTAGGGGTAAAAAATAAGGCTGATGAAGCAGACTGGTCTACAGAATATCTGGATTTAATTCTTTCAATAAAAATTGTTCGTAATGTAGACGAAGCTATTGAACATATTCGTAAATACAGCTCTCGTCATACTGAGGCGATAGCTACTGATGACAAGGAAGTCGCTGAAAAATTTTTAAGTTCGATTGATAGTGCAGGTGTTTACCATAATTGCTCTACTCGTTTTGCTGATGGTTTCAGATATGGGTTTGGAGCTGAAGTTGGGATTAGTACTCAGACTCTTCCACCAAGAGGACCAGTTGGATTGGAAGGCTTAGTTACCTATCGCTATTATCTAAGAGGTGATGGTGATCTAGTTAAGGATTTTGCTTCTGGAGATAGAAATTTTTCTCATATTGATTTATCATTATGAGTCAGTTTCATAATTTAAGCGCAATTCATATAAAAGATATAAATCTATGGGCCCATGTAGGTGTTCTAGAAAGTGAGCGAATACATGGTCAAAGCTTTCTTCTTGACATCAGTTTTTGGTTGGATTTGGATGAGTCATCCAAGCTTGATCAATTAGATAAATCAATAGACTATAGCCATGCAATAAAAGCAGTTAAAAAACTTTCATTTGAAATCAAATGCTTAACGATTGAATATTTTAGTGATCAAATTTTGAACCTTCTTGAATCTCTATATGGTCCAGTTCCAATTAATATTCAACTGACAAAATGCTCTCCACCTATAGATGGATTTACTGGAAGTGTTCTGATAGAAAAAAAAAGGAATTTCTTATTTCCTCTTAATTAATTGGATACAAAAAAAAGACCAATTTTTCTTGTTCATGGTTTGTGGAACAATCCTAAATTATTTGAAAAATTAATTAAAAAAATAAAAGAAGATGACTATGAATTGTACAGACCACATTTGCCACATAAATATGGGAAAACATCTCTTAGGCGTTTAGCTCGAGATCTTGATTCTAAGATTGAGGAATTAGTGGGACCTGAAATCGAAATTGATATTGTTGGTTTCTCAATGGGTGGAATAATTAGTAGATTTTGGTTGCAAAATCATGATGGTTTTCTAAGAACTAAACGTTTTTTTAGTATTGGTTCGCCTCATTTTGGTACTTATACAGCTCAAATGATCCCTTCATTTTTGATGCCAGGTATTGCAGAGATGAAAAGAGGAAGTCGTCTATTATCTCAATTAAATAATGACTTGACTTTCTTAGAAAAGGTCGAATGTACTAGCTTTTTTACAAAATGGGACTTGATGTCATTCCCAGGATGGCAAGCAAAACTTTCAATTGGTGATTCTTATCACTTACCTGTGTTGACACATAAACAATTGATTACCAATTCTAGTTCTCTAGATATTTTAGCCAAAAAGATTTTTAATAATAGCTAATTAAGACCACTATGTCTTATGAGAGCTTCTGTAGAAGGAAGTCTTCCTCTAAATTGTTTGAAAACCTTATTGGGTGAACGACTACCACCAAGACTAAGAATTGAATCCCGATATTTTTTGCCAATCTTTCGAACTTCACCCTGATTAGCAAGGCCTGCCTCTTCAAATGCGGCAAAGGCATCAGAGCTGAGTACTTCAGCCCATTTGTAAGAGTAGTATCCAGCAGCATAGCCACCAGCAAAAATATGACTGAAAGCGCAGAGGAATTGATCTTCTGGAATAGGGTCCAATACTGTAGTTTTTTTTGCGATTTCTCTTCGTAATTCATCTGGGGAAATTTTTAAATCTTCATTCCATTGACTATGCAGTTTTAGATCAGTAAGAGCAAAATGTATTTGCCTTAAAGTAGCAAGCCCAGAATTAAATGTTCTGCTTAGCCTCAATTTATTTATTTCCGATTCTGGTAATGGCTCTTTTGTCTTCCAATGTATTGCTATTTCAGAAATTGTTTGATCCTCTAAGCACCAATTTTCCATGAATTGGCTTGCTAATTCAACAGCATCCCATTCAACATTATTAATACCTGCTGCTTGAGGGTAATCTACGGTTGTCATCATATGTTGTAGTCCATGACCAAATTCATGGAAGAGAGTTTCTACTTCTTCGAAACTCATCAGACTGGGTTTGTCAGCAATAGGAGGGGTTTGATTGCAGACTAAATAGGCTACTGGGAGAACAATGTCATCTTTGCTTTTTTGATTTCGGCACAAACATTCATCCATCCAGGCACCTCCTCTTTTTGTGGCAGGACGACTGAAGGGATCTAGATAGAAAGATGCAATTTTCTGGCCATCTATATTTTTAACATTGAAGAAACGTACATCTTCATGCCATAAAGGAGCTGTATTACTTGCTTCTTCAATGTCAATTTCAAAGAGTCTTTTGCACAAATTGAATAGACCATTAAGAACTTGATTTAAAGGAAACCATGGCCTGAGTTTCTCTTGGTCAAGATCGTATTTCTCTTTGCGTAGAACTTCAGCCCAAAAACTCACATCCCATGGATATAGCTCAAAATCTTCGCTTTCTCCGTTTCTTTTCGCACACTCTCGTAGATGTTTAACTTCTTTTTCGGCATGAGGCATTGCAGCTAATCGTAATTCCTCAAGTAACATCTCAACAGCTTCTTCATTATCAGCCATTTTTGTGGCCAAACTAATTTCACACCAGTTTTTATATCCTAATAGTTTTGCCTGTTTGTTTCTGAGATCTAGAATTTCTTCAATTATTTTTTTGTTATTTATTTTTCCATCGCTAGCTCTACTTACAAAGGCTCTATAAACTTTCTCCCTAACAAGTCTATCTTTTGCATAAGTTTGAAAAGGAATGTATCTAGGCATATCTAAGCCAACTCTCCAAGGGCCATTTGATGCTGACGGGTCATTACCTTCTTCGTCTTTGTCACCAATTTCCTTTGCAGCAAGAGCTAATGTTTCTAATGCTCTTTCAGGAAGCCCCTCCACTTCTGACTTGTTTTTTAATAAAAGACTCCAATTCTTAGTCGCATCTAATACGTTGTTACTAAACGTAGTTGATAATTCAGCTAATCTCTCACTACGAGAATTAAAGAGTGCTTTTTCATCAACTCCCAGACCAATTCCTTTGTTTTTCATAGTTATAATTTCTGTCTCAATTATTCTTATTTGTGTTTCGTCCTTTATGTTGCCATGCTCTTTTAAATTTGAGAGAGCCTTAAAAATGACGTCGTTCTGAGCAAGCTGATTGCTAAATCTAACGATTGTAGGTTGCTGGCTTGCATGAACCTCACGTAGTTCAGTGGAATTGCATACGGCATTCAAATGACTTACAACCCCCCAACTCCACCTAAGCTTTTCACCTATTTCGTAAAGCTGAGGCATTACATCTTCCCAAGTTGGTGGGCTTTTGGTTTGTAATTGTTTTTCGAGTTGTTCTTCTAGTTTATTTAATTTTTCATTTAGCTCTTTTATAAGCTTAGGTATATTTTCAGTGATCTCGTTAGGGGTGATTTTATCGTAATCAGGAAGTCCTTCACCTTTTAATAGAGCTGTTGGCTTAATTGAAGTCATTTTTAAGATTCAAAAACTAACTTATTGGTACAAGGTTATTGGTAATTAATGATTGTGCGAGAGCATTTGTTGATACCTCATATAAATCAATAGCTATTCTTGGCCAAAAACCTATTACTAATGTAGGAACTAACAGGCTTAAACCTATTGAAAGTTCTCTCGCATCCATTTCTTTTACTATCGACAAAGCAGGGATCCTAGGACCAAAGAATACTCTTCTACACATTGAAAGAAGGTAGATAGGAGTTAAAACCAGTCCAATGGCTGCTAAAAGGATTGTTATTGCTCTAAATAACGAAGTGAATCCTTCTTGACTGGTGATGCCAAGAAAAACTGTGATCTCACTTATAAATCCACTCATCCCTGGTAAGGCAAGTGACGCTAAAGAACTGGCCAAGAAGAATGCAAAAGTAATTGGCAAAGCCTTTGCTAGACCACCCATATTGGGGATTGAAAGAGTATTAGTTCTTTCATAAAAACTTCCAGTAACAAAAAACATTGCGGCTGCAATCAGTCCATGGCTAATCATTTGGAGCATCGCTCCACTGATTCCAAGTGCATTAACTGCGCCAATTCCAACAAGAACAAAACCCATATGGCTTACAGAACTGCAGGCTATGCGCCTTTTTACATTGTCTTGAGCAAAAGCATTTAGAGCTCCATAAATAATATTTACTATCCCAATAATAATTAGAGCTGGAGCGAGTATTAAGTGAGCATCCGGTAAAATTTGGACGTTAAATCTTATAAGAGCGTAACCTCCCATTTTTAACAAAACACCAGCTAATAGCATTGAAACCGGTGCATTTGCTTCCCCATGAGCATCAGGAAGCCAGGTATGAAGTGGAAATATAGGAAGCTTTACTCCAAAACCAATTAAAAAACCTAAATAACAAAATATCCCAAAATTCCCAGTAAAAGATTTTGCTGAGATTTCACTTAAATTGAAGGTAAATTGATCTCCAGAAAGAGCTAAAGCAAGCCCACTAATTAATATTAAAAGAGAAGCCAGTGCTGTATAAAGAATGAATTTTGTTGCTGCATATAGTTTCCTTTTTCCTCCCCAAATAGCAATCAAAAGATAGACTGGAACCAGCTCAAGCTCCCAAGCTAAAAAGAATAGTAAGAAATCTTGCGATAGGAAAACTAAAGCTTGTGCTGAAGCTTGTATAAGTAATAGAGCAAAGTAAAGCCTTGTTTTTTGTTTTACTTTCCAACTGGCAGCTGCGGACAAAAAGGTTATTAGCCCGCTAAGAACTACCAGCGGCGCGGATATTCCATCTACTCCTAATGACCATTCAAGCCCTATTGATGGAACCCACTGAAGTCTTTCAACTAACTGCAGACTTTCGCTACTTGGATCATACAAATTGGCGAAAGCCAATACAACTATTAGAAAATCGGCTAATAAAATTACTAGGGCTATATTTCTCGGAAGATTAGAATTTTTACTCTCTTGTGTTGGGAGGAAAGGCATTATCAATGCTCCAACTATTGGAAGGAGCACAATGAGTGAAAGCCATGGAAATGCTGTCTGAGAATCAATACTCATAGGCAGATTGGCATCCATAATTTGGGGCAAGTCAGCCATAAAGCTATCAGTTTTTGTTCGTTTTCACGAGTAGAACTACCCAAAGGTGTTTGAAATGCATTCGCTTCCTGTGAGTTGGAGACTCATTAAAGGAGCACGACTTGCTACACCAGCAGCTTCCCAGGCTTTGACCATTGCGACACTGACTTCACGGCCTTTAGTCGCTTTGCACAAGGCAAGAATGCTTGGACCTGCTCCACTAATTGCACATCCTAAAGCTCCGGCAGCCTTTGCTGCTTCTCTTACCTCTAATCCACCTTTAATCAATCCCCATCTGTAGGGTTCATGAAGCTTGTCATGCATTCCATCTGCAATTAAATCCTCATTCCCAGTCCTCAGTCCTTGAAGCAGAAGTGTAAGCGCACCTAAATTTATTACGGCATCATTAACTGGAATGTTCTCAGGCATAACACGTCTAGCTTCACTTGTACTGAGGCGAATAGATGGAATTGCAACTACAGCTTTTATTGATTGATCCCAATCACAGCGGACCACGCGCCATCTATCGGTTGCAGTTTTAGCTGTTACGCAAAGACCTCCTATTAATGATGGAACAACATTGTCTGGATGCCCTTCTATGTCTATTGCCAGCTCCAATAATTTTTCCTTAGGTAAAGGATATCCAGCAAGTGCATTTGCTCCAACTAGCCCTGCCACGATAGCCGTAGCACTGCTTCCAAGCCCTCTTGCAGGAGGCACTGCTAATTTCACTCTTGCTTCAAGAGCTACAGGCTCTATACCTGCAGTTCTCCAAACTCTTTGCGCGGCTCGATAGAAAAGATTTTCAGGGCCACCTCTTAAATGATTGCCTTCAGTACTTTCCATTATTAATTCAAACCTTTCTGCATTTCCCTCAATTCTTTTGATAGTGAACTGATTGGAAAGATCTAATGCTGCTCCAAGGCAATCAAACCCTGGACCAATATTGGCTGTAGTAGAAGGGACTTCTACTACGACAGTTTGTCCTATTTTTGGCGGCCCCATGTTTTTATCCTTTAGCTAAGTCTCCCATTTGATCCGCAGTTAAGCGAGCTCTGCAAGCTGAACTGAATAATGTCGCCTCGGGATCTTTAAGAACAATCAATGGAATTTTCTTTAAATAAGATTGAAAGCGACCCTTATTACTAAATGCATTAAGGAAGTTAGAAGAGTTTATTCCATCGAGGTTTTTTGCGGCTGTTCCACCTGCTATCCATAAACCTGAGGAGCAAAGTTCTTGTAAAGCAAGGTCTCCAACTGCAGATCCATAGGCATTTAGCCAGAGTTGCAAAGCTTCGGTCATTAATTTGTCTCCGTTTTTGGCTTTTTCCCAAACAAGTGCAGGTAAATCTGAGAAATCTGATTTTTCACTATCCATTTTTTTTAAAATTCTCTGAAGTGGATGGCTTTCATTTCTTGGATCATCCAATTTCCATCTGGCAATCATTCCAAGGCCAGTCCCACTGACTATTCTTTCAATGGAGATTCTTTGAATATTTAATTTCTTTCTTAGCCATTTGGCTAATTCCCATTCGCTTTCTATTCTTGGGGAAAATTCTCGATGCCCCCCTTCACTTGGAAATATAGATATGCTTTTAGGGGTTATCAATCCTCTGGACATTCCTAAGCCAGTACCAGCTCCAATAATTGCAATCAATTCTTGATTATTTTTAGAATCAGCATTTAATGTTCCTTGGATTACTTCATATTGGTCTTTTCTGAAATATGGAATTCCATATATTAAAACTGAGAAATCATTTATCAATTCAATATTATTGATATTAGACAGTTGAGATAATCTTTCTGCTTTGATATCCCAGTTTAGATTTGTAATCTTAACCTTCTGAGATTGTATAGGTCCAGCTACTCCTATACAACCGAATTCAGGTAGTGATATATGATTTGGTAATTGTTTAATAAAATCTTCAATTATTGATTCAAAAGATTTCCATTCTGAGGAAATATAGTACTTATTAAATAATTTTTTTGGATAGTTCTCGTTTGAATAAACAGCTAATATTGTTTTTGTACCTCCAAGGTCTCCAGCAAGTAAATTCATCGGTTACGAAAATAGTTTATAAATTTAGGATTGATTAGCTTGTATGCCCTTTTTGCTAATTGATTCATCAATTATTAATTTAAACTTATCTATACTCATATTCCCAAGATCTTTACCTTCTCTTGTCCTTACTGAAATTTCATTATTCTCTTCTTCTTTATCTCCAATAATTATCAGGAAAGGTATTCTTTGCATTGTATGTTCCCTTATCTTGAAACCGACTTTTTCATTTCTTATATCAATTTCAGTTCTGAAGCCAAGGTCAACTAATTTATCTTTAGCACTAATACATGCTTTATTATTTCTGTCAGTTATACCCATAATGATTATTTGTATAGGTGATAACCATGTAGGAAAATTACCTGAATAATTCTCAATTAAGATCCCAATAAATCTTTCAAAAGAGCCTAAAATTGCTCTATGAAGCATTACAGGTGTTTGTTTCCTCCCTGTAATATCTATATAATTTGCATTAAGCCTTTCAGGCATGGAGAAATCTACTTGAATTGTTCCGCATTGCCATACTCTGTTGAGACAATCTTTTAAGGAGAATTCTATTTTTGGACCATAGAAGGCACCTTCTCCAGGGAGTAATGACCAATCTAATCCTTTTGAATTAAGAGCATCAGACAAGGCTTTTTCTGATTTATCCCAGACATCATCGCTCCCAACTCTTTTCTCTGGTCTTGTTGAGAGCTTAATAAGAATTGAATCAAATCCAAAGGTTTTATAAACCTCAAATACCAGATCAATAAAATTTTGTACTTCTTCTTGAATTTGTTCATTTGTACAAAATATATGTGCGTCATCTTGAACAAAATTCCTGACCCTCATTAAGCCATGTAGTGCACCTGAAGGTTCATTGCGATGGCAAGAGCCAAATTCAGAAAGTCTAATAGGAAGATCGCGATAGCTTTTTATACCTTGATTAAATATTTGTATATGGCATGGGCAATTCATTGGTTTAATTGCATACTCCCTGTTCTCTGAAGTTGTAGTAAACATATCTTCTTTAAACTTTTCCCAATGTCCTGATTTCTCCCAAAGACTCCTATCAACTACTTGCGGGGATTTAACTTCTAGATAATCATATTTTGTAATGGTTTCTCTTATAAAATCTTCTAAAACTCTATAAATAGTCCACCCTTTAGGATGCCAAAAAACCATACCTGGTGCTTCTTCTTGTGAGTGAAAAAGTGAATATTTTTTCCCCAACTTTCTATGATCTCTTTTCTCTGCTTCTTCAATTCTAGAGATATATTCTTTTAATTCTTTAGAGGTTTTCCAGGCTGTTCCATATATTCTTTGTAGCATTTCATTTCTAGAGTCTCCACGCCAATAAGCGCCAGATACTTTCATTAGCTTAAATACTCTCAAATGCCTTGTATTTGGAACATGAGGACCTCTGCACATATCAATATATTCTTGATGTTTGTATAATTTTATGACTTCATTCTTTGGTATATTTCTAACTATATCTAGCTTGAAGATTTCGCCTCTATCAGTAAAAACTTCTTTTGCTTTCTGTGGACTAACTATTTCTACATCTACATTATAATCTCTATTAACTAACTCTTTCATTCTTTTTTCTATCTTTATAAGATCATCTGGAGTGAAGGTATCTTTATAAGAAATATCATAATAAAAACCATCTTCAATTACTGGCCCTATTGCCATTTTTGCTTCGGGGTATAATTGCTTTACAGCATGTCCAAGAAGATGAGCGAAAGAATGCCTGATAATTTCAAGTCCTTCATTATCTTTAGATGTAATGATTTGTAGGTGAGAATTTTTAGTTATGGGAATACAAGTATCGATTAATTCTCCATTCACTCTCCCGGCTAGAGCTGCTTTTGCTAGGCCGGGCCCAATTTCTGAAGCTATTTGATCGACCGTGACAGCGGATTTATAATTTTTTTCAGTCCCATCAGGTAACGTAATTATTGGCATGATCGTCTATAAAGTTGAATAAAATCCAAGAGCTTCTTTGACTCTATTTAATGTTAACTTAGAAACCTCTTCCGCAGTAACTTTACCCTTATTGAGTATTCTTTTTAACTCTTCTGGATCATTCATTAGTTCTTTATATTTTTCTTGAATAGGATTGAGGACGTTAATCATTGCCTCTGTGAACTCTGGTTTGAATTTACCCCAGCCCATTTCTGCACAATACTCAGCTGATTTCTCTCTACCTAGGCCAGAAATTATTGAATAAATTGTTAAAAGATTATCAGCTTCAGGTCTTGAAGGATTCCCAAATTCTAACCCTAATTCTGAATCAGTTTTTGCACGTTTTATTTTCTTAGTAATTACATCTGAATCGTCTAATAATGTAATCCTACTATTCTCATTTGGATCACTTTTGCTCATTTTCTTTGTTCCATCCGTGAGGCTCATAACTTTTGAACACTCTTTCAAAATTAAAGGATTTGGTACTTTAAGTATGGGATTGTCTTTTGTACCAAATTTTGAATTAACACGTTGAGAAGCGATGTCTCTTGCAAGTTCTAAGTGTTGTTTTTGATCTTCACCAACAGGAACCAAATCAGCGTCATAAAGAAGAATATCCGCCGCCATAAGAACTGGATAATCTAATAATCCAATGGATACATTATCACCTTGTTTAATAGACTTTTCCTTGAACTGAATCATTCTCTCCATCCAGTTTAAAGGAGTTAAGCAATTTAATATCCAGCAAAGTTCACTATGGGCACTGATTTGACTTTGAATAAATATTGAGCACTTATCAGGATTCATCCCACAAGCGATATACAAAGCCGCTGTTGATAAAGAATTTTGAAGAAGAGATTTCGGGTCATGCGGAGTAGTTATCGCATGAAGATCAACAACGCAAACAAAAGTTTCGTAATTTTCTTGTAATTCAACCCAATTTCTTATTGCTCCAAGCCAATTACCTATATGAACATCTCCTGTGGGTTGAACACCAGATAAGACTCGCTTCTGATTCACTTATCCTTGCTCGCTTGTATTGGTGGAATTATCCTCATTTGAACTTGCTCCTGTGTCTTTCTCATTATCTTTTTCTGCAGAATCTTGAACAACATTGTCTACCTGTTCAGCCTCAATAACCTTTTCCTCTTTAACAGGTTTTTCTGGTCTGGCGAATGGGTTGGGCTTTGTATTTACTGAGTTGCTATTTTCTCCGTTGTTGTTTCCATTATTTCCCCTGCCTCTTCTTTGGTCATTGGCGGGTGTTTGAGACCTGTATTCATTAACTAAATTATCAAGATTTCCATCTTCAAGCATTTGTGCAAGAGTTCTTACTGCGAAACCTAGAACAGCGACAGTAGAACGAAGATTAAAGGCTTCTTGTAATGATCTAGCTGCTCGCATTTCATTATCACTTAATCGAATTCGAAAGCCTCCCTCTCTATTATTTGGACCTCGACCACCTCTGAAATTATTGCGACCGTTTTGCCTTTGGTTTTGGAAATCGCCTCCACCAGACTGGTTATTTGTGTAAGAGTCACCCATGAGCATGTTTGTCAACAGGGGCAAGTGTGACGCATAGCCGGTACTTTTGCGACATATTTGAATAGCTTGATTAGCACTTTCACATCTAACGATAATTAATCAAATTGAATAATTTGATTTCTTTAGGTATAAATTTTTCATTTTAAAAACGTTAAACCTTCTTTCTATGGGGTTAT
Organism: Prochlorococcus sp. AG-311-D23; assembly: GCA_003284445.1. Classification (GTDB taxonomy): domain Bacteria; phylum Cyanobacteriota; class Cyanobacteriia; order PCC-6307; family Cyanobiaceae; genus Prochlorococcus_B. The sequence continues at coordinate 128,210 of QBVH01000001.1, read as the reverse complement.
TAAGGGAGGATTTGCTTTAAAATGAAAGTTAGCTAAGAAGAAACTGTATTTATTGAAATCGTGGAAAATCATTCATTAACAAAATCCTCTCTCTCCTTAACTTCTTTTTCTATTCCGAAAATTAGTCTTTTTATTGGGCTAACAATTACCGGTCAATGGGTTTTGAGTGATGTTGCTCATATACCTGGGGGTGGGTTGGGATTGCTATTAGGAATTGGCTTTATCTTTTATTTTTTAAAACCAGGAAAGGTTTCATTTGATGCTCCTTCCACTGTTCAAGGATGGGTAAGAAGATGTCATGACGTTCTAGAGGATTTTGAATATTTACTTGAAGATGGGGAGCAAAGTGAATTGAAAAAAGAAAGAATTAAATCCTTGCAAAAAATTATTGATAGAAGCGACGATCAAAATATTGGTTTCTTGAAAACTAAAGGCATAAAATTACCTGATAAAGACCAATTGGAAAAAGTTTTAGGAATTAACAATCAAATAAAAGTTTCCTTTCCACCAGCTCTTCCCGTAAGAGATGGAAATTGGATTTTGCCAGACTTAATCCAAGAACAAGATTTTATTGTCTATTCTTTGTCACTTCCAATGAGTGCAGCAGATCTGTTGTGGATTAAAAATATCCCTACAGATCAGCCTGCTTGGCTAATGGTTGCAAGTCAAGACTCTACTGATTGGTCTGATGAAAGAAATGCATTAGAGGCTCAATTACCAGATAGGTGGACTAACAGAGTATTGAAATGGAATGGATCTCAAACAGAAATGGAAATTGTTCTTTCTCCAATTAAGAAACTTCTTGAAAATCCAAAGAAGAATACAGACATCACTAAGCAAAGACTTTTGTCTCGATTGCATACTTCTTGGCAAAAAGATTTAGAGAAATTAAGAAGGGAAAAATTCAATATTATTCAAACAAGATCTCAGTGGATAGTTGCTGGTATTGTTTTCGCCTCTCCTGTCGCTTCAACAGATTTGCTTGCAGTTGCAGTTGTTAATGGCTTAATGATCAAGGAAATGTCAAAAATATGGTCTTCTAAAATGAAGCCAGAACTGCTTGAGGCGGTTTCACGACAGCTGGCTATGGCTGCAATTGCTCAAGGAGTGGTCGAGTGGAGTGGACAGTCCTTGTTGAGTTTGGCTAAGTTTGATGGTTCCTCTTGGGTGGCAGCTGGAACAATTCAGGCCTTGAGTGCTGCTTACTTAACAAGAGTGGTAGGAAGATCGATGGCTGATTGGATGGCTCTCAATAATGGAGTAACTCAGCCTGATTTAGAACTTATTAAGCAACAAGCTCCTCAACTAGTATCAAAAGCTGCAGAGCTAGAAAGAGTGGATTGGGTGGCTTTTTTAAAACAATCAAAAGAGTGGATTCGGTCTCAATCTAATAATTACAAAGTTAAATCAGTTTGATTCCTTGATTGGTATCAAATTTATCTTTGATATAAGTTATTTATTGATAACAATTTAAATAAACACTCTCCTGATAGATTATAAATAATCTATCAGTTTTAATATATGAAATCTAGCATTAATAGACTGTTATTAGTTGTTGTTTTTAGTTGTACATTTTTAATATCATGTACAACTAAAAATAGTTCTGAAATAAAGGATGAAAGGCCCTTAGTCTTAACAACTTTTACGATATTAAAAGATATTGCAAGTAACATTGCTGGAGATAGATTGGTTGTTAAATCAATAACTAAGCCAGGTGCAGAAATTCATAGTTATCAATTTACACCTAGTGATATTGTTAAATCTAAAGGAGCCAAACTGATTATTGAAAATGGACTAGGACTTGAAGCTTGGATCTCAAAATTTACTTCTAGTGCCGGTAATATACCAAAGGTAAAATTGACTGATGGCTTAACACCTTTAATGATAGAGGACGATCTCTATGCAGGGAAGCCAAACCCACATGCTTGGATGTCTCCCAATAAAGCTAAGCATTACGTGGATAAAATAGTTGATGCTTTTATTGAAATTGATCCTAATGGTGAAGATGAATACATAGAAAACGCCTCAAGCTATAAAGCCAAGCTTTCCTCTCTTGATCAAGAATTAAGAGATTCTTTATCCTTGATCCCAAAAGAAAGAAGATTTTTGGTGACTTGTGAGGGAGCTTTTACTTATCTTGCACGCGATTATGGAATGCAAGAAGGGTATTTGTGGCCCGTTAACGCTGAAAGCCAAGTAACACCAAGACGAATGGTTAATCTTATTGAAAAAATCAAAGAGAATGATATCCCAACTATTTTTTGCGAAAGTACTGTGAGCGCAGAAGCACAAAAAGAAGTTGCAAAAGCTAGCAATTCTGTCTTTGGAGGTACTTTCTATGTAGATTCACTTTCAGACTCTGATGGTCCCGCCTCAACCTTTTTAGATTTGCAAAGGTATAACGTTCAATTACTCATTAAAGGCCTTACCAACACATCATTGAAAAAATAATGAATCCTATTTTTAAAAGTCATGAAAAAGATTTTATGCGCATAGAGGCAGATCAAGTTTGTGTTGATTACAACGGTACGGTTGCACTTTATGACGCAAGTTTAAATTTAAAAGCAGGTTCAATATGTGGTCTTGTGGGCATGAATGGTGCGGGTAAATCTACTTTTTTCAAAGCTTTAATGGGTTTTATTAGACCCTCTAGAGGAAAAATAAGGATTAATGGATTTAAAGTTAACGAAGCTCAAAAGGAGCAATCCGTTGCATATGTTCCTCAAAATGAAGGAATAGATTACTCATTCCCTGTAAGTGTTTGGGATGTTGTGATGATGGGTAGATATGGCTCTATGAATATTTTTCGCATTCCTAGAGAGTCTGATAGAAGAGCAGTTGTTCATGCTCTTGAAAGAGTCGATTTGTACGACCTAAGACAAAGACCCGTTGGGTCTTTGTCTGGTGGACAACGTAAAAGGGTTTTTCTTGCAAGAGCGATTGCTCAAAGAGCATCAGTACTGCTGTTAGACGAACCTTTTTCTGGAGTGGATGTTCCAACTGAAAAGCTCATGGCTGAGCTTTTTCTTCAGTTTCGACAAGAAGGTCACACTATTTTGATCTCTACGCATGATTTGAATCATGTTCGAGATTTTTGTGATTTTGTCGTACTCATAAACAAGACAGTTCTTGCCTATGGAGAAACTTCGGAAGTATTTACAACAGAAAACCTCAACAAAACATTTGGAGGCATGCCGCCAAATCCTTTATCTGGGCCTCAGTCGAGTAAAGATTTTGTAAATGAGTGAACTTTTGATTTCCATTACGCCAATTAATTGGCTTTTGGATCCATTAACTCATGAATTCATGAGGAGAGCTTTAATGGTTAGTGCATTAGTGGGAAGTGTTTGCGGCCTTTTATCTTGTTATATGACGTTAAAAGGATGGGCCTTAATGGGCGATGCGGTTTCTCATGCAGTTATGCCAGGTGTAGTAGTTGCTTATGCCTTAGGGTTGCCTTTCTCTTTAGGTGCTTTTGTTTTTGGAGTTGGTTCAGTTGCTTTAATTGGATTTGTTAAACAGAAATCTAGGATTAAAGAAGATACAGTAATAGGTCTAGTTTTTACAGGATTTTTCGCGTTAGGCATTGTATTGGTTTCGAAAATAAAAAGTAATATTGATCTTATGCAGATTCTTTTTGGAAGTCCTCTAGGCATTTCGCGTTCTGATGTTAATCAGACTTTAATAATCTCTTTTATTGTTATATTTATTTTGCTTATTTTTAGAAAAGATTTAATGCTGTACTGTTTTGATGCTAAGCACGCTCGTTCCATAGGAATAAATACAGGTATTCTTCATTATTTATTATTAACTTTATTATCATTATCTGCAGTAGTTGGGTTGCAAACTGTTGGTATTATTCTGGTAGTAGCAATGTTGATAACTCCTGGCGCAACTGCATATTTGCTAACAGATCGTTTTGATAGAATGACAATATTAGCAGTTATTAGTAGCTCATTCTCAAGTATTCTCGGGGTTTATATAAGTTATTGGTCAGACATAGAAACAGGTGGATCTATCGTTTTAGTTCAAACATTTATTTTCCTAATAGCTTTTTTATTTGCCCCAAGATATGGAATATTTAAAAATCAATCTTTAATAAATAATGATTAATTAAATACAACTATGAGTAATCTTGCTTCTGTGCAAAAATGGAGTTGGTGGCCACTTTTACCGCTCTATCCTTATGGTAGAAAAAGAACAATATTTCGTGAATTAGTTCCTAATCAGATTTGGAGTTTTGAGCAACTTCAAGGCATTTATTATGTTGCCGTGCCAGTGAGGTTATTAGTTGTAAGAGTTAAGAATGAATTAATGATAATTAACCCTCTCCCTCCTACTGATGAATTGCTTAGGGGCATAGATGTACTTGTAAAAAAAATAGGTCCTGTAAAAACTATTGTCTTACCTACGGCTTCAGGTTTAGAACATAAAATTGGTCTTCCTGCTTTAGCTAGAGCTTTTCCTAATGCAAAAATATGGGTTTGTCCTGGACAATTTAGTTTTCCTTTTCAGCTTCCTTTTGATTGGCTAGGAATTCCATCTGATAGAACAAATATTTTATTGGCTGATGGATTCCCTTATGAAGATTTTTGTGAATGGATTTCGTTAGGCCCCATTGATATTGGTCTTGCGCGTTTTCAAGAGATTTGTTGCTTTCATAAACCATCAAAATCTTTGTTGGTGACCGATGCACTAGTGGGTATTGAAGAGACTCCTCCAGAACTTTTTGATTTAGACCCTACTCCTTTATTGTTTCATTCAAGAGAGAAGGGATCTGAAGAACTTATTGATACGCCTTTGGCAAGAAGAAAAGGATGGCTTCGTTTGGTTCTTTTTGCTTCTTATTTAATGCCAGAAAAGTTGGAGATCCCCAAAATAAAAGAAATTATTGGAAATTCTTTCAAACCTAATTTAAGAAACAAAAGGGCACATTTTGGAATTTATCCTTTTTCTTGGCAGAAAGGATGGGAGTTATCTGCTATGAAAATAGTTGGAAAAAAAACTCCACTAATACAAATTGCTCCTGTATTGGAAAGGTTGGTGTTTCCTAGAGCACAAAAAGCATATATATCTTGGTTAGATAAAATTGAATCCTTGAAAGGGATTTCATGGCTGATTTCTTCTCATTACTGCGGAAAAGTTAGATTTTCAAAATATGAAATAAAAACGTTAAAAAATAAAATTAATAAATCAGATTGGGCCAATAACGAAGGGGACTTAAGCTTCTTAAGTTGGTTAGATCAAAAATTATTGGACATTGGTGTAGTACCCAAAAATCCTTTTAGAAAGTTTTAGTGTTTAAATTTTATCTGGGTCGACTGACATCTCTTCATCAGATAAAAGTGTTTCCTCTAACTGTTTCCTTTGCTCCATTTGTCTTAAAAAATAACCTGTCATCATTGCAGAAGCTAATAAACTGGCCAAATTATCCTTATTAGAAGTTACTTTTACCTCGAATTGCTCTCCAGGTAACATTCCTAGTAAACCTTGAACATTGTGCCTGATTATTTCTTGAATCTCTGGACTGGCGGATTTAGCGACTCTTTGTAAAACGTCTGCAGGTTGATCTTGTAAGTACTGAATTAGAGCGTTTGCTTCATGTCCCTCATTATTGTCAGTAGCTAAAAATTCAGGATTAAACATCCAGTTTTTTCCGTTTAACCACACACTATCGCAAAATGTACTCTAATAAAATTTAATTTAGGTTATGGGAACCGAATAGGTCCTATTTTTTTTAATGGCCAGTACCTTGCAAGTGCCGTACCTATGAGATTTCTTTCTGAAAGAGCTCCCCACACATGAGAGTCTAAACTGTTGTTTCTGTTGTCTCCTAAAACCCAAAGTGAATATTCAGGTACATTTATTGCTTCCATTTCATATTGGATAGGTTCTTTAATCCAAGGTTCATTTATTTCTTTTTCATTTCTATATAGTTTTCCATTCTTTACTTCTATTTTGTCTCCAGGTAATCCAACAACTCTTTTAATGAGAGCTGAACCATCACTGTATCCTGCTTGTATAAGAATCTTTGGAGGTTTGAAAATAACTATCGAATTTAAACTTAGATCTTTATTTAATTTGTGATTAATTCTAGGAGTTATTTTTTCTATCAATATTCGATCTTGAATTTGTAAGGTTGGAATCATTGATCCAGATGGAATCCATCTAGGTTCAACTACTTGCCATCTTAATAAAAGCGCAATTAATATCCAAACTAACAATCCTTTCCAATTATTTTGGTTTTGATTCTTTTTTGATTCGGTGGCTGTCATGAATTTTCTTTATGTAAGTTTCTTGTTGGAAAGTGTTTTACAAAAATCGAAGTAGTTGTTCTTTTGTCAATTTCATTAGCACGTTACAATTTTTTTATTAGCTTAGAGCTTCTTAAAGCTCTAGTGTCAAAGGGAGTTAGATATTTTGTACTTTGTCCTGGGAGTAGATCAGGACCTCTTGCATTAGCAGCAGCAAGCCTCTCTAAAAGAAAAGAATTAACTCTCATAACATCAATTGATGAAAGGTCGGCTGCATTCCTTGCCTTAGGCATAAGTGCTGCAAGTGGAAAAGTAAGTGGTGTTATTACTACTTCTGGTAGTGCTGTCGCAAATCTTTTGCCGGCGGCTGTTGAGGCAGATAGATCATGCCATCCTCTCTTATTCTTGACTGCAGATAGACCTCTGCGATTAAAAGAATGTGGAGCTAATCAAGCAGTAAATCAACAGGATTTTCTTAGGTCTGTTTGTAGATATTTTGGTGAATCTCCAAAAGAAGGAATTCATTTAATTTCTAAAGAGAGACTTACCTCTTTAGTAGAAAAATCATTCGAAATGGCTTCTGACCTGCCTGGCCCAGTTCATATAAACCTTGCATATGAAGAACCCTTACATCCTTGCGAAATTGACCAGAAAAAAGTTCTTGATGGATGGGGCTCTGAAGGATTTTTAAAGGATAAAATTATTTCAAGTAAAACTGAGATCGCTAAGAATTTTCCCTCCTTAAATCCACCAAAATTAGATCCATTTTCTTTAGGAATAATTATTGTTGGTCCATGGAGAGGAAAAGTAAAACAACTTGATTCTTTTAGGAAATCATTAAAGAAATGGCAAAAATTAACTGGATGGCCAATTCTTGCTGATCCACTTTCTGGCGTTGAATATGATCAAGAGGGTGTAATAAATAACTGGGATCTTTTTTTCTCAACAGGCTTATTTGAAAAAATCCAAGAGGTTCAAGTTTTACGCTTGGGACCATTACCTCCAAGTAGAGAATTACAAATTTGGCTCAAAAAACCTGGAAAAGTACAATTACTTATTACTGAGGGAGATTGTCGCAATCTTGATCCGATAGGGGACTCAACTCAATTTAGTGAGGGATTTTCTTATTGGGTTGATAAATTGTTTGAGAGTATTCCAAAAAAGCCTGAAATAGATAAAAAGATTATTAGTAGAAAATTAACTACAGAGCTAATTAATTATGATTTATTAATAGATGATTGGCTTGATAAAAGGTTATTCCGAAATGGGATAATTACTGAACCTGCATTGGCTAGATTGCTTCCTCGCTTACTACCAAGCTCTGTTCCTGTAATGCTTGCCTCAAGCAGTCCCATAAGAGATTGGTTGAGTTATTCTGGCAAAGGGGCTTTATTAAGAAGGTGCTTTGGCTTTAGGGGCTGTTCAGGAATTGATGGGACACTTTCAATGGGTATGGGATTATCAATAATTATGGGTAGAATGATTTTGATTACAGGTGATTTAGCACTTCTTCATGATACAAATGGTTGGTTATTTTCAAAGGATAAGAATATTAGCCTAATAGTAATAATGATAGATAATGGAGGAGGAGGTATATTTAATCAATTAAATATAGATAGGATTCAAGAAGGAGATTTTGAAGAAATTTTTCTCATGCCTCAGCAAGTTTGTCATCTTACACTTGCAAAAGCCTATGGATTGAAATATAGGCAAGTTGCTTGCTTGGATGATTTGGAAAAAGCAATAGAATGGAGCTTTTCTCTCTCTACAAATGTATTAATAAGAGTTTGTACTAACTCCGTTGAAGATCATAAATTGAGAGTAAGTTTGCGTGATGACCTGAAAAGAACATTGTCTGACAATTTATCAAGTTCTGACTAATTTAAACAATGACTATAAAACCTTCTACTCCTGAAAATATCTCTAGAAGAGTTCTCCCTGGGGAAATTATTACCCCATGGGTTTCTGTTGGTGAATACAAAGATATTCTTTTTGATATTAGTTGCGAGGGAATTGCTCGCGTTGCGATTAATCGTCCTGAAAAAAGAAATGCTTTTCGACCTCAAACAATTTCAGAACTTTGTGATGCGTTTATCAGAATAAGAGAAGATCCTAAAATTGGAGTGGTTTTATTTACGGGAGTTGGTCCCTCGAAGGATGGAAAATTCGCTTTTTGCTCTGGAGGAGATCAGACTATTCGTGGAAGTGGAGGATACCTTGGTGATGATGGTATCCCTCGTTTAAATGTTCTTGATTTGCAGCGAATAATTAGGAGCCTTCCTAAAGTAGTTATTGCTCTTGTTCCAGGTTTCGCAATCGGGGGTGGACATGTTCTACATTTAATTTGTGACTTGAGCTTGGCGGCAGATAATGCAATTTTTGGTCAAACAGGTCCTAGGGTTGGTAGCTTTGATGCAGGGTTCGGTTCAAGTTATTTGGCCAGAGTTGTAGGTCAAAAGAAAGCTAGGGAAATCTGGTTCTTATGTAGGAAATATGGAGCGAAGGAAGCATTGGATATGGGCCTAATAAATGCCATCTCGCCAATTAATTTACTCGAGTCAGAGGGGGTTAAATGGGCTAGAGAAATTCTTCAAAACAGCCCAACGGCTATAAAGTGTTTGAAATTTTCTTTTAATGCTGATACTGATGGATTAGCAGGTATTCAAGAGCTTGCTGGCCAGGCAACACATCTTTTTTATACGACTGATGAGTCAAAGGAGGGAAGAAATGCTTTCATGGAGAAAAGGGATCCTGATTTCTCCGAATCAAAATGGCTTCCATGATTTTTATTTGGTTTATCCGAAAGATAAACCTTTCTGTTTAATGAATTAAATGCGAATACTTTTTGCTGCTGCTGAATGCGCTCCAATGATAAAAGTTGGAGGTATGGGTGATGTTGTTGGTTCATTACCTCCCGCTCTTAAAAAACTTGGACATGACGTTCGATTAATAATTCCTGGATATGGAAAACTATGGACCTTGATGGATATTGCTCCTGAGCCGATTTTTCGAGGCAATACAATGGGCGTTGATTTTGCTATTTTTGAAACAAGGCATCCCTCAAATGGTTTGCCAATTTATTTAGTTGGACATCCTTGTTTTGACTCTGAGAGCGTTTATGGAGGAGAAGACGAAGATTGGAGATTTACTTTTTTTGCAAGTGCAGTTTCTGAATTTGCATGGAACTCGTGGAAGCCACAAGTCCTCCATTGTCATGATTGGCATACTGGAATGATCCCAGTATGGATGCATCAAGACCCCGAAATCAGCACGGTATTTACTATCCATAATCTTAAGTATCAAGGCCCATGGAGATGGAAACTTGATCAAATAACTTGGTGCCCATGGTATATGCATGGTGATCACACCATGGCATCAGCAATGTTGTATGCCGATAGAGTTAATGCAGTATCTCCCACCTATTCAAGGGAAATCCGAACATCTGAATATGGAGAAAAATTAGAGGGACTTTTGAATTATATTTCGGGTAAATTACGTGGAATATTAAATGGAGTTGATCTAGACGACTGGAATCCAGCAACAGATAATTCATTACCAGCTAAATTTAGTGCAGATAATACTTCAGGTAGAGCAATTAATAAAAGAGTTCTTCAAGAGAGAATGGGACTTGAGGTTAATCCAGATAAATATCTAATGGGTATGGTAAGTAGACTTGTTGATCAAAAAGGTATTGATCTTTTACTACAAGTAGCTAATAGGGTTCTTTCTTATACTGACTCTCAAATCGTTGTTCTTGGCACAGGAGATCGCTCTCTAGAGTCATCTTTATGGCAACTTGCGATTGAGTATCCTGGTCGTTTTTCTGTTTTTCTTACTTATGATGACGCATTGTCTAGGCTCATTTATGGAGGAGCTGATGCATTCCTTATGCCTAGTCGCTTTGAGCCATGTGGAATAAGTCAATTGTTAGCTATGCGTTATGGCTCTATTCCTATTGTAAGAAAAGTAGGCGGTTTAGTTGATACAGTAGAGCCTTACAACCCCATGAATGAAACAGGTTCCGGATTTTGCTTTGATCGTTATGAACCAATTGACTTTTATACAGCGTTAGTTCGTTCTTGGGAAGCTTATAGACATCAAAAAAGTTGGAAGGAATTACAAGTAAGAGCAATGTTAAATAAATATAGTTGGGATAGATCCGCGAAGGAATATGAATTAATGTATAAAGAGGTTTGTGGAATCAAGGAGCCTTCTCCTGATGCAGCAGAGGTTGAAAAGTTTTCTTACGGCCAAGAAGCAGATCCTTCGCGGAAAGAGAAAAAATAAAATTATAGGATTTTGGTGTATTTAGATTACTTTATTTCTGTTCAAATATTTGTATGGATATTACTTTTAAGGATTTAATTAGGCTATGGGGGAATCCATGTAGTCAAAAGGAAATAAATCATGATTTACCTATTGGTCGTATATCTACTGATTCGAGAACAATTGAAAAGGGTGATTTCTTTGTCCCTTTAGTAGGCAATACATTTGATGGCCATGATTACTTAAACAATGCTATTGATATTGGTATACAGGCAGCAATAGTTTCTAAACAATTTAATGGCCTGATACCAGCTGACTTTACCTACTGGTTGGTTCCAGATACTCTATACGCCTATCAACAGATCGCATTGCTTCATCGAAGAAATTTAAATCTTCCAGTAGTGGCTGTTACTGGTTCTGTTGGTAAAACAACTACAAGAGAATTGATTCGCTCAGTACTGTCTCCTCTTGGTGAAATTGTTTCAAGTATAGGAAATGAAAATAATGATGTCGGTGTTCCAAGCACTCTGCTTAGAGGGTCTGAAAGAGATGCTGCATTTGTTCTTGAAATGGGTATGCGCGGCATCGGTCAAATTGAACGTCTCTCTCGAGTTGCCGAACCAGATATTGCGGTAATTACAAATGTAGGACAAGCTCATATAGGTATCCTTGGTAGTAGAGAAAATATTGCAAAAGCCAAGTCGGAAATTACCTCGAACCTAAGACCTGATGGCGTTGTGATTATTCCTTTTGGTGAAAACCTCTTAGAGAAAGCTTTGTCGGGGAAATGGTCAGGACGTATTGTTCGGGTTGCGATAGAAGGCTTTTCACTTGATTGGTTAGGTCGTAATGATGAGCATTTTGCTTTTACAGATAGTGAACCAGATTATATTTCACGAATTGATATGCAAAATAATCTCATGTTTTTTCAGGGAAATAAATTTAAATTGCCACTTGAAGGAAGACATAATGCTATGAATTTTCTGATGGCATTGACTGTTGCGACTGAATTAGGACTATCAATAAAGAATCTTGATCCATTAAATATAAATATGCCAAAGGGAAGAAATAGATTGGTTGATTGTGGACAATTTTTAGTTTTAGATGAGACTTATAATTCATCTCCCGAATCTGTGATTGCTTCTTTAGAGTTATTGGTAAGTAAGCCTGGCAGACATTTTGCAGTTTTAGGTACGATGCTTGAGCTAGGCTCTGAGAGTATTTCACTTCATCAGAAAGTTCTTCAAAGAGCCGTTGAACTAGGTCTTACTGGAATTGTTTTTGTCTCTTGTGGGGATGAATATAACATCATAAAAAAGACAATTAAAGAATTACCAAATCATGATGTAGTAAGAACACCTAGAGAAGCTGCTATATCATTGTTAACATGGCTGTCTCCTGGAGATAATATTTTGATCAAAGGTAGTCGTAAGTTGGAATTGGAACAAGTTTTAGCTTATTTAAATCATTAAATTTGTTGTTATAGTTAATTATTCTTAGTTCTTATAATTGCTTTTGATCTCTCAACTACTAAAGTCTTGTCTGGAATATCTTTACTTATCGTTGAGCCTGCACCAATGGTTACATTTGAACCAATATTGATGGGTGCAACCAGTACAGAATTTGCACCAGTTTTTGAGTAATCATCAATAATTGTTCTGTGTTTATTTTTGCCGTCAAAATTAGCTGTAATTGTCCCTGCTCCAATATTAATATTTTTTCCTAGAGTTGAATCACCTATATAGCTTAAATGATTGATTTTTGTTCCTTCACCAATAGAACTTTTCTTTATTTCTACAAAGTTTCCTATCTTAGAATTTTTACTAATATTTGATTCAGGCCTTATGTGAGCGAAAGGACCAATTGATGTATTATTTCCAATTGTTGCTTCATTGATGAATGAATGAATGGCTAAAACATTTTCCGAGAGTGTTGAATTTGTTATGACACTACCGGGTCCTAAATGACATCCGTTGCCAATATTGCATTTTCCACGAAGATGAGTTTGTGGTTCAATAATTACGTCTATTCCAAAGTTTGAATCCTCACTTATCGAACAGCTAACAGGATTAATGAATGAAACACCTTTGCTCATCCAATAGGTTTTTAGTTTTTCTTGGATGTAGTTTTCACATTCAGATAGTTGATATCTATCATTAATCCCCTTGATCTCAAATGGATCATCTATCTCAAAATGTATTGCTTTTTTAAGTAAACTTATAGTATCTGTTAGATAAAGTTCATTTTGACTGTTTTGGCTAGATAACAAATTCAAAATATCTGATAATTGTTGCCAATCAAAACAATATATACCAGCATTTATTAACTTGTTTTTTCGCAGTTCATCAGTGCAATCTCGCTCTTCAATGATTTCTTTAACTAGGCCTGACTTATCTGTTAATACTCGCCCATAGCCTGTTGGAGAGTCTAGAGTTGCAGATAAAAAAGTTACACTCGCATTGGATTCTTTGTGAAATTTTAAAAGTGAACTTAGGGTTTCCTCTTTTAGTAATGGTACATCCCCATTTAGTACTAAAAGTTCTCCCTTAAATCCTTTTAATCTAGAACTTAGTTGCTGAATTGCATGTCCAGTTCCATTTTGAGGTTGCTGAAGAACAAACTCTAAGTCTTGTTGATTTTTTAGAGAATCCTCTACTAAGTTGGCTTGATGCCCTACGACTATTAATCTACGGTTTGGCCTGAGGCGCTGAGTACAAGACAACACTCTATCAATGAGTGATTTCCCTGCTAAATGGTGAAGGACCTTAGGTAGGTTGCTTTTCATTCTCGTACCTTTTCCAGCCGCTAAGATTGCGATGGCAAGCATTAGAGTAGTTTTTGAAGAAATCTAAGTCCTTTAATGCTATCGCGCAGTATTCCATCGTTTTCTCCATGCTGAAGTCTTTGTTAATTGACTTTTAGATTGTTCTATTTCTCTTCTTGAAATAATTTCTTTAGAGTTTCCTTCTCCTGTTGGATCTCTGTAAGGAATTGATGAACGAGTAGCAAGGTGTTCAACTTCTTTGATGCTTAGCTCTTTAATCTGATAATTTTTTACAATCATCTGTTGTTCAAATTGTTTTTTCATAGCAACTGTCCCTGAACTCCATTTGCTTTGATCATCGATTGACGGAACTATTGAATAGATATTTAAACCAGCTCTTTTTAAACTTGCTCTAATTGAGGCAGCAGTTGAATATGTAAGCAAGCGGCCCTTCTTAGAAAGCCTTACTGCTAATAAATAGATGAACTCCTCACTCCATAGCTCGGGACACTTTTGTGGAGAAAAAGGATCAAGAAGAATTAAGTCAAACCTTAGAGAATCTTGTATTTCGAATATTTTATGCCTTGCATCTCCCCAGTGAATAGTTCCTTCGTTAAAACCTTCAGTCCATTTGCCTGATTTGTTTAGGGAATTAAAAAAATGTAATACTTTTGGAGACCAAATTTCCTGAAATATCTTTTCTTTTAGGCCAATATTTAGAGGCTTTTTGTCAATCTCAAGCCCATGCCATTCGATTTTTATATTGCTTTGAAGTAACTCTTCGAGAATACATCCAGTGTTGTACCCTAAGCCCATGCAAACATCTAAAACAACTATCTTTTCAGCGTTAGAAAATTGTTCTAATTGAGCTGGTAATAGATATTTATTGATTGATTCTCTGAGTGCTCCGTCCTTGTCATGAAATCCCTCTTCATAGCTCAAGCTATATAGACTTAAACTGCCATCTTTTGTCGTGTGTTTTTTAAAATCATCCAATTTGAAGAAAGCTAATTTTTTTGTTGAAGCCTCCTAAGATCACTCCAAAAATCAGGATATGAAATTGCTGCAGCCTCACTACGTCGTAATGTCGAATTAGAATTAGCCATTATTGATGCAATAGCTAAACTCATTGCTATACGGTGATCATCTTCACTATCAAGCTCGCATCCTTCTAAACCTTTCCCTCCATAGATAGTTAGACCATCTTGATGTTCATCTACTTTGGCCCCCATTCTTTTTAATTGCCTGGCCATTACAGCTAATCGATCGGTTTCTTTAACTCTCAATTCACTTGCCCCTTTTATTTGACTTATACCATTACAAAAACATGCTCCTACGGATAAAATAGGTATTTCGTCTATAAGCCTAGGCATTATCTCCCCATCAATTTTAAATGGTTTTAAGTTTTCTTTGTAGAAAACCTCAATATCTCCGACAGGTTCACCGGCTACGTCTCTTTTGTTTATCACGTTGATATTGGCTTCCATTGCTTCTAATACATCAAGTATTCCAGTTCTTGTTGGATTTAGACCAACATTTTCTACCACTAATTCTGATCCGGGTATTATGCTGCCTGCAATGAGCCAAAATGCAGCGGAACTAATATCTCCCGGAACAGTAATTGATTGACCCTTTAGATCATTACCTGGGGAAACAGTTATATGTCTACCCATTTCACCACCAACTTCTAGATTAGCTCCGAAGGCTTTTAACATTCTCTCGCTATGATCTCTTGATCTGGCGGGTTCAATAACGGTCGTTGGGCCTTCTGCATTAAGAGCAGCTAGTAAGATTGAAGATTTTATCTGAGCACTTGCTACTGGAGTACCAATTACCGCACCCCTTAATTTGTTCCCGATAATAGAGAGAGGAGCAAAGTCTCCGCCTCGTCTACCAGAAACTTTAGCTCCCATCATTTTTAACGGCTGCCCTACTCTTTTCATTGGCCTGCTTCGAAGTGATTCATCTCCTGTAAGGATGAAATGATGGTCTTCTTGACCAGCTAATAATCCCATTATTAATCTCATAGTTGTTCCTGAATTTCCGCAATCCAAAATATCTTGAGGCTCTTGGAGACCGTCTAATCCAACGCCATTAACTTCAACGATGCTCCCTTTTTTTATAGGACTAATCTTTACGCCCATTGATCTCAGACATTTAGCAGTACTTAATGGATCTTCAGCAGGTAAAAGACCTTTGATGATTGTTTTCCCTTTAGCAATAGCCCCAAACAGTAGAGCTCGGTGTGATATTGATTTATCTCCGGGTACTCTCACTTTCCCACTGAGCTCCCCTCCTTTATGAAGGTCTCTTAAAGACAGTTCTCTAGTGGGGACTTTCAATGAAAAACAATATATTTTTTATATTTTATTTATCGATAAGCTTTATTTCTGATTTATGAATTGTTTATTTGTTTTTGACGCATTATTTGATCGATAACATATCCAAATAATTCTGGACTTGGTTGGTTGTTATCTAGCTCGGATAATCCTAACTCTGCCCATCTCTCATCTACTTTGTCTTCAAGTTCTTTTGGCCTTGTTAGTGGCTTTCCCCACTCATGATTTTTCTCTGGACCAATTTTTGTAGTTGCATCAATGGCTAATCTTCCTCCTAACCCTATATTCTCACTGGCGAAGTCGAGGGTATCAAAGGGAGTATTCTCTAAAACAAATAAATCTCTTTGAGGGTCAACTTGGCTGGATAAGACCCAAACTACTTGTCTTGGATCTCTTACGTTAATGGTGGAGTCGACGACGACGACAAATTTTGTATAAGTAAATTGGGGTAAAGCACTCCAAAACGCCATTGCAGCTCTTTTCGCTTGACCTGGATATGCTTTGTCAATTGATATGACTGCCAACTTGTAACTCAAGGCCTCCATCGGAAGGAAAAAATCAATAATTTCAGGTATTTGTTGCTTAAGAATTGGTGTGTAAATTCGATTTAATGCAATGGCCAGCATTGCTTCTTCTTTGGGAGGTCTACCACTAAAAGTTGTTAAGAATATTGGTTTTTCCCTTTGAGTCATACAGTGGAATCTAACCAAAGGGGACGACTCAGCACCCCCATAGAACCCCATATGGTCTCCAAAAGGACCATCCATCATCTCTTCTCCCGGAGATATAGACCCTTCAAGAACAATTTCACTATGGCTAGGGACCTGAAGATCAATAGTTTTGCATTTTGTTAATCGAACACCTTCTCCTGCGTACAAACCTGCAAAAAGCCACTCGCTTAGCTGCACTGGAATAGGAGTTGCTGCCGCCATGACAAGAAGTGGATGAACTCCAATAGCAACAGCTACTTCTAATTTCTTATTCATTGCAGCTGCTTTACGAAGATGTCCAGCACCTCCTCTGACACTTAGCCAATGGACTGTCATGCTCTTTGCAGACTGTCTTTGGAGTCTGTAAACACCAACATTTGGGACACCTGTTTCAGGATCTTTCGTTATTACCAGACCTAAAGTTATGGCACCTCCAGCATCCTCTGGCCAGGGACGCAAAAGTGGTAAATGATTTAGATCCAAGTCTTTTTCACCAATTATTTGTTGATGGCATGGTGGCAAGAGATCAATATCTGGACGTGCTTTAAGTAGATCCCATGCAACTGAAACAAAAGCTTTGGTTTCTTTAAATCCCTTCGGAGGCCGTGGTTGCTGCAGAAGAGCTAATTTCTTCCCTAAATCTTCCAATTCTTCTTGCTTCTTTAAACCCATACTCCAAACCACACGTTCCATTGTCCCAAGCAAATTCACTGCAACAGGCATTGATGATCCTTTTACATTTTCAAAAAGTAGAGCAGGACCTCCCATTCCAAGGACTCGGTCACTTATGGCCGCAATTTCTAAGTCACTATCAACTTGACTGCTTATTCTCTTCAATTGTCCTTTCTTTTCTAGAAGATTAAGAAAATCTCTAATGTCCCGTGTAAGAGGTTCTTGACGAAATAATTTCATGACGGTCTGCACGATTAACCTATTTATCTAGTTACTGTGACGCAAGTTATCAGCCTTTGTGGAAATGAAACTTTCTTATTTTTATGCAGCGGCAGATGTGCCTGAGGGAATTATTCCCGAATCATCAGTGGTGATTGATGTTCTACGAGCTACAACAACCATTGCATGGGCTCTTGAGAATGGAGCTGATTCAGTGCAGGTGTTTGCAGATGTTGATGAACTTAAAAATCAGGCAGATTCTTTTGCCTCTAAAGATAAAATACTTGTTGGAGAGAGAGGAGGAAAAAAATTAGATGGCTTTGACTTGGGAAATTCTCCATTAGGAGTTTCAACTGAGAGAGTAAAAGGAAAAAGAGTTTTTATGAGTACTACCAATGGAACAAGGTCATTACATCGTGTTAGAGAATCCAAAAGTTTGTATACAATGGCACTCCCAAATAGAAAAGCTATTGCTGAAAGATTGAAAAGTGATAATCCCAAAGAAGTTTGGATTGTTGGTAGTGGTTGGGAAGGTTCCTATTCTTTAGAAGATTCTTTGGCCGCTGGGGCTTTAGCCTCTCATTTAATGGATCAATTACAATCGGTTCAGATATTAAATGATGAATTGATGGCCTCCATAGCACTATGGAAAAATTGGGAGAATGATGTTGAAGGATGTTTACGTATTGCAAGTCATGGACAAAGACTTGCAGGAATAGGTAATCATGATGATGATTTTGCTTGTTGCGCTTCTTTGGACAACCTTTCTGTTATTCCCAAACAGATTGAGATGGGCGTACTTCGCTCAAACTAACTTTATAAATTATTTTTCTTTTTTAACTCAGTGTCAGATTTTTTGGCTGCGGCCTTACAGCTAACCAGTACCTCAGACATAGACGCAAATCTCAATGCTGCTGAAGAACAAATTGAGTTAGCGGCAAGGCGTGGGGCTGATCTTGTGGGGCTTCCTGAAAACTTTGCATTTTTGGGTGAAGATCAGAAAAAATTAAAAATAGCATCTTCAATCTTTGAAAAATGCAATAGTTTTTTAGTAACAATGGCAAGGAGATACCAAGTGGTTTTGCTTGGAGGTGGTTTCCCTGTTCCAGCTGGCGATGGAATAAGAATTTTAAATAGAGCGGAGTTGTTTGGTAAAGACGGTCAATCTCTAGCTAGATATGACAAAATCCATCTTTTTGACGTTGATCTGCCTGAAGGTAATACTTACAGAGAATCTGAAACAATTGTTTCAGGAAGTGAGTCCCCTCCAGTTGTTGATGTGCCAGGTCTTTGCAAAATTGGATTATCTATCTGTTACGACGTAAGATTCCCTGAACTTTATAGGGACTTGGTAAATAAAGGCGCAGATTTATTAATGATTCCAGCAGCTTTTACTGCTTTTACCGGAAAGGATCATTGGCAAGTCTTGTTGCAAGCAAGAGCTATTGAAAACACAGCTTATGTTGTTGCACCAGCGCAAACTGGTCGTCACTATGGCAGAAGACAAAGCCATGGACATGCGATGGTCATTGATCCATGGGGAACAGTTTTAGCAGATGCAGGGGTTGTTCAAGGGGCAGCAATAGCGCCTGCTGATAAAGAAAGAGTTGAGAGAATTAGAGGACAAATGCCCAGCCTGAAACATCGAAAAACAGAGCTTTTTATTTGATGTTTAAAGGTAAATCTTTAAAGTCAAAACTAGGATTGTTTGCGGGATTTGTTTTTTGTTCCAATCTGTTTACTCCTTTACCTCTAAAATCTTCTAGTGCTCTTGCTGCTTGGGCCTTAACTAGTAACGGTAGCCTTCGATTAAGAACTTCCTCTGGGGCTAAATTAGATGCTTTTTATCAATCCTCAACTACTGATAAAGGTGAGAGGGTTTGGATTGATTTCCCTGGAGAATTAAGCCGACCTAGAACTATTAAAGGTAATGGATCAGTTAAGGAAATCAGATTAGGTAAACCCTATAAGGGTAAAACAAGGCTTGTTATTGAATTCCTTCCATCAGTTCAATTAGTACCCTCAAAATTACAATTAGTTGGCCTATCAACAAATACCTGGGAGTTGGAACTTATTGGTCTAGAAAGTAATTCTTTTCGTTCTATTGAAGAAGGTAATATTTTAAGAAACTCAATAAAAAGAACTTATGAAAAAATAAAACCTCAAGATTTAGATGTTGCTTCTTTACCAAATTTACCCTATGGAAAGTATAAAGTTGTTATAGATCCAGGACATGGTGGTTCAGACCCTGGTGCTGTTGGAATAAATGGATTAAGAGAGACTGATATTGTTTTAGAAGTGTCAAATAGTGTTGCAGAATTTTTAACAAATAAAGGCGTTAAAAGTATCTTAACTCGGAATTACGAGAGAACATTAGACCTACAGCCAAGAGTTGACAAGGCTAATAATTCAAAAGCAGATGCTTTTGTGAGTATTCATGCAAATGCAACGAGAGGAAAACGAAAAGATGTTAATGGCTTAGAGACCTATTATTACTCTGGTTATAAAGGTAATTCTTTAGCTAAAAACATTCAAAAACAAATTTTAATTGCTTCTCCGCAAAGTCCTGATAGGGGTGTTCGTAGATCACGATTTTATGTAATTAGAAAAACATCAATGCCTGCAGCTTTAGTAGAGATTGGATTTGTTACTGGTAAGTATGATGCTGATTTATTACGACAAAAAGGTTACAGGGATATGATGTCTTTTGCTATCGCGAGGGGAATATTGAATTATTTAAAAGATTCAAATTAGATATGCGTATTGGATTATTTGATAGTGGTATTGGAGGCTTCTCTGTTCTGAAAAAGGTTATTGAGTTATGTCCCGATAATTCATTTATTTATTTAGCTGATACAGCAAGACTTCCCTATGGAGGAAAGACAACTAATGAGATTAAAAAAATTGCTGAAGAAATATCATCTTGGTTTAGTTATCAGAAAATTGACGCTTTCTTGGTCGCCTGTAACACAACAAATGCTATTGCCTTGGACGTACTCAAAAACAATTTAGATGTCCCTGTTTTTGACTTGATTGGGTCTGCTGCCTCAACCATAAAGGAATCTAGGGTAGGTGTTCTCGCAACTCCTTCTACAGTAAAAACCAAGGCTTATACAAATGCAATTTTAGAATTTAAGCCAAAAACTTTTGTAATTGAGCAACCATGCCCTGAATTTGTTCCAATGATTGAAATGGATAATATTAATTCAGATGAGATTACTGATGTTGCAACTGGATATTTACAACCTCTTTTAAAACAAAAAATTCATTCTTTGATTCTTGGCTGTAGTCATTATCCCCTCATAACACCTTTGTTGACTGAGATTTTACCCTCTGGTATTAAATTGATTGACCCTGCAGAAGCTCTTTCTTTGAAGTTGAAGTTGTTTATGGATTCAAAAACAAACAATTTTTCAAAGAAAAAAAAGTTGCTTGATTTAAAGTTTTACGTAACCTCAAATCTTAAAAATTTTCCCAATAAAGCTAAACATTGGTTAAACGTGTTTCCTGAAGTTAAACTGGTTTCACTGCAGAAGAAGGGTTGTGTCTCTTAATATTAAAAAGTAGAGCGGTTTTATGACCACAGCCACGGAAATTCTTCAACCTGTAGAACTTGACCTAGAAGCATTGCTTCTAGATCTTCGCAGCCTCATCGGTGCTGGACACCCTATTTTGCAGGCAGCTGCAGAACATCTTTTTAGTGCAGGCGGCAAACGTTTAAGACCTGGAATTGTTTTATTAATTTCAAGAGCTTTGACTTCTGAAAAGGATCTTCCTTTAAAGCACCGAAAATTGGCACAGATTACTGAGATGATTCATACCGCTTCTCTAGTTCATGATGATGTTGTTGATGAAGCTGATACCCGTCGAGGTGTTGAAACTGTCCATAGTCGATTTGATCCCAGGATCGCTGTTCTTGCAGGAGATTTTCTATTTGCTCAAGCAAGTTGGCATTTGGCAAATCTTGAGAATTTAGATGTTGTTAAATTGTTAAGTAGAGTGATTATGGATCTAGCTGAGGGCGAAATAAAACAGGGATTGAATAGATTCGATTCAAGTCAATCCTTTGAGAGTTATTTAGAAAAAAGTTACTGTAAAACTGCCTCTCTTATTGCTAACAGCTCTAAGGCTATTGGTGTTTTATCCGATGTAGATGAAGAGAGCTTAAATTCACTCTATTTTTTTGGAAGACAGTTAGGGTTAGCCTTTCAAGTGGTTGATGATATTCTCGACTTTACTGGAAATGATGAACAATTAGGTAAACCAGCAGCTAGTGATCTCCAAAGTGGTTATCTTACTGCACCAGTTTTCTATGCTCTGGAGGAGAATCCAACTCTTAGCGAACTTATTAATGGTAAATTCTCCCAAAAAGATGATCTTGATAAGGCTTTATCACTAGTAAGGAATTCAAGTGCTATCAAAAAATCAAGAGAATTAGCAGAAAAATTTGCGTCTGAATCTAAAGATTCTATTTCTTGGTTGCCAGATTCACCATCAAAAAAAGCTTTACTTGAATTACCTGAGTTTGTTATTAGCAGACTTTATTAATTTAATACTCATTTAATATTTGTTCAATTTCTTTTAAATGTGTGATTTGTTTTAAATTAATGTGTTGATCAAAATTTTCTTTTATTGGAAGTTGATCACTTGCTTCTTTTAAAAAGAAAACACAACACCCCGCTTCAATTGCAGAAGTTACCCCAGCAATTGAATCTTCAACAGCCCAACATTCTTTGGCAGCAATATTTAGTTTTTCAGCTGCTAATAGATACGGATCTGGCGATGGTTTCCCATTATCTAGTAATTTGTCATCGCCAAGAACCATTACAGGAAAGTGATGAATCCACTTGTGATGGGCTGTTTTTATTTGGAAAGATTCAGAGCTGCTACTGGTTACTAACGCCATTGGGATATTGTTTTCATGACATCTTTTAACCAAACTTTTGCCACCTTGCATTGCTTGTGCAGTAAGGATGAGTTGTCGTGAGATGGGCTTATGGAGTGTTAGGAACTCTTTGGCCTTAACTTCCTTTGGGATTAATTTAACCAGTTCATTGGCACAATCAATTCTTCTTTTGCCTCTTAAGTGTTTTAGTTGGTTATCGGTTAGATTTAGATCAAAAAGTGCGGCGGTTTCTTTCCATGCTTGTCCATGTAGGGGTTCTGAATCAATTAGAACTCCATCAAGATCAAATAAAAATGCTTTAGGAAAATTCCAATTTTTCTTCATTATGAATTTGTTTTAAATAAGAGTTTCACTATTCAAGCCTTTTGGTCAGAAATAGCTTGAATGCAATAAATGAAAAGTTGTTTTTATCTTTCATGAATTCAGACAATTCTAACTCTATTGAGTCTGTTCTTCAGGAGCAGAGAGTTTTCCCCCCCTCTGATGACTTTTCCAGTAAAAGTAGAATCTCATCTTTTTCTAAGTATTTGGAAATGTGGGAGATGGCTAAATCAGATCCAAATAAGTTTTGGGGTGATGCAGCTAGAGAAGAATTACATTGGTTTAAAGCTTTTGATAAAGTCCTCGATTGGTCCAGGCCACCATTCGCTAGATGGTTTGATGGAGGAAAAACCAACATTTCTTTTAACTGTTTAGATCGTCATTTAAGTAGCTCAACAGCTGACAAAGTAGCCTTGATTTGGGAAGGCGAGCCAGGTGATCAAAAGCAATATACCTACAAACAATTACACAAAGAAGTTTGCAAAGCAGCAAATGCACTCAAGTCTATAGGTATAGGCAAAGGAGATCTTGTCGCTTTGTATATGCCAATGGTGCCAGAGGCTGCAATTGCAATGCTTGCTTGTTCAAGGATTGGAGCACCACATTCAGTGGTCTTTGGAGGCTTCTCTTCTGAGGCTCTGAGGGATCGATTAATTAATGGAGAGGCGAAAGCAGTAATTACTGCTGATGGCGGCTTTAGAAAAGATAAAGTGATTCCACTCAAAGATGCAGTTGACTCAGCATTAGAAGATGGTGCTTGTCCAAAGGTCAAATCTGTTTTAGTTGTTCAAAGAACAAAAAAACTTATTGCTATGGATCAAGAGAGAGATTATTGGTGGCATGAAATTGTAGATAGTCAATCAGAAGAGTGTTTCCCAGAACAAATGGATAGTGAGGATTGCTTATTTGTTTTGTATACCTCTGGCTCTACAGGCAAACCAAAGGGAGTTGTTCATTCAACTGCTGGGTACAACCTTTGGTCTCATTTAACTTTTAAATGGATTTTTGACATTCGTGAAAATGATGTTTATTGGTGCACAGCTGATGTGGGTTGGATAACTGGACATAGTTATATCGTCTATGGCCCACTATCTAATGGAGCAACTACTGTTATGTATGAGGGAGTTCCTAGACCCTCAAATCCAGGAGCTTTTTGGGATGTAATTCAGAAGCATAGAATTTCGATTTTTTACACTGCTCCAACAGCTATAAGGGCCTTTATGAAAGCAGGAGAAAAGATTCCCAAGCAATACGATTTATCTAGTTTGAGACTTTTAGGAACTGTTGGAGAGCCAATTAATCCAGAGGCTTGGATGTGGTATCGAGATGTTATTGGTAGAGGGAGATGCCCCATTGTTGATACATGGTGGCAAACAGAAACTGGAGGAGTAATGATTAGTCCTCTTCCAGGAGCGACTCCAACTAAGCCTGGATCAGCAACTTTCCCTTTGCCTGGGATTGAAGCCGATGTGGTCAATTCAAAGGGGGATTCTGTTGCAATTAATGAGGGTGGATATTTAGTAGTTAAAAGACCATGGCCTGGAATGATGAGAAATGTTTATGGAGATGAAAAAAGATTTAGAGAGAGTTACTGGGAATATTTAAAACCTTCAGACAATAGCTATATATATTTTGCTGGAGATGGGGCACGAAGAGATGAAGAAGGTTATTTTTGGGTTATGGGACGAGTTGATGATGTCATAAATGTCTCTGGTCATAGGCTTGGAACAATGGAAATAGAATCAGCATTAGTTAGTCATGAACTCATCTCAGAATCTGCAGTTGTGGGTAGACCTGATGATTTGAAAGGGGAGTCAATAGTAGCCTTCGTTACTTTAAAAACTGGTGCAAAAGCAAATAAAAAAATTGAGGCACAATTAAAAGAACATGTCGTCAATGAAATAGGAGCTATTGCCAAACCTGATGAAATAAAATTTACTGATTCTCTTCCTAAAACAAGAAGTGGCAAAATAATGCGCAGAATTTTAAGAGCACTTGCTTCGGGCGACGAAATAAGTGGGGATACAAGTACTCTTGAAGACAGATCAGTTTTAGATAAATTAAGAAGTTAATATTAAATTTTCCAATGAATTATTTGATCGACTATTAAATCAATTTTTTCGTATTTTAAAGAGCTTTGGAAATTCGATTTTAGGAACTTTTCTCTTAGCCCCACGCTTACTGGAGTTAGGTGATTTCCTTCTAGTTGCATGATTTTAGATTTATCAGTGGGTCTTATTTTTAATGATTTAAGTAATAAATCATTTTGATCTAGATTATCATTTTTAAATTTTATTAATAGATTATTTATTTGCTCATAGTGTTCTTTTACAAGATTTAATGTTTCAGCAGGACTTGGACTAAACTCTGCTTCAAAGTCAAGCTTTTGAGACATTTTCCTAAGTAATGGTATTGATTTATCTGCTTTAAAATTATTAAAGCTTATAGCGACTAAACCATCGCAATTTCTTCCTCCATCTGGTGCTAGTAAATGTAATTTACATCCAAGACTATGACCCAGTCTTATTGCTTTTGGTATTAAGCCAACTCTTTTTTCAAGAATTTTTCGAGATTGACGGAATTGTTTCCAAGCATGATTGGCTTGAAGTTGATGATCAAAATTAGGGATATAGCCCCATGAATGAACTGCAAAGTTCCTTTTTAAAAGACAAGAAATAAGCCTTTTGTATGTAACTTCTGGCTTTATAGAAATATAGCTACCCCCAATTAGTTCTATAAGACCAATTGGTCTTGAAGGCCATTGACAAGAAACATTACTTATACGCCTAGAAGTGTTCATTGAGGAAAACACTATATAAAAAGAGATAGATGAAGATTATAAATTAAATACGAGTATCATTTATTTCTAATGATCTAATAAGTTTTTTTTTCAACTTTGTTTTTATGATGATAATAGAAGCATGACTAATTTATTTTGAAGTGAAAGAAGAGCAAAATCATCAGAAAGAAAGCGAGCAGCTTGGCTTTCTATATGAAACAACTAAAGAAATTTCTAATAAAAAAGATATTGATTTAGAAGTGAAAAGTTCTTTAAACTCAAAAGAAGAGCGGGTTGAAATATTAAGAGAAGAACAATTACCTAAGAATATATTGATTTTAGATACGGAAACAACAGGTCTTGACAATAAGAATGATGATTGTCTTGAAGTAGGTTCGATCCTTTTTAATGTCAAAACCAGATCAGTGTTAGCGCAGCAATCGTTTCTTTTACCAGTTGAAAACAACAACGCAGAAAAAATAAATAACATTCCTGCTGAGATAACTAGATTGCCTCAACCTCTATCTGAAGCAATTAAATACTTTGAATCTTTGGTCTGTGTATCAGATGTGATTGTTGCCCACAATGCAGAATTTGATATGAAATGGTTTGGTCTCAATAAATTGCCTCAAATTGAAAAAAAATGGATTTGTTCTATGGACGATATAACTTGGCCAGCTGACAGACAATTGAAGACTCGCCCTTCTGTTAGAGATCTTGCATTGGCTTATGGTGTGCCAGTCTGGAATGCACATAGAGCTTTGACAGATTGCATATATTTGGCAGAGGTTTTTAAAAGATGTAGTGAACTTGAAAAATTATTGATAAGAGCCTTAGAGCCAAAAATCCTGTTTCGAGCTGAGATCTCCTATGAAGAAAGGTATCTAGCGAAAAGTGCTGGCTTTAGGTGGAATGATGCAATTAAAGGTGCTTGGTCTAAAAGAATGAGTCGTCGGGATATGGAAAAATTAGAATTCCCTGTATGTGAAGTCGACTTTAATGTTTGAAGTAGATCTTTCATAAAGTACTCATTTCAAATCTTTGCTTTATGTTTAATGTATAAGTAATGAGTTTTTTATAGTGTTCTCCATGATTGATTTATGAGAAAATATTTCACTAAGAAAAAAATAGTTGGTCAGACTCATCTTGTTAAAAGTAAGACCAATGGTAACGAATTAAAGAAGCGTCTCAGACAATGGCAGCACTCAAGAAGTTGGGCTCGTTTGATTTGTGAAGCGGAAAAAATGTGGAGTCTTGAATCAAAAGAACTAAAGAGACTCGGCGCTATGGAATTAATTCAACTTCAAAATGAAATGCCTTTTAATGTGAGAAGAAGAGTTAATTTTTGGTTGGTTAAATATTCAGGCGCCACGCGTTTAGAGGATTAAGCTTAATTACCTTGCTAAATTGAACTTCCTCAATTTGGTTTTGAAAACTTAGTTTTAAAGAATATTTAACAGTTTACGTAAACAATTACTATTAAGCAAACAACAAATATTTTTGCTGAAGCTACTTTGACCAATCTCAAGAATTTAAGAGGAATGGTAGATCTTTTACCTGCACAGAGTCAGGGCTGGCAAAAGGTCGAATCAATTGCGCTTGAACATTTTAGTCGAGCTGGGCTTCAAGAAATTAGAACACCGATTGTTGAACAAACTGAATTATTTGCAAGGGGTATTGGTGAAAATACCGATGTTGTGGGCAAAGAAATGTACAATTTCGAAGATAGAGGAGGTCGTTCTTGCACTTTGAGACCTGAAGGGACAGCTTCTGTCGCGAGATCAATTATCCAGCATGGATTATTAAATAATGGACCTCAAAGACTCTGGTATAGAGGACCAATGTTTAGATACGAGCGTCCTCAAGCAGGAAGACAAAGGCAGTTCCATCAAATTGGAGTTGAATTTGTTGGATTGGCCTCTGTTATGAGTGACGCTGAGGTTATTTCAATAGCTTGGAACTTTTTAAAGGATGTTGGGCTGAATGATTTGACTTTAGAAATTAACAGTCTTGGAAGTAATAAGGATCGAAATATTTTCAAAGAAGAGTTGAAAGATTGGCTCAATCAAAGATTTGATTTATTAGATGAAGATTCTCAGAAAAGAATTAATGTTAATCCCTTGAGAATATTAGATAGTAAAAATATTTCCACAAAAGAACTTTTATCTGAAGCACCTTCTTTAAACGACTTTTTATCTAAGGAAAGTAAAACTAGATTTGATTATTTAAAAGAGTTACTCGATAATCTAAAGATCCCATATAAAATTAACAACAACTTAGTAAGAGGACTTGATTATTATTCTCATACAGCTTTCGAAATAAACAGTGATCACTTGGGTTCTCAAGCAACGGTGTGTGGTGGTGGACGTTACGATGGACTGATAAACGAGCTGGGGGGTGGACAAGCTCCCTCAATTGGCTGGGCTATTGGGATGGAAAGATTGATAATTCTTGCTGGAGAAAAAATTTTACAATCAAAAGCTCCAGATGCTTATGTGATTCATAAAGGTGAAAAAGCTGAACAACTTGCTTTGGAAATTACTTGTCAGTTAAGGTCATCTAACTTAATGATTGAATTGGACTACTCAGGTTCATCTTTTTCAAAACAATTTAAGCGAGCAGATAAAAGTAGAGCCAAATGGGCCTTAGTTATAGGTGAGGATGAGGCATGTAAGGGGCAATTATTGATGAAGAAATTAAGGGATAAACAAAAGGATGAGGTGAGTAAGCAATATGTTTTTTCAAAGGAGGATCTAGATGAGTTAATTAAAAAGTTGATTGCTTAACAAAAATTATGGATTGTTTAAAATGAGCTCTATTAAAATCAAAAAAATATGTTGTATTGGAGCTGGCTATGTTGGTGGTCCAACCATGTCAGTTATTGCAGATAAATGTCCCAATTTAGAAGTTAGGGTCGTTGATATTAATAAAGAACGAATTGATGCCTGGAATGATTCAGATCTCAACAAATTGCCAATATTTGAGCCTGGATTAGATCGGATAATTTCAAGAACAAGAGGGCGAAACCTTTTCTTTAGTACTGAAATGGAAAAGTCAATTTCTGATGCTGATATGATTTTTATATCAGTCAATACTCCAACAAAAACAAAAGGACTTGGAGCCGGACAAGCAAGTGATCTTAGTTGGGTTGAAGCTAGTGCAAGGCAAGTCGCTAAATATGCAAAAGGTCACACAATAGTAGTTGAAAAAAGCACTCTTCCAGTTCGTACTGCACAAGCAATAAAAGAGATACTTAAGACAACAAATAGAGAGAATCAAAAAAATGAAATTTCAAATACTTTTTCTGTTTTATCTAATCCTGAATTCTTGGCTGAAGGTACCGCAATTAATGATTTAGAAAACCCTGATAGGGTTTTAATTGGGGGAGAGGATTCTGAAGATGTAGATGCACTGGTTAATATTTATTTGAATTGGGTTCCTAGTGAACAGATAATTTGTACTAATTTATGGAGTAGCGAGCTTTCAAAATTAGCTGCTAATGCATTTCTAGCTCAGAGAATTAGTTCCATAAATTCTATTTCAGCCTTTTGTGAAGCTACTGGAGCTGATGTTCAGGAAGTTGCCAAAGCAATAGGAACAGATAAAAGGATAGGTAATCAATTTCTTAGTGCTGGACCCGGATTCGGTGGGAGCTGCTTTAAAAAGGATATTTTGAATTTAGTTTACTTAAGTGGATATTTTGGCTTGCCAGAGGTTGCTAATTACTGGAATCAAGTTGTGGTGCTAAATACTTGGCAGCAAGATAGAATTTATAAAATTGTTCTTGAGAAGCTTTTTGGTACAGTTAATGGAAAAAATATAGCAATACTCGGTTTCTCTTTTAAGGCAAACACCAACGACACTAGAGAATCTCCTGCTATGAGAATTTCAAGTAACTTACTCGAAGAAGGAGCAATTTTATCAATTTATGACCCTAAGGTTTCATTTGAGAGAATAGAAGAAGATTTCGAAAAATTTTCATTTCATAATCAAGGAATTTGGAAAATGGCCAATTCCATTCCAGAGGCATTGAAAAATGTTGATGCAGTTTTAATTCTTACTGCATGGGATGAATTCTTTGGACTTGATTGGAATTATTTGGCTTCTTTGATGAGAACACCAGCTTGGGTTTTTGATACAAGATCTGTTGTTAATCGACAAGAAATTGAGAATACAGACATAAATTTGTGGAAGTTGGGTGAAGGGAACTAAAATATCGTGAAAAAAAGATAAGGTGTCTACGATTAATGCTTAAATAAAACAAACTTATTTTAAGTCTTTAATTAATTTAATTTTTAGAAAACAAAATGCTCTTTAAATTTCTTTTCAAAAAGAAGAAAAAAAAACTTCAAGAACAATTTGATCAAAAATTTGATATGAATAATTGGATGAATTTAACAAAGGAAGAAAGACTTGAAATTGATTTTAATGAAAAGAATAAAACAATGAGAAAGAAGAAGGCATTGCTAAAATTAATTAGAGAAGAATATCTAAAAATCAAAAAGGAAAAATAATTAATCTTTAAGTATTAAAATAAAAATTCTTAAATATTTGTTTATTATTAATTACTATGAATTATTAAATTTTATGATTTGGCCTCCAGTAAAAGCCTGGACTAGTAAGGTATATATTAATGGGCAAGTTCATTTCGTTGCAATTAATTATGGTGGTGAATTGTTAAGGAGATGGGTTGTTTTGATGTCTGTTGTCGACTCGAGTGTGGTTGTAAAAGTTTCGTGGGCCAATTTAGTTGATTTATCTATTTGGGAAGCTGGATGGGATGAAAGAAACCTTATAGATTCTTCTGGAATTGTTTGTAATAAAAGTGTTGAAGAAACCGTTGAATTTTATCCTCTATCTATTGATTCTGGTTTAACAATACCTATAAGTCAAGACACTGTTAGACCATGGTTTTACAAGCTTAAATTTAATTTTTATCCTGGATTTAAATAAAATCCAAGTATAATTCTTTGATTAACTCTTATCAATCTGATATTTTGATCTTTCTTTAGTTGGTTTCCCACGTTAAAAAAAATTATTGATTTGTTTAAGGATGATATAAACCTCAATGTGGTTATCAGACAAAGAAGCTAGTGAGGTGCTAAAAGTTGATGCAAATATTTAGAGATTTTGAGACAGAGGGGGTATTTAAAGGCAGGATCTAACGGGAGAAGCTCAATTGACCCTATGCAATTACCATGCAAACGAAAGAATTTTATTTTATAAGCGGATGGAAAAAGTAATTGAATATTGGCATAAAAATGAAGATTCTTTTGATCAAATAGCAGCTTAAAGAAAAAACAAAAACCCTTTAAATATTTTTATATTTTAGAAATACATTTTTAAGCCACAGGATTTTCACCTTTACAATCTTTAATAGAAGTTTCGAGAACTGGATAAAGAGAAATCATTTTTCCGTATTCTGGCGATGTTCTATAAGCAGTCGCTTTTTTTCTGTATTGGGCATCAGTTTCCATCTCTAGAGGATTAAGTCCTTCGAAAGTCATGATTCATTATCCAAATAGATTTAATTATTTAATAGTTATAAATTATGTGACCAAATTAATCTTTTATATTAATTACATATTTGCATGTATTTATATGTGTTCTGAGACTCACTTGGTCTCGAATACCTGATATGAATTCTTTTTATGTATCAATTAATTCTTTGATTTAAAAGTGTTGAAAGTCTTAATTATGCAATTTGCTTGATTTTGTTTGTTATTTCTCCTTGGCGTTCTGTTCTTTTATTGTTTAATTTCTGCTTTTTTTGTTATTTTCTTTATTTGCATTGGATTTAAATAATAAAAAAAATTTACAGATTCTCTCTCTTGCATGAGTATTCGTTGAAATTGCAGTATTCTCTGATCGGTTTTGAAAAATAGCACTTCTAATGCAGACCTATGGAAATTCAGCAGTCACCTACGGGTGGTGGGCTGGTAACTCAGGGGTCACCAACCGTTCAGGCAAATTTATTGCTGCTCATGCCGCTCATACCGGTTTGATTGCTTTCTGGGCTGGTGCCTTCACGTTATTTGAATTGGCTCGTTTTGACCCTTCCGTACCAATGGGTCATCAGCCTTTAATCGCGCTTCCTCATTTGGCTACCTTGGGTATCGGTTTCGATGAAACAGGGACCTTTGTTGGTGGGAGTGCTGTTGTAGCAGTTGCTGTGTTTCATCTGGTTGGATCCATGGCTTATGGAGCAGGTGGACTAATGCACTCGCTTCTTTTTTCAAGTGACATGCAGGAATCCTCTGTGCCACAGGCCAGAAAATTTAAACTTGAATGGGATAACCCTGACAACTTAACTTTCATACTTGGCCACCATTTAATATTTTTTGGTGTAGCCAACATTGCGTTTGTTGAGTGGGCCAGAACTCATGGCGTTTACGATGCCGCTGCAGGCTTGATTAGACCAGTTGAATACAATCTAAATCTTTCAATGATTTGGGATCATCAGTTTGATTTTCTAACTATTGATAGCTTGGAAGATGTACTCGGTGGTCATGCATTCCTCGCCTTCCTACAAATAAGTGGCGGTGCTTTCCATATTGCTACTAAGCAAGTTGGAGAATACACGAAATTCAAAGGAGCTGGATTGCTTTCTGCAGAGGCTGTACTCTCTTGGTCATTAGCAGGAATAGGCTGGATGGCAGTTGTTGCAGCATTCTGGAGTGCAACAAACACCACTGTTTACCCTGTTGAATGGTTTGGAGAACCATTAGCTCTTAAATTTGGAATATCTCCTTATTGGGTTGATACTGTTGATTTAGGCGCTGAACATACATCCAGAGCTTGGCTTGCTAATGTTCATTATTACTTTGGTTTTTTCTTTATCCAAGGTCATTTATGGCACGCACTTAGAGCAATGGGATTCGATTTTAAACGAGTAACAAATGCTTTAAGTAATCTTGATACTGCTTCAGTATCATTAAAATAGTTCATTAAATTTAACACAGTAAAAAGCCTCACTTGTTTGGGGCTTTTTTATTGTGTTGTTTTTATAAATAGTTCAGTAAAAAGAATGATAATAAAGCAGATTTTTTATTGATTTAATATTTTTAAAATCTTTGTTTGATAGATTTATAATTTAGATTGATTGATATTCACTAATCATTTTTTGCTAAGTAAATAATTTGATTGAGTTATGATAAGAATCAAATTGACTTTTGATGTTAAATATTCATATGGGATATTATTTTTTAGGAACTTTGATTTACTTCCTTAAGCTTGTTGATAGATGAGTTTGTCGTTTTTTGGTTTGGAAGACCTATATAAAATCAATGCAATCCCAACGTTAGTCCTTTCCTTGGGTTTGCTTGGGATCATAGGAATTCTTCTAACCCTTGGGAGAAGATTGGATTCTGCGATGAAGTTGGAAAGATTTGGTATTCCAGTAGCCCTTTTAGTTGGAGCATTAGGTTTTTTAATTGGTCCTTATGGACCTTTTTCATTATTACCAGAAAGGGTTCTGAACACATGGATGCAACTACCAACTCCTTTACTTACTTTAGTCTTTGCGACCTTAATGCTAGGAAGACCTATCCCAATAATTAGTGTTTTATGGAAACCAGTTGCTACGCAGGCATTGTTGGGACTTTTGCTAGGTTTTGGTCAATACGTTGTTGGCGGTATAATTGTGCTGTCATTTCTACTTCCTTATTTAGGGGTAGATCCACTGATGGGATGCATAATTGAAGTTGGTTTTGAAGGAGGACATGGAGCAGCGGCAATAATGGGAGACAGTTTTATGAAGTTAGGCTTCCCTGAGGGATTAGATCTTGGATTTGCAATGGCAACTGTAGGATTACTTGCTTCTACTCTGTTAGGTAGCGGTTTAGTTGTTCTAGGGAGGTTTTTTGGGTGGCTTGTACCTGCTGAACAAGATCTCTCAACTGATTTAAATGAAATTGAATTGGAATTCAAACCAATTGAACAACTTAAGTTGCTTTTATATAATTTTGCTCTAGTAGGATTAGCGGTATTGGTTGGAATCTTTTTACTCAGTTGTTTAAGGCTATCTTCTACTTATTTGGGTGATATAAGCAAGCAGGTTATATTAGCTTTTCCAGTATTTCCATTGGCTTTGATGGGTTCATTTTTAGTAAGATTTTCATTAGAGAAAACTGGAAAGACTAAATTAGTCTCATCACTTTTTCAACGTGAGATTGGCATTCTTTCAACAGATTTGCTCATAATTACCGCCATGGCCGGATTGAATTTACCTTTATTGGTTAATTATTGGGTTCCAATAACTGTATTAGCCATTGGTGGATTGATTTGGAATCTTGTAGGGATGTTGACTTTTTCTAGATTATTTTTTAAAGAAGAATGGTTTGAAAGAGCAATAGCTGAGTTTGGAAATTCAACGGGAGTTGCAGCTAGTGGACTATTACTTTTGAGATTGGCGGATCCGAGAAATTCTACCAATACTTTACCTGTATTTTCCATTAAGCAATTATTTCTTCAACCACTTCTTTCTGGAGGCCTAATTACTGTAATAGCTCCTTTGTTTATTAGTAATTTTGGGCTAAAAGGGTGGACAGAATTTTGTGGATTGATTTCATTGTCTTTATGCGTAGTAGCAATATCTTTGCAGTCAAAATATAAAAAAGCCTCAGCATGAAAATTAATATACTTAACTAAAGTTATAATTTATAAAAATATTAGGTTTAACAAACCAAATCTTTCCTTTAATATGAATCGACAAATTTACAAAGATATCCCTCCTCAAGAATTAAAAGAAAAATGGTTTAAAAGTCATCTACTCGGAAAAGAAGTTGAATTAAGAGAACTCTATGAGTTGCCTCAGGATCAGTTAGATTTAGTCATGGCAGAGACTGCAGAGTTTAGGAGCGATATTGGAAATAGAGATAGAAATCTAGGGAAGTTTTGTACAGCGGGTTATTTTTTAGAGTTATCAAGGATTATTGACAAGAGGAGGGCTTCCGAATGATTTTCTACTTTATTATCCAAAAAATAGAGGTAAATTTTGCTTACTCCATGGTTCATTCTTTTTCATAACCATTGGATATTTCTCATGCGTAAAATAATAGTTTAACCAAATTCGTAAATACTTGATCTCATCGTTTTGATCAAACTTTTTTATGTCCGCTATTCTAAATTGCCTTACAAATGGCCAGATTGCCCAATCAGCTAAGGTTTCTTTTGCATCAACAAGAAAAAGCGGTTTTCCTACGCTTGAAAATTCTTTTAATCTGTTATTTAAAGATAAAAGTATTTTCATGGCGGAAGAATAATGCGTTTCTGATTCTTCATAGTTGAATCTAGAGGCATATTTGAATCGATCTAAATGATATTTAAATATATTATCGTTTGTTTTTATAAGACTAAATACTTCTTGTAATTGATCATAATTTTTATCATCAAATAATGCATTGCTATTTGATTTTTTAATACACCAGATCATTATGTCTAAACTTTCATCAATTACTTTATTTAAACTTGTCTTCAATACTGGTACAGTCCCTTTCTCTGATATTTGAATTAATTCTATAGGCTTGTTCTTTAGTGCGACCTCTCTTAACTCCACTACCTGATTTGTATTTAATAAAGCCCATCTCGCTCTAATTGCGTAAGGACATCGTCTAAAGCTATATAGAATATTGTTCTTCATAATTTTCCTGTTAAAATCATCTTGCGTCCTATTCCTAGATATGAGTAGTCAATCCTACAAATCGTAAATAGTATATACTTCGCAAGTATATACTTTATGATTTTCTTTGTAAATTATTTTTATATTCCAAAACTTTTCATTTCTCAAGAAAATTAAATTATGTCAGGATTTGTTTATTTAATGAAAAATGGTGATTTATATAAACTCGGATGTACCACTAATTTGAAAAGTGAGGCTAGTAAAATGAAACCAGGTGAAATAATCTCTTCTTTCAAAACTAATGAACCTAAATCTTTCGAGGTAAGATTGCTAAGGCTTTATAAGAAAAAAAGGATTCCTGATACGAACTATTTTCGTTTATCTAATTCAGAAGTTAATAATTGTAAAAAACATTTAGAAGGCAAAACTAATATTCCCAAAAGCTTAAATGATGAGTTGAGGATAGGATTAAATGGATCTTTGTTTTTTGCTGCCATAACTTTTCTGATTTCATTCCTGATTAATAAGATGTTTATATTTAGTTTTTTTCTTTCAATTCTCTTTAGCTCTCTACCTATGTGGTCACTCGCAATTCTTGGTAGTTTCGGAGGTTATGATACTGATGACCTTACACTTTTCTCAACTTTTTCTAACAGGTTGAAAGGTTTTTTGATAGCTATCTCTATGGTTTCATTTGCATACGTTCTATATACTTTTTCGCGCTTTTCTTTTTCCTTTTAGTTGAAACAATTATTTTTTATTTCTATACATATAATTTATAAATTATTGCTTAATTATCAAATTAAAGCTATAAATATATTTAATAGATAATGACTTTCTGAGATTATGAACATTTCTGAATATCTTCAATTCCTAGAACCAATACAAGAACAGCTTAATAAGGTTTACTCAATTGCTTCTTTGGCGCTTACAGTGTTGGTTTGTTTATGGCTCTTTAATTTCATAGTTGGTCTCATACAAAGAACGTATTCAGTAGGTAAAGCTATAGGAAGTTTTTATAGAAATTATTTTCATAAGTATCTCCGTAATGCAATTCTGGGAGTTTTTAATACATTTAAGAAAACTACTAAACCTATTTAGAATAAGACTTTTCTTCTAAAGGCTTGTTTCAAGTTGACAATTTAGTGCTATTTCAAAAGGAACAGAACTGTTTGGTAAATCAAGTAAACTGGAGCAAATACTTGCGATATCATTTGACTGTATCATATCTTTTTTGGGGAAATGATTTATTTCTTTTGCCATGTCTGTATTTACCCAGCCTGGGCAAATAGCTGTAACTCTAATACCTTTTTCCCATCCTTCATTTCTCATTGTTTGACATAAGCTCATTAATGAGAATTTACTCATTGAATAACCAGCTAGGTTCCCTTTTGATCGTTTTCCACTCATCGATACCAATACAATAATCCGTGATGAATTACTAAGGGATAAATACTTCCAAGCATGTTTTGTTAATATCCATGGTCCCATCACATTAACTTTCCATAGATCTTCAATATCTCTCATTTCATTATCGTTAAATAATAAATTTGTTCTTTTGAATATCCCAGCACAATGAATAACAGTATCAATATTTTTAAATGTTTCGACTGTTTTCTCTACCCATTTCTTTGATGAATCCTGATCAGTTGCATCATAGGAGTGAACCAAAAACTTTTCTGAATTGTTTGAATTTGGATCTAATTTTGTATTGAATAAATCTTCTCTTTCTCTTACTCCTAAGCTTAATGAATGTCCTTCTTTAAGTAACTTTAATGCTATCGCTTTACCTATACCTCTACTTGCTCCACTTATAAGGATTTTTCTCATTTATCTCATTTATTATTAACTATTAATGCTTTAAATAATAAATTTAATTCTCTACCATGCATATTCATTAAGCCTTGTTTGATAGTCCAGGGTGATTTCCTAAACATTTTCCACATTGCAGATATTAGTTCTTTAATGCTAAGAGTATTTGTCAGGAACCCATACCATTGTTGAGTAGGTAAACTAAAAAATTCTACAAAAAATCCTCTTAACAACTTCTCTTCGAATCGCATCAATTTCTCTAATCCAAATTTATAAATAGCTTGTTTTCTTCTAAGTTCTGATGGCCATAAGGTTAGCCAACCTTTCTTGGCTAATGCAGCCGAGGATGCTTTTGGGTCTTTCATAGCTAATGAAAGGGCTTTGGCCACTTTAGGTGCTCTTCTTAAAAGGCTCCCAACCATGTATCCCGATGCGGGATGAACCATCCCAGCTGAACCACCAAATCCAAGTACCGGTTGTGTTAGGTCAGGAATGGGCATGTTCATTGGCAGGTATGAACCATGCTCTTCATGCTCAAGACTTTTTATGTGTAAACCCCGTGTCTCTAATCTTTTTTCCAGTCTTCTTTTTAATTCATCAAGAGAGACTGGAGGAAATAGCCCTAAGGATGTTTCTTCTAGGAAAAACTTTCCATTTCCCATATCCATTGCGTATAAAAATGTTGGAGCTTCTTTTCTCTCCTCTGAATTCAAGTGGTCGCAACGATAATCCATTAAAACAAATTGACCTTTCTCTACAGGGGGGGAGTTGAACTCCGCTACAATCCCGTAACACGTTTGAACAGCTACTGGCCCTTGGTTAGGAGCCTTGATGAAAACAGGTTTGTAGCCAGTTGCGTCAATTACAACACGAGCATTAAGTTCTTTTCCCATAGACGTTTTAACTGTGCTGGTTAATTTATTCGTTTCTAAATTGACTGCTGATCCTTTATGCCATTCTATTTCAGCCTCATTACATTGCTCTAACCAATAAGCTTGTAATTTATTTTTGTCAAAAAGGCCATAATCTCTATTGTGTTTTGTAATTTCATTCTTTTTAGAATTTGGATCCTTGTCTCCCTCCCCAAAATAACTAATGGTGTTTACCCACCTATGTTCAAGTAAATGACTTAGCCCAAGCTCGTCAACTTCTTCACCCCAAATCCCATAAGTGAATGGCCAAGGCTCCTCTGGCGATTGCTCCGATAAGATTTCAACATTTAAGTTCTCAATTGCTAATGCTGCAGCTATTGATAAAGCACCTGGGCCTGAACCTAGTACTAGAGCATCTTTTAATGCACTAGTATTCATGGTTCTCTTTTAGGAAAATAAGTATTTCCTTTTACTTGTAGTCGTAAAATAG
Source organism: Prochlorococcus sp. AG-311-D23 (assembly GCA_003284445.1). Lineage (GTDB taxonomy): Bacteria > Cyanobacteriota > Cyanobacteriia > PCC-6307 > Cyanobiaceae > Prochlorococcus_B. The sequence continues at coordinate 90,187 of QBVH01000001.1, read as the reverse complement.
GATTTGATTTGTTCGAATAAAAATTAGTTATTTGATTGCCTTCCTGGATTACCACTTTAAACACTCATGCCTATAGACTCAACAATAGCTCGTGATGGCATTAACAATGAATTGTATTAATGTTTTTTATCAACTTAATGATTTTAATTTGTTGTTTTAAGTATGTATGAAGAGTTTTTGAATAAAAATTGAAATAATCAATAATTTAATTTAATTTCAAAATCAATCAAAATTAAAAAATTATGAAAGAAAAATCAAATATATCAAACAAAGATAAACCTTTAACTATTTTTATAACAGGTGGCTCATCAGGTATTGGTTATCAAGCAGTTTTAAAATTAATTTCCTTTGGTCATAATATAATTTTACCTTGTAAAAACATATCTAGAGCGAATCAAGTATTGACTAATATATTAAATCAACTTCCAGTTGAATTATCTAAGAAAGGTGAAATTTATACTCCTATTATGGATCTTTCTGATTTAAATAGTATTGACTCTATTTGTTCTGAACTTAAAACCAGACGTGCGAAAATCGATGTTTTAGTTTTAAATGCCGGTCTTCAATATACAGGATCAAAAAGACCTCGAATGTCAACTCAAGGGATTGAACTGACTTTTGCAGTAAATCATTTAGCACATTTCTATCTGACACAAAAGATTTTACCTTTATTAGATATGAGGAATGATCCGAAAATAATTATTACTTCTTCAGAAGTTCATAACCCTAATAGTGGTGGAGGTAAAGTAGGAGCTAAGGCAAGCTTGGGAAACTTAGAAGGATTAAAATCTGGTGCAGGTTTTGAAATGATTGATGGAAATAATTTTAATGCTGATAAAGCATATAAGGATAGTAAATTATGTAATATTCTTTTTGCAAAGAAGTTAAGTAATTATTTAATAAGCAAGAAATTATCAATCCCTGTTATAGCCTGGGCTCCAGGCTTGGTTATCTCTAGAGATAACCAAGGATTTTTTAGGTACAGCAGAAAATATAATCAATTAGGACAAATATTATTTGCTTTTTTAGCTAGAGATATTTTGAAAATAACCACAACAAATAAATATGCAGGCTTGCTTTTAAGCAATTTAGCTTGTTTATCTAAATATAGAGAACCTAATTTCAATTATTATAGTAATAAAATTATTTCATCAGGTAAATTTATTTTTGAAGAAACTGATATAAGCAATGATGCCCAAAGAGGAGATTTATCAGATAATTTATGGGATTTATCTCAATCTCTAATAGATAAGATACTAAGATAAATATCTTTTATTTGTTTAAATGAATTGTTTGGGTTGGATATGCGAAGTTAATATTTTCATTTTGGAACTTCTTCATGATTTCTAGATTGATTTCTTGCTGCGCTGACATTGCTTGAAGATAATCACTTGTAGGGATGTAATAGACAAGCTCAAAATCAAGGCTGCTATTTGCGAATTCGATAAAATGACATCGGTCGAAGATCGCATTTTCAGTTTTATCGACGATATTTTTTATCATCATCGGTATGCTTTTTGTTTGCTCAAATGTAGTTTCATAGACCACACCTAATTTATGAACCAGTCTTCTCTTCTTCATCTCAGCATAGTTTGAGATTACTCCATTTGTGAGTCTGCTATTGCTCATTACTATTGCTTCTCCGTTAATACTTCTTAAGCGTGTGGATCTGACACCTACTCTCTCTACTTTTGCCCAGATCCCATCAATATGAATAAATTGTCCACTTTGAAATGGTTTATCTAGGAGGATCGTTATGTACTCGAAGAACTCTTGAACTGGTTCCTTTAAGGCGAGTCCAGCCCCTATACCTCCTGCACTTAAAAGAGCCCAGATGGCTGCCATTTGGACACCCATATTTTGAAGATAAAAAATAACACCTAGACTCCAAACAGCTGCACCAACCATTGGACTAAGTGAACGAATCATTTCACTGATAGATTGATCATTGATTTTGCTTGACCATCTTTGTATTATTTTTAAAAATACTCTATTTACAAATCTGACAATATAAATAAGGCTTAAAAACTTACTAATACCAATTAATGTCTTATCTACTACCCCACCAATTAGTAAAACTTTCCATGCAACTATAAAACTTAAGATAAACCCTAAAGGTTTAATAGTCTCAATTAAAAGAGTAGCTATATAGTCATCAGTTTTGCTTTGTGTTGCAGAGGTTATTCTCCTTAAAACCTTTTTGAGTATTTTTGGACTCACCAGGGAAATAATGCAACCTATACTAAAAGTTAGTAATGAAATAATTATGTTTTTATAAAAATCTTGCATGATTTCAGAATACTTTTCTTCAGACTGCCTGAAAAAAACGATTTGTCTAGATATTTTCTAATTATTTAATTTGAAAATGAATCTTTTAATATTTTACTAACCTCTCTAAATTCTTTTCTATTAGAGGTCTTACATAATTCACATATTAGACTTTCAGTCGTAGATGCAACTGCACCAGATAATATAAGTCTTAAAAAAGCAGTATCATTGTCTATTTCATTTCTACTTCCAATAGCATCTCTTGGGATTAGTATGTTTAATCCTTTTTGTAAAAGATCAATCGATGTCTGAAGAACACATATATGACTCTCAATTCCACAAACTATTATATTTTTGAAATTATGTTCATTTAAATAATTTATAAAGTTCTTATTCTTAATACAACTAAATTCCATTTTTTCAAATATAGGATATTCATTATCATCTATAATTGATTCTAGAGTCTTCCCAAGCTTCAATGGATTTTGTTCAGTAATAGCGATCTGAATCTTAAGCAAATTGCATGTATTGATGAGCTTTTTTATGTTAAATACTAATAATTTATTGTCTTTAATATTTTTTAAAAGCTTTTGTTGCGCATCTACTATAAGTAGTAATGTTTCGTCCTCTACTAACATATCATTATTTATATAAATTTGAGTGGTATTTTTTTTTAAAAATCGATCCATTTTAGAATTTCTTTTTGTTTATTTAAATATAAATCATCTAATAAACTTAGACATCATTTGTGTCGAGAGGATTCTGAGGAAGCCTTTCCCTCGTTGCAAACTGTTCTCATTACGCTAGACTATTGAGAATATAAAACTGAAGTTGATTTCCCCCGCTTCCTATCGCACCCATCCTTCTCCTTTTGAATCTGATCTTCGCTCAGATGGTAAAAGAATGACCCCTCAAAGGAAAAAGGTTCTTTCTTTATTTGAAGAGATTGGCTCTGGAATCCATCTAAGTGCGGAGGAGGTGCATTCCAAATTGACAAGTTCTGGGGAGAAGGTTTCTCTTGCGACTATTTACAGAACTTTAAGACTCTTGGTCAAGATGACCTTCCTTAATGAACTTGATTTAAGTGAGGGAGGAAATAGGTTCGAATTGCTTAGTCACGATCATCCAGATCATCATCATTTGATTTGTATCCGTTGTGGTAGAACAGAAGAGTTTGAAAATAATAATGTTATTAATGCTGGTAAAGCAGCAGCCAAAAACTTCGGGTTTAAATTATTGGAGTCATCATTGAATGTTCGAGCATTATGTCCAAAGTGTTCTAACAAATAAACCTTATTTTTAAGTTAACTCTCCACCACAACTTGAACCAGCTCCAGCAGTACATCCGAAACAATGATTCCCTATGGAAATAGGATTATTCTTTAAAGATACAAGTGGAATCAATAAGTCATCCAAATGCTTAACGTTACCATTTCTCTTCATTCCAAGTTGTTGGTTAAAATCACAATCATATAAATAACCTTTCCAATCAACACTCAGAGTTGTTCTACACATTACTGAATTAAGATTTCCTGGATTATGATTGTCTTTAAGTAATTTATTATACTCTTCTAGTTTCCCATTTATCTTTAAATAGCTCTCATATCTATTAATTGGCATATTAGCTAAAACAAATAAATTCGAGAAAAAAATACCATACCTTTCTTTTAATTCTCGTCTATAAGTATCTTCTAGTTCTTTTTGTGATGGTGGAAGCTGTGGACCACTTGGATTATAGACTAAATTCAAAAGTAGACCTTTATCTTTTATACCGTAACCAAGAGAGTTAAGTTGTTTAAGAGCTAATATACTTTTTTCAAAAACACCTTTTCCTCGCTGATTGTCTACATTGTCCTCAAGATAACAAGGAAGTGATGCAGTTATTTGTACTTTATTTGATGATAAAAAACTTGCCAAATCATCATAACCTGGCTCTGTAAGTATTGTTAAATTACATCTGTCCATTACTTCAACATTAAGACTACGTACTTCTTTTACTAATTGTTTAAATTTAGGATGAAGTTCGGGAGCTCCTCCGGTAATATCTAGAAGCTTAATATTGTTGACTTCTATAACTTTAGGTATAAGATTTATAATATCATCGCTCATCATTTCTGTTCTGCTTGGACTAGAATCTACGTGACAATGACTGCAAGCTTGATTGCATTTATAACCTATATTTATTTGCAAAGTATCAAGAAAGTCTCTCTTGATTTTTGGGAATTTTGTTTGAGTTTTCTCCATAGAGATCTATATATACCTAACATCTTTTGTCATTATAGTAAAAATATTTATTTAGGTGAGAATATTTTATTATTCTTTTACTGAAAATCTAAAAGTTAGTAGCTAATTCTTTAAACCACTCTATATATTCTTTTGGACCATCATTAATAATCATATTGAAATTTAAATCATCATTAGGATCACTAATACCTGTCATGTCAGCTCCGTTAATTTTTGGTCTTAATACCTGATCGTTGCAGCTGTTAACAAAAATAACTTGATTCTCTTTATTATAAGATTCTCCCAATCTTTGGATCAATGTTAAGAAACCTCTATCACTTCCCCCTCTTAACCAAGAATTATCTTTATTATCTTTAACCGAAGTTACTGTATCGCCAACACCTACGAGTAGTGGCATTTGATTACTAGGAATTTTATCTTTGCATAGCGCTATTAATTTATTATGTGTCTTTGGTGCATTCCTGACGTTGAAGTTTTCACCGAAAGGGTAAACACCTGTTTTATTTGCTATGTATTTATTTAACAGCAATAAAAGACCTGCTTCTTTTATTGCACCCTTGATAATGAACTGAATATCTGTTGTGCCGAACTCATTTTGAGTTGAATATTTCATTATTTCTTTGCCATTTCTTATTCCTAAATTTGGCATCAAATGCAGATAAAAAGAATCATCTAACCCATGATTTTTAGAATCTTCTAGTAAATTATTCATTATATTTTTCATAATCAGTTGCAAATCTTTTACTTTTTGAAAATCATTTTTAAAGTAGTTAAAAATTTCATTAAAGTTTAAAGTGGGAGTATAGCGCGTATCACATACGGCTACATCAATTAATTTATTTCTTAAGTTATTTGAGAGATTTGGTAAGAATTTTTTTAATTCATTAGTTAACATTGATCTCATCATTATTGGAACTTCTGCTAAAAAGTTAATCTCATTATCTTTGAGCCCTGGATGGGATAAATTACTAAATCTATCTTGAAATTCAACTCCACAGGCCGCAAGGCCAGGTAAGTAAAAACCATTTTCTTTCGCAGTTGTTTTTGAATTAAGTGCCTTCTCTACTAAACGATTAACGCCTCTTCTACCTTCATGCTCTCCGCATGTTAGGACTGCAAACTTCTCTCTTAATCTTGAAACGTCCTTCACATATTCTTTGTTGAGCTCTCTTTTGAGAGGGTCTTGTACTAGTGGAATACAAACGCCGTCAAGATCCTGAACTATTAAGATATCTTTTTCATTTATTATAGTGTCAATAACTTCTTCTTTCGTCTTGAATGTTTTCATAAAAGAAGCCTTTAAATATTAGTTTAATCTAGTTAAAAGGAATATACAAAATTTTGAAAGTACTTATTCTTTAATAAGTATATATATAGTCACTATAAAAAAAACTATTTTTTAAAGTTCTTTATTATTGTATATAATGTAATTGAATGCTAATAAACTGTGTTTGATAAGAATTTAAGTAATAGCTTCTTTTCTGAGCCTTATTCAAGTGAGCCGATAGCCATAAGAATTAGAGAGGTTTTGAATGGAAAAGTAGGATTTTATAGTGTTGGCTTATATCCTGCCTCTCTAGCCTATAACTGTGCTTTGCAAAATGAAGGCTTCAACATTCTTTTAGCCCCTAGAGACGGTAGAGAACTTTTTGGGGCTTTTTCTGATGCTGATCTATCTGAAATGGATAACGGTATAAAAAACAAAATTGAATCTATGGCAATTCAAAATGATGTTAAATCAGGAAGATATAACACTCTTAAGGATTTATTGATTAACTGTGAATTAGTTGTTTTGAGTGCAAATAGTAAACATATAATAAACGACGTTAATTTAGCATTTAAACTCAAAAAAGAGCTTAATAGAGATAATGTTTTGATTGCATGTTTAGTTGGCTCATTTTGCCACGATTATAATTTGAATGAATCTTTTGTGTTGTGCGAAAAATTAAATAATCTTGCTTTCTTTTCAGGTTTTCATCGACACGGAGCTCTTCGAAATCCATTAGATAGTTTTACTGCCAATTTTTGTCATCCAGACGCTATGAATGCTATACTAGGTGCAAAACTATTAAATAAAATTTCACCAAATATTCAAGTTTCTGCAGGTATTCATAATGTTGAGGGTCAATATATAAAAGCTGCTAAAAATATATCTTCAATCTTAGCGGGTTTTGGTCATACTTTTCATAAGAATAATCCTGGATTGCTACCAACTTTATTAACTCTATTATTAGATCAATGCCTAGATCAGGCTGCCTACGTTTCTATGAGTCGAACTGATAGGGAGAATTTATATTCTAAACAACCTTTTCCTATTACTGAACTTGGATATAGTGTCCAACGCATAGAGGCCTCCTATCTTAAGGATGGAGATTTTGTTAAGGTAAGAGATCATACTTTTACTCAGTTGACAGCTATGGTTGCCGATGTTAGAGGGAGCATGATGTTGCCTGTAAGTGGCAACCCAACCAGGAATTTCCAAGCTGGTCAAGTTCTAGCTGAGAAGATGATTGAGTATAAAAGATGTCCAAAAAGTGTAGATGAGTTTATAGAATGGTGCGAAATATCTGGTCTTAAACGTGGAGCTTTAGAGGGGATAAATTCTTTAAATTATTGGCCAAATATATTAAGAAAATATTCAATACCCTTGAATAATTCATCAATGATTAATCTTTTATATATGTGTATATTGGGCCCTGCTGAGATTAAGAAATATATTTATAATGTTATGTCGAGTAGCCGTGAATTAACTAATTATTGTCAAGAATCTGTTAAGTCAATCCAGAGCAAGAAAATATCTGAGGCACTAAATAATTTCCATTTAAAAACTTCTATAGATTTTGTAACAAAGTCACTAATTGATGAAGATAAATTATTTTTTAAATTTAATGAGCTTGGCTTTGAGAATCCAATAGGACCAGATGATAAACCGATATATAATAGAGTTATTGATTACATGGAAACTTATTTATTAGAATCTAATCAATAAAGTAAATCCTATGGATTTTGAAAAAATAAATTTAATAACTTGCAATTTTTTTGATAATAGTAAACTTTTAAATATAGATTATATTGATTCTGGTCTTATAAATAAAACGTATATTATTGAACATTTAATTAATGGGAAAAAGTCTAAATTTGTTTTACAGTGTCTTAGTAATTTATTTGAATCTTATGAGCAAGTTAATATTAATCATCAATTAATAACCGATCATATTAAAAATAAAATAAAAAAAAATTATAGTAAATCTGCTAATCAAAGATGGGATTCTCCATGTTTAATTAAGTGTAATTCTAATAACCTATTTTTACTTCCTTATTACTCAGATTTTTGGAGAGCTATGGAATATATCGATGACACTCTTAGCTTTGATGTCTTAGAAGATAAGAAAATGGCTTATCAAACAGGACTTGGTCTTGGTAAGTTTCATCAAGCATGCTCCGACATTGACCTTGCAAAAATTAAAAATACTATTAAAGATTTTCATAATACAAAGCATTATATAAACCAATTTAATATGACTATTAAAACTTTTAACTTTATTGAATTAGATGAAAATATAAATAAAAGAGTTCAAAACTTAATTGCTAGTATTTCTAATCATATCTTATATGTTGAATGTTTATTAGGATATTTAAAGAGGGAATCGCTACAATCTAGTTTAATTCATGGTGATCCTAAGTTAAGTAATTTTCTTTTTGATATTAAATATAAATATGTTGTTTCTTTAATTGATCTAGACACTGTATCTTCTGGTTACTTACTTACTGACTTGGCTGATTGTATTCGTTCGATTTGTAATGTTGCTGGCGAGAATCCAGATGATATAGAGAATGTATATTTTGATATTAATTGTTGTAATTACTTTCTCAAAGGATATTTCTCAATATCTAATAAAAAAGCTGATTACGGGTTTGGGCTTCTTCCCGAATTTATTTACTTAATAATTGTTGAATTAACTATTAGGTTTTTGAATGATTTTTTACAATCAAATCGGTACTTCAAAATAAAATATAAAACTCACAATCTATACAGATCAGAGGTTCAATATCGATTACTTTCTAGTTTCATTAGTCAAATTCCTACTTTGTCAAATTCACTTCATGGAATTGGGATTTCTTCAAACCCAATTTTTGTCTCAGATGTACAAAAAATTGTTTAGGATTACACATAAACCAACTTCTCACTAAAGTAAATTGACATTGATTTTTTCTTGTGGCAAAGGAATTAACCCATAGAGCCGATGAGCTTAAACAATTAGGTTGGAATCAGGAAGATTTGTACAAATATATTGAATTATGGGATTACAGACAAAGGTGGGGCTCAATTAATTTAGAGAGAGAAGATAGGTTGTTTCTACGAAAAGCAGAATCTTTATTGCCTGAAATTTCTAAAAACAAAGTTTCAGTTAAAAAACCTCTTAAGGAAAAGTCATATTATTGCTGGATTCAGTTTTTTCTGAATCAAATGAATGATTTTGAGTTAAATGAAAAATTAGACGATGGTCTAAGAGGGGTTTGGCCTATTTTCTTAGAGGAAGAACTTCGAGTAATTGATTACTTTGAACCAGTTTTAGGCTTGCCGGATACTATTAAAGCCAAATTAATTGGACCAATTAGAGAGGACTTGGTCAAAACAGCTTTAGAAATCTATAAAGAATCAGTTATTACAAAGCAATTTGATTTCCAAGGGGCTTTGGCCAATGCCAAATCTAGCGGCGAAAACCCCAGTTGGCGATCTCTGCGAGATGGTGATTTTGAGAGCAATCAAGACTATCAAATTATTGATAAGGACAACGTTTTTGAATTCCGAAAGAAAGTCAATGAAAAGCTTTTATCATTTATAAAAGAAAATTTACCATCTTTAGCTGAGTCAGATAAATCTTTACCTCCTAATGATTGGATAAATTCATAGCCAATTGCCAACTTATGTGGCTAAAAAGAAATTAGAGATAATTAATTATTTGACTTCCCAACGTTTTGAAACTCTTCAATTGCATGCAGGTCAAGTTCCAGACCCTGCTACCAATTCAAGGGCGGTTCCTATTTATCAGACAAGTTCATATGTTTTTAATGATGTAGATCATGGCGCAAATTTATTTGGTTTGAAGGAATTTGGAAATATTTATACCCGCTTGATGAATCCTACAACTGATGTTTTTGAAAAAAGAATTGCAGCACTTGAAGGCGGAGTAGCTGCTTTAGCTACAGCATCAGGACAGTCAGCACAATTCATTGCAATTACGAACTTCCTTACTGCAGGAGACAGCTTTGTCTCAACATCTTTTTTGTATGGTGGCAGCTATAACCAGTTCAAAGTTCAATTTCCACGATTAGGAATCAATGTAAAGTTTGCTGATGGTGATGATGCAGAAAGCTTTGAAGAACAAATTGATTCATCTACAAAAGCAATTTATGTTGAATCAATGGGGAATCCTAGGTTTAACATCCCCGATTTTGAGGGACTATCGAAATTAGCTAAATCTAAAAAGATCCCTTTAATTGTTGATAACACTCTTGGTGCTGCTGGAGCTTTGATTCGTCCAATTGAACATGGAGCGGATGTGGTTGTTCAAAGTGCTACAAAATGGATAGGAGGTCATGGAACTAGTCTTGGAGGAGTGATTGTTGATGCAGGAACTTTTGATTGGGGGAATGGAAAATTTCCTTTAATGAGTCAACCAAGCGCGGCTTATCATGGCTTAGTTCATTGGGATGCTTTTGGATTTGGGAGTGATATATGTGGAATGCTTGGAGTCCCTGCAGATCGAAATATTGCGTTTGCTTTAAGAGCTAGGTTAGAAGGGTTACGAGATTGGGGCCCTGCAATTAGTCCATTTAATTCTTTTTTATTACTTCAAGGATTAGAAACTTTAAGTTTAAGAATAGAAAGACATTGCTCTAATGCTCTTTCATTGGCTAAGTGGTTAGGTGATCATTCGAAAGTTGATAATGTTAGTTATCCAGGATTACCTTCGGATAAATACCATTCAAGAGCCTCTAATTATATGACCAATAGAGGAAAAGGTTCCATGTTGATTTTCTCTCTGAAAGGTGGCTTTGATGATGCTGTGAAGTTTATAAACTCTTTGAAACTTTCTAGTCATCTAGCAAATGTAGGCGATGCAAAAACATTAGTAATTCATCCTGCTTCAACAACTCATCAACAACTATCCCCAGAAGAACAGTTGTCCGCAGGTGTTACTCCCACTATGGTTAGGGTGTCTGTTGGCATAGAGCATATTGATGATATTTTAGAGGATTTCGATCAAGCCCTAAATTTAATTTAATTTTCCAAGGAGGTATATCGATATGGCTTTAATACTTCCTCGCAGTTATCATAAAATTTCATCAATAGAAAAAAATCATATTTCTTGGATTGAGCCTGAATTAGCAGAAAGACAGGATATTCGACCTCTTAGGATTGGGATATTAAATATTATGCCTTTGGGAAAACAGTATGAATTTAATTTATTGCACCCTTTAGGACTTTCTCCTCTACAAATAGAACCTATATGGATAAGATTAAAATCCCATTCATATAAAACTTGGGATCTAGAACATCTGAAAAACTTATATGTTCATTGGGAGGAGGCAATGTCTCCAACTCCTCTTGATGGCTTGATTATTACTGGAGCACCTGTTGAACATCTGCCGTTTGAAGAAGTTCATTATTGGAAGGAATTAGCAAATCTAATTGAGGAAGCAAAATTAAAATGTGCAAGTACTCTAGGGTTGTGTTGGGCTGGGTTTGCGATGGCTTATATGGCTGGCGTTGATAAAAAAATATTTAATAAAAAGCTTTTTGGTGTATATCCAATGAGAAGTCTTGTCCCTGGCCATTCTTTAATGGGCACACAAGACGATGAGTTCTTCTGTCCCCAAAGTAGGCATGCTGGTTTACCTGATATTGAGATGGAAAAAGCAGAGCAAAAAGGTAATCTAAGATTATTGGCGCATGGAGAAAAAGTAGGCTACACAATTTTTGAAACACCTGACCAGAGGCAATTAATGCATTTAGGACATCCTGAATATAATGTTGACAGATTGAAATCTGAGATGGAAAGAGATAAAAAAAGAGGCGATGTACCTCCTCCAGAAAATTTTGATTTGACCAAATCAAATACTTCATGGCGATCACATAGAAACTTATTATTTCAACAATGGTTGTGGTTCTGTTATCAACGTGTAAGCCTGAGTGTTTAACTTTTTTAGATTTATCAGGTATTAGCTTTGGTTTGAAAAATTTTGACTATTTTAATGGAGGCATTATATTTCTTGGATCATGAATGGCCTTGATCTCTTGTAAATTTGGGAGCCAATCTTTAAATGCGGATGATAATTCTTTTTCATGCCATTCTAAATGTGGGTGTATTTGCGCAAGATGAACCCCAGGGCATATGAATTCTAGATTATTCCAACACTCTTTCATCCATTCAAGAGTTCTTTTTCTTTTCGCTTGATCGTGGGCTTTCCAAGCTCCGTTAATCCAAGGTTTCCAGATAGAATCACGATGAATAAATGAAGTGTCAAGATCATTTAAATGTGTTAAACCTCCTAATTGTTGAGAAGCTATATAGCAACTTTTGTTCGGCCTTTTATTTATTAATTCTTTAAGGATTTTTAATACTTGTTGATTTTTTTCTTGCCAAGCTGGACCTAATAATCCAAGTACTTCAGAATGATTTGAATTATTATTATTATTATTATTATTATTATTATTATTTGCAAGGCTTAAATTAGGTAAAGCCCTCATATTGTTGAATTTATTAATTTTTCTATTTCGAGAGAAGGGCAATCTTTCTAATAATTTAATCAATTTTGATTCATCTTCAGCATTTTTAATTTCACCAATCGCATGAGCAAAAATATCGTCTCCATATATCCATTGAAGGCTAAGAGAATTAGGCCAGCTTTCGGCTTGATTAATACATTCAGATAGCTGAGCAAATGAAAGATTTGCTGTCCAACTTAATAGTGGTCTTAATGGCTGAGTCTTTAACTTTACTTGTGTGATGATGCCAAGAAATATAGCTGCTCCGCAAAGGGCTTTCCATTCATAAGTCAATTCTTTTTTCGTATTTGGTCGTAATAAATGAAACTCTTTTCCATTTCCCCAAAAACCTTTAATCTCTAAGACTTGATCAATTGCTAATCCTTTGCTCCTACTTAGTGGACTTATTCCACCGGTCAAGATATATCCCATTCCTGTGATTCCAGATAAACCAATTGGAAAACTTCTTTTATGATTTTCTAAAAAAGAGCATAATTTCCCCATCGTTACACCGGCTTCAATTTCTACATGCTTTTTTTCTAAATCGAAAGATATATGTTGGTAGTTTTTTCTTAGATCTAAAATCCAATGTTTATCTGCGGCGGCTCTACTTGTGGTTCCTCCACTCGAGACTAAAAATGGACTGGAAGATTGTTGGGATGATCTCAGTGATTGGAATAATTCTGAGTTTACAGCTTCAAAAACCCCAAGGACATCACTATCGTTAGAATTCTGATTTTGTAGTGATATGGAATTTCTAATAATCTGCTCCTTTTTCTATGATGAATTTCTTAAGTAGGTATTTTATAAAACTATATTCAATTAAAGTAGATTATTGGCTAAAACATTTTGATTCCCTCTGCATCAAGTAACTATAAATATCCAACTAATATTGGAATTCTGTTATGCGGACATGGCAGTAGAGATCCTCAAGCAGTAAAAGAGTTTATAAATGTAGTCAACAAAATAAAATCTAGAATACCTGATATCCCAGTTGAATATGGTTTCCTAGAATTTAATCGACCAATAATTTGTGAGGCCCTTGATCAGCTTAGAAATTTGGGCGTTGAGAGAGTGATTGCTTTACCAGCTATGTTATTTGCTGCGGGTCATACTAAAAATGATATCCCTGCGGTTTTGAATAAATACTCCGCTGATAATGGACTTCTAATTCAATATGGCAGGGAGCTTGGTTTGAATTCGTTGATGATTGGAGCAGCAGGAGCAAGACTCAAAGAAACAATTGACAATAATCCAACACTTCCGCTTTCTGAAACATTACTTGTCGTAGCAGGGAGGGGTTCGTCGGATCCAGATGCTAATTCAAATGTTTGTAAGATTACAAGGCTGCTTGTTGAGGGATATGGTTTTGGATGGGGAGAAACTGTTTTTTCAGGAGTAACATTTCCCCTCGTTGATCCTGGCCTGAGACATGCTCTCAAATTGGGTTTTAAAAGAGTAATTCTCTTGCCTTATTTTCTTTTTTCTGGAGTTTTAGTAAGTCGTGTTAGAGAACATTCTATGAGAGTTGCAAATGATAATCCTGATGTGAAGTTTCTAAACGCAAGTTACTTATCAGACCAAGAATTAGTCATTGATACTTTTATGGAAAGAATTCAAGAAGTTTTTGATGGAGAGAATTTTATGAACTGTGCTTTATGTAAATATCGTTCTAATTTATTGGGTTTTGAAAGTGAGGTTGGATATGAGCAGATCAGTCATCATGATCATGTTGAAGGTTGTCTAGACAATCGCACAGCAAACAAAGAGCATAATCACGCGCATGAACATTTTCCTTATCCACATGCAAAGCATCCTTTAGGACCTGTCACGCTTCCCTCTTTAAATAAAAGCCAAATCTTAAAAAATTAGGTTTAAGATAGAGAATCATTTGTCTCTTTCTTGTTTGCGACGCAGGGGACTCGGCATTTATACATTTTTTTAATGTTTAGTTTCAGCTCTTTTCCCCAAGTGGTTTCCACAGCTAGTGAAGAGTTTTCCACTACAAAAGACTAAAACTCTAGTTTTCATGATGAACTTGTGGGATTCAATGGATATTTTAATAGTAATTTACACTTAGAAACTTTATGAAGATAAAAATAATTCATTTCAGACAACCCTTCGAGAAGCATTGATGTGAGATGAGTCTATCTCTGTCTCGGATTTTTTGTTCAGCTTTTCTTTACCTTTGACGTTTTATAGAAAATTTAAGATCCTTAACTCATATATTTCGAGCTTTTAAGAAAAGAAATGGAGTTTAATCAAATTGAAACTCGTATTGATGAGATGAAAACGGATGAGGTTGGATGCTGTGAAAAGGACTTGGACCTTATGTCTATAAGTCTTGAAGCTGAGGTGCCTGAAGCTCTTTATGTAGGTATGAAGGATTTTATATTTGGGAATAAGAATTGGGACCAATCCAAGCTTATTAGCTCAGCTATAGCTAATTTTCTTTTTCAAAATGGTTCTGAGGATAGGGCTGTTACTGAAAAATACTTAAATGATATTTTTAACCTTTAAAGTCTGTAATTGCCTTTTCGCAAGCTCTTTTAGTTATTGCCATCATTGTTAATGTAGGGCTTTGCCAAGATGAAGTAGGCCAGCAAGCTCCATCAACAACCAATACATTGTTGCATTCCCACAAACGATTCCACTTGTCTAAAACACTATTTTCCCTGTCATTTCCCATTGGTGCTCCTCCTACCTCATGTATGTAGTAACCCGGTGGTGGTGCATCGCTTTTAATAGCAACTGATTTACTTAATATTTGTTTGGTAAATGGAATGTTGAGGATCTCATTGACTGGAATAATATTTCCATTTCCAGCATTGATAATAAGATCAATCATTTTGTTCATTTCTGAAACCATTCTTTGCTCATTTTTACGCCAAACCATTGAAATGTGTGGTACAGAAATATCATATAAATCTTTGCTATTTGACAGTGAAACAATGTTTTTCTTATTTGGGAGTACTTCCCCATGACCAATAAGGAATCCGGTCTTTGTCTCTTTATATTTTTTTAAAATTTCTGGTGGTTCAAATCTATCTATTCCTCCCCAAATACCATATCCACCGACAAAGTTTTTTTTAGTTGAGCGATCTCTACCTATGGGGATAAAGAAGCTGCCAGCTCCTGTTAAAAGATGATTATTATTTTCAGCTGAATAATCAGTAAAATTCTTATCGATTGGGAATGTGAAAAACCTACAAGTTGATATATGATCCATTAAGTTCATTCCTAATGAATGAGAGGGGTCGATTAGACCATTTGAATTATTACTTTCTTCAGAACTTAATAGAATTCGAATTGTTTGAATTGTTGATGAACATAGTATTATTAATTTGCTTTCTAATTCACTTCTTTTTCCGTTTTTTTGATTTACGATAATAACACTTTTTGCAGACTTTCTGTCCTTGTTCAATACTAATTTATCTGCAATATGATTTGAAAGTATTTCAACTTTTCCTAGCCTTTCTGCTTCTTTTAATGTGCTGCCTAAGCTGCTGTATCTGGGCCATTTAGTTTTATCTTTATTTTCTCCAAAACCTCTGGAATGTATAAAAGGAAGATTTAATTTTTCTTTTATATTGGAGGCGAATCTTGATTCACTCTCTGTGAATGGAAGTTTGCCAATATATTCACCATTAGGTAGTTGATTGAGATCGTCTTTATTACCATATATTTTTAGAAAACTCTCTATTTCTGAATAATGTGACTCAAGATCTTTGTAACTAATAGGCCATTCAAGATTGTATTCTTTTTCTTTTGAGGCCTCAAAATCTTCGTCAGATAATCTCAATGTTATCCCTCCCCAAGTAAGGCTCCTTCCACCAACTTGATTGCCTTGCGTCCATATGAATGGGGCTTTTGGTGGGTGAGTGTATGGGTTTGCTTTTTTGTTTGCGTACAGTAAGGGATTTGACTTCCAGAACCCTGGATGTTGAGGTTGATTTTGATAATTTCCAGTTGTTACCCCAATAAGTCTCCGAACCATATTGCAAGGGTCTGTTCCGTTTGCCTGCTTGATCTCTAGCTCAGGACCTCTTTCAATTAATAGTACTCTGACGCCAGCCTTAGCCATTGTTAAGGCTGCCATCCCTCCGGTTGCACCTGAACCAACAACTATGACTTCGTACGGCTTGTTAATCATTTGTAGGAACTTGTATATTTTTAATTTGGTGGATTTAGGGAATTATTTTTTGATAAGTAAAATATATATTAAATCATAGGGTTAGTTATTAGAACGTTGGAAAATTTGATTAATTGATATCGTTTTTACTTTCTTTAATAAAAAATTAGTATAGAATTTTTTTTATTAGATGATTCTTAAATCATTTTATGTAGTTATTGAGATTGATATTTTGACCTTAATAATTTGCACTTAAATCAATAAATAATTCATTTTGGTTTGTTTTATGATTTAGGAGAAATTATAGTATTAGTATTTTATTTATAATATATATTAAATCGAATATTTAACTTTTAGACCCTTTTTGAATTAAAATATAAACATTAGTAGCCATTAGAAAGTTATGTTTAAACGTCTTCTTTTTTTTGTAAGCTCCGTTTTATTTTTCTTTTATCCTCTTCCCGCTTATTCAGCTTTGGACTATGGAAAGCAAACCTTGATAGGTGCTGACTTCTCCAACATCGATTTGAAAGGTGCGACTTTCTATTTAAGTGATCTACAAGATTCTGATTTTTCAGGAAGTGATCTTCAAGGAGCTAGTTTTTTTGATGCAAAACTTGAAAACGCTAATTTAAGTAATACAAATATGAGAGATGTAACAATGGATGCAGCTATACTTAATGGCGCAAACCTTTCAAATAGCGTATTAGAAGGTGCCTTTGCTTATAATGCTAAATTTGAAAACGTTATTATTGAAGGTGCCGATTTTACTGATGTATTAATCGCAAAGGATGTTAAAAATAAACTATGTCTTATCGCAGATGGGATAAACAGTGTTACGAATAAAAAAACAAGTGAAACATTGGACTGTCAGTAGCCAGCATGCTTATTAAGAAAAATATTAATCACTCTAAATATATTTTTTGGTTTTCAATTTTATTTATATGGATTCTTTCCACCATATCTGATCGGATTTGGTGGGATTTATATAGCAATACTCCGTCATGGGATCAGGCTGATTATCTCAATAGTGCCCTTGATCATGCCCGTGCGCTCTCTTTTTTGGGAGGAGATGGAGCTTCAGACTTTAGTTCTTTACTAGATAAATCTCCAAAGATTCCTCCTTTGGCCTCAATAATCAATGGCGCCGTAATTGCCTTTGCTGGTGATGCTCCTCATCAAGCTGCCTGGTCCTTAAGTTTTTGGAATGGATTTTTGATATTTAATATTGCCTCATGGGGACTTTATTTGAGAGGGAAAATCTTTGGGCTTTTTTGTGTTCTTATTAGTGCATGTTCTCCTTTCTTATTTCATCTAAGAACTGATTATGTATTGGAGTTACCTTTAATCTCCGCTATTACATTTTATTTGTTTCATCTAGGAAGGTGGAGTGATAAATCAATTGGAGGTAAATGGATTCAATTGTTAATTGCTACTTTTGCATGCTCTTTTTCTTTATTAATTAAGCAGAGCTCTTTATTAGTTATAATACCTTCTTTGTTATTTATTTTTATTCTTTCTTTTAAAAGAGATAAGAAATTTAGATTACAATTTTTATGCTTAGTTCTTATCAGCTTTTTATTGATTTTACCTTGGTTTTATCACAATTGGATAATGATATTAAGTGGAACCTACAGAGCTGTTTTTGAATCAGCCGCGATAGAAGGTGATCCTTCAATTTTGGATTTCAAAAGTATTTTCTGGTACTTCCCTTATTTAGATAATCAATTTGGAAGTATTATTTTCTTTTCTGGCTTTTCAGGAATACTATTTGGCTTTTTAACCTATATAAGATCTTTTAGAAATCAGGCAAGATTAGCTGATATTTTTAATAAAAATAATTATAAATGGACATGGATTTATTTTAATTTAATAACATCCTGGACTTTTACAACTTTCATTCCTAATAAGGATGAAAGATATATAGCATGTACAATCCCGTTAATTATTTTACTGTTAGCCCTTGGATTTACTAAGTGGAGTGATTGGCTAGATACTTATTTTAAATTAAACTCTTATGGTTTATTACTGATTCCTTTTTTAAGTTTTTTATTTTCCAATTCTATTAACAAATTTAACACCTCACAAAATATTTCAAGTAAATATTATCCTGTTAAAGACATTATATCTACAGTCAGATCGAGTCAGACTTTCGATAAAAAAGAAACAGTAATTGTTGTGCCCAGCACTCCTGATATTAATCAGCATAATGTAAGCTATTTTGGAAGAATGCAAGGTGGGAATATTTTAGGCAGACAACTTGGGCAATCTCTTTTGCATATAGAACCTGTTCTTAAATATTCTAATTGGATTGTTTTGGCTGAGGGAGATCAAGGCTCAGTTTCTAGTAATTCATTAGCTCTGGACAAAGCAATTAGAGATAGTTCCCTTTTTATAAAAGTTCGAGAATTTCCCAGAGAAAAAGAAGGAAGCTATACTCTATGGAAGAGAAGTTCAAGTTCACTTAAGCAAAATGAATTTCATAATAGATTTATTGAACTAGCCAACGGTATGGATCAAGGTCCATTAGGTATTAAATTAATTTTTGATGAAATAGAAATAGAACATATGCTTGATGGGCATTTTCAATATAAAAGTATTGTTAGAAATAAGGCATTATCAAAAATAAGTTCAGACCCCGAAGATGTTGAATCTTTATGGTCCTTATCGCTTCTAAATATATTATCGAACAGACCTTCTGAAGCAGATATTTATTTAAGAGATTTAGAAATGTTGTTACCAAATAATCCCTGGCCAAGTGCTTATAGAACTATAGTTAACTTTGCATCTTGGAATCCATGGAAGGCATCATTTATAGCCGATAGAGCTCATAAAAGAAACCCAAATTACTTACTAAAAAGTTTTGGTGATACAAGTGCACTTTTTAGAGGTGCTTTCTGGCGATTAAAGTCTGCTTTAAATAGTGTTCCGAATGCAATAAAAAAAGTTGATGAGGCTCTAAACCCAATAGAAAAATAGAAGCTTAGACAAAATTTTAATTTCGACTTGCAGTAATCAGAGTTGGTCTCTTTCAAATGTTTTTGTTATTTCTTTTAGAAATTCAACTATTTGTATATTTGTATACCCCAGCTCAGTCCTAAGACCTTTACATGAAGAGGTGATCTCTTTCCAAATATCAGCTCTTACAATTGCTTCTCTGTCTTTTAAGTAACGCTCTTCTTTCATTTTGTTTTGATTATGTAAGGTATGGGTTCCTGAGCTTTTTAAGAAAAACAAGCAAGTAAATACCAAACATTTACTTGCTTGCTTTGATTGATATCAAATCAGTACCTTAAAAATCTTTAAAACCTATTTTCGGATTACCTTAACGAAAAAATAAAAGAATCATGAGAATTTTGAAATTCTTGTAGGTATAAAATATTTGTTTTACTTATCTTATTAGGCGAATAAATAAATCATTTTTAAGATTCTTTGATTAATCTATCTAATATTTGGACTTATTTATCATATTGCAGGGGCAAGTGTATAATTAAATATCTTTAAACTCCCCGATATAGCACGGAGAGTGGGGGATTCGAACCCCCGATGGAGTTGCCCCCATGCTAGTTTTCAAGACTAGCGACATTTGCCTCACACCAAAGGATTTCATCTGTGTTTTGAACAGGGAAGACCGAGGGTTGCCCGAAATGGATTTGTAATCTTTTGTAGGAAAGTTTCTATTCTAAACTAAAATTTTCTTTTTTCGGTCAACTTTCGGTCAACTTTTGGATTATAGATGATGAATAACAAGATTTAAAATATAATTAAATACCTCTAGCATCTCCGCAATAGAACGGAGAGTGGGGGATTCGAACCCCCGATGGAGTTGCCCCCATGCTAGTTTTCAAGACTAGAGCCATAAACCGCTCGACCAACTCTCCACCTTCTACTTTACAGTACTGCATTAGAATTTTTGAATTTTTTTTGAATAAAACAATTAACTTGAGTCACTTAGCCAATTTTGCAGATTATTTCCAAAATCTCTTTCCCTAGAGTTAGCTTTTATTAGTTGCATTTTTATGCAACCCCATATATGGTGTTAGTCCGCATGAGTTGCTTTGCCAGGACTGAACGCCCTAATGGGAGGGACTACCGTCATATCCTGCCGAGTGAACCCTAGGAAATTCATTTTCTAGCCGTACCCTTGCTCATATTTCTGAGTCTTTAGGTGATTGATGGATGCGGTTCTATCAACCTTTGCTTTTCTTACAAATGCCAAGGCAGAACCGCTATGCCACAAGTATCGCCAAAAATCACCCACCAGTTGTGACTCAAGTCGAAGTTAATGGTGAGTTGATTAGAGGTCTTACACCTTTAGGACGTAAAAACGTTATTTCTAGGTTTTTTAAGAACATTGAAAAGGGTAGGAACCCTCTTCATGATCTTGGAATTAGTGGCAGATATTTTGCTGTTTTAAGAGCTGAAGGATTAATTGATAGTGCCATTTCATTGATCAACAAACCTAAATCAAAAGAACATGCAAAAAGAGCAAAAGATTGGGCAAACGCCAGAATTTCAACAGAGTTACTCACACCAGAGGAAGCCTGTAAAGAAATTAGAGAAGCCTCAAAATCACCTGAAGTGGTTGAAAGATGGCGTAACTCTCTTATTCAACAAATTGAATCCCGCACTAGTTTCCTCCAATCGATTATTGAGTCATCTGGCGACTCGACAGGAGAGGAATAAATTCCTCATTGTTGAAGACGTACGTGATTTAAAAGATGAAATGTGTCGTCAATACGTTGAGACACATAGGGAACTTCAACAAATTCGACGTGTTCTTGCGTGCTGGCAAGACAACGACAATGCTAGAGCTTCTTAATTAATTACTAGTCCCCTTACTTGGCTAGGGGAATTCTTATCACTTTTTTGAAAGGGTACGAATTATTGAACTTCATTGCTATTAATAGAATTACTTTTACTACACACTAGATACTCAAAATAAGAAATTCCCTTTCAGATTATTTAAATTACTTCCGTAATTCATTATTGATAACTCTTTAAGATCTTTGCAAAACATTTGACAAAGTATTAGTTTAGAAAAAACAAGAAGAATCTTGTCAAGACAGTCTGATCAATTTTTTTATTTTATATTATGCCTTGTTATTGGTAGAGTCGTTTATGTTCTTTTATCAAACTCTTAGAATCAATTACATTAAATTTTTTAAGTTATAATTAAATTTAAGAATAAAAATTCTTTAAAAGTTAATACCTTTACTAATTCTTAGCTTTAAAGCACCATTGTCCCGATTCACTGTTTAAATATTCTGTTGAAGACTTATTTCCAAGAGATGAAGCTTTTTTTATATCAATACATGCAATATTTTCCTTTCCTAATTTAAGATTTGCATTCGCTCTAGAATTGAATGCCGCTCCATATTTTGGATTTATTTCTATTGTTTTATTAAAATCAATAATCGCACCCTTGAAATCATTAATTTGAGATTTAGAAAGACCACGATTCATGTAAGAACTAAAGTATTTAGGATTTAATTCTATTGACTTATTGTAATCTAAAATCGCACCTTCAGGATCTTTAAGCATATTTTTAGAAAGACCTCTTTGGAAGTGAGATTTGAAGTTTTTAGGATTTAGTTCTATAGCGTACGTAAAATCATTAATTGATCCCTTAAAATCTTTTATATAATACTTAGATAGTCCACGTTGGTAATAATATTTAGATTCGTTTTTATTGATTTTAATTGCTTTGTTTAAATCTTCGATTGCGCCTATATCATTATCTAGCATGTGCTTAGCTAGAGAACGATTAAAATATGAGCCGTCACTATTTTGGTTGATATCAATTGCTTTTGTATAGTCTAAAATCGCTAGCTTATAATTCTTAGAATTAAAGTTTTCATTACCTTTCCTAACGTAATCCTTGCTTGTCATATTATTGTTAATAGTGTTTAAATTTATTTTTTCTTGAGCTGGTCTTTTTATTTCACCCTTTGTATTCTTATTGTAACTAGATTGGCCAATACTTAATCCTATTCCTCCTGATATTAAACTAATTATAATTGTTTTTAAAGCTTTCTTGTTATTATTAATTAATGATGTAAAATTAAACTTATTTTCTTTGGTTTTTCTAATATTAACATTATTTAGTAATTTGAATTTAAAAATTTTTTCAGAAATAATTATTGATAATGATCCAAATATAATCATTATCAATAATGGAGCAATTATATGTGAATTTAATTCCAAATGATCTCCTAATTTTTGCCAGTTTGTAAGAGTAAAAATTAAATCAATTATTGGAAATAAAACTGCTATTATTTTTGCTATTACATTTAATCCTAATCTTTTATTTAATATCTTTATTTTCTTATATTCAATCTCTTTGCTTTTTACTGTATCAAATCCAACCTGTAGATTTGTTTTGCTTGATGCTAGAGAACTAATGCTTGCTGCATTAATTATATTTATCTTCTTATCAAGTATACTCTTAGTGCTGGCTATATATATTTTACCTTCTTTTGTTGCACATTTTATCCAAAAGGCGATAAATAGTGGAAAACCAAAAAATGATAATGCACCAGTTGAACCCAATGTTGAAATATTTGTTTCTGATTTTATAATATAATTTATAAACATTGAAAGTGCAAAAAATATTAAGGGTGTAATGTATGAAAATCTAAAAGGATTTGTTTCACTATCTAGTGTTTTTGGTTCTAAAATTCTTCTCCCTTTCCCATTAATTAGATTATTAAAAGTAAAAAAGTTATATTTATCAGAACTTTGATAATGCTGTATTAAATATGGTATTAGAAGTATTGTCTCATCAATTTGTTCAACTTCGTAAGACATTTTCTTATTTCTGACTCTGTCTCCTTCAAAACTTCTAGAGTTAATATCATTCCATACAATTTTATCAACATCTTTTCCTTTTTTTGATTTTGATATTCGTTCTGTTTCATGTTCCATTAATCCAATATTAATATCAGCATATTCATTTTCAGTAATAGATAGGGATGTCATTTTTATGGTTTTACTAATGCTCTTTGCTGGCCTGAGATTGTTAACTTTTTCATTTTCTAGATAAATCACTTTTTTTTGAATATCGCTCACCATTTCATCTAAAGATAACGATTTGACTTCTTTATTGATTATCTTTTTATTAATATCAAGACTTTCATGATTTGAATCATAGCTTGATTTAAAGGTATTAACTAAGTCTATAGAAGTATTAGATAATGAGAAAGTTCCTGTTAGATAATCTTCTACTTTTCTAGCATTACGCTCAACTGTTTTCCATTCTGTCGTTGCCTCCGTATAGTCACCTCCTCCAAAGGCTCCGTTTGGGTACCTTCTTACATGAACAGTATAAGGTACCCTTTCAGTATCTATAGCAGTATATTCATACTCACATCTATATTTGTACTTTAATCTACAAAATGGAATATATATTATAGCAGAGTTAATGATATCAAGATCCGCTATTAACCTTATAGGTTTATTATTAAGCAACTCAAATATGTTTTCTTTTATATTAGATAATGTGATACTTCTATACGAGTATAATTTATCTATTTCTGGTATTAAAACATGTTTCGCTTCTAATTTTCTTATTGATTCTTGAAGTGAAAAAGAGCAGTTTGAGCATGAATTTGTAATGCTTTTACTTTGTATAGAGCCACATAATTCGCAAATCGTGGGCATGGAGCTTTTACTTTTTAATTTCTCTTTAAATTATTTTAGTATATTTCGCTTAGATGTTCTATTCTTCTTTATTTGTTGAGACTCTGGGATACCAAAATTTTAGCTAAAGCTATACAGAACATTTATATAGCTTGCCTTCCAGTCTAAATATCTCCCCCCTCCCTCTACTTTTTTATGAGTATGTCAAAGATTGGGGTAATTAATAGAATGGTCAACACCATCAGTTTTCACGGACGATTAGAGTCGAACTCTAGCTGTGAAAATTTACGTATGGATAAACGACTTATTCCATAAGGAATTCTGAGTGATTGATTTAGACTGACCATAGCTGAGCCATTTTTTATACGTCGCTAGTTTCCATGACCGCTTCTGACCACTTGGTCGAAGAAGACCGAAAGTTGACCATTTCATTATAAAAAGACAGATAAAATTAACATTCGAGTATTGATAATTAAAAATTTTTTGCAAGTATAAAGTAATTAAAAGTTAATTATAGTAAGTCATTACAGCTTATATATTGTTAGTTTTATAGTAATAAATTCTAGTTTTCAAGACTAGAGCCATAAACCGCTCGACCAACTCTCCACTTCAGATTTTACCTTATTAACTTCAGAATTCTTAAAAAAATTGCTCAAACGAGAATTTCATCACTTTTCTATTAATTCACTTTCAAATGGGATGCTTGTAAGCTTGTAAAAATTTCAGAACCTATAGATTCTCTGTATCCGTAAATGTCAATGAGATTATTTGTGCAATAATTTCAAACATTGGTAAATCACATTCATGGCAAGCAACAAGAGCTCACAATCTCGTTTCCTTGGAGACCTTCCAATGGAGGGTGGTATTAGTCAAAAAGAGAAATACCGTTATGTAGCTCACTTGATGTTCTTTATTGGATGTGCACTGTTTTCCTTTGGGATTTGGGCTCTCTCCGGCTTTACTGCTTCAAGCGGAGCAACAGGACCATTTCCTTTCTAAATTGAAAGGAAAATAAAAATCGATTTTGGATTAGTAAACCTAAATAAAATATTATTGAACCAACAACTTATTTATAGTTTTTTCTCGATCTTCAATGAGCGTTAGGAGCCATTTTGATCCTAATGCCCTTGAAATACTTCTGTTTTTTAGTAGTTCACAAATTCTTTTATAAAGTTTGTCTGATTCAATATTGTTATTGAACCATTTCTCGAATTTGAGAATTTCATCTGGGTTTTTACAAGCTCGCAGTTGATCGATAAGTGCATCATTAGTACTTGTGCCACTTATTTTTAATGGTTTATTTGTTGTAGTCATTGAAATTTTTGGGAAGACAATACCTATGTAATATTTAGCCAAATTTTCTAATTTGGACAATTATTTTTAAGATTTCTTTGAAAAGTAAACCTTTTTTATTAATTAAAATTTTTCTCGGTGGATATAAAATATCCTCACTCAAGATTGCATGACTGGTCTTAAGATGGTTTGGCTAGTGGGAGTAAGCATTTATCAGAATCGCAACCTGCTGGACCTGCTTCAGTAAGCTCCCCCTGATCATATCGACTAAGAGCTTCAAAGAAATCACAATTGTCTCTTCTTTTTATTACCTCTGATTGCATTTTTGTGTAGCATTCTTCGTCAATAGGTTCAAAAGGAAGTCTAGGAAAGGTTGCATTTGCATCAAACCTCGCCAACAATGCAGCTGAAATATAACCTTTATTTTCATTGATAGAGCTATGAAGAGCTTTAGCTAAACCATCTATCTCATTTTCTCTGAATTCAATAGTGGCAGAGGTGTTGTGGTCTGTGTAGTTTGTTTGAACTTGCATATAAAAATCAAATTGTGCAAGAGCTGAGAAGTTGTTGATATCTATTTGATCCGCACCAGGGATGTTTGCCCAACTTACCTCAGTCGGTATTTCAACCAGCCACTCAGTACATTTTGGATCAAATGGATTGTCTAGTAATTTTCCATTTTCATCTTTATCTGACTGAGAAGGAACGATTGTATATCCATAATCCATGCACGCTAATGCGACTGGATCGTTCTTTCTAAAAGTAATTCTTCTAATAAAACGCTGAGCTTTTGGAGGATGCCAACCTGGTGAAGCCCCTGTTAGAAGACTTTTTGTCCCCGCAGGTTGAACTGTCGTACAACGACTTGGACGGCGAATATTATGTCTGTCACAATACTCAAAAACTGTATCGTTGACGATCTTCCTCCATCGACTCAAAAAGGTAGCTTCTTTGAGTTTAAAATCTTTTCCTTCTTTTGTCTCAGGTCGTCCAGCTTCCCACCATTTTAACCATGGGGTCCCAAACGCATGAACAAAAAAGTCAAAAAGTCCTGTGAAGCTTACCCCAACAATGGGATCCCATTCTCGACTTTTTCTGTATCTGTCTACTTCAAATCGATGATTAAGTAGACAGGCGACTGACAAAGCTGCTGCTTTGAAAGCATCTTCTTGTTGATTTATGTCTAAAGGATCAATTTGATTAAGATGAATTTCTGCAAGATTACAGTGAAAGTCTGAACCTAGAATTTCTCCGCAAGGGTTAAGACCATATCTACTAAGTCTGTGAATAAGTTCTTTATCATCAAATGGACCATAATTTGATTGAATCCATTTGGAGGCTTCTTCTTTCCCTTGGTCACAATAAATATCTATAAATTCATTCCTCAGTTCTACTGTTGAAAGTATGTCCGCATTTGAGCGAGCAATTGCCTCTGGTGCAAATTGAATAGCTCCCTCACCTGAATGAAATTGCTTAATAACGGCATCGACAAGAACTTCTAATTCAGGTTTGGTGTGATAAACCCTAGTATGGTTAGCCATTCTTAATGCATCCTTCTCTGGGTCAATACTCCAATTACCATCGGAGTCTTGCTTCCATAAATTTTCTTTGGCACCAGCCGCTTCTAAATCTTGCGAAGAAAATTGGCGCATACCTGCACTCCTTCTGATGTTACCAGCAACGATTGTTACGGCTGCTTCGTCGATAAGTAGACAACATTCAATTGAAGTTAGTTTTCTCCCTTGTGCTTTGTTCAAAAGGGTTGCCACACGTGGGTACAAATCCTTGAGTTTTACAGGGTTAGCCATGCCTCCGAAACCTTTGAGTGACTCACCCGCTGGCCTTACATCTTTTAAATCAATAGATACATTTACAACTTTAGAATTGAAACTATTGTCACTGCTTAATTCAAGGATTTTTTGATAGCTATCAACCCATCCACGTCTACTATCACCAACTTTTATGAGTACATTGTTATCTTTAATAGAAAATGAAGTCTTTTCATTTCTTTCTTCAGAAGGGGTTAATCCAATATCTGTAACATTTGCAATATTAATTGTATTTCTAACCTCTGGTAGTTGATCAATCAAGTGAGGTTCAATTATCGCACCCGTTCCACAACCCATCATGGCTAAATCCATCATGAGTCCAAAGGCTTGCCAATCAACAAGATTAGTTGAGGTGCAATTGTAGGCTCCAGAAAAATTCTTCTCTTTTTCAATCCATTCTGTTCCCCCTATCCATAGCCATCGTCCTGAGGGAAGAGCTTTTTTCTCTTGTTGCATTCTTTGCATTAAATTTATTTCTGCTTTATTTAGGCCCCCAAGCTTCTTTAGACCATCCAAATTCCTTTTATTTACTTGTTCCCAGCTTTCACGACCAGCTGGAAGTTTCCTACTATAGGTTCTGTAAAAGACAGGATTAGCTGCAGGTGCAGTTATTGGGAAATCAGTCCTAACATTTCTTTCCCCCGATTCTGAATTATTGGTTTCGGGCTGGCTTGTTGCGATTGTCAAAATCTTTGTACCCCTTTTGTATTTATTACGTTAACGCCATGTATAGCGTTAGCAAGTTTTTTTAACACCATCTACAGGGTGAACTTTGAAAAAAAACAAGTTTTTTTTTATAAATGAAGCGAACACCGGAACCAGAACTCATGCAAAGCCCCTCGCAGGTAAGGGCTTACGCGGATGCGGATTTCTCTAGGAGTGATTCAATGGTGATTAAATCGCTTGAAAAATATTTAACAAAAGTAGGTAAAACTCTTAATAAAACTGATTTAATTTTTGACATAGCATGTGGGCCAGGAAATATTTCAGAGAGAATTGCCAAGAATTGGCCTTTAGTAAATGTTGTAGGAATTGATGGCTCAAAGGAAATGTTGAATGAAGCCGAAAACAAACTTTCCAAAAATCTTTCGAAGAATCTCTCTTATCAATTGATTGAAATTAATTCAATAGCCAAAGGTGAAACACATTTTCCTTTTAAAGCTGATGTCCTAGTCAGTAATAGCGCCTTGCATCATTTTCATGATCCTTATAGTTTTTGGGGTGCATTAAAAAAACTTGGTAAAACCAAATGCATTCATATGCATCGTGATTTAATAAGGCCTACTTCTGAAGAAAAAGCATTTGAGATAAAAGAAAAACATCTTTCAAATTCCCCAGAAATTTTAAAAAAGGATTTTTATGCATCTCTCAAGGCATCATTTACAGTTGATGAAGTAACTCAACAACTAATTAATGCAGGGTTATCTCAATTGGAGGTTTTTCAAGTTGATGATCTTTATTTTGAGATTATTGGGTGTATTTAATTTTTCCCTTGAACAAATGAACAACCAAAAACAATAATGAAATCAACTCCCCAAGACAGGACTAATTTAGATCCAAATTTAGAAGAAGAATTAACTGTATCTTTAAGTTCCGAGGTTAGTAAAAGAAGAAATTTTGCGATTATTTCCCACCCTGATGCAGGAAAGACTACTTTAACAGAAAAACTTTTACTTTATGGAGGAGCTATTCAACAAGCAGGAGCAGTAAAAGCAAGAGGAGAACAGAGAAAAGTTACTTCTGATTGGATGGAGATTGAAAAACAAAGAGGAATATCAATTACATCAACTGTTTTACAATTTGCTTATAAAGAGAAGACGATAAATTTATTAGATACCCCTGGCCACCAGGACTTTTCGGAGGATACATATAGAACACTTGCCGCAGCTGATAATGCAGTAATGCTTGAGGATGCAGCAAAAGGACTTGAACCTCAAACAAGGAAGCTTTTTGAGGTTTGCAGAATGCGTCAGATACCAATTTTTACATTCATCAACAAGATGGATAGGCCAGGTCAAGAACCGCTGGAATTATTAGATGAGATTGAGTCTGAATTAGGATTATCAACCTTTGCAGTCAATTGGCCAATAGGAAGTGGTGAGCTTTTTAGAGGTGTTGTTGAGCGGGCAACCAAAGAAGTTGTTTTATTTTCTAGAGCGGAAAGAGGGAAGCAATCTAATGAAATAAGGTTGAAAATAAATGATCCGGAACTTAAAAATTTAGTAGAGGAAGAGCTATTGACAAAAGCACTTGAAGAGATTGAGATCCTGGATGAGGCTGGTTGTGACTTAAGTCAAGAATTAATCTTATCTGGCGAATTAACTCCTGTGTTTTTTGGATCTGCAATGACCAACTTCGGGGTTAGACCATTTTTAGATAATTTTCTTGAGCTATCTCAGGGACCCGTAGCTCGAAATAGCTTTGATGGACCAATCGTTCCTACAAGAGAATCATTCAGTGGATTTGTATTTAAATTACAAGCAAATATGGATCCAAAACATAGGGATAGAGTTGCCTTCGTGCGTGTATGTAGTGGGAGGTTTAAAAAAGATATGACAGTTCAACACGCAAGGACTGGTAAACAAATCAGACTCTCAAGACCTCAAAAGATTTTTGGTCAAGACAGGGCTGTTGTTGATGATGCTTATCCTGGGGATGTTATTGGTTTGAATAATCCGGGGATGTTTTCGATTGGAGATACATTATTTATTGGACCAAGAGTCGAATTCGAGGGGATCCCATGTTTTAGCCCCGAGATATTTAGTTGGTTAAGAAATCCAAATCCTTCAGCTTTTAAAAACTTTAGGAAAGGGGTTAATGAATTAAGAGAGGAAGGAGCAGTTCAAATTCTTTACGATAAAGATCAAAGCAAAAGAGATCCTATTCTGGCCGCAGTTGGTCAGCTTCAGCTCGAGGTGGTACAGCATCGACTTTCTAGTGAATATGGTGTGGAAACTAGGCTTGAACCAATGGGTTATCAAGTCGCCAGATGGGTAAAAGGGGGATGGCCTGCTTTAGAGGAGGTTGGAAGAATTTTTAATTGCAAAACGGTTCAAGACGCTTGGCTTAGACCAGTACTGCTTTTTAAAAATGAATGGAATCTTAATCAATTAAAGGAAGATCATCCTGAAATGGAATTAAACTCAGTTGCTCCGGTGGTTAGTGGTGTTGATCCTGTTTCCCTTTAAGGTAGATTAAAATCTAATATTAAAGAGAGTTCATAAATCTTTTTTTGAAAAATCTATGAATCCTGGTAGCAATTCACAATCAAATTCAAACTCACAAGATCCATATTTGATACTTGGAATAAATGAGGGTGCAAGTTTTGATGCTATTCAAGAAGCAAGAGATAAAAAGTTACTGGAGGTTGGTGATGACCAAATTACTAAAGCAAAAATAGAAGCTGCTTATGATTCGTTGTTAATGGTAAGTCTTAAGTCAAGACAGCTTGGTAATGCAAGTAACGAGGCAATAAATGCATCAAAGAAAGAAAATGAAGCCAAGAAAGTTGGTGATATAGGACCTGGCTCGCTTATCACTAGGTTGAAAAATTTAAATCTTCCTAAATATGAGGCTTCAACATCTAACTTTTTACCAAGCTTAGAGTTGCCCTCTGGACAAGAATTAAATATACGGATATCTCTTGGAATATTGGCTTTTTTACTTGTTTTAATTGTGCCTTCTGAAAGTGTTGAATTAATACTTTCAGTCTCAACAATAGGCTTATTTATTAGTCAGTCTCGTAGAGGGAGGCCTTTCTTTTCCTCTATCCTCTGGTGCATTCTTCTTCTCAGCATTGGACTTCTTTCTGGTGCATTATTTTTGGGTGGAGCTCAATCATTTATTGATAATTCTGGATCATTTTCTTCAGATAAATTTGAGGCGATACCTGCAGTATTGTTGCTTTGGTTAGGAGTGATTTTCATTGATTAAATCTTCAATCGATTAAAGATTTCAATTCTTCCTCGTTAATAAGATAAACATTTTTGCAGAATTGACATGTAAGTTCTGCTTTTCCATCGACCTTTATCATTTCCTGAAGTTCATTCTCTCCTAATATCTTTAATGCTGATAGGCTTCTTTCTCTTGAGCATCTACATTTAAAACTAACTTCCTGAGATGTGCTAATGATATCTGAATGGGATTGATCAAGATCAGGAAAAATTTCTTCAATAAGAGAAATAAGGTTAGTCTCTTTTTTGTTTAATAATTCACTAAAAGAGTAGATTTCTTTACATCGATCTTCAAGTAAAGCTATCAATGAATAATCTCGTTCTGCTTTAGGTAGTATTTGCGCTAAAAGTCCTCCGCTACAAACTATTCCATCCTGATTAATTCGTTCTCCAACAAACACAGCTGATGGTGTTTGTTCAGAATGTAATAAATAGGAAGCTATGTCTTCACCGATACCTCCATTAATTAATTCAACTGTACTGTTGTGTGGTTCTCCTTTTCCTTCATCTCTAATGACGTGAAGATAGCCAATACCTGTGGCTTTTTTAAAATCAAATGTGTAGTGATTATTCTTATTTTTAACTAGGTCTAATTCAAGACTTGGTTCACCAACGTATCCCCTCACACTTCCATCTCGACCCGCATCAATAGTTAATCCTTTTAGTGGACCATTTGAGCTTACCCTCAAAGTAACCCTTCCATGATTTACCTTCATTGAACTTGCAAGCAAGAGGCTTGCACTCATTGCCCTACCTACAATTGCAGAAGTTAAATATGAAAGCGAGTGTCTTTTTTTTGCTTCTTTCGTTGATTCAGTTGTAGATACGGCGACTAGTCTTATTCCTCCTTTGGCAGCAGTGGCTCTAATTAGTGAGTCTGTCATTGATTGGTTAAATTGTTTATTTAGGGAAAAGTTGACCATCGTTCAACTCATAACTGTCGGTATTCAAATCTTTAAAAAGTTCGGGTTCATGAGTAACTATGAGGATAGTTTGCTTGTCTTTAAGCTTGGCGAGTAATTCTATTATTCCGTTTCTCACTGACCAATCTAAACCCGCGGTTGGCTCGTCCAATAAAAGTACCTCGGGACTCCTTAGTAGTTGAACAGCAATAGCTAGTCGTCGTTGTTGGCCTCCACTAAGAGATTCAGGCGGCTTTTTTAAATCTAAGTCAATTAACCCCACTTTTTTGAGAGTTGAAATTTGCTCCTCAGTCGTTAACCTTTTGTGCCCAAGACGTAATTCTTGAGCTACGGATAATCCAAGAAAATATCTTTCTGGAAATTGAAAAACTAATCCACATAACCACCTCCGTTGACGTGCATTTAGCGTTTTGTTTAACCATGTGATCTCTCCTTTCTGATATCCCGATAGACCACTAATGATTTCTACCAATGTAGTTTTTCCACTTCCACTGGGTCCTCTAACAATTGTGATTTTTCCAGTCTTAAATTTTAAAGATAAATCTCTAAGGATCGGCTTCTCTGATGTCGAGGGATGGTAATAAATATTTTTTAAACTAAGCATTCTTTTTTATTTAAGCTTTGATCAAATAAATAATGATTTTTCTATTTTCTTTAATCAATTTACATTAGATTATGTTTGATATCTTTTAGTTTTTCTTTTTCAAGATCTATTGTTTATGGAAGTTCGATTTCGTGAAGTTGATCCTTTCAATTGTTGGATATGGCTTAGATATTCAGGAGTCCCAAGTAAAGGCGAAAAAGATTACATTGATGGCATTTTCGATTCTTGGTATGTACTAGGCCGACTTGGAGGATTTAATTCTGAAAATTTACAAACGCACGAAATGGGTTCTGATGTCAGTTGGATGAGCTATGAAAATGACGATACCTCTTCTAGTCTTCCATCATTAATGCATAATCTTGGAGAATTCGAATTTAATGAGTGTTGGGCTAGATGCTGGGTAGATTTAGGCACTTCTGACCTCATCGCAATTGATATTTTGATAAATGTGCTCAAACAAATGGATGTTGATGTTCTGAAAATAGAGGAACTAATTATCGGAGGAGTAAATCAAGATTGGCCAGTAGAGGAACATCCAGATGCAATTTTTTCTTCAAAAGATTAATTTTCTATGGCTGAGAAAAGAAGATTATTTATAAATCCAAATCGATTAAGTGATGAAATCGATTCAAAAGGAGAGTTGATATTGACCTCTAATGAATCACATTATCTAACTAGGGTTATGAGGATGAGATCGGAAGATCTTTTAGAAGTCATTGATGGAAAAGGTCATGTTTGGAACGCAAAAATTGTTGAAAAAAAAACTATAAAACTTACCGATGGTTTTGATAAACCTCTTCAAGTAGTTTCAAGACAGAGCCCATTAATATGTATTGCTGTAGTTATTCCTAAAAATGGGTTTGAAAACTTTTTGCAAATGAGTTGTGAAATAGGCGTTGACATTATTCAACCATTAATTTCAAAACGATCAGTAGTTAAAGAATGCAGTTACGAAAAAACTATCAGATTTCAAAAAATCATTCATGAAGCCGTTGAGCAATCTGAAAGACTCTGGAGTCCAGAATTAATGCAGACATTGACATTTTCGAATTGGATAAATGATTTAAAACCCGAAGCACATATCGGTTTCGCCGCAACACGCATTGAAGACTTGCAAGATTGTGTGAATTGGATAAAAGAAACACCACATGAAGTTAATCAAGTTTGGATGGTGATTGGCCCAGAGGGAGGCTGGAATAAAGATGAAGAGGAATTAGCTTTTAATTCTGGATTGGTTGGGGTGTCTATGGGAGAAACTATTTTGAGGACATCAACAGCTGCCGTAACTGCTTCACAAGTAATGACTTCATGGAGAAGACTTAAATCATCCTTTTAAGATTGATTATTTTTGATCATAAAAACGTCTATTGTTTATAAACAGGCATGCTGAATAGAAACGATGGGTAACTTGTCTTTTGTTGGGGGTATTTGGGTTAATGCTTTTCTGATTAATTTCTTGTTGATATTTTTGGGACAAAGGCTTCCATTTTTAACTAAGAAAGGTTGGATTCATGCTGGAGTACTTGGAACACTTTTATTAGGATCTATTGGTTGGAATGGTTGGATATCCGTTTGTGTATATCTCTTGTTGGGAACATTAGTTACAAAAATTGGATACAAAAATAAGGCTTCCCGAGGTATCGCTGAAGCCAGAGGTGGTAAACGTGGCCCTGAAAATGTTTGGGGTTCTGCAGCAACAGGCTGCTCACTCGCCTTATTAAGTTGTTTTTGGCCAAATTTTTTAAATTTATTCATGGTGGGTTTTGCTTCTAGTTTCAGTGCAAAACTTTCCGATACCTTTTCAAGTGAAATTGGCAAAAGATTTGGTAAAAGAACTTTTCTAATTACGACTTTAAAGCCAGTATCTCCAGGAACAGAGGGGGCAATAAGCATCGAAGGTTCGATAGCTGGTTTGTTAGGAAGTTTTATTATGACTGTGTTTATGCTTAATCTATCGATCATTTCTGGAATATCTGTTGCTTTTATAGTCTTCTTATCTGGCTATTTAGCAACTTTTTTGGAAAGTTATATTGGAGCACTGGTACAAAATAAGATTAATTGGATGACTAATGAATTAGTTAACTCTATCCAGACATCTATAGCCGCTATTATTTCTATCTTTTTATATTTGAATTTTGTTTGAAATATTTATTTTAAATCAGCCCAATTCTTTAATGCCTGCCATTTACTAATTTGTTCATAAATCCATTTATGACCCTTAGTATTCAGATGTATTCCATCTGTTGAGAGTAATTCTTTAAATGATAATAAGTTGATCATTTTTTTATGAATAGATAAAAACGGGACATTTAATTCTAAGCAAGTTTCTTCAATTTTATTTTCATACTTAGAACAAGCTTGATTTGAATACCAAAGACATTCTGCAAAAGGCATTGAGTCTTCATTAACAGGTGTTAATCCAAGAACCATTATATTTACTTCATTCTTAATTTCGTTTACTAATTGTTTTAATCCAAATTTAAAAGCATCCTCAGAAAGTTGTGGCCTGCCATCTTTTCTTCCAATTTTAGCTGTATCATTTAAACCAATTGATAGCAAAATACCTTCAGGAACTTTTCTCCTTAATTCTCCCCTTATTGCCCACTCATTCTTATATCTTATAGCAACTTTCTCTAATCCATCTCCTCTTACTCCAAGGGAATAAATGATAGGGGCTCCATCTATATTTAACCAGTTTTGCCTTAATCTTTCAGACCATCCGCCTCCTTCTAGATCTCCCCATCCGTAAACCCCACTATCTCCAATTATGATTAATTTTTTCTGATATTTATTCATAAGTCGATATGTTGAATGAAATAACTAACTAATGAAATTGTTGGTTGAATTGTTTAACCAATAATTTTGAGAAGTGTTAAATAAAAATTCTCCTGAAATTGTTAATAAAGAGAAAGTAGCAGTTATTATCATGACTTGTGCCCAATCGAATGAGCTTAGTGATTCCTGTAATTGCCACCCTAATCCTACTCCTCCGACTGCTCCTATAATTGCTGTTTCCTTTAGGATTACGTCACTTCTGTATGCTCCATAAGCTAAGTAACTATTACTTTGGGGGGCTAATATTCCATAAAGCGTTGCTGATTGCTTGCTTGAACCATTGCTTTTAATCGCTCCATAAATACTTTTTTCTTGATTTAGTATGTTATCTGTAAGTAACCTTCCCATGACTCCCATATGTGTAATTCCAAGTGATAATGCGGCTACATATATATTAGGATTAGTAAAAAGAAGAATAAGTATAGTGGTCAATGGAGGAGGTATCAATCTAAAAAAGATCCAAATAAGATTTTGAACTTTTAGAGGGAATTTACCTGGGAATAATACTAGTAAAAGTGGAGGTGTCCCTATTGCAATCCCAGAGGCAA
This sequence comes from Prochlorococcus sp. AG-311-D23, assembly GCA_003284445.1. GTDB lineage: Bacteria > Cyanobacteriota > Cyanobacteriia > PCC-6307 > Cyanobiaceae > Prochlorococcus_B. The sequence goes on along the minus strand of QBVH01000001.1, from coordinate 54,143 downwards.
ATAAAGTTATTAAAATTGTTGTAATAATTAGTTTAAACAGAGGTAAGCTATTAAATCCATTTCTTATCTCTACGAATGAAGGTAAATTTAAATACGAGAAGCTTAATGGAGTAAATAACTCAAAATTTAGATTATAAAGCCAACCAACACCTAACGATAGAGATAGTGTAAATATTGAGATTGAAATTAAGAAAGAATTTTTTAAACTAATATTGTCAGATAAATAACTTCTAGAAAATCTTATAAATTTCTCTAATAAAATTATTACTAACCACAGCATCCATAAACAAGTCCACATCTCATTGAACTCAAAGGATTTTAAAGTTAAATATAGTTCTGTTCCTATACCTCCTAATCCAAATATTCCAAGTAATGTTACACCCCTAATTGCACATTCAAATCTGTAACTTCCATATGTAGATACGATAGGTATTAACTTTGGTAGTAGAATAGTTATCAATGAGCCCATAATATTAGATCCAGTCTGCTTAATAGCTATTAGAGGTTGTATGTCAAAACTATCTAGTTGCTCTGAAATTACTCTTGCTGTTAAGGCTGAATAGGGAATGACTATAGATATAATTGCCACCCAAATATTCAAACCTAAAATTTGAATAAATAGCAAACCCCAAACTACTTCATGTATTGATCTTGGAATTGCTAATGAGTATTTTATGAATTTACCCAAATAAGAAAATTTAGGAATACTTTTCCAAAATAAATCTGTAGATAGTACACCTAAAACAATTCCAATAAGCATACTTATAGCCCAGCTAGTTAAAGCAGTAGCAATTGTTATTTGAAGTCCTTCCCATGCACTTTTTACTACTTCTTGATTAAACGATGGTTTTATTGCTGCGCTTATGAATTGAAATATGATATTTAGACCCCCAATATGAAATCCTTTGATGATTTCTATTAGAATCGGAATGTAGGCTATTGATGGGATTAATGTTAATAAAGTTGATACTGGTTTTATTAATTTCATTATGAATTAAAATAGCCAATCAAGCTCTGATTGATTAATATTATGAATTTCTCTATCTATTATAATCTCTCCATCTTTTAACCCAATAACTCTATTGAAATTATTTAATAAATGAATTTGGTGAAGACTTATAAGTATGGTCTCAGGGATTTTAATTCTCAGATAATTTTTTTGATTAATAAATAAATTTAAGATATTTTTTGATAATAGAGGGTCTAAATTTGAGAAAGGTTCGTCTCCAAGCAAGATCTCTGGTTCTTGTCTTAAAAGACGTGCAATTGCTATTCTTTTTTTTTGTCCACCAGAAAGTTTATTTACGTAGGAATAAATAGTTTTTTTTGGGAGAGAGACTGCTGCTAGGCAGTCTTGGCATAAACCTTTATCTATGACGCCTAGGAGATTTTTTAAAGCCCATATGAAATTGTGTTTACCTAATGCACCGCAGTTTATATTCTGAGCGACATTTAGCTCTTCTATCAAAGATAAATCCTGCCATATAGTTCCTATTTTTGAGTACTCAATATTTGAGATATTGTTAATGTGAAAACCTTTCCATATTACATCTCCTTCGTTCGGGATTAGTGATCCATTCGCGATCGAGATTAATGTACTTTTGCCAGAGCCACTCTTGCCAATAAGCGCTATCTTCTCACCTTGATTTATTGTTAAATTAATACCTTTTACTCTAATACTTTCTTTACTTCTATGGCTTATATTCTTTAATTCTAGTAACTTAGTCACTTAATCTTTCCCATTTTTCTACCTACCGTTTCTATTTGATTATAATTCTCGTTTTTTGACATTATAAATTTCTTTGCGCTAAATAATTCGAGAATTTGTTTTTGTTTTTTTGACTTTTTATTGAAACGTAAAAATACATTTGTAAGGTCTTTCGTAAAACCTTTTTTGAACTTTTTATCTAGGTTTCCTTGAGCAATCCAATGATAATTATGATAAGAAGGAGTCTTCCAAATCACAAAGACTTTTGAGGGATCCACGCGTCCTCTCTCAAGATTTCTTTTCCATACTTCTTCGCTAAGAGCACCTGCCTCATATGAACCACTTTGCACAAGAATTAATGTTGCATCGTGGCTACCACTAAAGCCTGGGCTTGCACCTTTGAAATCTTTAAGTTGCAAACCTGCTTTGTTTAAAAAATATTGGGGCATTAATCTTCCTGATGTTGAACTTTCAGAGCCAAAAGTAAAACGCTTGTCTTTTAGTGTTTTTAAGTCATTTATGTTATTTATTTTTTGGATAGAACTTTTCTTGTTTGCGATAAAAACACTATGGAATTTTTCATCAATATCTCGTTGTGCTATTACCTTGGATCCTTTGCTTTGAAGTCTTGCTTGTACACCCGTTAAAGCACCGAACCATACTAAATCTAAATCTCCGGTCCTAAAAGCTGTTACAGCTGCAGCATAATTAGTAACTGGTTTATAACGGACCTGAACATTTAGCTGCTCGCTTAATTCTGAGGATAAAACCTTATATAAACGATTGAGGTGCTCTGGGTTTTGATCTGGTATTGCCCCAATATGAAGGATCTCTTCTGCTTTTAATGAACCAATAGAAAATAAATTAGATAGGGATAAAACTGCAATAGCTATTTTTATAAGTTTTCTTCCTCTTGGCTCCTGTTGCATTCTTTTTAAAAATCATTTAATAGTCTTTCTAGCCTATCAACTCCATCGTTGATCATTTCATTTGAAGCTGCGTATGAGATTCTTATACATTTATCATCTCCGAAAGCAATCCCTGGAACTATTGCTAGACCGACCTTCTCTAGTGCCAATTTGCAGAAACTTATTGAATCGATCTCCTCTAGATTAATTTCTGGGAAAACATAGAAAGCTCCATTGGGAGGGACAAAAGAAATATGTTTTATTTTTTTTAGTCTTTCTGTTATTAATAACCTCCTTTTGTAATATATTTTTGCCATTTCATGAATGCAATCTTTTGAGCCTTGAAGTGCTGCAATAGCCCCTTTTTGAGCAAAACTACATACATTGCTTGTACTTTGACTTTGTAAAGCAATGGCTTTCTTTATTACCTCGGCGTTTCCTGTTAAGTAGCCAATCCTCCAACCAGTCATTGCCCACGCCTTGGCAAAACCGTTGACGGTGAAAATTCTATTTTTTAGATCTGGTGCGATTTTCGCGAAACTGTGATGAACTTGATTTGGAGAAATAAGAAATTCATAAATTTCATCACTCATTAATAAAATTCTTGGATGCCTTCTTAAAAAATCGGAAATAGTTTTCATCTCTTGCTCAGTTAAAACACAGCCAGTTGGATTACTTGGAGAGTTAATAATTAATAACCTTGTTTTTTCGGTTACGTGTTCTTCTAGAGAATTGATATCTATTTTAAATCTATCTTTAGTTGATGATTTAATTTTTATTGGCTTGGCACCCGCTAAAAGAGTTATCTCTGGATAACTAAGCCAATAGGGAGTTGGTATCAGGACTTCATCTCCGGGATTCAAAACTACTTGAAATAAATTGTATATTGCTTGTTTCCCTCCATTAGTTACTAGAACATTGTCTGTTTTTGTTGGAACTTTATTTATATCTGATTGTTTTTGCGCAATGGCTTCTCTTAATTCAGGATCTCCAGCTGCAGGCCCGTAACGAGTTTTCCCATCTTTTAATGCTTTTAGAGTTGCATCGATAATAAATTCAGGGGTATCGAAATCAGGTTCCCCTGCGCTTAAACTACAAATGTTTTTACCTTCAGCTTTTAAAGCTTTTGCTTTTGCGCTGATCTCAAGAGTTAGAGAGGGTTTTATGGAGAGAGCTCTTATAGATATCTGTGATTTTTCAGTCATCTTCGAAGCATAACTTCAAAATGTTTTTATTAGATTCACTTTTAAAGTGAATTCATCTAATTATAAACTTACTACTTAATCAGATACTTGCATGCCTTTGATGAACATAAACTTTGTAATTGCTTCTAAAAACCCTAAAGAATTATCTGAATTTTATGCCAAGATCAATTCTGACAAGGTGAATAAAGGTTTTAATGCAACTCATTATTTTATTTCATTAAGTAATCGATCCAAAATACATTTTTATAGACCTAATAAAAATCACGAATGGCAAAGGAAAGGAAACTCAACCTCATTGTGTTTTCAGCGTGAACCTTGCGAAGACCCATCAAAAATCATAGAGAGCTGGACATATGAGATATTGAAAATAGGAGGTAGTGCAATGGGAATTTCAAAATTGGCAAAGTTTGGATGTGAGCAATGGATGCTTGACCCAGAAGGCAATCAATTCTTAATTTTGGTGCCCTATCTTTTAAAAGGATCAGATAAGGAAGCTTTATTTTGACCATAAACATCTCCTCTGATAAAAACGTTTCTAAAGTTTCTGATTCAAATAATAATTCCATAAACAAAATCGTTGTATCCAGGGGTAACCCTTTCGCTAAGTTAATGATTATTGGAGAAGCTCCAGGAGCAAAAGAGGAGGAGATAGGAGAGCCTTTTGTAGGAAGGTCTGGAAAATTACTTGATAAATTGCTTCAAAATGCTGGGATTGATATTAACCAAGATGTTTATTTTTGCAACGTGGTCAAATGTAGACCGCCCAAAAATAGACGCCCAACAAAGATTGAAATACAAGAAAATCTTCCTTGGTTGTATCAACAAATAAAACTTGTAAACCCCAGTGTAATAGTCCTAGTTGGAGCAACAGCATTAGAAGCTATTTTGAAAATTAAGTCTCGTATTAGTACCCTCAGGGGTGAATGGATTGATTGGGAGGGCAAACTTGTAATGCCTGTCTTCCATCCATCTTATTTACTTAGGAATCCATCTAAAGAGGAAGGAAAACCAATGAGTCTGACTAAATCTGATTTTTTAAAAATTAAGGAAAAAATTGATTTTTTATAATAGCCCTTAAATATGTCATTCTTATTTATTAAAGAGGCTCAATTGTTAACCCATGATTGCGACCCTAGAAAAGAATATGGAAGGAAATAATCTCTCTCAGCGATATAGCACCAGAATTATTCGTAGAGATACTAGGCCAGTAATGGTAGGTGATATTGGCATCGGTGGAGATAATCCAGTGCGTGTTCAATCAATGATTAATGAAGATACGATGGATATCGAGGGTTCAACGGCAGCAATAAGGAGATTGCATGAAGTTGGATGTGAGATCGTCAGATTAACAGTTCCAACTATTGCAAGTGCAAAAGCTGTGGGAGAAATCAAGAAACTTCTAGCTAGCACTTATCAACCAGTTCCTTTAGTAGCAGATGTTCACCATAATGGAATGAAAATAGCTTTAGAAGTAGCTAAGCATGTAGATAAAGTTCGTATCAACCCTGGATTATTCGTTTTTGAAAAACCTGATCCCAATAGAACTGAATTTACTAAAGATGAAATTGATGTAATTAAAGAGAAGATCATACAAAAATTCCAACCAATTGTTAATACTTTAAAAGAGCAAAATAAGGCACTCAGAATAGGCGTTAACCATGGCTCTTTGTCTGAAAGAATGTTATTTGCTTATGGAGATACTCCATTTGGAATGGTTGAATCAGCTATGGAATTTATTCGAATATGTCATTCATTAGATTTTCATAATATTGTAATTTCGATGAAGGCTTCTCGAGCTCCCGTGATGCTTGCAGCTTATAGAATGATGGCTGACACAATGGACAAAGAGGGATTTAATTATCCTCTGCATTTGGGTGTAACGGAAGCGGGAGACGGGGATTATGGAAGAATTAAAAGTACGGTAGGGATAGGGACATTACTATCCGAAGGTATTGGAGATACAATTAGAGTCTCTTTAACAGAGGCGCCCGAAAAAGAAATACCAGTTGCATATTCAATTTTACAAGCGGTTGGTTTGAGAAAAACCATGGTTGAATATATTAGTTGTCCTAGTTGTGGTAGAACATTATTTAATTTAGAGGAAGTTGTAGCAAGAGTTAGAGACGCTACTCAACATTTAACGGGTTTGGATATTGCTGTAATGGGTTGCATTGTTAATGGGCCCGGAGAGATGGCAGATGCTGATTATGGTTATGTAGGAAAAGGTGTTGGAACCATTGCTCTTTATAGGAATAGAGATGAAATTAAGAGGGTACCTGAGGATGAAGGTGTTCAGGCATTGGTTGATTTAATTAAAGAGGATGGTAAATGGATAGATCCTTAAAAGTAGAATATATCTTTTTATTGTTTTAGTATTAGAAAAATTATTTGATAATTATGTTGAAGAGATTCTTAAAAATATGTTTGTTAATATCTATATTTCCATCACCATCTTTTTCCTTCCAGGCTAATTCTTCTACTTTGATTAGTAACAATCCAAAGGAGATTATTGATCAAGTATGGCAAATTATTTATCGTGACTTTTTGGACTATTCAGGGAAATATAAGCCAAATGATTGGATTAAATTAAGAAAGGAAATACTGTCAAATAAATATTTTGATAATGACGATGCATATATTGCCATTAAGGGTATGTTGGCAGAATTAAATGATCCTTATACAAGATTTTTAGATCCTAAAGAATTCAATGAAATGAAAATAGATACAACGGGTGAACTGATGGGAGTAGGTATTCAAATTTCTCTAGATGAGGTAACTAATCAAATTGTTGTTGTATCACCCATAGAAGGAACGCCAGCCTTTGTTGCAGGCATTAAGCCTAAAGATATAATAGTATCCATAGATGGTAAGCCTATCGAAGGCTTGAGTATAGATAGTACAGTTAAACTTATTCGAGGCAAAAAAGGAACGAAGGTTGATCTAGGTATAATTAGAGAAGATGAGTTGTTTAAAGTCTCATTAATACGAGATAGAATTGAAATTAATGTAGTTGATAGTCGAATAAACAATACAGTTTCAGGTGCGAAGATTGGTTATCTAAGGTTAAAACAATTCAATGCAAAATCTCCAAAAGAAATGAGTTTATCGATTAATAAATTAGAAAAACAACAACCTTTTGGTTATGTATTAGACCTAAGAAGTAATCCTGGTGGTTTGCTTGAGGCAAGCATTGAAATAGCTAGACAATGGATAAATACAGGCATTATTGTTAGTACAAAAACTAAAGATGGTATTACTGATATTAGAAAAGCAAAAAGTAGAGCCTTAACTAATAGACCAGTTGTAGTTTTAATCGATGAAGGATCTGCGAGTGCTAGCGAGATTCTCTCTGCAGCAATTAAAGATAATAAAAGAGGAGTACTGGTTGGGAAAAAGACTTTTGGTAAAGGACTAGTTCAGTCTGTCAGATCTCTTTCTGATGGCTCAGGTCTAACAGTTACGGTCGCTAAATATTTAACACCAAGTGGCAAAGATATTAATAAAAATGGAATAGAGCCAGATATTAGAGCAGAACTTTTGTTAAATGATAAAAATAAGTTAACAAATTCAGATCTAGGAACTTTAAAAGATAGTCAATATGTTGCTGCTGAAAATATATTACTTAAAAAGTTTACAGTTGAAGTTAATAAAAATTCTTATAATCCCTTGAAATCAAATTTGAGCTATGCCTTAAAAAAATAGTTAGAATTTGTCAATTCTCCTATATCCATACCAGTCAGGAATAATTTTTTCACTTCTTTTATGAGCGTCTGGTATGAGATTTATTTCCCAATTCTTTATTTTTATAGGATGTAAATCGTCAATCTGTTCAAAATGATTTATATCTGAGTAGTCATCATTATGCTTTTTTAATAAATTTGTTTCCCAATTTTTTTTAGCTTTTTTCTTTGCCTCATTAGCTTTTTTAGCTACAACTAGTTTAAATTCATGTTCTTCATACATTTTTTTAGGATTGTAGCCACCTAAATTAACAAACCAAAGTTTTAGGTCCTCTATTTTGGGGGAATTTAAATTATTTTCATTAGATTTAGAGATGACTATTTCATAGCCATCTATATATTTAATACACTTATAACTATCAATATGAAGCCCGCTAATCTTCCCTAACCATTGTTCTCTAAGTTCTGGGAATGTTTTTTCAAGTGATTCCCCTATAACCCATCTTACATCGTGTATTTCTATATTACTTTTTAGACTTCTTCCACCTAAAACAACAATGAAAAGAGATAAATTCACACCTGAAATCAATTACTCATATCAAGCATTTTTTTCAGAGGCTTGTAGGCCAATGATCTAATTTGTTCGTCCATGTGCAACTCTGGCTTCATTTCTTTTAGGCAATTTAATACTTTTTCTAAGGTATTCATTCTCATGTATGGGCATTCATTACAACTACAACCATCTAGTCCAGGTACTTCTATATATGTCTTTAAAGGGTCTTTTAATCTCATTTGATGAATTATTCCTGGCTCAGTTAGCACGATAAATTTATCTTTCTTACTATTTTGCGAATAATTCAGCAATTTGCTTGTTGAACCTATGAAATCTGCTAAATCTAAAAGATTCTCTTGACATTCAGGATGGGCAAGAACTTCAGCGGTTGGATTTTTGATTTTTAATTTTATAAGAGATTTTTCATTAAAAGTTTCATGGACAAGACATCTGCCTGGCCACAAGGTTAATTTTCTGCCACTTTGACGTTCAACCCATTTGCCAAGATTCCTATCTGGTGAAAATAAAATAGGTAAATCTTTTGGTAATTTGTTTACCAGCTCAACTGCGTTACTACTCGTACAAATTAGGTCACTTTTTGCCTTTACCGCGGCACTACAATTTACATAACTGATGGCAAAATGATCAGGATGCTTGTCTAAGAATTTTTGGAAGTCATCAGGTTGGCAATCATCTGCGAGTGTGCATCCGGCATCAAAATCAGGAAGAAGAACAATCTTATTTGGACTCAAGATCTTTGCTGTCTCAGCCATGAAATGAACGCCACAAAAAACTATGACATCTGCATTTGTCTCAGAAGCTTTTCTTGATAATTCAAGTGAATCTCCAATAAAATCTGCAATATCCTGTATCGCAGGCTCTTGGTAATAATGAGCCAGAATTATAGCGTTTCTTTTTTTACGCAAGAAATTGATCTCATTAATGAGATTTTCGCTTTTATTTGAGACTGAAATATCAGTCTTGTGATAGGAAACAGTAGTAATTAGTTCCCAATTCAATGTGTTGGGGCAGTATAGAGGGTAATTTCCAAAAAAATCTGACAGATATCCGAATTGCTATCGCTGGGGATTTACATGGCTCATGGAGTCAGGATGATCTAGATCTGCTTTTGGAACTGAATCCTGATGGTGTTTTATTTGTTGGCGATTTGTCCGATGGTGATTTAAGAATTGTTCGGGGAATAAATAAAATTTCTCTACCCACTTCTGTAGTACTGGGAAATCATGATAGAGGTAGAGACGGATCTGGTAATGTTTTACAAGCACAGTTGGATTTGTTAGGCGAAAAGAATTGTTCTTGGAATTTATCGAAATGGGCATTAAATGAACTTTCTGTCGTTGGAGCTAGGCCTTGCAGTGGTGGGGGAGGGTTTTTCTTAACACCAGAAGTTAAATCTGTATTCGGGGAGGTTAGCCTTGATGAATCTGTCTTTAGGATTGTTTCTGCCGCCAAGTCTGCACCATTAGATTTTCCTTTATTAATACTTGCTCATTCTGGACCAGTAGGTCTTGGATCAGAGGCTTCTAGTCTTTGTGGCAGAGATTGGAAATTGCCCTCAATGGATTGGGGAGATAAAGATCTTGGTATCGCAATTGATCAAATTCGTAAATTTAGAGTTCCAGAATTAGTCGTTTTTGGCCACACTCATCATCAATTAAGAATTGGGGGGAATCGAACTAGAAAAACTTTTGCTCAAGATCTATGGGGGACTTCATATTTAAATGCAGCGTGTGTCCCAAGAAGAGGTATTGATTCTGCAGGTGAGAATTTGTGTCATTTTTCTTGGGTTGAGTTCTCTAATAATAAGCTTGTTCATGTGTCCCACAGATGGTTTAGGAATGATGCATCAATTGCATATAAAGAAATTTTATTAAACCAAGAAAACTAGTATTCACTATATTTTTATTTTCTTCATACCCAATTGACTTTAACTTTGCTTATTTAAATCAGGATCCTTAAATTTTCTTTCTGCAATCAAATAAGCACCAATTGCAGAGCCGATAAATCCCAAAATATTTCTCATTAAAGGCAAAATGTCATTTGTTCTTGTTACCACAGGAGCAATGCCAAAAATTCCAAATAGCATTATCCAAAGTGGAGAAAGGAGCAAAAGCCATCCTATTGAAAATGATTCATTTTCTTTTCTTGGCGAAGCTGCGAAACCTGCAATAATTCCTCCCAACAAAGAGGTCAATAAAGTCCATTGCCATTGTTCCTGGGGTAAGCCGGGTACAACTTCACATCCACCACGGTCTAAGCAGGTCTCCACTGCTTGAATTGAAGCTAAGATTGCACCGTCCTCTCCATTATCTCTTACATAAAATTGGTTGCCAAACCTAGTTTGTAATTCAACCCAAAATATTCTGGGCATGAGTGCAAAGTAAGCATCTCCCACATTAAAACTAAGTAAGTTCCCTCCTCTTGGATCAGCGATTATAAGTAAACTTGTCTCATCAAGATTCCAATAGTCCTTCACTGCTAAACCAGGGGTTTTCTCATATTGCGACAAAACCCTTATTTTCCACCCAGTTTCTTGTTCATAAGATTTTAGTGAGTTCTCCAAGTCTAATCTTTGTTTCTCACTAAGAGTTTTTGCGAGATCGATTATGGGTGTTTGTTCTTTTGGTAATAATTCAGGATTATCGTATGCAAATGCACTTCCGCCCATTGAAAACATAATTACTAGTCCCAGACAAAAAATTATGGCTCTATTAAATGATTTCTTCAGCATGTGCTTTATTTTCTCTAAAGGTATTCTCCATCATGATTGACCCGACCGCGAGATGTCCTCAATGGTTAATTGATCGCATTGGAGAAAGCGGCGGCTCAATTAGTTTCTACAGATATATGGATTTAGTTTTAAATGATCCAGATAATGGATTTTATTCAACTGGAAAATTGACTATTGGTAAGAATGGAGACTTTTGTACTGCACCATCTTTGAGTAATGATTTTGCACGTTTATTAGCTATTCAAGTAGTTGATTGGCTTCTTGATCTAGAAAAATCAGGAATTGATTCAAAATTGTTTTCTATTATTGAGATTGGGCCGGGAGAAGGGACTTTATCAAGAGATTTGATAGCGGCTATTACTGAAATTGCACCTGCTTTAACCAATAAAATTGAGCTTATTCTCGTTGAATTAAATCTAGGAATGAGAAGACGACAAGAAAAAGTAGTTAATAATTTGGAGGGGATTAATTATCGCTGGAGTAACATCGATGATCTCATCTTAAGCCCAGTAACTGGAGTAGTTATAGCTAATGAGGTCTTAGATGCATTTCCCGTAGAAAGGTTGGTTTTTTGTAACAATAATGTTTTTAGGCAAGGAGTATCTTTGAAAAAAATAAATGACGAATATTCTTTGGAGTTTATTGATCTCAAACCTACTCCTGAGATTATTAAATTTTTGCAAGAATCTAATAGTATTTTAAAGATTGACTTCCCACCAAAGGATATTTGTAATAGATGGGTCACCGAGTGGCATTGTGATCTGCAGAGTTGGTTTGGGGAGTTGTCTAAGGTTTTAATCAATGGCTCATTATTAGTTGTCGATTATGCGATGGAATCAAAGCGCTACTACAACGTAATGAGAAAGGACGGTACTCTTATTTCCTATAGAAATCAAGAAGCAAATTCTAATGTTTTAAAAGATGCTGGCTTGTGTGATTTGACAGCACATTTATGTATCGAATCAACCGTTAATTATGCTCTGACTAACGGATGGAAATTTATGGGTGAGACTAGGCAGGGTCAAGCTCTTTTGGCCTTAGGACTTTCAAATTTTCTTTATTCTATTCAAAAAACAAATAGTAATGATCTATCAGCCGCATTAAATCGCAGAGAGTCATTATTGAGACTAGTTGATCCAATGGGACTGGGGGACTTTAGGTGGTTGGCTTTTCAGAAGGATAATAGTAATAATTTGATTTTCGGAAATCGTTTTCTTGAAGAGCCTATTAGCTAATCTTTTGCAAGCATTCACGTATTTCTTTATTAGAGATATTATTGAATAATTTTACTTCACCAATTTTTAACGGCATAACAAAACTCACCTTGCCGTTTTTAACTTTCTTGTCTCCTTGAAGTGAGCTTAGAACACTCTCTAGATCAAGCTGGGGCCAGCTAGAAGGTAAACCTGCTTTCTCTATTAATCGTTTTTGCCTTTTTGCGTCAACCTCTTCCCATAGTCCCCTCTGAACTGCTAATTGGCCTACTGCAACCATACCAATTGCTACTGCCTCACCATGAAGCCATTTCCCATAACCACAAAGATTTTCTATTACGTGACCAAATGTGTGACCATAATTTAAAAATGCTCTAACTCCACTCTCCTTCTCATCTTTAATAACAATTTCTGCTTTAGATTTAGCAGAACGCTTAATTATCTCTATCAGTAGTTTTTCTTTCATATTTGAAAGTTCAGAAATATTTTCTTGCCTCTCTAGAAGATCGAATAGTTGTATGTCTGATATAACTCCGTACTTTATTATTTCAGCCATACCTGCTTTGAACTCTCTCGATGGGAGAGTAAATAATGTTTTAGGGTCTATTAAGACCAATTTAGGTTGATGAAAAGCACCTATAAGATTTTTACCTTTCGAATGATTTATTCCTGTTTTACCACCAATAGAAGCATCAACCATGGCAAGTAATGTTGTGGGAATTTGGACTACATTAATTCCACGTAACCATGTAGAAGCTGCAAAGCCAGTCATGTCTCCAATTACGCCACCTCCAAGGGCAATCATTAATGATCCTCTCTCTAATCTCGCTTCATATGCTTCATTGTGGATTAAATCTATTGAAGATTGATTTTTTTGGTCTTCTCCTGCTTTGATTATTAAAAGCTTTGGGTTGAATTTACTTTTAATCAGACTTTTAATTATGCAATCACCATAGTGATCAGAGACTTCCTTATTAGACACGACTAATACTTTTAGTCCTTCCTTGAAACCAATATTAAGTAGCTCATCTCCTATGTCTTCAAGAATACTTTTTCCAATAACTATTTCGTATGGGTTGGTAGTTAGAGAGACTTTAATATGGTGGTTGTCTTTATTCACGATTGTGAGGGTATAAATTTTTTGATGCTTTATTACATTAAATCATCAAAATATAGAAGTAATTATATGGTTGACGAACACATTTCATAATCAAATGATATGTATTCGTATACGTTCATTATTTATTCTGGGATCAAATGGTGGGATGTTTTTTAGGTTGTGAATCAAGGATGTTTTTATTAAAATCAGATTTTCATATATTATTTTATTTGTTTGTTCGCGATTTTGTTGTTTGCATTGCTTGACCAAAGCTCGAAAAATGAGGTCTTTAACTAAATGATTGGGGTCGTAGGTGGAGGACAGCTTGCAATGCTTTTGGTTGAGGCTGGAAAGAAAAGAGATATTGATGTCGTTGTTCAGACGGCGGCTAAAACTGATCCTGCTGCCAAAAAGACAAATCAAGTCATTTTGCATGATCCTACAAATCCAGTGGGTACAAAACTTCTTGCAGAAAAGACTAGCTTGATTACTTTTGAGAATGAATGGGTTGATATCTCAAGTTTACTTTCTCTTGAAAATAACGGAGTTTCTTTTGTCCCTAGACTTCAATCAATAAGACCTTTAATTAATAAAATAACTCAAAGAGAGTTATTAAATAGTCTTGATATTCCCTGCCCTGATTGGATAGCTATACCATTAGAAAAACCATCAGAAATTGATCTTCCTGCAGATTGGGGATTTCCTTTAATGGCAAAAGCTGCCAAAGGTGGATATGACGGAAAAGGAACTAAAATAATTAAAAATCTAAAGCAACTCGAAGAATTTTTAGTAATTGAAAGAGAAGAGCAATGGATGTTAGAGAAATGGATCTCTTTTGATAAGGAATTATCTATTGTTTCTAGTAGGGATTCAAAAGGAGTTGTTCGTAGCTTACCAATTGTAGAGACATATCAATCTAAACAAGTATGCGATTGGGTCCTTGCTCCAGCTGATATCAATCATGATGTTGATCTTATGGTTAGAAATATCGTAGCTTCGTTGCTTGCTCAGTTGGAATATGTTGGAGTTATTGCTATTGAATTTTTCTATGGATCTGAGGGATTACTTGTAAATGAAATAGCACCAAGAACTCATAATTCTGGTCATTTTTCTATTGATGCTTGTAGCAGCAGTCAGTTTGATCAACAAATTTGTATCACCACTGGTATTGATGTTCCCATGCCTGAAATGCTTGTTAATGGTGCTTTAATGGCAAACTTGCTTGGTTTGCAAAGTAACTATCCAACATCACTTACCCAAAGATTGGATGATTTGAGGAGTATTCCTGGCTTGAATGTTCATTGGTATGAAAAAGAGGAAGAAAAAAAGGGCAGGAAGCTTGGTCATGTCACGTATCTCCTGAATAATAAGGACGCTTTGTCTAGAAAAACAGAAGCATTAGATGTTTTACAAACCATACGGTCAATTTGGCCGACCTCTTGATAATATTTGTTTTATATTGTTCATGTACTACTTTGTTGGTATTGGCCTTTTCAAGTGCTCTGATCTGACTCTCTTTCGATTTGGGGAAGCTGTCGTGAAAGTGACGTATACCGGCTTGTTCTGGAAACGAAGCTCCACTTTGAATCCCCCTCTGGTTCTTCCAGGTCGATGCTTCTTGGGCCTTACGGCAAAGCGGTACTTATTCTAAATAAGTGGGATTTAATTAAAGTATTAGTTTTAAATAATTAAATCTTTATTCTATACGGGTGCTTGAATTTTTTACTTTGTAAACAGTAGATCTCAAGAGGTTAATCCTTTCGATTTGCGGACCTTTCTCAGTAGCTCATGATCTTCTCTTGCTCTTTTATCTAGAGTGGCTATATCTTTTCTGGCTTTTTTATCAACTTTTTGAATATCCTCCCTTGCTCTTTGGTCCAGGAGTGCAACATCTTTTCTTGCTCTTTGATCGATGTTCTCAAGGTCTGCTCTAGCTCGTTGATCAACATTCTCTAAATCGATTTTTGCTCTTTCCACCATGCTTGTCATTGAGTCCACCATCATTGATAAAGCCGCAGGAACTTGTTTCCCCGAAGCCGAAAAAGAGGACTGGTTATTAAGATTAATACTCGTGTTTGCTTGATTAAGAGCCATAGGTTTAATTAAAATAGGCTTTCAATAGTTAGAAGCCACTTTCTTTCTATTTCTATTATCTCCTTTTATTAGCCCAATAAATCAAAATCTCCTGAACAAAAACGAGATGTAATAGAGAGTAAATGCTTTTGCTTAAAAAGGTAATATCATTTATTGAGTCTTTTTTTTAATTAAATGAGATGTCGTGTTTAGACCAATTAATTTAAGTTTTCAAAAAAACGAAATCAATAGTATTTCCCTTTTGGATAAAGTCTTGCTATTTTCTTCTTTTGCTTTTCTCTCTCTAGATTTTTTCTTTTTCGGTCCTTGTATGAATCATCATCTTCATTAAGCCTAAAAAAGACAAAATAGAACATAATACCTGTAAAGATAAATCCAATTAATAGCACCCAAAAGCCAATCAAACCTGTAGGAGATAAGTAGTTAATGTCAAAAGAATTATTACTCATTTTTTTTTATTTAAATGCCTAGATTCTAATATTACCCAAATTAACTAGGAAATAAAGGAGAAGCTTTTTTTGTAAACCTGATTTTTGGCTTTGAACTGAATAGACTTATTTGCTTTAATAAGAGTTTTTACGCATTAACACATATTAAAAATTAATTAAAATAATTTATATTATTTTTGGCTTGAAAAATGGAAGGAACTCATAACTATGCTATGAACCTGATAGTTCCATTAATGGGTATCGCTCCGTTACTAATGCTCTTTATATTAAAAGGAGAGAAAAAATCAAAGGTTGCAAAGACTTGGACGAGATCTACAAACTAGAAATAAAAAGAATAAAAGTTCATTTCCTTTGAACAAATAAGTTATTTCTATATAAATATACTAATAAAACTATTTATATGCAAATAATTATTTTTATGAAATTATATTTTTAGTCTAAACATAATTTATACTTAAGTACTTCTTTATTAACAATACTTTGTTTGAAAAATTTTTAATCGATAAGTAATCTTAAAAATGTCAAAGTAGATGATCTAGGAAGAGCTCCAAGATAGGTTTGTTCGGTTTTCACACACGTTATAGATCTTATTTAGCTATATTTAATACTCAGATCCAATAAAAATCTTTAAAATTAATTTTTTCGTTAGTTTAAACCAATGCAAAAAACCGAAACTCAACAATTTTCAAAATTTTTTCTTAAAGATCTTAAAACTAAAAGTTCAAGTTGCAATAGTAAAAAATCTGATCTTGAAAAGTCGAATATTTCCTAAAGTAGTTCTTCTAAATTCACTTCAATTGAAGTAGTTTAAAATAATTTACAGTTTCATATAAAATTTTTATTTAGTAATGACGAATATGTCCTTTCAATTGTTAATAGTTGTATGTAATTTATACTTAGAATCATTAGTATGATAAAAATAAGCTTAAGAATACAGTAAAAGATTAAAATCATGCTATTTGTACATTAGTTTCATTTGAGGGATATGAACAAACCCATTCAAAGAAAAACTACTCTTAAATGGAGATCTGATGGAGAACTGTCTTCTATTGATATGGCTAGGATTCTTGAACTTCTTGCTAACAAGGAGCTGACACAATGTGTTTTAGCGTGTGATCCCATAAAAAAATCTTCACAGATATTATTTAAGTTAAAAGAGCACTTATAAGTGCATTTACCTAAAAAAGTTTTGTTAATTTATCAATAAATTTTATCTTTTAACAGTATGTTTAGTTACTAACAAAATTAAAAATATGAAAACTGCACAAGATAGATATTTTGAATGTTTAGAAATTTGTATTGAAGATGAGCAAGGAAAATCTTGTCGTCAAGTATGTGCACCCATATTAAATGATGATCCTCTAGATCATCCTACCGTTCCAATAATTAAGAATCATTAATTATTTAAGTTTAAAATTAAAACCTGAAGACAAAAAATTCAATAAAAAGTAATCATAATTTTAAATTTTATTTTATTCTGGTCGTTTTAGATTTTAATGGTCACTTTATAGACTGGAAGTTCTTATTAGATAATTTATTAGCTAGAATTGCAAAAATTATTAAAACATGGATACCCCTGTCACCCACATAAATTTATTTAACGCAATGCTTGCTCTTTATGTGATTGGTTATCAAATTTCTATTTGCTCAGATTGGAGTTGGATTCCAATGAATAAGGAAGATTATCAACTTCCATATCAAGACAAATGGAGTCAAACAACTTAGTAAATAATTAATGTAAAAACATTATTTGTTCTAGTTCAGAATTTTATTTATTATATTAATTAAGTATATTAAAAAATTATTTTTTCTACAATAACATTATAAAATTTCATACATATAATATATCTGTTCAATACTCATTGACCTAATTTAAGCTTTGTTTAATTTAGAATTAAATACTTTGAACCACATGAAATAAACCAAAAGAATATCCTCCAATAAGTATCCAACCAAGAATTGCTGAAATTATAGTAGATCTTCTGTTATGTCTTCTTATTGCATTCTCTATCATTTCATTTACATCCTCTCTATTTATTAGTTTTGTAGATTTTGGATTTGTTGAAGTCATTTTTTTTTATGTAAATTTAATGTTTGAGATTAATTAATCTCTTTTAAACGAATTCAATTTGAGATCTCTACAGCTAGGGAAATAGTAGAAATCTATATTTATAGCTATCATTGATGGATGCTATAGCTAGTTGCTGGGGGAAGAAAGGTCTGATTCGTATGTAAACATTTGTTAAGACTATAATAGATTTTCTTCGAAGTTGTGTAGGTAAAATCACCGTAATCTGAATTCTTGATATAGTAACTTCCTATCAAAAAGACTAGGATGTTTATAATTCCAGTTGTTCTAAAAACAGTGGTACCTTTTTTGATTTCTCGAAGTTGATTTATTCAAGGTTCAAATTATTGTGATCGAATTTGAAATTTCCACCATTAATTAATCATGGTAATAACCCTTTAGCTGTTGCAAGCACTTGCTTTCATCTTTGATTCTTAAAAATGTAATAAAGTAAATATGAGAAAAGAATCTCTAATAGATATAGATCTTCAAACAGTAAAGCAACAGTTATCTTTGGCGATCTCTAAGCCTTTTTGTGACAATACACAGATACGTTCATATCAAAGATCAGATGAAAATGATTTGCATTCAATATGAAGAGCTGGGTAAATTAGTTTGATTTTATTTCTTTTCCTCTCTTAGTTTTCATTGTTAGGAGAGTTGATGAACAAAGAATATGTTATGTATCCTTTTCGTTATTGTCTGATTCATTTTTTTCTAAAAGCTTTCTAGTTAGAAAAGAATATGAAGCTTGATGTTTTTCCTTCCATTCTTTATGCTCTTTTATTTGATTTTTTAACTTTTCTAAACTTTCTTTTTCTTCTGGATAAACCCTCTCTAAGTATTCAGGACTTAAATTTATGTTACCTTCAAATTCATAAACCATTTCTTCAAATGATTCACATAAGCCAAGTATGTCTGCCATAAAATCTTCAAATTCATCAATATTTATTTCTTGAAGAAGCTTTCTTAATTTACTTTGGCTCGATTCCTCTGGCTCCCATTCTTTTTTTAAAACGTGAAGAAGATTAAGCTGACCAATTCTATCTAGTATGTCCCACTTGGATGCATCATCGGCTGAGTAAAAATAGGAGCCATCCCCGGACTGATAAAACTTTCCTCTTTCTTTATCCATTTATTTTATTGGGTGAATGTATTAAATCTTCTAAAAAAGGTTTATAGTAGTAAGGAATTTGAATCAATTTGTTTATAACTAAATTTAGGTTAAGTAAGGTATTGAATTTTGACTTACTTTATATATTAGAATAGCATTGAATTACACACTTTTCTATTCATTTGATTGTATTGGTTTAAAATATTATTCATATCTGCTGAGCTATTAAGTATTATTTTTAATCAAAGAAATCTAACGGAAAGGGGCCAATAGTTTTTGAATTTAATGAATTTTCGTAATTTTGACAACTAATTAATATTCCTTCACCCAAGCCAAACTCAACCCTAGCGTGAATTTCACCCGTTTTTTGGTTCGCCTTTAAGAATATTGGGCCGTCAGAACTAGGTAATGTGATGCATTTCATTTCATCATATTTAAATTTTTCTTCTATTCTTCTAACTGCACTTATTCCTCTTTTTAATGTAGGTGACATAATCCCTATTGTTATCCAATCTGATTTATGAATTATTTGATTAAGTTGATTTAAAAGGTTTTTTGATTGTTTTTTATTTAGTTTAGGAGCAGATCTCAATTTATCAAGATCTTCTAATTTGCATATATCAATATTTTTTGCAGACATTTAGGTAGATATTTTATCTATTTTATCAGCTTGAGCAAAATTTTCTAGTATTTACTAATTTTATTATAGTCGTTATATGTAAATTATATATATCTTGACTCTTACATTTTTAGTTTTTCTATAAATATATATAAAGTATCAAACACTTTGCCATTATGACCCTCAAAAAAATCACCTAATGACCAACTTAAATTTATTGCGATTTGTATATTCGAAATTCTGTTAATATTTATGGATTGCAATTTATTCATATTAGTTAAGGTTATTAGACTCTTTTATTCTCCTAGATTCATGCATTTGTTCTAACTCGTTATAGACATCACGTAATGTTTTCTGTATGTGATCTAAATTCTCGATAGATCCAAGTGAATTCATTGCTTTTAGTAGACTGTCTTTCGCTTCTATCAAACCTCGACATTGTGTGCTACCCGCTTCAGAGGACATCTTTGTAAGAGCTGTTGGTATGAATTTATTATAACTATTCTTTTAAATTATGAATTTTCTTTTCAACTTTTTTAAATTATTATTTCTTTAACTTCACTTTAGATTTCCAGGCTTGACGAATCCTTCTTTTTTCATTAAAAAACAAAAATAAATGTATGTTTTTTAATGGCAAAAATAGAAAATCTAGAAGGACCCGTTGGTTGGCTTATAGATCCTCAGAATAAATGGGCAATTAACTTTGACTTTAAAAAATTAACTAATGATCAGAATACAGCATCTTTCACAATTGATATGTGGGGAGTCGTTCTAAACGGCAAGCCTATGCAATTTAAAAGTAGAAGAAAGGTCACAAAGGAAGAGTCATTAAACACATGGAAAAAATTGCTCTCATCAAATTGGGTTGAATTTGATTTCGAGATGAATAAGAGTAATTGAAAGACTTTTTAATCTAATGTGCATTATCTATTTTACTGGTTATCATAAATTTATTTATTTATGATTTTTAAAATTGCTAAATACCTTCCATAAACTTCTCAAATTAGCTTTTATATTCTCAGCTGTAATTACTGGATGGACTTCAGTTATTCTTTTATCCAGTACAACATTTAATATAGAGATAAAGCAATTAATAACTAAAATGTATTTGAATCAAAAGAACTTTATCTTTAATGTTAAGGATTTATCGCTTTTATTAGTAAAAGATGCTAATGAGCGTTTTTCTGAAAGAAATCAAGGCATAATTCCATTAATTAATTCAAAATCAGATTAATAAATTGATAAAAAAAATACTTTATCTTGCCTATCCCTATGGCTCTTCTGAGCATTAGAGGCTAAAACTTTTACCTGAATTTGTTTCTAAATTGGAGTTTATGGGGGCGAATGTCCGAGAACCTTTTGTTCGTAATAGTCATATTGATATTACTTCGCCTGGTTGGGCTAATAAAGTTGTTAATTCAAACTTAAACGATTTGAGGCAATCTGTGGGCTTATTCGCAATAGTTAATGGATTGCCACCTGATGAAGGGGGAGTAGTCGAACTTGAAGTCGCTATTACTTTAGGAAAACCAATATTTTTATTTAGAGATTATTTTCGTAAATGTATTGATTCTGATGAATACTCCCTTGAATTAATGTTTTTCCCTGGGGTACCAAATGATTTATGGAATGATTACTATTATTCTTCCTTAGGCCAGCTTGATTGTAAAAAGAGAGCTATTTATACATGGTTGAGATAAAATATCTAATATATATAATTTCTATTAACTTATACAGTAGAATTTTTTTAAATGAAAGATATTCCATTTGACGTTACTAAAATACGGCTAGAAATATCTTTCAAATCTTTTGATGAACTTAGGACGATTTTATCTTTTTACCAGAGAAATAATCTTTATAAAATTAATATACCTTGTAAAAATAGCTTAAAAAAAGAATTTCTTTTACAGTCGATTAAAATTACGAAAGATGAGTTTCCAAATTTAGATATTGTTCCTCATTTTAGTATCCTCCATGAATTTAAAAAAAATAGGATTAATACTCAGGATTCTTTGATGAACTTTCTGCAGGCTGTTAAAGACTCAGGATGCAGGCAAGTACTTCTTGTCTCTGGTTCTCAAAAAAGGTCGACGTTAGATTCTTTATCGGCTTTATATATGCTTAGAGAAAATTCTTTATTTTTTAATCAAGATATTTCTATTGGCGTAGCATTTAATCCTTATCTACCTTCCTATTTGTTTGATGAGGAGATCTTAAGATTAGAAAAGAAACTTCAATCAGGTTTAGTTAGTTCAATTTGGTTTCAATTTGGAACCGATTATAAACTTCTCAAGAGTAGGATTGAAATACTATCTAATATGCTATCCGTTAATAATAAAGTTGCTAAAATCAGTCTATTTGGTAGTATTTTAATACCATCTAGGCAATTTCTAGCTAGATTTAAATATCGACCATGGAAGGGTGTTTATTGTTCTAATGAGTTTTTAGAATCAGAGGAATTTGCTAATAAAATAATTACAAATTTATTAAAGACTTATAAATTAAATGAGATCTGCCCACTAATTGAAACAAATATTTCTACGGATAAACATTTGGATAAATTAAAAAATATCCTTAATTTTAATATTTAACTATGAGTAATCTTAAATGTATCTGAAATAGCTTAAATCTAATCCACAAAAAATATATAACAGGTATTTTAATACTTTAGATCTTCAAGAAATTGTTTTGGCTAAGATAATTTTTAAATTAAAATAGTTCATAGAGGTTGTGATGAAGTGCTTTTTTTTATAAAGCCCCTCATAAAACTGAACTAACGGTTTATAGGGATTCATTTCCATTTTTAATATAAAAAATTTGTGTGATGTTGTGATCAAGTTTTTAGCTGGCCTAGCTTTTTATTTGCTAAAAACCGAATTCCTTAGATGATTAAAAATTACCATAAATAAATGTAAAGCATTTATGACTTTTTGTAAATCTTTTGTTTTGTTAGATATCTATTCTCTTTTTTTGTGGTGGGGCGATGTTTAAGTTTTGACAGTCACTTTGATAGGTTTATCAGTTCTTCCTCGACGTTAGAAATTTTTTTTTTTTTTTTTTTTTTTTTTTTGTTTTTTTTTAATTTTTTTTTTTTTTTTTTTTTTTTTTCAATGTGGAGCATGCCCGTACTCAGTTTTATTTTGGTAAGGTGTCACACCCATGCTCGTGTTTATCGTTTTGTGTTTGAGATAAGTCCATCTTTTATTCGCGGTCTAAGGAAAAATCCATTAAATTTTAATTATATTAGCTAAAGAAAATGTTTTCATCCAGAAAAAAAACACCTCAGAAGCCAATCTCACAAGTAAATTCTTTCGCTGCGGATACCTTTTTGCTTAGAAGAGGCTCTGAGGCTACTAGGTACAAGCTTGCTGCCTTGATGATGTTTGTTGCTGGATTTGGTTTGCTAACTTTGGGTACTTGGGTTCTGAATGATTTTAATTTTCTAACTTTTACAAATTGAGATTCTAAGTTAATATTCAACTTAGAAAGTAAGTATTTAAGTTACATATAAAAATCTAAGATTTAATTAATAAAATTCCATTAATGTATAGTTTGATTTTAAATTTTGTCTTTAGTGCATTAAACTTGCCTTACAGCAAACATTAAATGCTTAATTCTTGGGATCAATACTTCTCGCATTATTCGGATTGGGATGAAGCACATTGCTTCAATGTCAGAATCGAACTCAAATTTGAAGAGCAAATAAAGTCTCTTGGCTATGTTGAATACGTTAACTCTGATGATATTTTTCTAGAAGATAAAAATATCTCTAGCAAAGCTCAGCCTAGAAGTAAAACTTATATTAAGAACAAAAATGAGCTTTTATTATCTTTTGCTGTTCCTTACGATTGGTCTATTGATACTGATTGGGAGGATAAAGCACTTATTCTTCTTGGACTGAACGACGAATGGGTCATAGACTCATCAGTTGAAGACAAATAAGTTGTTAATAAATGATTCTTAAATCAAATTTTTTAATTAGCAATTAAATCTATGAGTAAAAAATAATTGCAAGACCTTTTTGAGTTAGGTAAAACTCTTTCTCTTCTCGACTTAAATCAATTGCTAATTCCTCACCTTCTTTAATTGCTTGTTCATAAGGAGGTTTTGAAGGTGAATTGCCTTTATAAATAGCTGCAATCCCTAATGGAGTTGCGTTCCATGCAAAATTATCTGTTTCACCTATGAGAGGCTGATTTAAAGCTTCTTCAAGAAGATTGGATGAATTTGATTTTTGACGAATTGCTGTTGATGTCATGTTTATATTTAAAATTTCTTATAAAAAAAACTTTTTAGTTATCCTTAGAAGAACGTATTTACTCACTTTCTAGTGCATTTGATTGTTTTTTGCGTCATTTTTGTTGATCTCTGCATCCTTTAATAATACCTAGCCCTTTTTATTATTTCTTAGCGCTAGATAGTTTTTATTAAATCATTTAAAAAAATCCTTATTATTTATTTTGTATCATTTTCTGAAACAGAATAAATTGTTTAAACTGTTCAAATAAATCTTCGTTAAAATTTTCTTTGGACTTGGATAAAATATACTCTTCATAATAGCTGTACTTTTTTGTGTTATAAGTTATACCTTTATCTGAGATCAATTCATCAATATCGTTAAGATTGGAGGTTAATTTATCTATATTATTTTCTTTGTAATTAAGGTTCTTTCCAATTAGATCATTAGATCTTTGAAGATCTAAGCCAACTCTTGCCATTAATGCTTCTTCTACTAATATCCCTACCACTTTTGATTGGCTAAGCTTTTCTACATTTGCAATTTTAGTTATCGTCTTTTGAGCATTAATTGATGGAAGATAGCCAATCCTTTTTCTTATGGAGGGCATACATATTTATTTAGATGAAATTTAATTTACTTTACCTTTTGGTTGATTATCAAATATTCTATGTATTTCTTGATCTAAGAATTTTAAAAAATCCAATCAGCTAACATTATTTTTGCTTTCTCCATCTCATTATTAGCCTTATGCTCATTTATTTTTTTTAAAGCTGAGTATGCCATTTCTCCTTTATCCCAAAAAAGAATGTGATTTATAGGGTTTAGAAGATTAGATTCACTTCCAGAATTTGTATTTTTTTTTTGCATTAGTTTATCAATAAAGAGTTATTTCTTGATTTGAATTTAATAGTTAACTCAAATTCCAGAATAGACTATTGACTTACCTTTCTATAAAAAAAAAGATAAAGTAGAATATACTCTCGAAGGATTAAGTACTAAGAATAATTGATTTTCCAATGTTTTATTTGAGCTAGTTTTTTTTGTCTTCATTAAATGCTTGTTTCTCTTTCTTTTTTCTCCTACCGTCTGAAAGTTCTAATAAAGTTGAAAGTTGCTCATATACTGATCTGAGTGAAGATAACTCAGGAAGTAAACCGTCGTTCCTGAGGTCTTCATCCATATATCTAAGCTCTTGTCTTACATAGGAGAGAATTGATTTCGCTTCATCTCTTTTTGGACCAGCCATATTTTTTCAATTTTTTGAAAAGATACAACAAAAATGAACTGAATTAAGATTTCAACTGCGTATCAAGACAATGTGTATCTAATCAATATCTTTTATCAATAATCTTTTTTTATTTTTAAATTTAGTTTTGACTCAATAAATAAAAGTAATAAATAAATTATTTATTTATTACTTTTATTAAAATATAAATTATTAGAAGCTTGTTCTTTGATGAACTCAGATCTTGTCATTATTGGTGGGGGTGCCTCTGGCTTTATGGGAGCAATCACCGCGATTACTAATGGAGTTAGATCTGTTGTCATTCTAGAAGGTACCTCAAAAGTACTTGAGAAAGTTAGAATTAGTGGTGGTGGTAGGTGTAATTTAACCAATTCATGTTTCGAGATTTCTAATTTAGTAAATAATTATCCAAGAGGAGAAAAGCAACTATTAGGTTTGTTTAATAGATTTTCCACAACTGAAGCTTTTGATTGGTTTCAAAAGAAAGGTCTTAGTCTTAAAGTAGAGAATGACGGCAGAGTATTTCCTTGCTCTGATTCTTCTGAAGAAGTTATAAGTTGTTTGACTGCTGCTGCGAAAAACTCTGGAGTAAAGGTATTAACTAATTCCCATGTAAAGAAAATTAGCATAATAAATGGTGGCTTTAACTTATTAGTTAAAGGTAATAATTCCTTTAAAGCTAAAAATATTTTGATTTGTAGTGGTGGTCATCCTAGTGGACGTAGATTAGCAAAGAGTCTTGGGCATTCAATTATTCAGCCTGTTCCATCTCTTTTTTCATTTTCTACAGCAGATAGCTTATTAAGAGATTGTTCTGGTATTACTTTACATGTTCAGATTAAACTCAATGTTAACAACAAAAAATATTCTGGAGAAGGCCCGATCTTGATAACACATAAAGGCTTTAGCGGCCCTGTTATTCTTAGGATCTCTGCTTTTAGTGCAAGAAAACTATACGAAAATAAATATAATGCTAAATTAAGAATAAATTGGCTTTCTATGAACGAGGATGAAGCCAGATTAAAAATAGATTTATTTAAATTAGAAAATGGTAAGAAATTAATATTCAATAATAAACCTTTCCATAATCTTCCACGAAGCCTATGGAAATCTTTTCTCTTAAGCTTAAATATTGACACACAATTGAAATGGGCTGAACTGTCTAAATCTGAAAAGGAGTCTTTAATCAAATGTTTAACAATGAAAACCTATTTGATAAAGGGGCGTGGTCCTTTTGGTGAGGAATTTGTAACTGCTGGAGGAGTATCACTTAAGGAAATTAATTTTAAAACTATGGAAAGTAAGATATGTAAGGGGGTATTTTTCGCAGGAGAAGTATTAAATATTGATGGTGTTACTGGCGGCTTTAATTTCCAACATTGCTGGACTAGTGGCTGGGTAGCTGGAAAGTCAATAGTTTGTAGTTAGACATAAATATATTTTTTTGGCTTTCAATTAAATAAATATGTGCAGATGAGTTAGCTAAGTGAAGCGATTAGAGCTGGTAACGCAACTATTATCAAACCTATAGATGCCGTAGCTGCCAGAAGTGAGGTGCTCAAGAGGATCTTCTAAAATCATGAAAATATTAATATGGTGCTTGTATCAATGTTGTGAGTATTAATACTATTTAAAGTGATTGATTTTAGCTTTTGTCTATGTATGGGTTACTAAAGATCTGTTTTTAATTCCTTAACAAATTTTTTATGTTTTTTCTAATTGCTGCTGTGAGTAATATTTGCACCGTTTTCGTTGGCCAAATATATTATGTTTTCCGAGCACTCTTTAAGTATTAATACTTATCGTATTCTTTTGCGCTGTTTCTATCCACGCTTTATGTCCTACTACAATTAAAGTTCATTCAATTAAATTAGGTTAAATTGCTTAGCTCTATCCTCTTTAAATCAATATTTAAGGATTTAGCAATCCTTCTTTTAAGAGTTTTTACTGGTGCGTTACTCATTCATCATGGGTTTGAAAAATTAAACGACATTAATAATTTTGCTGACGCATTTGTGCGTCCCCTTCACTTGCCTTTTCCTGTGACGCTCTCTTATGTGGCTGCTGCTTCGGAAATAGTTGGAAGCTGGTCTTTAATTATTGGTCTTGGGACACGTCTTGGTGCTTCAGCAATATTAGGGACAATGAGTGTGGCTATTTATCATGCTTTAGTTACATCGGGTTTTAACATCTATTTATTAGAGCTTTTAGCACTTTATTTCTCTTCTGCTATCTCAATAATACTACTAGGCCCTGGGAAATTCTCAGCTGATTATTTATTAAATGAGATTTTCATAAATAAATTAAACCCTATTAAATCTGAGCCCAACAAAAAAACAATTGATCGTATAGTTACTAAGAAATCAAGAAATATTTCAAAAAAATCAAAGCAAGACAGAAATTTTGCATTCCCTTTCTCCAGTTTTTTATCATCCCAGTAAGAGATTAAATTTTTGTAGTAATTTCTTTTCTTTTTACAGACCAATAAAACCACATCCAGGTTGGTAAGGTAATAAAGAATCCAATTAGAACAATATAGCTTTTTGTAGTATCCCAAGATGCCTCATAACATGTTTCTTTGATCTTGTTAGAGTCATTTATTTTTGAACTTAAGTTTTTACAAATATTTAATCCATGTACGCTAAGAGTGCCGTAAGTTATTGCTGTTGGAACCGTAGCAAGAAATATTGCAAGTATTAGATTGCCTAATCTCAGGTTGAGGTCTTTTCTTTTTTGAGTATCCATATATATATTCTTAACCATCTGTAAGAGATAGCCCAGTATAATTCTTATTTTTTTACAAAATAGTGATCATGCTTTCTTTATTATCTTTTTAATCCATAGTGCAAAAATATAGAGAGATTCGTTTTTGCTAATTTTTAGGCAATCAGTATTTTATAAACAATTAGATATGATTAAAAACTTTTGATATGTTGGAACTTTATAAACTTTGTAAAAATGTTGATGCTTAATATCCTTATCTTAAGCTAAAATCGAAAAATTGAAGCAATTTAATTTATTCTATAATGTCAACCAGTAAAAGAGAGGAAGTTAGTTCTCATTTGCGTTATATCAGACAGGAACTTCGAGATTTGGATCAAATGCTTGGCCAGGATGGCTTGTTGCCTGAGTTGTCTGAGCTTAAAGAAGTCTACAACTCATTAGATGCCCTTCATCAATTGCTTTCAGGTAAAATTAAAAAGAAACCTAAGCCTGAATTTGATGACTGATGAAATTAACTAGTTTTTGAACAATACTTTAAGAATTTATAGAATTAAATATAATGATTTATATTGAATAATATTTACTTGAATTAAAAAAATAAACTACTAACAAAATACATATAGAGAATACAATTGAACTAATGAGGGGAGAAATATGAAAAATTCAGTGTAAGAGATGGTAAAAATTTTTAACCCTGTCAAATCAGATTGATTGATTGATTATGTCTCTAAAAGTCAAGCTCAGCTTGGTTGCAAGACTCGATGTGCTGTTAAAAGATGAATTTGAAAAGAAGAATATCAGTGATTTTACAAAAAGATATATCCTCTTGCACTTATGACCCTTGTGAAGCTTTATGGTTGTCTCATCATTCTTTAAATGTTATTGGAAAAATATTTTTTTTCTAGGAAGTCATTAATAAGTATTTCTTTAACAAATACTTGAATTACTACAGCCATTGGAATTGCTAACAATAAGCCTAGTGGTCCAAAAAGAATAGTGAATATAAATTGTGCAGTAATTGTTAAACCGGGCAATAATTTGACTTGCTTGTGCATTATTGAAGGAGTTATTACATAGCTCTCTATATTTTGAATAACTACATATAAGCCCAGAACAGCTAGCGATTTCCATGGTGTATCTAGCAATGCAACAGAAAGAGGAAAAATAGTGCTTATTGTTGGACCTACATTTGGGATGATATTTAAAACACCAGCTATTAAAGCATTTGCTATTACTAGATTTATTCCTAATAAATATAACCCAATAGAAGCAAGTATCGCTACAAAAATTGAACTTAATAAAACTCCAGCCATCCAACTACTTAAAGCATTACCGCATCTCAATAAAATAGTTCTTGCTCGTCTTCTGTAAAATGATGGGACTAATAATATAGCAACTTCTCTGTATGAGTTCGGTTGTATAGTTATCATTAAACTAACTGATATTATGAAAAATAGTTGAAGTATTCCTATCCCTACATTACCTGCTAGACCAATCAATTTTGTAATGCTATCTGTTACACCACTAGCTAGAGTCGCACCATCTGGAATCATGCTTAGCTTATTTGTTAATATTGTCCTATCGGCTAGATTAGGAATATTATCTTTATATATAATTTCAGCAAAATTTAAAAAGGTATTTATTGATAGATCCCATAGTTTGCTTGCTGCTGAAGGTATTTGACTGATTAACTCTTGAAACTCACTAGTGAATTGTGGGATAATAATAACTATTGAAAGACTTGAAATTAGTAATATAGAAATTAATGCTATTACTAAAGATGTCCACCTGGGGACTTTCAAAATATCTCTTATCTTACCAGTAAGAGTACAAAGAGCCATTGCTAATATTATCGAAGCAAAAAATAGTATGATTATTTCTTTTAAACCCCATAAAATTAATAGAGAAATAATTAAAGCTGTAATTGATAGCAAGCTACTTGGTTTCAATTTAAATAATTAATTATGAGAAAGTGAATTTGCATATCTTGATGCGAAACGCATAAACCTCTCGAATTCTTGTTCTGTTTTCCAATTGTAAGTTGACTTTACTTCTTTAATATGATCATCTGAGATAGTTAAATTAATTTTTTTAGTTGAAATCTCACCTTCTGAATCAATTAGATACATTTTTTGAACAGATTTATAATTCATTAATGTTATTGTTGTAGGTCTATAGAATTTATATACTGCTTTACCTTTTTTGCCATCGAGGTCTCTAAATAAACGTATTTCAGGATGATCTTTTTCGTTTTCACCTTTAACAAATTGAATCGCAACATTCTCATTGATTTTTGTCATCTTTTTCCGATTAAATTAACAAACATATCCTTATAAAAACTATAAGGGATTAAGGTTCTCATTCAAGATTTTATTTAAAGATGATTTTAGGCTTAAACCACTAAGGTTAATTGAATTTATATTATTTGTTTTTTTAAGCTCGTATTCATAGCACTTGTCATAATAATCCAGCATGGCTTCACAGGCTTTTGACCATTCCTTTATATCAATTGCCGTTAATGCTTCTTTTGTTCTTTGTGGACCTAATCTCTTACTTATTCTATTTACAGCATCTTTTAATTCAGTCTGAGAATTTTGACTATAAACATTGACTAAATTTTTCACACGTTCATTTTTATCTTTAATTATTTCAAGGATCGGTGCTTTTTTCATTTGTGTATACAAACCATTTGGTATACGACATTTACCTAGATTAGAACTTTCTGCCTCAAGCCATATCTCCATAGCGCTATTCTTTTGAAACTCATAAAGGGATTCTGCGAGAATATTTTCAAATTGTTGAGTTGTAGGTTGCTCCTTCATACCTAATGAACCAAAACTACTCCCTCTATGATTAGCAATCCCCTCTAGATCAATTACATGTATATTGTCTTCATTTATATAATTTAAGAGGTCTGTTTTTCTTGTACCTGTTTTTCCTCCTACAAGTCTAATTGGTAAATCATCCTCAAATTTATTTAAAACCCATTGTCTATAGTGTTTATACCCACCTTGTAATAAATATGTCCTAATACCGATTGTTTGAGCAAGCCAGGCAAAAGCACTAGATCTCATACCACCTCTCCAACAATATATTCGTAATGATTTATTTATTCCTTCATTGTTTATGGTGATTTGATGGATTACTTCTAATAGTTGTTTAGTGTTAGGAATGGTTATTTTTAAACCATTAAATATTGCTTTTAAGCGACTTTCTTTTTTATAACTTATTCCAATTATCTCCCTTTCACTATCAGAAAATAAAGGAATATTGACAGCACCCGGCCAATGACCTTGGCGAAATTCGCTAGGACTTCTTACATCAATAATTGGACTTGATAAATTTCGAAAATCCGTAACTGGGTAGCTCGAATTGGTAGGTTTCTCTGACATAGTATTAGTGCTTAGGTCATTTTAGGCCTGCGGTTGATCATGACTGAAGAAAAATCAAATCCAAATAAAGAGAGCATAGAGGAGTTCTTGGAGGCTTTTAAGATGGCTTCAGAAAGGAAACGACTCGGATTGTTGAATGGTTTAGAGGAGAGGGTTGAGGACCTTCTTGGCCTTGGGTCAACTTTAATGTCTGGTTTTGACCCGGGTGTTTCTTACTGGCCTCCTGGCTTCATTTTGCAACTCATTCATAAAACTGATAAGGATTTTATAAAAAATACTCTCAATTGCGAGGACCTTTCTTGGTTTGATTCACCATCAGCTGTTGGTTTTGATTATTCACCTCTTCAACGATTTTTATTAAATGAAAACTATGAGGATGCTGATCGCTTTACAAGTTCGAAACTTAGAGAGCTTGCAGGAGAAAAAGCAGTAAAAAGAGGCTATGTTTATTTCTCTGAGGCTGAATCAATACCTTCGATTGATTTATTAACTTTGGATAAACTTTGGGTTGTTTATTCCAGAGGGAAATTTGGTTTTACAGTTCAAGCGAAAATATTAGATTCATTAGGGGGAAGATATGACAAGCTTTGGCCTCGAATAGGTTGGAAAAAAGATGGAATATGGACTAGATATCCGAAAGCATTTGATTGGTCAATTGAAGCACCTAATGGTCACATGCCGTTGGTTAATCAACTGAGAGGAGTTCGTTTGATGGATGCGTTGTTAAACCATCAAGGATTTAAAAACTAAAAGGCAAATATTTAATTATTAATGCTTAATTTTTTCTCAAATAATACTTTTGATGACTTAAGTTAAATTATGCTTTAACTTCCAAACTAATTTTTTGATCAGAAGATTAATTTACTAAGAATGCATTAATTAATTGTGGAGTCTTCTAAAAATTGGGCTGTATTTATTCATCCCTCTACTTTAAAACTATCATCATTTGTTGAAACTCTTTTAGAGCCTGTAATATGTAGAGAAACTGCAAAAAAAATTGAATTAGGATTGCATGAGGCGCTTGTTAATGCAGTAGTACATGGAAACTTGTCTGATCCTGATAAAGTTATTCGAGTTCGAAGAATTATTACTCCAAATTGGATTATTTGGCAAATTCAGGATGAAGGATTAGGCGTAGTTAAAAATAAAAGAGTGAGTTCTCTACCTCTAAAAATTGATGTTAAAAGTGGAAGAGGAATTTATTTAATTCATAAGTGTTTTGATGATGTTAGATGGAGTAGGAAAGGCAATAGATTGCAATTGTCATTCAAAAAATAATTTTTTAATGACTTTTACATCCTGTATCTTTAATTTCTTCTTTTATCCACAATATTGCTTGATTGAGTAAGTCTTCTATTTCTGCATCATCTCCATCATTAACTAATTGTGAAATAGCCGAAATAATTAATTCAGCACTTCTTCTTTGTTTGTTCCCCCTGAATTTATGCCAGTTGTGATCATTAAGGCTGATTTCATTGTGGAGCTCTTTTGCAAGTAATTGAATTTTTTCTGGCCAACTATATGTATTTTTTTTCAGCATGATTAAATATGTATGTGTGATTTTTTGACTTAATTTTTTTACAAATCAAACCGGCTTGTATGCTTTCCATACTTTAGTCATGAAGTGTGACTCAGAAGTTATGGATGCAAATCCACTTTCTTCTAATCTTAAGTTTATGTTATCGACTATGTAATCTCGGTAGTAAGGTTCATGAAATATTTTGTGAAAGTTTTCCATTATTGGAGTGAACTTTGGAGAATCTTTTATTTGAATAGAGTCTGCAAGAACAAGTGTTCCGCCAGGTTCTAACAATCTGAAGCATTCGTTCAAAACATTCTGGCGTGCATCTCTAGGAAGTTCGTGAAATAGAAAAACACAAGTTAACGCTTGAAAACTAGCAGATGCGAAGGGCATTTTCTCTGCATTTCCTTTGGTCAGTTGAACAAGATCACCACTTCTGGAACTTAGATATTTACTTGCTTGCTTTAGGTATGAGCCTGATAAATCAAGACCATAAAGTTCAACTTGAGGTAATGCACTTTTTATTTGTTGTAGTGTTCTGCCCGTTCCTGTTGCGATATCTAAAACCTTTACTTTCTTCGAGCCTTCAGATAAAAAGTTTTTCAAACCTTCTTTTAAAGGAGATAAAACTCTTCTTCTCATAGAATCGGCAGTCCCACTGAAAAGTATCTCAACTTGTAAGTCATAAATTTCAGCAGAATGATCACTTAGGTAACCATCTGTTTGGTGATGAAAATTCTGTAAATAATAGTCTGGGTAATCTTCCTCATTTACAATCTTTGGGATATCTCTGGTTTTATTTTTTTTTCGCCTCTGCCAAGTTTGTGGCATATCTAGCCAAACCAAGGGATATTTCTTTGCCCATTCCAACCAGGGTGCTTCGAATAGTTGTGATTTAGGGTAAACACCAGCCTCTGCTTCTTTCCAATCAATATTTTCTAGATTTTCCATTGATCTTCTAACTTCTTTTATTAGATCTTGATTGATTGGAAAACCTCCCGGACTTGCGCCAGGAGCAAACACTTCCATTAACTTTGTACTCAACTCTTTATGAGCTAACCCAGCAAGTGTTTTTCCTTGTTGAAGAGTGTGATATGCAATTTTTTCAAGGCTTTGCGCTGCCATAAACCATTGATTAATAATGTATTATCTAACAGATTTGATTGATTTGTGACGAGTTTACTAATAAAAAATTAAGGTCTATGCATATTTGTACATAGACCTTAGTTTCGTTTTTCTAAAAATTAATATATGAATTTAGTTAGGCGTCATAGTACATAGTGAATTCATGAGGATGAGGTCTTTGTCTTAGCTGTTGAACTTCTTCGTATTTAAGTTCTATCCAGTTATTAATGAAATCTTCAGTAAATACTCCTCCTTCAGTTAAATAATTGTTGTCATTTTTTAATGCCTCTAATGCATCGTTCAATGAGGAAGGAACAGTGTCTATTTTTGATAATTCCTCTGATGGGAGTTCAAAAAGGTCTACGTCAACTCCATCTCCAGGATCAATTTGATTTTTTATGCCATCTATACCTGCCATCATCATTGCTGAAAAAGCAATGTAAGGGTTGGCCAATGCATCACCAGATCTAAATTCCAGCCTCTTTGCTTTTGGACTTGGTCCAGTCAAAGGAATTCTTACAGCAGCTGATCTATTACCCTGCGAATAAACTAAATTAACTGGAGCCTCGAATCCTGGTACCAATCTTTTGTAACTATTGGTAGTTGGATTTGTAAACGCAAGAAATGATGGAGCATGTTTGAGTATTCCACCTATGTACCATTTAGCTGTTTGAGATAGATTGGCGTATGTACCCTCTCCATAAAATAAAGGTTGACCGCCTTTCCATAAACTTTGATGTACGTGCATTCCTGTTCCATTGTCATTGAAGACTGGTTTAGGCATAAAAGTGGCAGTCTTCCCATATTTTTTGGCTACATTTCTGACAATGTATTTGTAGATCATTACATTATCAGCTGCGTTGATTAGGGGTGCAAATTTCATTCCTAATTCATGTTGGCCAGCTCCAGCCACTTCATGGTGATGTTTCTCGATGGGTATTCCCAATTCACCCATCAGCAGAAGCATCTCAGACCTCATGTCTTGAGCTGTGTCATTTGGTGCTACTGGGAAATATCCTTCTTTTAGTTGAATTTTATATCCAAGGTTCCCTCCTTCTTCTACTCTCCCGGTATTCCAAGGAGCTTCTATGGTGTCAACGCTATAAAAACTTCCGCCTTCCCCTGAGTTATACCGGACATCATCAAAAATAAAGAATTCTGGTTCAGGTCCGAAGAAAGCAGCATCTGCAACACTGGTGCTTCCTAAATAATCCAATGCTTTTTGTGCCAAAGCTCTAGGACATCTGGCATATGGTTCCCCACTCCTAGGCTCCTGAATAGAACAAATTAAGCTAAGAGTTTTGTGATGATAAAAAGGGTCTATCCAGCTTGTTGATGGATCTGGAACCATTGCCATATCAGATTCATTTATAGCTTTCCATCCGCGAATAGAAGAACCATCAAAAGCCAAGCCTTCGGTGAAAGAGCTTTCTTCAATGAGATCTGAAGCTACTGTTAAATGTTGCCACTTACCATGTAAGTCAGTGAATTTTAAATCTATTAGCTCAATGCCTTCGTCCTTAATTTGACGAAGAACATCTTGAGAGGTCTTGCTCATGATGAATTTGATTTGCAACAGAGATACTTAATTATGAACGTAATAAGCGATTGAATCTCTTTTTGTATCAAGAAGCACTTTTTATAGACTTTTAACAGAAATCTTTGATTGTTTTTTGTCTTTAAGAGCAAATCTAGCAAATTCCTATTGCAATCCCTAAAAAAAACACCCCGACTTTGCCTATCGCCTTTTAGGCTCGTAACATATATAAACCGATCTGTTCTCTTGGCCACTCAAATTCTTCCATCTGTTGATAATCAACATCGTAAAGATTTTGGTCCAACTGTTTCTCCTGAAAGGTTATTGCTTGGGCCAGGCCCATCAAACGCAGATCCTGCTGTTTTGAAAGCTCTTTCTCAGCCCCCTATTGGTCATTTGGATCCTTTTTATGTGGACTTAATGAGTGAGGTTCAAGAGTTGCTCAGATATGCGTGGCAAACTAGCAATCGACTAACACTTCCAATGAGTGGAACAGGAAGTGCCGCAATGGAGGCTACATTAGCAAATGTTGTTGAACCAGAAGATACTGTTTTAGTTGCTATCAAAGGATATTTTGGACATCGACTTGCGGATATGGCAGGTAGATATAAAGCAAACGTAGAAACAATTCAGAAAGAATGGGGTAATGCATTTTCACTTCAGGAAATAGAAGATGCTCTCAAAAAATACACCCCAGCTGTTTTAGCAATTGTTCATGCGGAAACTTCAACAGGTGTATGTCAACCCATGGATGGAATAGGTGATTTATGCAGGAAATATAATTGTTTACTTATTGTTGACACCGTAACTTCTTTGGGAGGCGTTCCTCTTTATTTGGATGAATGGAAAATTGATCTGGCTTACAGTTGCAGTCAGAAAGGATTAAGTTGCCCTCCAGGATTAGGTCCTTTTTCAATGAATGAGAGAGCCGAAAATAAAATGTCTAACAGAAAAGACAAAGTTCCTAATTGGTATTTAGATGTCTCTTTGCTTAATAAATATTGGGGGAGTGACCGTGTTTATCATCATACGGCTCCCGTAAACATGAATTTTGGCATTCGAGAAGCGCTTAGATTGTTAGCTGAAGAAGGATTGGAAGTCTCATGGGATAGACACAAAACAAATGCAAAATCGCTTTGGAATTCGTTAGAAAAAATTGGTTTGGAATTACACGTTAAAGAAGAATTGCGCTTACCTACGCTAACGACAGTGAAAATACCTGAGGGTGTTGACGGTAAGGCATTTACTAAGCATTTGCTAAATAATTTTGGAGTTGAGATAGGAGGTGGCTTAGGAGATCTGGCTGGAAAAGTATGGAGAATTGGTTTGATGGGATATAATTCCACCTCTACAAACGTTGATAAGATAATAAATATTTTTGAAACTGAATTACCTAAGTTTAGATAATAAATTTTCTCTAGCTATTACTCTTTTGTCTTTAAACCAATCTACGATAATCTTTCGTGATTCTTCTTCCATTATTCCTCTTTCGATCAACATATTGTGATGGGCACTTTTATGTTCCGCGAGATTAATAGTTCCACCTAGCGCGCCTCTCTTAGGATCCTCAGATCCATAAATAATCTTACCCATCCTTGCTTGTATTAAGGCACCTGCGCACATTGGACATGGCTCTAGATTTACTATCAATGTACAGTCATTAAATCTCCAATCATTTTTAATCCAAGAAGCTTGGCGAAGTGCTACTAACTCAGCATGGCCCAAAGGATCTTTCATTGATTCTCTCCTATTCCCCCCATAGCCAATACATCTACCTTTTTTGTCGAGAATAACTGCAGCAATAGGAACCTCCCCTCTTTCGCCTACAAGTCTTGCTTTAGTTAGCAATCTTGTCATCCAATTTATTTTTTCTTTCTGATTCAAACAGATTGGTTTTGACAATGTTTTAGATGTTTGGTGAACTATCAAATAAAATGTTTATCTAGAGATTAATCATTTTTTGGTTTGAACTGGATCATCCAATACTACAAATAGAGTTTTATTTTCTTTGGACCCTTTCGCATCTCCTCAAAAATTAGATAAAGAACTGCGTTCTTTACTTGCTCAAGCCTCAAGTAATCTTTGCGATTGGTTTGCTGAATCAGCCAGTCAAGGTCCAATACCCGATTCATTTGAATTACCAGAGGTCTTTCCAGCAAAAGAAGGTGTTTCTAATGAAGTTTTACTGAGCGAACTTAAATTACTAATGGATGGTTCCTATCGACCATCGCATCCAGGTTCTCTTGCTCATTTGGACCCTCCTCCTCTATCAGCTTCATTAGCAGGAGAACTTATTTGTGCAGGTTTAAATAATAATCTTTTAGCCGATGAGTTATCCCCTAGCTTGTCTTCCTTGGAAAGAAACCTATGCAAATGGTTTTGTCAAAAGCTGGGTCTTGGTTATTTGTCTGGAGGTGTAGCGGCTAGCGGTGGGAGTTTGAGTAATTTAATGGCTCTAGTAATGGCAAGAAATATTTCTGGGCTAGGAACTGATCCTAAGGCTGTTTTTTTTGCAAGTCATGATTGT
Organism: Prochlorococcus sp. AG-311-D23; assembly: GCA_003284445.1. Classification (GTDB taxonomy): domain Bacteria; phylum Cyanobacteriota; class Cyanobacteriia; order PCC-6307; family Cyanobiaceae; genus Prochlorococcus_B. The sequence continues at coordinate 16,367 of QBVH01000001.1, read as the reverse complement.
CATGTTTCATTCTCAAAAGCTTTTAGGATTATGGGGCTGAAACAGGAATCTCTACAAAAAGTTTCTACAGATGAAAATGGTGCATTAAAAATTTCTAGTTTACGAACAGGTTTAAATAAAATTAAAGCTCAGGGGAAGAAATGTTTTGCTGTCGTAGCGACAGCTGGAACTACTGTAAGAGGGGCTATTGACCCAATTTCTGAGATCGCTAAATTTTGTAAAAAAGAGAATGTTTGGCTTCATGTTGATGGAGCAATTGGTGGAATTTATGGTTTATCCGAAGTGACTTCAGAAATTGTTCAAGGCTTAGGTTTCGCTGACTCTTTAACTATTAATCCACAGAAATTATTGGGAATCCCAAAAACTTCTTCTTTATTACTCGTTGCCAATAAAAAGCATCTTTCTTCTACATTTTCAACTGGACTCCCTTATGCCGAACCAATTACAGGAAATGACTTTCATGGAGGAGAACTTGGAATTCAAGGTACTAGATCCGCCGAGGCATTGAAATTGTGGATTGGATTAAGACAATTAGGTGAAGAGGGTATTGATAAAATACTTTTGGGCTCAATTAAGAGAAGATGTTATTTAGAATCAATGATTGATCGATCAAAATTTGAAATAATATCTGGACCTCTTCATCTTTTAGCTTTTACACCTATTAATTATAGTTCCACCCAAGCATCCGATTGGTCTATAAAAACAAGAAACTCTTTGTTAGCCAATAAGTTTATGCTTTCTAGACCAATGTATGGAGATAGATATTATTTAAAAGCTGTTATGGGAAACCCTAATACTAAATTTGATGATTTAAAGATGTTAGCTAATCTTATTAATCATTCAATTAGTTGATTTTAATATGAATAAGGATTTTTTTAACAAAAAAAATATATTGGCTTTAATAACAGCTTTTATATCAATTTTAGTTGGCCTAATTTATTTAGCATTAGTTTTTGCTTTAGATTTTAGAGGACCGATGAGTCCCCCTCCTTCGGAGGCCTTGATCTCGGTGGTAGCTTTTTCAAATTCTTTTCAACTAGCGGATCAATAACTCTTTCATAAGCTCTCCGAATAAAACTTTTAAAATATTGCTCCCTTTTGTTTAAGTTGTAGTGATATTCAACAACTTCTTGAATTCCTCCATCTCCCCAGTCTTGATCTTGTTGGAAATAAGTAATGAAACTTGCTCCAGCAATCCTAGTAAGCCAAGATACACTAATACCTTGAATTACTTTGCTAATTATTAATGTTGGTAATGACAGACTTAATGTTGAACTTATTAGAGAAACTCCACCTTTAACTAAACCCATAGTTGCAAGTATTTTCCCTACCGAAAGCGCTAAATTCTTTGCCCTTTCTTCTGTAAGTTTAACACCATGTATTTTAGCTATTTCTATTACCATTTGTGCATTTACAGCCGCTGCAGCGATCATATCTAAGACAGGAAGTGGAGTTAGTATTAATACACCGCTGCTGAGCCACCCATACTTATCTATACATTTTTTAGCTGATTGTGTTCTTTGTTTGATTAATAATTTTTTCCCTTCTTTCCCGATATTGCTGCATTGAAGCAATATATTATCTGCAATTAATTCTTCACCCTCTTCATGTAGGATATTAGCTAATCTTCTAATTAAACTATTGATTTCAGGCAATGGCTGATAGGGCTTTTTGCCATTGACTGCAATTGTCTGAGGTGACGCTGATGTACAAATAATATCATTTGGATCAATAAAATCATTACATCTAGAATTTAGTATTTCAATTAATCTTTTTTCTTCATTTTCTCCTCTTAAATCTATTTTATTTAGAACAAGTAAAAGTCTTTTTCCTGATTTAGACAAACTCCTAATTGTTCTTGTTTCTTCAGAACGTAAATCACCTTCAATTACTACTAACATTAAATCAGATTTACGTGCTTCTATTAACGCACTCTTTTCCCTCTCTCTACCCCTTCTCCCAGCTTCTAGTATACCGGGAGTATCAATGATTCTTATTCCTCTTGTAAGCCCTTTAAGTTTTAGCCGGAACGTTTCTTTTTCTCTCGTTGATCCCATTTCAGGACTAACTTTACCTACTATTTTTTTTAATAGTGCTCTTATTAATGATGTTTTACCACTTGAGCCAATTCCAAAAACTACTAAAATAATATCTCCTCTATCTAACTCTAACGAAACTCTATCCTTTTCATCCTTTAAGGCCTTGGCCTTGACTTTATCGTTAATTAATGTGATTAAATTATCAATACTTTTTAATGATTTATCTGCAGCATCTTTTTTGCTAATTAACGATAAATCTAATGATTTATTCTCATTCTTTATTTTAAATATTGATCTTAGACCGTTTTGCAACCCATCTATTTTTTTTGAATAACTTAAACCACCTATTATTAATACTGTAATTAATATCGCAGGTATATTTATCAATCTAATTATTGCTCCAACTAAACCTATAATTATCAAGCTAATGAAAATTATTAACATATAAAATATTATTTTTCTTGAGTTGCGGATTTTCATTTAATAATTACCATTCGTTTAATACTATAATTCTGATTTATCTCTAGTTTTAATTATATCAATTACAAAATAAATTATAGCAATATTTATTGATATGTCTGCTACATTAAAAATAGGAAAATTAATTGGAACCAGCTCTAAAAAATCTAAAACATAGCCTTTGAATAATCTATCAATTCCGTTACCTAAAGTACCACCTAAAAGATAGCCAAGTCCAATCAAATTCGAATTCGATCTTGGCGGGAATTTTAATATAATGATGATTAAAAATAATGAGGCTAGAATACTTATAACAGTAAGAATGCTTGTGGAATTGCTTAGAAGACTAAATGCCGCTCCTCTGTTCTTTACTAAGGTGAAATTTAATAAATTAGGAACAATATTTTTAGATCTTTCAAACCCTAATGTATTTAATACTAAGAACTTACTGACTTGATCTAATAAAACAATGTAAAAAGAGTAAGTTATGATCTTAATACTTTTTCTGTTAAATGAAGTCATTTTATTATTAAGACTCTTCTTAAAAATATAGATAATAGACTTATTGATATGCATAGTAATAGTTGAGTTGGGAAAGGTATAAAAGTATTTATAAAAATAAGATCGGATAAATCTTCTAACCAATTCCCAAATACTTTACCAATAATTAGATAAATAATACCTATGATATGCACAACACATAATGATAAGATCGAATAACATGAATAATTAATTAGTTTAGCTTTTGTATTTTGTTTAGCTAAAAATCCACATATCCATGCTGCCGGAATAAATCCTAATAAGTACCCAAACTCATGAGTTAAGATATAACCAACACTACCTCCTCCATGAAAAACAGGCAAATAGAATAATCCTATAATCAGATAGGAAATTGCAGAAATTGTTCCTATTTGAGGTCCGCAAAGCAGTGATGTCAAAAGTACTCCCTGGATTTGCCAATTGCTATGTAGTGGGCTAATCGAGAGTGATAAGTCATCTTGAGGAAAAATTATAGATGATGGAATCATTGTGCATATTATGATTAGCATTACTCCTGTTATTGCTTGTACCCAGATTGTAAATTTGTGCAATTAATTTAATTAACTGATCTCATCCATTATTATTTACAAATTGATTGATATGTCAATATTATTATCCATACCTATTTATTCATAATGGAATTTTCAGTTGGAGAAAAAGTATCTTTACAAGTTCCATTACCATACTTGAAGACAGCTGATGCTATATCTATGCTCAGACCCCCTGATCTAGTATCTCTTGATGAAGTTGGAGTAATTATTGGAATAAGACCAAATAATTTATTAGAAGTGAAATTTAGAAGGGGTAATTTCTTGATTCCTTCTGAAAGACTTAAGATTTCTGGAGTGGATGACTGACAATTAAACTTGACTTGATGAAGGTTTCCAGTCTTTAACGATTCTCCGAATTACTTCTTTGTTACTACATACGCTTAGCAATGGGTTCTTTAAATATCTATTGGCAGCATCTTTGATTTCTTTACTAGTTATACTTTCGAGTCTTTGCAGAATTTCTTTATCGTGATCCTTTGATAGCCCAATCCCTAAAAGATGAGCTTTATGTTCAGCTCTTTGACTAATACTTTGCAAGGAATGAGCTATTTGACCTCGATATTTTATTTTTACAAGATCTAATTCTTCAGGAGAGATTTCATTATTGATAATTTCCTCCCAACACTCTTTTAGTAATTGAAGAGTCATGTTTCCTTTCTCTTCACTTGTAGAAGCGTGCATAATAAATGGTGTTTGATTCTCTCTAATAGGATGATAAACTCCTGCTTCATAAACTACGCCATACTTTTCTCTAAGAACCTTAAATAATAAACTTGACATTCCATAACCTAAGTAACATGATAATAATCTAAGCAAAATATCAGATTTATCATCATATCTAATTGTTGCTTTACCAAGTAACAGAATGACTTGTTTTGTATTTAATGAATGTGTGCAAATATTGGTTATTTGTCTGTATTGAGTTTCAATTTTTCTAATATTTTTAAATGTTTTATTTTGATTGATTATATTTTTAGTAATCCCCTTAAATTCAATTCTATTCTCTATATACTCGTCTATATTAATTGGAAACTTTCCTGAAATTACTAAGGTCTTTTTTCTATGAATTAATGAGCTTGCGATTGGCAATATATGTTCTTTTTTGATTTTATTAATATCATCTATTGATCCCAGTGGGTCATGTCCATATGGTCCATCGCCGTATACCATCTTTCTCCAGCCATCAAAAGCTAGCTGATATGTACTCTCTTTTTGTCTTTTAATGGCTTTTATTGTTAGATCTTTTTCTAATTCAAACTGATCTCTTTGAAGTATAGGTTTTGTAATCATCCAACCAATTAAAGGAAAAAGTTTATAAGCATCATTTTCGACGCATTTAAGACTTATTAAAAGACCATCTTCGTATGTATCAAAGTTTAGATTTGCACCACAACTTTCTACAATTTCAGCTATTTCATTATTATTATATGGTCCACAACCTCTAAGCATGGTTGAGCTTAAGAGTTGATGAATTCCCTTTTTATCTTTTGGATCATTTCTACTCCCGTCCTCTATCCATAGTTTGGCAGACATTATACTTTTGCTATAAATTTTATCTAGAATTATGTTCATATTTATTTCTCAGGTTCAGCAATTAATGTAAATGCATCTTCTGGATTAAACAATGGAAATATTAATTGATTTAATCGTTTTGTTGTCCAGTATGAAATATCATCTATTGATTGTAAGATTGATTTGTGCCGCCCCCATAGAGCTTGATTCCCTAATGTTGATGTAATTAGTGAGCATTTAAGAGTGGAAACCTCAATTGATCAAGATGTTTTGAAAGAGATGCTTTTGAGAATTGTCCCGAAATATCAAATTCTTCGAATAAAAGGTAGATGCTGGATTGAAGGCAAAGCCTTGCCCCTTCAGATCCAAATGGTTGGCCCTCGATTTAATTCATGGTTTGAGGCTGCTAATGAAAACGCTTGGCAACCTCGTCAATCAGGTATTGATATTGTTTTTTTGAGTTTGAGAGAGGGAGTTAAAGAAGCTGTTGAAAATTCTTTATGCTTAAGCACTACCAAATATTAACTTCCCATACTTATGTTAAAAATCGGTTGTTTTTTTTGTTTTTCCCGCGATTCTGTGTGTGTTAGGAGATAATTCTCTTTACAACCGAAATTAATAGCTTCCAAGCGGACATTTTCGTCGTGATCAAAGCATCTTCTACTACCCAAAAAGATAAAGTTCAAAGTATTGCCAGTACTCTGATAAAAATTACTTGTGATCAATGTGGAGGTAACGGTTACATGAAAACAAGTGCTAATTGTTATCACACCTGTCTTACATGCCTAGGAAAAGGATACGTGGCTGTTCAGAAAGAAAATATCAATTAGAAATTTATCAAATATTATCTAGAATGATTTTGCAAGCTTATTAACTTGGGTTAACCAAGGAAAGTAAAATTCCATTGATTTTTAAAAGTGTCTTTATTTAAAGCAAGAGTTTTTGTTCATTTAAGACCTTCTGTTTTGGATCCAGCTGGAGAAGCTACTAGGTCAGCCACAAAGAGATTAGGAATAGATGGAGTTACTCAGTTAAGAATTGGCAAATCTATTGAACTTGAGATTGAAGCAGTAGATAAGGAGGATGCTCGCTCGAAAATTGAATTGATGAGTGATCGATTACTCGCAAACCCCGTAATTGAAGATTGGACTTTGGAATTTAAGGACGAACAGAAAGCACTTAAGAATTAAAAAAAATGAATATTGGTATTATTGTTTTTCCTGGATCAAATTGCGACAGGGATGTTAGGTGGGCTACAGAAGGATGCCTTGGAGTTCCCACAAGTTTTCTTTGGCATGAAACTACTGATTTAGGTGGTTTCGACGCAATTGTCATTCCAGGGGGGTTTAGTTATGGAGATTATTTACGTTGTGGAGCCATTGCTAGGTTTGCACCTGTTTTAAATTCTTTAATCTCTTTTGTTGATAAAGGTGGAAAAGTTCTTGGTATTTGCAATGGGTTTCAAATACTTACTGAACTAGGACTATTGCAAGGAGCTTTGACAAGAAATAAGAACCTTCATTTTATTTGTGATAGAGCAAATTTATCTATTGAAAGTACAAAATCGTCTTGGATGAAAAATTATAAAAAACATGATTCTATTTCACTACCTATTGCACATGGAGAGGGGAGATATCAATGCAGTCCTGACGTCTTAAAAAAATTGCAGGATGATGATTCGGTTGCTCTTAGATACACAGATAATCCAAATGGATCAATTCATGATATTGCTGGAATTACAAATAAAAAAGGAAATGTTTTGGGGATGATGCCACATCCTGAAAGAGCTTGTGATGATGCTTTAGGCGCCATTGATGGAAAATCAATTCTTAGTACTCTCCTTTCTTAAATTTATAAATTTAAGCATTAAAAAAGCTGCTAACAAAAAAAGATAGCAGCTTTATTTATTTAGTTGATTTTGCTTAGTACTTGTATCCAGCTACAAATAACTGTTCATCAGAAGAAGGCTGAGAACCAGCAACATACAATCCTTTAGAAGCCTCAGAGTTTGCTTGAGCCCTTGCTATAAGTGCTTTTTGTCCATCAGCAGTACTTGAGCCTTTCCATGCTTTTAGACATGAATGTTGCAAAGCACGACCATATGAGAATGAGACATTCCACTTGGCCTTTCTGTCGATCTTGTTCATCAGATTTAAATAAACTGATGCTGCTTCCTCGCTCAAACCACCTGAAAGGAAAGTAATACCTGGGACGCTTGCAGGTACGCAGCGTTCCATTGTACGGATTGTCATCTCAGCAACTTGCTGTGGGTCAGCTTTTGTTGAGCTATCAGCACCTTGAACTGTCATTGATGGCTTTAGAAGTGTTCCTTCTAGAAGTACTCCGTTTACCTGACAAGCTAGATAAACCTCTTTGATTACTTCCTCTTGAACTGCTGCAGTCTTTTCAATTGAATGTGAGCCATCCATTAGGATTTCTGGTTCAATGATTGGAACTAAGCCAGATTCTTGTACTGATCTAGCGTATCTAGCTAAACCCCAAGCATTTTCCCTTATGGAAAGTTTAGAAGGACAACCATCATCTGTTATTTGAAGTACTGCTCTCCATTTTGCAAATCTTGCACCTTGCTCGTAGTAATCAGCAGCTCTTTCAACAAGTCCATCTAATCCTGAGCAGAAGGTCTCAACATCATGCCCACCTGCTAATGGTCTTAGACCTTTATCAACCTTGATTCCTGGAATAATACCTAACTTTTCCAGCTTCTTTACCATTGGCTCACCATCAGGATGGTTTTGGAAAAGAGTTTCTTCAAAAAGAATTGCTCCGCTTATGAAGTTTCCAAGACCTTCTGTTGTGAAAAGCATACCTCTATAAGCTTTTCTATTGTCTTCAGAGTTCTCAACACCAATTGAAGCAAGCCTTTTACCTACTGTTTTCGTTGACTCATCAACAGCAAGAATTCCTTTGCCTGGTTGGGCTATGGCACTTGCTGTCTTCTTTAGTTCTTCTGAGTAGTACGAGAGTGCCATTTATGCAACAAAAATTTCATTAAGATTATTCCATATTGAAGGCCCCTTTTGTTGGTTATTACACCTGAAAAAAGTTTTTATTTTTTTTTTACGAGTAATTAGTCTAAAAATATTTTTTACTTGAGGTGAATTGAATTTCTTCAATTGATTTCTATCTTCATACCTATTGAGTTTGATTCCTTTATTTTATCGCAAACTATTTGGCTGGCTAATCCCTCAACTAAGCCTGGTACTACTGGTGTTCCATCTATAATGCTTTGAGCCCACCAGTTTTGGATTCTTGCTACGGGAGCTATTCGACCGTCTGTCCATATTTTTGAAAAAGAAAGGTCAGAGTCAGGTTGGATATTTTTAAGAACGTCCCCTTTGCTTGAGTACCACAGCCCAAATCCGTGAACATAATCTTTCTGGTTATCGCTGCTAAGAACAAGAGTTCCATTGCCTCCATAGATTTCTAGGCTAAAACCTCTGCTTTGTTTTGTTACTGCAGACAGATTTACTTGGGCTGGAATCAAATTGTTGTTAATGCTTTTTATTTGTAATTGTGAAATACTTACATCTTCACTTGTCACTTTTTTAAAGGTTTTTGATAGTGGACAAAATCTTTCTTTAATTGAAGTTGAATTTATTGCGCTTAAAGAGTATGTAGGACCAATAAGCCAATGAATCATGTCAAAAGCATGGGTCCCCAAGGCGCCCAATACCCCTCCACCAGAATCTTCATCTGAATACCAATTCCAGGGCCTATCTGGATTAGCCCTGCTACTCATTAGCCAATCAAGCTTTACAAAATATGGTTCATCTAGTTTCTTCTCTGTAATTATTCGCTTTGCTTGCATGAATAGCGGAACCGCTCGATATTCGTAATCAACAGCTATTTTTAAATTTCTTTTGATAGCGTTTCTTTGAAGCTCAATAACCTCATCAGAATTTAAGCAAGTTGGCTTTTCAAGTAGAAGATGTTTTCCTGCTTTAATTGCCTCTAGTGCAAGTTCATATCTGGGCGCTGGTGGAGTGGCTATAATTACTCCCTCTATTTCAGAATCATTTACTAAATCTTTCCAATTCTCGTAAGCACAAAGCTGGTACTTATGGCAGGCTTCTTTTAACCTTTCTGGCCTAGGATGCCACAACCCTACAAGCTCAATATTCTTATTAGACAATGATGCTGGAATATGAACGTTCTCTCCGAAACCTAATCCTGCAATTGCAATGCGAAGAGGTGGATTCTTATTAATCATCTTTTTAGGTAATTAATGAATTTAAACATTTTTGCAGCTATCTAATATCACGTCATCTAACAGTTTATCTCCATTTGAGGCTTCCCATTTTGCGTTCAAATTTTTTTTACCATTAACTGAAATATCTTTAAATTTATTAGTTAAACAATTAATTTTCATTGCATAAATATTCTCCTCAATTTCTTTTGAGCTTTCAGGATCAATTCTTAAGTATTTTGTTGTTATTTCTATTATTCCTTTACCTTTGATAACTAAACTATCTGTGTCTAAATACTGAACACCTGCAGGGGTTTTGCTAACTTCAATCCAATTATTATTAGATCCATATACTAAAGTTGTCCTGTTGAATAAGATTATTAATATTAATGCTAAAATTTTTAAGAAATAATCAAATTTATTTTTTATAATTTGATTTGTTTTATGCATTAGTTTTTAGCTTCACTTCTTGTGTCTTATGTAATCTAAGTATTTTTGCCAAAGTTTCTTTAAGTTGCGTTCTAGGTACGATGGTATCTACGAAACCATGATCTTGGAGATATTCTGCTGTTTGGAAATTATCAGGTAGTTTTTCTCTCAGCGTTTGTTCAATTACTCTTCTCCCCGCAAATCCAATAAGTGCTTTGGGCTCTGCAAGTATTAAATCGCCAAGCATCGCAAAACTAGCAGTAACTCCTCCAGTGGTGGGATGAGTAAGTAAAGGCATGTAGAGCAATTGCGCATCTCTATGACGCTCAAGTGCTCCTGAGATCTTTGCCATTTGCATCAGGCTCAACATTCCTTCTTGCATTCGAGCACCACCCGATGCGCAAACAATTAGTAATGGTAATTGTTCTTTTGTTGAGTGTTCGATAAGCCGAGTAATTTTCTCTCCCACAACAGATCCCATTGAGCCACCCATGAATCTGAAATCCATCACAGCTAGTGCCATTGGAATAGAATCTACCTCACATGTCCCTGTTAGTACTCCATCTTTAAGTCCAGTACTTGCTTGACTTTCTCTCAACCTATCTGCGTAAGCTCGTCTATCTTTAAAACCTAAAGGGTCAACAGGAGTTAAATGATTGTTGATTGATTTAAATGTATTTGGATCAGTAATTATTCTTATTCTTTCTTTGCTCTCTATCCGATTGTGGTGATTACAGTTGCTACAGACACTGCAATTATCTACTAAATCTTTTCTGTAAACGACTTGACCACATTCTGGACATTTTTCCCATAGACCATCACTTTCTTCAGATTCCTGAGTGACTTTGCCAACAAATTGTCCTTTCCTTCTATCAGCAAACCAGTCGAATAGTGACACAGCTTTTTTGTGATTGAATTTAATTTAATACCTTGAGACCCTTTTAAGGGATTATAAAACTTAGATCTTATCTATTATCCAAGAATAAAATATCCCAATTGATATGAATGGTGAAAATGGATACTGTTGTAATGGTATTAATCTTTTAGTAAGTTTTCCATGCAAACTGTACATGGCTGATAGTACAAATGAAATACATAAAGATAAAAAACTCAATTCAATCCCAAGCCATAAAGTGCTAACTGATGAGAGTTTAATATCACCCATTCCTAATGAATTTACTCCGTAAATCTTATAACTTATGTAACTTATTGAAAACATTAAAATATAGATTAAAAGCATTGAAAAGCTTTTATTTAATATTAATTTTATGGTATAAATTTTTTCGTTAGATAAGCCTATGCATAATAAATAAAGAAGGCCTGAAATAGCAAATGATATTAATTTATTCTCACTTATGAACATCGTGTTTATATCTTCTATCGATATAGAATATAAAATATATAAAAGAACAAAAGTAAAGCATAAATTGGTAAACATTATTAATTAAATTTATCTATTTATACTATTTACTTAAATTCATTGATTGAATTAATTATCCTGCTGCTTTTTTCTCTTCAATCATTTTATGGATAATAGGTGTAAGAATAAGCTCCATAGCAAAACCCATTTTTCCTCCGTTAACAACAATACTTGTCGGACTTGACATGAATGAATCGTGAATCATTCCTAATAAATACTGGAAGTCAATTCCCCATTTTTCTTTTGAACCTTTTCTAAAATGAATAATTACAAAGCTTTCGTCAGGTGTTGGAATGTTTCTGCAGATAAATGGGTTTGACGTATCAATTGTCGGTACTCTCTGGAAGTTAATATCTGTAAGGCTAAATTGAGGACATATGTGATTAATGTAATCAGGCATTCTTCTCAGAATTGTATCAACGATCGTTTCGGCTGAGTATCCTCTCTCTGCATTATCTCGCTGTATTTTTTGTATCCATTCGAGATTGGTAATTGGTACCACACCAACAAGTAAATCAGCGAATGAAGCTACATCATAATCTTTTCCTACTACTCCACCATGAAGTCCTTCATAAAACAAAAGGTCGGTTCCTCTTGGAATATCTTCCCAGGGAGTGAATTGACCTGGATCTAATTTTGTTCCTAAACGAGTGTTGTGGTCTTCGGCTTCTTCTGGGCTATGTAAATAGTATCTTTTCTGACCTCCGCCAGTTTTGCCATATTGACTAAAAAGGTCTTCTAATTTGTCGAATAAATTTGCCTCTGGGCCAAAATGAGAAAAGTTTTCACCTCTTGAAAGTGCCTCTGACATTGCCTTTTTCATAGGCATTCTTTCAAAACGGTGATAACTATCTCCTTCAACAACTGCAGGAACAATTTTTTCACGAGCAAATATATGCTCAAATGCTCTTTTAACAGTGCTTGTTCCTGCTCCGGATGAACCAGTTACAGCTACTACTGGGTGAAGCTTTGACATCGACGCTTATGTATTGACTTTCATTTTTACAGGTCGACTGACCCTCAAAGGAAAACTATTCAAAGAGTTTTTTACTTTGTGAACTAATTATTTTAATTTATCTGCCAATAGTTCGCCCATTTGAGAGCAACCGACCTGTTTAGTTGTCTCATTGCTCATTAAGTCCGAAGTTCTATAACCGTCATTAAGAATTTCGTTAATTGCATTTTCTATACAATTTCCTGCTTTTGTTTCATTAAAGGCAATTTTTAGCATCATTGCCGCAGATAAAAGCATTGCTATTGGATTAGCTATATCTTTTCCAGCTATGTCAGGAGCCGAACCATGAACAGGTTCAAAGACACCAGGACCATCAACGGTTAATGAAGCAGAAGGAAGCATTCCAATTGAACCTGTAAGCATGGCTGCAATGTCACTAAGAATATCTCCAAACAAATTACTTGTAAGAATCACATCAAATTGGCTTGGATTTCTAACAAGTTGCATTGCGGCATTATCTACATATTGGTGAGTTAGTTCTATGTCTTTGTAATTGTTAGAAACTAATATTGTTTCCTCTCTCCATAATTGACTTACATCTAAAACATTTGCTTTATCAACTGAGCATACTTTTTGATTTCTTTGTTTGGCCAATTTAAAAGCAATTTCTGCTATTCGATTAACTTCCTCGGAAGTGTATGTCATCGTGTTGAATGCCCTTTCCCCGCTTTCTGTTTTTATTCTTCCTTTTGGTTCTCCAAAGTAAATACCGCTAGTAAGTTCTCTAACTACTACTAAATCAACTTCTTTAACAAACTCTTCTTTCAAGCTACTTGCTTTGGTTAACGATGGGATTATTTTTACCGGTCTAATATTTGCGAAAAGATCCAAAGAAGATCTGAGATTGAGTAAGCCTGTCTCAGGCCTTTTCTCTCTAGGTAGTTCGTCATACTTTGGGTCTCCTATGGCCGCTAACAAAACAGCATCAGAGTTCTTACATTCTTGAAAAGTTCTATCTGGGAAAGGGATACCATCGGAATCTATTGCTGATCCACCAAAAGGCATTTCTTTAAATTTGAGTTCAAAGCCAAATTTCCTTGAGACGAGTTCAAGGATTTTATGTGTGACGTTTGTTATCTCTGGACCAATTCCATCACCTGGCAATAATGTTATTTTGTAAGACTTCATTTGTACTTATTAATTAAGGGGAAAACTTACCTGGAGTTTCTGCGATCTAATTGACGGATAGCTTTTGCTATCTCAGGTAGTTTTTTGAAATTAGCAGAGCACCTTAACCATAGTTTATTTGGAATAGCAGGGAAGCCGCTAACAACAGTTCCTGCCTCAATATTTGTTACTATCCCCGTTTTTGAACTGGCTATCACACCATCTCCGACTTTGATCTTATTGCTTACGCCCACTTGTCCAGCAAGAATAACTGCGTTTCCAATCTGAGCGCCCCCAGCAATACCAACTTGAGCGGCTATAGCGCACCCTTTGCCGGTAGTAACTCCATGACCAATTTGAACTAGGTTATCAATTTTTGTATCTTCACCAATTATTGTCTCTCCTACTGAAGGCCTATCAATGGTAGATCCACTGCCCACTTCAACTTTATTTTTTAAAATAACTATCCCAACTTGAGGCATTTTCTTCCATCCAATTGATGTGGGCACGAATCCAAATCCTTCACCACCAATGACGGCATTCGCATTAATTACACATTCGTCTCCAAGTTTTGATCCAGAATGAATAACACTATTTGCGTGAACTAAATTTCTGGCACCAATGCTTACATTTTTATAGATAACAGCTCCTGCATGAACAGTGGTCCCAGCTCCGATTTCAGTATTATCTCCAATATAAACATTAGCTCCGATTGAAACTCCATGAGCAATTTTTACATTCTCCCCGATGACAGCACTTTTATGTACACCTTCTTTTTCTATCACAGAAGGATAGAGAAACTCTAGTGTTTCTGCAAATGCGATTTTGGGCTCTTTAAGTAGTATCCAATCAACCGATATCTTCTTTGCGATTTCAACAATATAATTGTCATTTGCTGGCAATAATAGAGCGGATGCTTTTGATGTTTTGATGAGATTCCTAAGATTTAATGGACTATTATTGTCTAGAAAACTTATGTCATTTTTCTTTGCTTTTTCTAAAGAAGCTGCAGTTAAAATAACTGGATTGCTTGTTACCTTAAAGTCAACCACACCAGATTGACCTTGCTTTAGTCTTTCGACAATTTCATTGAATTGCATGATTTGATTGTAAAGTGAAAATTACTATGTTGTCTGAGTTATTCACTTGTTAGAACCAGAACATCACGGTGAATAACTAAGGGAGAACCTGTTGTGGCGGATCTTGAATTGATTCCTATCTTTATAGCATCACTGCTCATTGAGGAAATCCCTTTAGCAATTTCCTCTCCTTCATTGTTAATAACTTTTACAGGTTGATTAGCAATAAATTCTCCACTAACTTTTTTCACGCCAACTAATAATAGTGAAGCACCTTTGTTTTTGATAGCTTCACTAGCACCATCATCTAACTCTATTTCTCCTACTGGTTTAATTGCATGTGCCAACCAACTTTTTCTATTCCCTATTGGGTTTGGATGAGGGTGGAAAATAGTTCCTATTCTTTTTCCATCAAGTAAATCACCTAATCTTTCAGGAGCTCTTCCATCTGCTAATTGAACTTTTATTCCGCTTTCAGTTGCGATCTTTGCAGCAGTTAATTTTGTTTTTATACCTCCAGTGCCCCAAGAAGTTTGTACATTTGCTAATTCTAATTTAGTTAATTCTTTTGAATTATTAATATCTTTGATTGGCTTAGCATTGTGGTTGATTTTTGGATCAGAGGAGTAGAGATGATCTATATCTGTTAACAATATTAGTTGATCAGCAGATATAGCTGTTGCAACTAATGCAGATAAAGTATCATTATCACCATATTTTAATTCTTCATCTGAGGTTATATCATTTTCATTTACTATTGGTATAACATCCCATTCGATCAATCTTTTTAATGTTTGCGAAGCAGATTTATAACTGTTTCTTGAGCCTAATTCTGACCTAGTTAATAATATCTGTGCAACTTTATATCCAAAACTGCTCATAGCCTTTTCATATAAAGCCATTAAATGAAGTTGACCTATTGCGGCAGAAGCTTGAAGAGAAATTATTTCTTTAGGTCTTGTCTTAAAGCTCATTTTATGACATCCAAGGCCTACTGCACCACTAGATACCAATATAACTTTATCGCCATTTCTTTGAGCTTTTGATATGTATGAACAATAATCATTAATGATATCAAAAGTTGTGTATGTATTGCTTCCTCTTAAAAGGCTTGTACCAATCTTGATTACCCAGGTTGTCATGAAAAGCCTCCAGTTATAATTCTTGCTAAGTATCTTTCTATGGATTGAAAATTATTATTTTCAATCCTTTCTCCATAAGGATCTACCGAATCTACCAATATTGTATACATACCTAATCTATTGCCTACAAGAATATCTGTAAAAACTCTATCTCCAATTATTGCTACTTCATTTGGTGAATAAGGAATTTTATCTATTATCTTCTTTAATTTGTTTTTACTGGGTTTGCCACCAGAATATGTAAATTCTAAATCTAATTCATCAGCAATTAACTTTATTCTGTTTTTAGATGGATTATTACTGAATAAGTAAATGTAAAAGTATTTTTTTGAATTATCAATCCAATTTTTTATATCACTAGAAATTACCGGCTTTTTCCCCTTAATTAATGTTCCATCTACATCAAGTATTAGTGCTTTAACATTTTTCGATGATAAATCATTTATCGAGATCTTAGAAATTGTTTCGTTTACCTTCCAATTTGGAATAAGTAATTCTTTAATGTTTAGTCTGATAATCCCCTTTCCTCAAGTTCAGCTTCAATTCCTGATTGTATCTTGTCAAACTCTTCACCTTCAACAAGCTTTACTTCTCCATCCTCTAGCTTTCCGACTATGAAGAAAGGATCAAGAGGAATGTATAGACCATACTCATTATTTTCAACTCTAAAATTGACAAGTAGTTCGTAGGTTTCTGACTCATCATCAATGTCTTCTTCTTCTATTTCTTCTGGTTCAGGCTCATCTAATTCGCCTGAGACTGTAAGTGTGATAGCTGAACGAACAAGTTTAAGATCATGTTCTTGAAGGACAACATCAGCTACTTCAAGTATTGGCTCATTCTTTTCAATTGTTTCTATTAGCTTAG